>DFVG01000004.1 GCA_002379985.1 Flavobacteriaceae bacterium UBA4166
CCTGCCACTCTGGGGAAGTGGCGCACCGGAATTTGAATGATCCTTCCGTTTTGTAGTAAGATCATTGCGGGCAGGAAACGGTGCAGTCCCTTAAACATGGGGATGCGTTTTGCGTAATCGGTTTTTATGACTTTCAAAGGGCAACCGGTATCGTCCATGCCATCGTGGGTAAACGCACGACGAATACCGTTGGCAATTTTGGAAGACATATTCTTCACAAAAGAATCTTTACGATCGGCGCGTACGCCGGTGACGAGCTCGTGATTGTCAATATGTGCTAATAGTAGGTTGAAATCGTCGGGAGTGGTTTGCAGATCGCTGTCGATGTACCCTAGT
Source organism: Flavobacteriaceae bacterium UBA4166 (assembly GCA_002379985.1). Lineage (GTDB taxonomy): Bacteria > Bacteroidota > Bacteroidia > Flavobacteriales > Flavobacteriaceae > DFVG01. The sequence continues at coordinate 337 of DFVG01000004.1, forward strand.
AACGGAGTTTCAACATGATCAAACCCAGCTTTGATCGCAGCACTGAGTCCGCGATTTTCTACAAAAGAAATAAAAGAAAAGGCCTCATTTCGTTGGCAGATTATTTCGATAAGCGACTGACTATCGTCTTTAGAGCCATCATTTACAAAAAGCACTTTCGTTTTCTTGGTAGCGATTTTTAAATAGGCTAGAAATTCCTGTTCTACCCGCTCAAGATTGTCTTCTTCATTGTAAACGGGAATAATGACGGTAAACTCGTACATAAGAGATCGCAGATTATCCTTGCAAAAGTATTTCTTTTTTACAGAATACCTAGAACGGTAAAAAAATGGTTTCTTTGTATGTTGAAACGGACGTATGAAAGCATTAGTTACCGGAGCCGCCGGATTCATTGGATCACACACCGCACAGCGACTACAAACGATGGGTTGTGAAGTGATCGCCATTGATAATTTTTCTCCGTACTACGATCCAGAACTTAAAAAACGGAATGCTTCAGCTTTGTCAGAACAGGGGATCGAGGTGCAGCAATTGGATCTCCGACTTTCAAAGTTAGAGGAACTTTTAGCTCAAGAATTTACTCATATTTTTCACTTTGCAGCACAACCCGGGATTGCGGCAACGAGCACGTTTCGTGATTATTACGAAAATAATGTGTTGGCCACCCATCGCTTGCTAGAGGGCTTAGAAGCTGTCTCTCAGCCGCCTTATTTTGTTAATATGGCCACCTCCTCTATTTATGGATTAGAGGCTACAATGACCGAAGAAGAAGCTCCTAATCCGGCTTCTTGGTACGGGGTTACTAAATTAGCGGCAGAACAATTGGTGTTGGCGTATACGCGCCGAGGATTGTTACAAGGAACCTCACTGCGGTTGTATTCGGTATATGGACCTAGAGAGCGTCCGGACAAGCTGTATACGCGATTGATAGATTGTGGGTTGAACAAGAAACCATTTCCTTTGTTTGAAGGGAGTGAGGATCATTTGCGGAGTTTTACCTATGTGCAGGATATCGTAGATGGTATTGTGAGCGTTTTAGGTAAAGAAAAGGAGTGTAATGGCGAGGTCTTTAATTTAGGTACCGAAGAGGAGAACAGTACGGCAACCGGCATTGCTACCGTTGAAGAAATTCTTGGAACTAACATTGAAGTAGCTATCCAACCCCCACGCCCGGGAGATCAATCCCGAACCAAGGCGAATATTGACAAGGCCAGAAAAATCCTTGGGTACAATCCGCAAACGTCGTTAAAAACAGGTCTAGAAGCGCAAGTTGCGTGGTTCAAAGCACAATTTATGTAGCCATGGAAAGCAAGTATTCGGCCGCTTCGAAAGGCGTGGTTTCCTGTTGGTGAATTTTTTTTAGTTGTTCTTCGAATGCTTTCTGAATGTCGGGACGGTTGAAGAACTGCTGCTGTAGGGTATTCTCAATGGTTTGAAGCAACCAAAACCGATTTTGTTGTTTCCGTTTTTCTGAAAAATAGCCGTTGTCCTTTACGATCTCCAAGTATTCCTGAAGCGATTTCCAAACCGCATCAATCCCTTCGTTATTCAAAGCACTACAAGTCATAGCTTTTGGGGCCCATTGACTTTCCTTAGGCGGAAACAAATGCAACGCACGGTTAAATTCGGTTCGTGCTAGTTTTGCTGCTTTTATATTATCGCCGTCCGCTTTGTTAATTACGATGGCGTCCGCCATTTCCATGATGCCACGTTTCATGCCCTGTAGTTCATCTCCAGCGCCTGCTAATTTTAGCAACAAAAAGAAGTCGGTCATAGAATGCACGGCCGTTTCGCTTTGACCCACGCCAACAGTTTCAATAATAATGGTTTCGAACCCTGCGGCTTCACAAAGAATAATGGCTTCTCGTGTTTTTCGGGCAACACCTCCTAAAGAACTTCCGCTGGAAGAAGGGCGAATATAGGCGTTTGAATCTTTCACTAAAGCTTCCATTCGGGTTTTGTCCCCTAAGATGCTTCCTCGGCTCACGGTACTACTGGGGTCTACGGCGAGCACGGCGACGCGATGTCCGTTTTGGGTAAGGTGGGTTCCGAAGCGTTCAATAAAGGTGCTTTTTCCCACTCCGGGTACCCCTGTGATTCCGATTCGAAAAGAGGGAACGGTATGTTGGAGACATTGCTGTAGTAATGTCTTACTGATGTGTTGATGTTGTTTCGCTTCACTTTCAATGAGGGTTATGGCTTTGCTGAGCGCAGTGGTATTTCCGGATGTGAGCTCACCCACTAATGATTCTATTGAGACCACCTGCTTTCGTTTTTGTTTAATCGCGGTGGCTGCTTTCTCGCTAAGGTGTTTGGGTGGGTTGTTCACTCCATCTTTTTCTGAAAGGGCATCGGTATCATTCTTCTTTTCCGCCATGCGTGAAATTTATGACAATTTTATGAATAAGGGTTTCTTAAAAATACGCAACCTTGGTATATTGATTATTCAATTCTAATAAAATAATCATGAAAACATTATATGAAGGAATTTCTACTGCAACCGGCGGAAGAAAGGGCCATGTGAAGAGCGATAACGGACCGATAGATCTTGAATTATCCGTTCCCAAATCAATGGGCGGAGACGGGGGCGATGGCGCGAATCCTGAACAGCTGTTTGGGTGTGCGTATGCGGCTTGTTTTGGGGGTGCGGTTCAATCGGTGGCCGAATCTGAAGATATTAATATCGATGCCGAAAACCTAAGCGTGAAAGCGACTATTGGTTTTTGCAAAGATAAAGAGGGCTTTTTCTTAGAGGCTACCTTAGATGTTTACATCCCAAATGTAGATACTGAAACAGGTGAGATGCTAGTAAATAAAGCACACGAAGTGTGTCCGTTTTCGAAAGCCACGCGCGACAATATTACTGTGAATCTTAATCTTTTGGTCGACGACGATGAATAATCGATCCCATGGATACGTATAAAAAAGCCGAAGTTTTAAAACTTCGGCTTTTTAATTTTATAAGAATATGCGTTTTCACTAAATCGCTCTCATCTGGATGATGCGTGCATCGTTATCATCGTCATCATCTTCCTGTGAACCATCAGATAGCACTTCTTCTGCATCACTTGCTTTCTTCTTGCCATGATCTTTAAAGTGGTTCTTTTTGTGTTGTTCTGCCTGCTTTAAATACCATTGGATCTTTTTTCGATGTTTATATAACATCTCTAAAATAGGCTCTGGAAGTGCCTCTTCCTTCAACATGTCTGAAATCTTCGTCACGATTCCTTTATCGCGGGCCATTCCTTCCGCCAGCATATCGACCGCATCATAATTCTCTAAGGCCTCTTTGATCTCGTTCCACGTGCGATCGGTATTCCCTTTTTCAACGTCCAACTCAAGCGGTTCAATATCTCGTGAACTCAATTGGTTGGAGATATCATTCGCAATGCGATTCCGTTCGGTCGCCATATAGTTCATAAATCGCTTAAGGTCGGTCGTCTGTGCGTCTTATGCAGCATTATAATAATATTGTTCAGCTCTAAAACAAGCCACCATTAATCGATTCAGTCGATCAAAATCTTTGTATTTTTCTTTCATAACCCTCACTTAATTCTATCTAAATGTACAACAAAAGAGGTTCCAAAGAACGCTACTTAGTTATATTTTAACTTAAAAAAAGTTAATATTTTGAAACACGCGAAATAATCACTCGTCTTTAACCCGAACAGCAACCAAAAAAACCATCAAGTTTGTCGAACCAACTACTTGTTGAGCAGTGTAAAAAGCATGACCGAAAGGCCCAAATGGCCTTGTACAATCAATATTGTGACGGAATGTATATCGTGGCTTGCAGGTATTTGAACGACACGGCTGCGGCAGAGGATGCCATGCAAGATGCTTTTATCAAAGCATTTTCAAAGTTAGAACAGTTTCAAGGAGACGTCACTTTTGGAGCGTGGTTAAAACGCATTGTCATCAATACCTGCCTGGATGTGCTGAAGGCACGAAAACTGGAAACACACCCTGTAAATGAAGAGACACTTTCTATTGTGCAGGATGATAACTGGAGCGTGCCCGATGCCACCACCGTTTCGGAAGTAAAAGATGCGATTGCAGCGCTTCCGGAGAATTATCGTGTAGTAGTAACACTGTTCCTGTTGGAAGGCTACGATCATCAAGAGATCTCAGAAGTACTTGGGATTTCTGAAAGTGCCTCAAGAACGAACCTGCATCGCGGTAAAAATAAATTAAAAGAAACCTTAAAGCATTTGCAATATGGCACAGGATATTAGATCCCTCTTGAAAGAGGATACTTCGGAACCACCGAAGCTTTCAAAAGGACATGAAGCACGATTTGAAGCCCGTCTACAAACTGCCTTTTCTGAAAAGAAGAAACCATCTAACAATACTACTTTCTTTTTCATGAAAATAGCGGCCGTAGGGTTGGTACTGATCACCTTGGGTATTTTTGGATACCAATCCTTGACCAAGGATGAAACAACGCCTGCTATTGTGGATACTACAACAGAGCAAACCGATACGCCACTCACACCGCAGATTACTCTGGGAGACCTTTCTCCTGACCTGAAAAAGGTGGAGGAGTTCTATACTGCCGGGATCAATGTACAATTGGCTTCTTTGGAAACTTCCGAAGAGAACAAAGACCTTATCGACGGCTATATGAAGCGATTGAGCGATCTGGATGCGGAATATACACGATTAACAGAAGAACTTAACACGCTGGGCCCAACAGAAGCGACCATCAACGCCCTTATAGATAATTTGAAACTACGTTTGGAATTGCTGTTCAAACTGAAAAACAAATTAAAAGAACTAAAAGAAACAGATGATGAAAAATATATCAATATGGAAGCATAGTTTTTTGTTGAGCGTCGCCTTGATCCTTTCGGGAGCGTCGTTTGCACAAAAAAAATACGTGGAGACCTTTAGTGTGGGAGACGATGTGTTGGTTTCGGTCAATACCAGTCATACACACGTGGTTTTTGAAACGTGGAACAAAGATGTGGTGGAAGTGGAAGCCCGTATCGAAGGTGAAAACCTTTCCGCAGCACAGAAAAAAGAAATCTTTGACAATTGGGATTTTGATATCCTTGGAAACAGTAAAAAAGTAGTGATCACCTCTCATGCCGCAGGTTGGAATGGAATGGAATCACTATCCGGATTAGGCGCATTGAAATCACTGGAAAGTTTGAAAGTGCTGGAACAACTTCCTGAAATGCCTATTCTGAAAGATCTAACAACCATGAATTTTGATGTGGTAGTGCCAGACGTGCCCGATTATGAAGAAATGCCAAATTGGCCTTTTACAAAAGAACGAGCAAGCATTCACTACAAAGATGGCTACACGAACTTCAACTTTAACAATAACGGAAGCTATGTATTCGATAAGTCGGAATACGAACGCAACAAGCAGTCGTATGTCGATAAGTTGAACCGTAAGTACAAGAGTAATGTAACCGTGAAGCAAACCGATCGTTGGTTGAGCGAAGTAGATGAATGGGCCGAAGGTTTTGAAAAGGTTATGGAAGCTTGGGGAGAAGATTTTGGAGCGAAATTTAGCAGTCAGTTTGGTCCTGAATTTGAAAAGAAGATGGAAGCTTGGGGGGAAAATCTCGGGAAGCAAATGGAAGCCTGGGGTGAAGAATTTGGAAAAGAATTCGAGAAAGAAATGGAAGCTTGGGGTGAGAACTTTGGGCGTGAAATGGAAGCCTGGGCCGAGCAATTTGACGAAGGGCCGCACGGTAAAAAGCACAACGTGAAAGCGTATATTTTGAAAGATAAGGATGGAAAAAAGGTACATCCTGATGTACGCAAGACTATTATTATTAAGATGCCAAAAGGCGGTAAGACCGATATTAACGTGCGTCACGGAGAGGTGAAAATGGCAGACGCCTACAACGTACGTGCAAAACTGAATTACGCAGCATTAACAGCCAATAGCATTGATGGGGGGAGTACCCTCATCAATGCGGCCTATGCGCCGGTGTACATCAACAAATGGAACAACGGATCCTTGGATGTGGATTATGTGGAAGATTGTAAGCTGAATGAAGTGGAAAATATTGTGTTGAAAGCCAACTCCAGTAATGTGCAGATCAATATCTTAGATCGGGAAGCGTTGTTGCAAGGCTCCTTCGGAAACTTATTTATCAATAAGGTAGCAAAAGATTTCAAAGTGGTGGATATTGTTCTTGACAATACCAATGCTACCATTATGCTTCCGGATGCGGGATTCGATTTCTATTTTAACGGAAGAAAGACCCGCTTACTGCATCCTAAATCGTTAAAATTAGACCAAACAAATACCGGAAACCGCGTGCTACTTCGCGGCTATCACAAGGCTCAAAACAATACAGCATCTTTCAAAATTGACGCCCGCTACAGCGACGTTACCCTAAAAAATTAAACGCCTTACTTATTTCTAAAGTAAGGCGTTCTTTCCCTCTTCTTTCGCATCGGTTCCGATGCCTTTTTTATGTTATTGATCTACCAAGACCCAATCGCCTTTATCCAATAACGGAATGGCCTGCTTGTACTTCAAGGTCTTGTTCTCACCGCTCATGACATTTTTGATCGTTACCCGATCGTTGCGTCCAATCTTCGGACGTTCTCTGGTGATGGTTTCTGTTATTTGCGGCTGCTGTTGCGTATTTCCGGCAGCACGCGATTGCGCTGCACGTTCGTCCATGTTTGGGATCTCTTCTTTTTGCTCGCTCAGCTTTTCTTTTGGTCGGGTTTGTCTCGCCTCTTGAATTTGCTGATTTTCCTGCGGAAGTTCTCCCTTGAACAAGAACGAAATAACGTCTTTATTCACCTTGTCGATCATTTCTTTGAACAATTCGAAGGCTTCGAACTTATAGATCAATAAGGGATCTTTCTGTTCGTGTACGGCCAACTGCACCGACTGTTTCAATTCGTCCATCTTCCGAAGGTGATTCTTCCACGCATCATCTATAATCGCCAGCGTAATGTTCTTTTCAAAATCCTGTACCAATTGTCGGCCTTCTGTTTCGTAGGCTTTCTCTAGGTCGGTGGCTACATTCAGTGTCTTTACACCGTCTGAGAAAGGCACGAGAATACGTTTGTATTTATCTTTTTGCGTTTCGTACACATTCTTGATCACCGGGAACGCCATTTCGGCATTGCGCGCCATCTTTTCTTGATAGTGCTCATAAGCCGCTTTATAAATTACACCTGCGATCTTTTTGGCGTCCATTTTCTCGAATTCTGCTTCGGAAATGGGCGAACTCATCGAGAAGAAACGGATCAATTCAAATTCAAAATTCTTAAAATCTTGCGCTAGTTTATTGCTTTCGGCGATCACTTCCGAAGTGTCATAGATCATATTCGCGATATCCACTCGAAGGCGTTCTCCGAATAAGGCATGATAGCGACGTTTGTACACAACTTCTCGCTGCGCATTCATCACATCATCGTATTCCAGTAATCGCTTCCGGATACCGAAGTTGTTCTCTTCTACTTTTTTCTGCGCACGCTCAATGGATTTTGAGATCATGGAATGCTGAATTACTTCCCCTTCTTTCAGTCCCATGCGGTCCATCATTTTTGCGATACGTTCACTTCCGAAGAGACGCATCAAATTATCTTCCAAAGACACGTAGAACTGCGAGCTTCCCGGATCTCCCTGCCGACCGCTACGACCGCGTAACTGACGGTCTACACGACGTGAATCGTGACGTTCAGTACCAATAATGGCCAATCCGCCTGCCTCTTTTACTTCTTTTGAAAGCTTGATATCGGTACCCCGACCGGCCATGTTCGTAGCAATGGTCACCATTCCCTGGTTTCCGGCTTCGGCGACAATGTCAGCCTCTTTTTTGTGCAATTTCGCATTTAGCACATTATGCGGAATCTTCCGAATCCCCAACATTTTACTGAGCAATTCTGAGATCTCTACGGAAGTAGTACCAATCAACACAGGGCGTCCGGCATCAGATAATTCTTGTACCTCCTCGATCACCGCGTTGTACTTCTCCCGCTTGGTCTTGTAGATCTTATCTTCGCGATCGTCACGAGCAATAGGCTTGTTGGTTGGGATTTCTACCACATCAAGCTTGTAGATCTCCCATAATTCGCCTGCTTCCGTAACCGCAGTACCCGTCATACCCGACAATTTGCGGTACATTCTAAAGTAATTCTGAAGCGTAATGGTGGCGAAGGTTTGCGTCGCCGCTTCGATCTTTACGTTTTCCTTGGCTTCGATCGCTTGGTGGAGTCCGTCGCTATACCGACGCCCGTCCATAATACGCCCGGTTTGTTCGTCAACGATCATCACTTTGTTATCCATGACCACATACTGCGTGTCTTTTTCAAAAAGCGCATAGGCTTTCAACAGTTGGTTCATGGTGTGAATACGTTCACTTTTTATGCTGAAATCTCTGAAGAGTTCTTCTTTGGCTTCGGCTTCTTTTTCTTTGGGTAGTTCTTGATTTTCGATCTTGGCGATCTCGGTTCCCATTTCAGGCATTACAAAGAAATCAGGATCATCGTCTCCCGAAAGGTAATTCACTCCTTTGTCGGTAAGCTCGATCTGATTGTTCTTTTCGTCGATCACAAAATACAATTCGGCATCCACCTTAGGCATCTCCCGATTGTTATCTTGCATGTATTGATTTTCTGTTTTCTGAAGAATTTGTCGCACGCCTTCTTCCGAAAGGAACTTGATCAAGGCTTTATTTTTTGGCAATCCGCGATACACGCGTAGCAATTGGAAGCCACCTTCTTTGGTGTCACCTTCTGCGATTAGTTTCTTCGCTTCGGCCAAGACCCCGGTTAAATATTTTCGCTGTACACTAACGATATCATCAATCTTCGGTTTCAATTCGTTGAATTCGTGGCGGTCTCCTTGTGGCACCGGCCCCGAAATGATCAAAGGCGTTCGCGCATCATCAATCAATACACTATCCACCTCATCCACAATGGCGTAGTGGTGTGGGCGTTGTACAAGGTCCTTTGGTGCATGCGACATATTATCACGCAGGTAATCGAAACCAAATTCATTATTCGTTCCGTAGGTGATATCTGCATTATACGCTTTGCGTCTTGCTTCCGAATTAGGTTTGTGGTAGTCGATACAATCGACGCTCAATCCATGGAACTCAAAAATAGGGGCCATCCAGGCGCTATCCCGTTTTGCGAGGTAGTCGTTCACGGTAACAAGGTGTACACCATTTCCGGCAAGGGCATTTAGATACACTGGAAGCGTTGCCACCAACGTCTTTCCTTCTCCGGTTTGCATCTCGGCTACCTTCCCTTGGTGCAGGGCAACCCCACCAATCAACTGCACATCGTAGTGCACCATATCCCAGGTCACTTCTTTACCGGCCGCATCCCACGAGTTGTTCCAGATGGCTTTTTCACCATCGAGGTTCACGTATTCTTTTTCTCCGGAAAGTTCGCGGTCAAAGGGTGTAGCATCCACTACGAGAGTGGTATTGTCTTTAAAGCGTTTGGCGGTTTCTTTTACAACGGCAAAAGCTTCGGGTAGAATTTCGTCTAAGGTTGCTTTTTCAATTTCGTATCGATCGTCTTGCAGTGCATCAATTTGATTGTAGATCGCTTCTTTTTGATCGATGTCCTCCATGGTTTCGGCCTCTTTTTCTAACGATTCGATCTGTTGCTGAATTGCTAGTTGGTCTTCTTTGATGCGTTTTCGGAAGGCATCTGATTTGGCGCGGAGTTCATCCAGACTCAATTTGGCAATGGCTGCCTCATGTTGCTTCACTTGGTCGACGATAGGTTGTATATCGCCAATGTCTTTTTTTGATTTATCTCCTACAAATACTTTTAGTACACTATCTAAAATTCCCATGGGGTTATGCTATTTAAACTTTGCCGTGGTGGTTGTTGCGGCTTGCGATACAAAGCAACTGCAAAAAAACCGTTTTGCCAAAGGTTTGTGTTATCAATAAGGTATAAAAAAAGCCTCTGTAACTAGAGGCTTTTTCGTTATTTATTTGTTCTGAAGTTGCACCATAGGTGCAGCTTTCTTAATATTCATCTTCATTCCACAGATAATCTTCGTCTGTGGGATAGTCTGGCCAGATTTCTTCAATAGAATCATAAGAATCTCCTTCATCTTCAATGGCCTGAAGGTTTTCTACCACCTCTAGGGGAGCCCCCGTACGGATGGCGTAATCTATCAATTCGTCTTTTGTTGCCGGCCAAGGCGCATCACTTAAATAAGATGCTAATTCTAATGTCCAGTACATGGTATCGATTTAATTTTTTGCAAAAATAATTTTTTAGTTCAAAAAGCCAAGAAAAAAAACAATTATTTCAGCAGTATTTTAAAGAACGCGGTGTCACTTCGAGTGGTTTGTGGATTTCCAGTCTTACTTTTTCTCAGGAATCCACGGTATCTCTTCGGCTCCAAGCTCTTTGGACAACTTCCGTGCCAGTACGAAAAGATAGTCAGAAAGTCGGTTGAGGTATTTGAGAACATTGCCATCTACCGCTTCATGAGTGTGGAGCAAGGTGGCAAGGCGTTCCGCGCGGCGGCAGACGCATCGTGCAATGTGACAATATGACACAGTCGTGTGCCCGCCCGGAAGGATAAAGTGTGTCATGGCCGGTAACGATTCATTCATCGTGTCAATATCTGTTTCCAATCGCTCAATAGCTTCCGTATCGATCTTAGGAATGTTCAAGCGTTCTTTACCACTTTTAAGTTGTGCTTTCTCAGGATCAGTGGCTAACATTGCGCCTAAGGTAAATAGATCATGCTGGATCGCAGTAAGAAATTCTTTAGTTTCCGAAGGGATCTCTTGGTCGCGAATGAGTCCGATATGCGAATTTAGTTCATCTACGGTTCCATAGCTTTCAATCCTGATATGATGTTTGGGAACACGTGTTCCGCCAAACAAAGCCGTGGTTCCTTGGTCTCCGGTTTTGGTATATATCTTCATGAAGGGTCGTTCTTTTGGTTTCTTCGGTCTTTATAGCGCGTTCGGAAGCTTCGGCGGTCCCGCTTACGAATGGATTTATTGCTGCGTTGTACAAAATACAACACTAATAAAAACAATCCTCCGGCAAGTGCTAGGTAATAAAACACCTTGTTATTTTTTCTGAAGTAGTAAATTTAACTGCATACACCTAAATAAGTGTCGTTTCGATTGGGCCGAGCGCTCCCAGTCCTTTTGGTGGGCTCGCTTTCCCCAGGCTTCTTTTTGTTTCTTCGGAAGCGGTAATAAGGTAACTAAAAAATACCACTTTGAGGTTCCCAACACACCGCGTTGATCCACAATGGTAAAGGCTTCCTCAAATTTTCTGAAGGTTTTTCTTCCGAAGGGAAATTCCCAAGCCGCATCGCTCTGAAATGGTCGGTAGAGCGTTCTCAAGAACCAAACCGGATAACTGGTTTTCAACGGATCGTAACTGATGATCCTTCCGTTTGGGGCTAACTTTTGTTGCAGTCGGTCGATCAGCGCATCCACATTTTTAAAATGATGCAACACCCCGTAGGCGTAGATGACATCAAAAGGTCCTTCGGCAAATTCTTCCGAAAAGAAATCGATGGCCAGCCCTTTGGCGCTAGGAATGTCTTTTAGTTTTTGATTTAGCTTTTCGATAGCCTTATCGCTAAGGTCAATGCCAACATAAGAAGCGCTGTTCTTAGCGAGATACAGTGAGAGGTTATTTCCGGAGTAGCACCCCAAATCCAATACTTTTTTGTCGCTAAGATCACCCAGCCACTCCCGATGCAGCGCATAGGTTTGCTGTAATACTCCAAGTTCTTTTCGAATATCTTTCAGGCCTTTTTCACGAATAAACGACCAAAGTCGGGTTGGGAGGTTTTTCTTTTTGGTATTGTAAAACTCCTTCTGCTTTTTATTCTTTTCTAAGGTCTTTTCGACACTTTCCATGTGCTATCGATTTCGATTGTCACTTTCTACAATGCCGTCACGTAGGCGGATGATTCGATGCGCGTGTTCAGCAATGTCTTCTTCGTGGGTGACTAAGATTACCGTATTTCCGGCAGCGTGAATATCATCAAACAATTTCATGATCTCTACGGAAGTTTTAGAATCGAGGTTTCCGGTAGGTTCATCGGCGAGAATGATGGAAGGTTTGTTGACCAAAGCACGCCCCACGGCAACGCGTTGTCGCTGTCCCCCGGAAAGCTGATTGGGCCGGTGGTCCATACGATCTGCCAGTCCCACATCCGTAAGTACTTCTTCAGCGCGTTCGGTACGTTGGGCTTTGCTTGCCCCGGCATAGATCATCGGCAAGGCAACGTTCTCTAGTGCTGTGGTTCGCGGAAGGAGATTAAACGTTTGAAAGACAAAGCCGATCTCTTTGTTACGGATCTCAGCCAATTCGTCATCGGTCATATTGCTAACGTCTTTTCCGTTGAGCTCATAGCTTCCGGAAGTAGGTGTGTCCAGGCATCCTAATAGGTTCATTAAGGTTGATTTTCCCGAACCCGAAGGCCCCATCAAGGCTACGTATTCGCCTTTAGCAATATCAAGATCAATTCCCTTTAATACTTTTACCACTTCTTGCCCGAGGGGAAAGTCGCGTTTGATGTTACGGATTTTAATGACTAGACTCATAAGCAGTTCGCGATTTTTTAGACGTCATCCATAGGACGCAAAGGTACGTTACACGTTACAAACGAATTACGAAATGTTCTTTTTTCTGTTCGCTTCGGAAGAAAACAAGTCCCCATTGAAAGGTGTCGATACTCACGGTAACGCGTTGATGTGCACAAATGTATCGCCATGCTTCGGTCATTTCAGCACTCCAATAAATATCATCAAAGAGCAATACTGATTCATTACTGACGTGCTGCAATAGCCATTCAAAATACTGAAGCGTATGCGCTTTGCTGTGATGACCGTCAACATAGACTAGATCGTAGGTTGCAATAGGATGGGCTTCAAAAAAGGTCTCAAAAGATTGTTGATAAAGGCGAATAGAATCCAGTTTATGAGCATCGAACAATTGTTGCGCTCGAGCTGCGGTTTCGCGGCAACCTTCAATCGTAATCACAGGTGCATCGCGTTTCGCTGCGGCCAGGGCAACGGTGGCCAGCCCTAATGAGGTGCCCAATTCTAAGATATTTCCGGGTTGTAGATACTGTGCGAGTCGGAATAACAAACGCTGTCGTTTTTTCGTGATGCCGACATGCTTTGCGATCTTAGACACCTTTCGTTGTTCCGAAGAAAAGACCCGGGAGCCCGCGCCAAGGTCTGAAACAGTGAGCACGGTGTCGTCTGCCAAGAGTTCGTTTCGAACCTGATCGAGCAGATTATATTCAGGATATCTTTTTCGATCGTAAAAACACTGCGTCACCAACTCATACACAAAAGGGGAGTGGACACCATGTTGATTTTTGGACTGCCATAAAAATTGCAAGTATGACTGAATAGCATGTCGCATTACAGGCTGCCTTCAAGTTTTGCCGATAATTCGAACCAGCGTTCTGTTTTGGTATCGATCGCATCAATGATCTCCTGTAGGTTTTGTGATTGGGTGTCAATCTCTTCGCCGTCCCAATTTTCGGTGGCAAATTTGTTCTGTAAGGTTTCCTTTTCAGTTTCCAACTTGGCGATCTCTTTTTCGAGTTTTTGATATTCTTTTTGTTCGGAATAGCTCAATGTCGCTTTGGGGCGATCCTTTTTCCAGTCGGTTTTTGAGCTCGAATCTTTTTCGGTGGGCGTTGGATCCTGACTATTTTCATAGGCTCTGAAATCAGAGTAATTTCCGGGAAAGTCATCGATCACTCCTTTTCCGCGGAACACAAATAAATGATCTACGATCTTATCCATAAAATAGCGGTCGTGGGAAACGACCAACAAACAACCCGGGAAGTCTAATAAAAATCGCTCCAGCACATTCAAGGTAACAATGTCAAGATCGTTAGTAGGTTCATCCAAGATCAAGAAATTCGGATTTTTGATCAAGACCGTACAGAGGTAGAGTCGTTTGCGCTCCCCACCGCTTAACTTTTCTACATAGTCGTATTGCTTCTTTCGGTCGAATAGAAAACGTTCCAAGAGTTGCGCCGCAGAGATTTGTCGCCCTTTTTTCAGCGGAATGTAATCTCCAAACTCCCGAACGACTTCAATCACTTTTTGACCGGGTTTCATGGCAATCCCTTTCTGGGTATAATATCCAAATTGCACCGTTTCACCGATCACCACCTTACCGGTGTCGGGTTGCAAACTCCCTGTAAGGATGTTTAGGAAGGTTGATTTTCCGGTACCGTTCTTCCCGATGATCCCTACGCGTTCTCCCCGTTTGAAGTTATAGTCGAAGTTCTCAAACAATTCTTTTTCCCCAAACGACTTAGAAATATTGTGAAGTTCCACGGTTTTGGTACCCAATCGCTCCATATTGAGCTCTAGCTGTACTTCGTGATCTTTTCTACGCTGGTAAGCTCTGGCTTTGATCTCTTGAAAATCATCGATACGCGATTTGCTTTTGGTAGTTCGCGCTTTAGGCTGTCGCCGAATCCAGTTCAATTCTGATTTGTACAGTTGTTTTGCTTTGGCCGTTTCAGTGGCATCCACCTCCAGTCGGGCTTCTCGTTTTTCCAGATAATAACTGTAATTGCCTTTATAGCTGTAGAGGTTTCCTTGATCTAATTCTACGATCTCATTGCACACGCGCTCCAAAAAATACCGATCGTGGGTAACCATAAACAAGGTGAGTGCTTCTTTTGCAAACAAGGCTTCCAGCCATTCGATCATTTCAAGGTCCAGATGGTTGGTAGGTTCGTCCATGATCAGCAAGTCGGGTTGCGTTAGCAGCGCGATGGCTAGGGCCAGTCGCTTTTTTTGTCCGCCGCTGAGGTTGGCCACCTTTTGATCTAACTGATCTAATTTCAGTTGAAAGAGCACCTGTTTGTAGCGCGTTTCAAAATCCCAAGCACGATGCGCATCCATGGCGTCAAAAGCGGCTTGGTAGGCTTCGGTGTCGTCTGGGTGTTGCAGGGCTTTTTCATAACGCGCAATGACGGAAAGCACCGGATTGTCTGATGCTAGTATGGTTTCTTCTACCGATAATTTTGGGTCTAGATTGGGTTCTTGGTCCAAAAAGGACACTCGTAAATTCTTCCGATAAATAACTTCGCCCGTATCAGGTGTGTCAGCTCCGGAGAGAATATTTAAGAGGCTGGTCTTTCCGGTACCGTTCTTGGCAACAAAACCAATTTTTTGCCCGGCATTGATTCCGAAGGAAATATCAGTGAACAAAACACGTTCTCCATAAGATTTTGAAATGTTTTCAACCGAAACGTAGTTCATGGCAACTTTTTTACAAAATAAATAGAATTTCAGGAGTTCCCGACAATTATATTTTATTATTACTTTGGTTGCTTTATATTTGCTCACTAACAACCGCGATCTTACTATGAAGTTAGTCAATTGGTTACTGTTCTTCTTTGCTGCCGCAAGTTTTACCTCCTGTATCACTCAAAAACAACTTACGTATCTTCAAGAAGATGACAGAGACATGACAGACACCCTGGTGAATCTTCGAAAAATTCAGGAGCCTTATCGTTTGCAGGTCAATGATCTACTAAGCATCCGGGTAAAAGCCTTGGATGATGATCTGGTAAGCATTTTTAATCCGGTGAATAACAACAACCCCAATGCAACGGGGGAAGAACGGTTGTATTACGATGGATTCGTGGTAGATCTCCACGGAAATATTCGAATTCCCACCATTGGAGAGCTACCGGTGATCGGGCTCACGGTGGAAGAGGTGCGAGAAAAGATCGAAGAAATTTTATTAGAAGAATATTTCAAGGCTGAAGCCAATGTCTTCGTAACCGTAAAGCTGTCTGGAATACGCTATACGATCTCTGGTGAAATTGGAAGTCCGGGTTCTCGTATCATCTATCGCGATGAACTTTCTATTATGGAGGCGATCGCCAATAGTGGCGATATACCGGTAACGGGCGACAAAACCAATGTGATCATTATCCGGCAATACCCTTTGGGGCAAAAAGTGCATCATATCGACCTTACCGATATCAACGCCATGAATTCGCCCTACTATTACGTACAGCCCAACGATCTGATCTTGGTCAATCCGCTTCCGCAGAAAAGCTTGGGAACAGGAACGACCGGCTTAGAGACCTTCCGAACAATATTGACGGTATTAACAGCCCTAACCACCACTATCTTATTATTTATTAGATTGTAATCATGGAAGAAGAGTTTGAGTATCAACAACAAGGCGCGCCTATTTTTGATCTGAAAGGATTCATGCTGAAATTATTGGCGCATTGGCCGTTGTTTGTGGTCTCCTTGCTGATTGCCTTCGGAATTGCCTATTACATTAATGTACGGAAGTTGCCTATTTATCAACTTTCCACCATGGTCTCCATCAAAGATGATCAAAACCCTTTCTTTACTACTAATACCAGCCTTACCTTTAATTGGGGAGGAACGACCGATAAGGTAAATACCGCGCTCATCACCTTGCGTTCTCGTTCTCACAATGAAGAAGTGGTGGATCGCTTACAATACTACATAAACTATGAGCGCGACGGAAAATACCAGCGGGTCGACGCGTATAAACAAACGCCTTTTGTGGTGGAGCTGGACACTACAAAGCCACAGATTTTAAACCAGTCTTTTACGATTAAATTCATAGACTCGACGCGATTTACCTTATCGACCACCTTTGAAAATGCAAAAGGGTATGCAACCCAATGGTACAATCCTGAAAAAGAACGCGGCAGTCAGTTTATAGAGGCGCAAACGTACGAACAGACCTACCAAATGGGGGAACCTATTTCGTTACCTTATTTGTCGATTACCATTATGCCGGTGGCAGAACGCGCTGTCGTGCCCAATAAACCCTATTATTTTCATTTTTCAAGCTTCAATGGTTCGGTGGGGCGTTATTTAGGGATCAATGTGCAACCCGAATCGAACGGCTCGTCTGTATTGATCTTACGTCAGAATGGAAAAAACAAAGCGCGTTTGGTCGAGTATCTCAATACCTCGGTGGCGGTATTGAGTGAAAATATGTTGGAACGGAAGAACCTATTCGCAACCAAGACCATTCGATTTATTGATAGTAGCCTGCAAGAAAAGTCGCAAGAACTTACCGCCGTTGAGAATGAACTGAACGACTACAAGAACCAAAATGCGATCTTCGACCTCCAGTCGGAAGGGGCAGAGATTAGCAACCGACTCACAAGTTTGGACCTTCAAAAAGAATCGGTCTTGCGCGAATTGAACTATTACAACACCCTTCAAGACTACTTGGTCAGCAGATCTGATTACCGTAACATTCCCGCGCCTTCAGTGGCGGGAATTTCCGAAGGAAGCATTGGTGGTAGCGTCGCACGCATCATTACGCTGGCAGAACAACGCAGCAAATTACAATATTCCTATAAAGAAGGAGCCCCGGTCTTTGACGATATCGACCGGCAGATTGATGCCGTAAAAGCCGTTTTGCTTGAAAATATTCGTTCTTCCAAAGGCTTGATCAATCAACAATTAGAGGCGATCAATAGCAACATTGGCAACCTCGAAGCTCAGATTAGAAAATTGCCTGCAGAACAGCAGGAATTGCTTAAAATTGAACGCCGACTCAATTTGAGTCAGGGTACCTATAATCTCTTCCTTAGCAAACGCAGCGAGGCCGGATTGGTAAAAGCCGCTAACGTAAGTGATGTCATGATCATCGATCCCGCCAAAGACACCGGCGGCGGACAGGTGGGGCCAAACACACAGCTCAACTACATTATGGCGTTGCTGTTTGGATTGCTCATCCCGTTCTTATTGGTGTTTTTAAAAGCCTTTTTTGACAATCGCGTCAAGAATCTAAAAGATGTGGAGCGCCTGTCCAAAATTCCAATTTTAGGTGCCATAGGGAAGGTGAAAATGGACAATAACTTGGCGGTGATCCAAAAGCCGAAATCGGCCGTAGCCGAATCCTTCCGAGCCATTCGTTCCAGTTTGCAATTCTTCTACAACGAAAAAGGCATCATTGGTGCCAAGACCTTGCTGATCACCTCGTCCATCAGTGGAGAAGGGAAGACGTTTACCTCCATTAATATCGCTTCGGTCTTTGCCCTCAGCGAAAAGAAAACGGTACTCGTAGGGCTGGATCTTCGGAAGCCTAAGATCTTCGGGGATTTTGATATCAACAATCAAATTGGTGTAGTAAATTATTTGATCAACGATGCCACCTTGCCGGATATTATTCAGAAAACACAAGTACCACACCTTGATGTGATTACGTCCGGGCCAATTCCTCCCAATCCTTCCGAATTACTCATGAGCGAACGCATGGAACAGTTGGTTTCTGAACTGAAAGGACAGTACGATTACATCGTGCTTGACTCTCCTCCGGTGGGATTGGTAGCCGATTCCCTAGTGTTAACGCGCTTTGCCGATGCAACCATTTACATGGTGCGCCAGAATTACACCAAGAAGGGAATGTTCGCTTTGATCAACGAGAAGTACAAACGTGGGGAAGTAAAACACATCAGCTTTGTGCTTAACTTCTACCAAGAAAAAGCCAAATATGGCTATGGCTATGGCTACGGTTACGGCTACGGCTATGGTGGTTATGGCTACGGTTACGGTGGGTACGGACAAGGATATCATGAAGACGAGCGCAAACCAACACTCTGGATGCGTATCAAGCGATTCTTCCAGCGGAAATAATACCAGATCATTACATGCTGTCTCCCAAACAACAACGCATAAAACGAAGCTTCGATGTGGTGCTCGCGCTGTTGCTCTTGCCTTTTTTTGTAGTCCCCATAGGGTTGTTGACGCTGATGGCTACCCTAAGTACGAGACAGTGGGGCGGATTTTCCCAAGTTCGCGTTGGCCAACATGGTAAGCTGTTTCGTTTGTATAAGATCAGGTCCCTAAAGGGTAGCGATCATATAGACCCTATCGCGATAAAAAATAGCGAAACCCGTTTCGGGCGTTGGCTTCGGAAGACCAAACTCGACGAGCTCCCACAACTGTTCAACATTCTAAAAGGTGATATGAGCTGGGTGGGGCCGCGTCCAGATCTCCCGGGCTATGCCGATGCCTTGACCGGGAACGACCGAGCGTTACTTCAGCTAAAACCCGGACTTACCGGTCCGGCGACGGTAAAATACAAAGATGAAGAAACGTTACTCTTACAACAACCTAATCCACAGCAGTACAACGATACCGTGATTTGGCCCGACAAGGTAAAGATCAATCTCGCATACGGTAAAACCTGGTCACTCCAAAAAGACCTGTATTGGCTCTGGCACTCTTTGCAACCTAACCGCTAGGAAACATAAAACTAATACAAAGGAAACCTGCTAGTTTCTTGGAAGCTATGTATCTTTGCAGTCTGTTAGAACGAGTTTCTTGATTATGAAAGAACAACCTACTATTGCCATTATCGGGTTAGGGTATGTCGGACTCCCACTTGCGGTCGCTTTCGCGGAAAAATACCCCGTCATTGGGTTCGATATTAACTCGCAACGCGTGGCCGAATTACAACAAGGAAACGACCGAACGCTAGAGGTTTCTTCGGAAGCCCTTACCGCTGTCCTTGAAGACAACAATAACGGACTCACCATTACCGAGAAGGCTTCAGAACTGGCTGAAGCAACGGTTTTTATCGTGACCGTGCCAACCCCAACCAACAAGTACAACCAGCCGGTGCTTACACCACTTCAGAAAGCCAGTGAAACCGTGGGCTCGGTATTGAAAAAAGGCGATGTGGTGGTCTATGAAAGTACCGTCTATCCGGGCGTTACTGAAGATATTTGTATTCCGATCCTCGAAGAACATTCGGGCTTAACCTTTAATTCCGACTTCTACGCGGGCTATTCCCCAGAACGTATCAATCCCGGAGATAAACAACATACGGTTACAAAAATTTTAAAGGTCACTTCCGGCTCAACACCCGAAGCTGCCGAATATATTGATAACTTATACGCTTCGGTGATTACGGCCGGAACACACCTCGCACCCTCAATCAAAGTGGCGGAAGCCGCCAAAGTGATCGAAAATTCGCAACGGGATATCAATATCGCTTTCGTTAATGAATTGTCGAAGATCTTCCGCTTGTTGGATATTGATACCCAAGCCGTCTTAGAAGCCGCCGGAACCAAATGGAACTTCCTAAAATTTACCCCGGGCTTGGTAGGCGGACACTGTATTGGCGTGGATCCCTACTATCTGGCGCAAAAAGCACAGGAAGAAGGCTACAATCCTGAGATTATTTTGGCAGGACGCCGAATGAACGACGGGATGGGAAATTATGTGGCGCAAGAGATCCTGAAATTGTTGATTCAGAAAGATGCGAAAGTGAAACACGGGAATGTGCTGGTCTTAGGAATTACCTTCAAAGAAAACTGCCCAGACATCCGAAACAGCAAGGTGATCGATGTTATTTCAGAACTACAAAAATTCAATCTCAACGTAGATGTGTACGATCCTTGGGCTTCCGAAGCAGAAGTACAACACGAGTTTGGCATTCCTTTACATACCAACAAAGAACAGCTGCAGCAAGAATACGATGCTGTGGTATTGGCCGTAGCACATAGTGCGTTTACCGATTTTAATATTGATGCGTATCGCGCCGAAAAAAGTGTGGTATTCGACGTAAAGGCGTTCTTGCCCAAAGATAAAATAGACGGAAGATTATAATATGTTTGCAACCCCTTATCACACCAACGACCTTTCACAATATAGCTTTCTGGTTACCGGAGGTGCCGGTTTTATCGGCTCTAATTTGGTCGCTTATTTACTGAAATACAACCCCAAAAAAGTGCGCGTGCTCGATAACCTCGCGACTGGCTTTAAAAAAAATCTGGAAGCGTTTCAAGACCATGCCGCCTTTGAATTCATGGAAGGCGATATTCGCGACCTCGCCACCTGCAAAAAAGCCATGGAAGGCATCGATTACGTTTCTCATCAAGCGGCTTTAGGGAGTGTTCCGCGTTCTATCAACGACCCCATCACCTCTAACGAAGTAAATGTTTCCGGGTTTCTGAACATGCTCGTCGCACAACAAGAAAGCGACACGGTGAAACGCTTGGTCTATGCGGCCTCTAGTTCTACCTACGGTGATAGCACTGCGCTTCCGAAGCAAGAACCCAACATAGGCAACCCCATTTCTCCTTATGCGGTCACCAAACTGGTAAACGAGATCTATGCGGATGTGTTCCACAGAACCTATGGTACGCCTACCATCGGACTCCGTTACTTCAACGTGTTCGGGCCTCATCAGAGTCCGACAGGCGCTTACGCCGCCGTCATTCCGCTCTTCATGCAAGCCTTGAAAGACGAAAAAGCACCAACCATCAACGGTGATGGCGAACAAACACGCGATTTTACCTACGTAGAGAACGCTGTGCAAGCCAACGTGAAAGCCTTTTTTGCCGAAGAAAAGGCCGTGAACGAAGTATATAATGTGGCCTATGGCGAACGCATCAGCCTGAATGAACTTTGGAATTCCCTTAAAGACCTTTCTGCTTCGAAAGTGGAAGCCGTGTATGGGCCGCCGCGAAAAGGCGATGTACGCGATTCCCTAGCCGATATCAGTAAAGCAAAACGTTTGCTGGGCTACGATCCGCAATTCTCTGTACAAGAGGGCTTGGCCATTACGTGGAAGCATTTTTAAAGAATAGGCATCGCATGGGCAACTTTCAAAGGATTTAGTATCTTAGCCCTCAACCAAAACCTACACCTCTTGCAGACCCAAAAGAACGATAATTGGTTGTTCGAAATCTCCTCTAAGCGAAAGCTGATAGAACTCAATTTCAAAGAGATATATCAATACCGTGATCTGCTGGTGTTATTTGTAAAGCGCGACATTGTAACGGTCTACAAACAAACGGTGCTCGGGCCGTTGTGGTTCTTTATTCAGCCTTTGTTCACCTCAGTGATCTTTACCTTGGTGTTCAACAATATCGCAAAGATCAATACCGGCGCCGTGCCGCCATTTTTGTTCAACCTTTCGGGTATTACCGCCTGGAACTACTTTCGGATTTGTCTCACCGGAACCTCCAATACGTTTCGGTCTAACTCGGGGATCTTCGGAAAGGTCTACTTTCCACGCTTTATCGTGCCGCTTTCTAAAGTGATCTCTAACTTGGTAAAGCTGGGCATTCAGTTTTTGATCCTTATCGGGTTTTATATCTACTACGCTACCCAAGGGTTTGATATCACCCCTTCGGCGTACACCTTCTTAATTCCGGCATACGTGCTGCTCATGGCCTTATACGGTTTGGGCGTTGGAATGATCATTTCTACCTTGACGACCAAATATCGCGACCTGTCGATCTTGTTGGGATTTGTGATGCAGTTGCTAATGTACATTTCGGCCGTACCGTATCCTATGAGCGAATTAACCGACTCCTCCTACGGGTGGGTGGTGGAATACAATCCGTTGGCCTATATCATTGAAGGCTTCCGTTTTGTATTGTTCAACGATCCCGTGGCGTATTTTAGTTGGAATAGCTTCGGAATCATCAGCGCATTGGCAGTAACCTTGTTTGTAATTGGACTCGCGCTTTTCAACCGAACCGAAAAAACCTTTATCGATACCGTATAATGAGCAATATCATCCTCAAGGCAGAACATATTAGCAAACAGTATCGATTAGGACTGGTAGGCACGGGTACACTGGTGCACGATATGAACCGTTTTTGGCATCGCATTCGCGGAAAAGAAGACCCATACCTCAAAGTGGGAGCCGTAAACGACCGAAGTGTCGCTGCTTCTGAAGAATACGTATGGGCGTTGCGCGATATCAATTTTGAAGTGAAAGAAGGCGAAGTGTTAGGCATCATCGGCAAGAACGGCGCGGGAAAATCTACCTTACTGAAATTATTGTCGCGGGTGACGAGTCCCACCACGGGAACCATCAAGAGCCGTGGTCGTATCGCTTCGTTATTGGAAGTAGGCACCGGCTTTCACCCGGAACTGACCGGGCGTGAAAACATCTACCTCAACGGGGCGATCTTAGGAATGACCAAAGCCGAAATTGCGGCAAAGATCGACGAGATCATTGCGTTTTCGGGTTGCGAAATGTATATCGATACGCCTACCAAGCGCTACAGTAGCGGAATGACGGTCCGACTAGGATTCGCGGTGGCTGCCCATTTAGAACCCGATATTTTGGTGGTCGATGAGGTGTTGGCGGTAGGCGATGCCGAATTTCAGAAAAAAGCCATCGGAAAGATGCAAGACATCAGTACCGGCGAAGGGCGTACCGTACTGTTTGTAAGTCATAATATGGCGAGTGTTCAAAGCCTATGTACTCGTGCCATTGTGTTAGATAATGGAGCGATAAGTTTTAACGGACCAACAACTGAAGCGATAGCTCATTATCTCAAGAACGAAACTGGAACTTTTGGAACGAACAAGCTTGCTTTCGAAAAAGGAACAGAGCCAGAAAGAGAAGGAATTCGGCTTGTCAAAGCTTCTATCGGTAAAAAAGGTTCAGCCTTGGATACACCGATAAAGATTAATGATGCCTTAGAAATGCACTGCGAAATTGCCACCGATGATATATCTCGAAATCTTCATGTGGGTTTTCAATTCCTAGACGTTTCTGGAAATAGCTTATTTACCTCTCAAACTCGAAATGCAGAACGACCAGAGGATTTAACGGAGAAGGCAGGAACACTTATCTTTAAAGGAGAAATTCCCGAAATGCTTTTTAATGAAGGTGAATTTTTCGTAAATCTATACGTAGTGGAAAATACAACGATGTTGATTGCTCAAAAGAACGCATTGCAATTTGTTGTAGGTCCCATGGCAAAAAAAATTGGAGAACGGCTAGGTAAAAGTTCAGGTGTGTTCAAAACAAACTTCCCTTGGTCGGTAACTGTAAACAGTCGTGAATAAAAAGATTTGAGGAAAATGAAAAGGTTGATCAAGAACTTTCAAAAAACGAAGGATAAGAAACAGAAAGAGGGAGGCTTACAGAAACCACTAAGAGAATCTTTATACATTTCTGCCTTTCCAAAAAGTGGTTCTACTTATATCGTTCTGGTCGCAAATCAAATCTTGAAATATTCGAGAGAAAACTTTATATACGATTATCTTGGGGAACAAGATCTTTATGCACCTATTTTAGAAGCTAACGCCCATAAAAATACAATTTCCAAACACCATACGCTAGCCACAAAACCCAACGTAGCACTTTTTAAAGAATACAAAATAAACCCGGTGGTTCTAACACGTAACCTACCGGATGTGGTCGTTTCTTTGAGAGATCATATTGAGAAAACACTGCAATGGCCTCATTTTGAGGTTCCGAAAGATTTTGGAGAATGGGAAGAAGAGAAGCAGTTTGATCTTTTAATCGACCTAGCACTTCCGTGGTATATTTTCTTTTATGTTTCTTGGATTAATGTAAGTCGTGAGAAAGAATTGAAGACAAAGTTTGTCCGTTATGAAGACTTTTACATGAATAAAGCTTCAACAATCAAAGAGATCATCGAATTTTGGGGGCGTGAATGCAGTTTAAAAGCGGTCGAAGAAAGTATGGTTTCAGTTAATGAGCTATCAAACAAAAAGAATCGAATTAATAAGGCGGTAATGGATCGTGGTAGACAATCACTTTCCGAAGCACAACAAAAACGAATTATCAAATTGACTACCTATTACAGCGATGTTGATTTTAGTCCAATTTTGTAATAGGATGATAAATCCAACAAGACCTTTAACAGATAAGAGTTAACAAATTATGTGGATCATCTGCGCAGGAGGAAAACGATCAGGCTCAACGCTTCAGTACAACATCATGGCGAACATGGTGGAAATCGCGGGTGTTGGCAAGCGGCTTTCGCATTTTGATTCCAAAGAATTTCCAGCTGTCAAAGAAGCCGAATCTACTTACAAGGGTTTTAACGTATTCAAAACACACGGGCTTACTGCCGAACTTGCACGAGAAGTGAATCAAGGAAATGCTATAGTGATTCATTGTTATCGCGACGTTCGTGACGTAATTATGTCTTCCATCAACAAAGGGTGGATCAAAGAACAGAACGATACCGTTCAACATGCTACCAAGACCTATCTTCAAGAACATGAAGCTTGGACGACACTTAACGGAAAGGTGTTGAGTAGAAAATACGAAGATTTCGCGTTTTCGGTGCCTTCAGAGATTGAAGTACTCGCTTCGTTTTTAGAAATTGAGTTGTCTGACGCACAAATACAAGACATTGCAGAAAAAGTAGATCGAAATACGCTAAAAAAAGTACAATCAGACATTCCCGAAGCGAAGCGCAGAGAGTCCAGCAAGCAGGTGTTTCACAGTGAAACCTTATTGCATACCAATCATATTTTTGACGGTTCCAAAGATCAATTCAAAAAAGGGCTTAGACCGCATAGCATTTGTTTGATCGAAGCCTTGGCCCATCGATTTCTTGTAAACCACGGTTACGAATTGTATTGGTCTAAAACCGATGAGTTTTTGTCATTTAGCCAACATGCCGATGATTATATTGCTTGGCAGTTGTTAGGAAAACCCGCGACCGGAACCATTATGGAAGTAGGTGCTTTTGATGGAGTGCATCTAAGCAATAGTTTGAGTTTAGAACAGAAAGGCTGGAAAGCCGTCTGTGTGGAAGCCAATCCGCGTTTCTATACATTTTTAGAACAACAACGCCCAAAAGCGACCAACATTAACAAAGCGGTGGTTTCTGATGCGGAAACCAAAGAGATTGCGTTTTATGATGAAGAAATTGGAGTGTTATCGGGTGTGACTTTTGATGAGGAAGACATCAAAAAGCGTTATGAAAACAGAGGGTTGCCCTACACCGCGCCTAAGAAAATTATAGTTCCTGCGGAAACCTTGGATCGTATATGTGCTTCGGAAAGACTAGAACGTATTCACGTTATGTCCATTGATATTGAAGGTTTTGAATTGCAGGCGTTGCAAGGACTGAATTTAAAGAAAGTGATTGTTGATTTGTTCATAATTGAAGCAAATTCCGAAGAAGAAAAAGCAAGTATCAAGCAATTCTTTTCGAAATGGAAGAAATACCGTTTTATCGGAAGGAATAGACAAAACTTATTCTTTATCCGAAAGAGCGTTGCGAAAAAGAGAAACTTCAAGAACTTAGATTTAGAAGGCTATGTGCGTGCAAAACAGTTTCATCCTGTAAGTGATCACCTGAGTAT
Organism: Flavobacteriaceae bacterium UBA4166; assembly: GCA_002379985.1. Lineage (GTDB taxonomy): Bacteria > Bacteroidota > Bacteroidia > Flavobacteriales > Flavobacteriaceae > DFVG01. Next base: position 26,430 of record DFVG01000004.1, read on the forward strand.
TGAAGCTGTGGAGCCTCGTTTTTATGAATCAGATCAATTTGAAAAAATCGTTAACTCCTTTTCTTTGTTCTCCTGATGCTCACCTTCACCCATATCATCAATCCTGTTTCGGTACCGCCTACGTCCGATTTGTTTGTTGCGCAGCCGGTAACCTTTGAAAGCATGCGCCGGGCAAAGGCTTACGGAGCCGATGGGTTTACCGTGACCCAAGTCACCACCCAATACGAAGAAGACCGCGATCGCATTCCCAACCACCTTACCGTATTGCCCAATCTAGAACGTTCTATCATGGATGTGGGAACGTTTCAGAAGCAACGAAAACTTCCGTTGATTCAAGATATTTTAAACGCTGCAGTAGCGGCAGACCCTTCCGCAGACTACATCATTTACACCAACGTAGATATCGCGCTCTTGCCACATTTCTACGCCTTTGTGCACGAACAACTGCAGCAAGGGCACGACGCCTTGATCATCAACCGAAGAACCATTTCTAACGAATATGATCTAGATTCCCTCGTTTCGGCCTATAGTGCCGTGGGCGAAAAACATCCCGGCTACGATTGTTTTGTAATCCCCACTGCTTGTGTCGCGCAATTACAATTGGGGGACATCAGCATTGGCGCCAATTGGATCGGGCGTGCGTTTTACGCCAATCTCGTGGCGGTGACCCAACGCCCGAAGATCTATACAGACGAACACGTGA
>DFVG01000002.1:0-12551 GCA_002379985.1 Flavobacteriaceae bacterium UBA4166
TATCGGAGAACCTGCGACGGTTTCTGATAGCGAGATGGTAAGTCCTGCACAAACTATTGATACTAGTGGAAGTGATGTTACAGTAACTTCTACAATCTCTGTAACAGACGATCGCGATATCTTAGATCTTAATGTGATGCTTGATGTAGAGCACACTTGGATCGCCGACTTAGAGATCAGTCTAACCTCTCCAGCCGGAACAACCGTTGCGTTGTTCAGTGGGGCTGCTGACGGATGTTCTGCAGACGACATCATCACTACCTTAGATGACGAATCTGTAAACCCATTTGATTGTAACCCTAATGGTGATGGTGATGCCTTCCCATTAGCAGATTATATTCCTTTAGAAGCACTTTCTGCATTCGACGGACAAAGCACGTTGGGAGACTGGACCTTGACAATTGAAGATACCTTCGCTGGTCTTGATTCTGGTATTCTAAACAGCTGGGGCTTCACTTACGATTACGAAGTAGTACCAACTCCTCTTGATGTGGTATTGGATGCAAACGGAATGGCAACTATTGATGCTTCTGACCTATTACTAAGCGTTCAAGAAGCTTGTGGATGGACTGCCTCTGTAGGAGCTCCTGTTACTGCGGTAGATGTTACTACATGCGGAGACAACTTGGGTGCTGATATTGTAAACACACTTCCTCCAACAGAATCTACTGCAGCGGTAGCTGAGTCAGGTGCTATTGGAACAGAGTTTACCTTAGACCGTGTAGATTTAGACATTACTCATACCTGGACAGGTGACTTAGATATTGTATTGGTGTCTCCTGCAGGAACCGAATTGATCCTTTCCGATCGTAACGGTGGTAGTGGTGATGACTATACCGATACTGTATTCCAGGATGGTGGTGCCGATATTACAGCGGCTTCTCCACCATTCACCGGTACTTTTGAGCCAGAAGGTGGAACGTTCGCTTCTACATTCGACGGTGAAGAAGTAAACGGAAACTGGGTACTTAGAATTACTGACAATGCGGGTGGAGATGACGGAACGTTGAATAACTTCTGTTTAACATTAAGCCCTATTGTAGATACTACGGTATCATTTGACTGTTCTAACCTTGGTGAAAACCAGTTAGAGGTATTTGTTACTGACGACAGCGGAAACTTTACGAGTTGTATCGCTTCTGTAAACGTACTTGATGAAACCGCACCTGTAATCACGTGTGGACCTCCATCGACACTACAAGAAGTAGTTTCCGACAGTCCTGCTTTAGCGATCGTAGATAATACTACGGTAAGCACTAGCATTTCTGTAATGGAAGATGTGACCATCACAGATCTTAATGTGGATCTTGATATTGCACATACTTGGACAAGCGATCTAGAGATTACTCTTGAGTCTCCTGCTGGAACCCAAGCCGTGATCTTCAGTGGTGCTGCCAACGGATGTTCTGCAGATAATTTAGTAGCTACTCTTGATGATGAGTCTATGAACACGCTTGTATGTAACCCGAATGGTGACGGTGATGCCTTCCCATTAGCTGATTACATGCCAAGCAACCCACTTTCAGTATTTGACGGAGAAAGCTCTGTGGGAGACTGGACGATCAGTATTGAAGATACTGCCGGTGGTGATACTGGTGTATTAAATACATGGGCGTTGACTTTCTCTTACGACAATACCAACCCGAACGTTGTTATTGAATTAGACGAAAACGGAATGGCGGTAGTAGATCCATTTGCCTTGATCAGTAATATTGATGAAGCCTGTGGTATCTCAACAGCTGCTGTTGATATCAACGAAGTATTCTGTAGCGATATCGGAACTACACTTGACATCACTGTATTTGTAAGTGACGCTAGCGGAAACATCGCTTCTTGTGTTGCACAAGTAGATGTAGTAGACGCAATGGCTCCTGAGCTTACGTGTCCTGCTGATCAAACCGTTGATCCAGGTGCGGGTAACCTTAACTACGAAGTACCAGACTACTTCGCAGATGGTGACGCAACAGCTACTGACAACTGTACAGATCCTGTAACGATCACGACTCAAGATCCAGCTCCGGGTACCTTATTGCCTGACGGTGATTACACGGTAACGCTAACTGCGGAAGATGAGTACGGAAACGTTGCTACCTGTACATTCGAATTGACCGTAGAAAGTACCTTTGGTGTAGAAGACGTTCTTGCTAACGCGGTAAGCATTTACCCGAACCCTGCACGTAACGTGATCAACATCACCAACGGTTCTGCAATTGGTTTAGACAATGCTACCATTTACGATGTGAACGGACGTTTGGTACAAACTATCGACCTTACCAACATGACCACTGAGAAAACAGTTGATGTTTCTCAATTGGCCTCTGGAGTTTACATGGTAAACATTCAAGGGGAAGGTGGAAATACCATCAAACGCTTGATCAAGGAATAATACTCCTTATATAACCAACCATAAGAAAAGCCGCTTCGTGAGAAGCGGCTTTTTTTGTGATAGGGTTCCTAAATCTAGGACCTAAGGTGTTTCATAAAGGATGGAATGCCTTGCGCACCATGGTTTTTAAGGTGCTTAATAAAAGCACTACCAATAATGGCTCCTTGTGTGTGCTGTGTTGCCTTACGGAATGTTTCCGCATCGTGTATTCCAAAGCCAACCATCAAGGGGTTGCGAAGTTTCAAATCGGCTACACGTTGTAGATATGTGGTTTGATCTTCCGAAAAACTTCCTGTCTTCCCTGTTGTACTCGCACTACTTACGACGTATAAAAATCCGTTGGAGGCTTGGTCCATTTCACGGATACGTGCTTCGGAAGTTTGCGGTGTTACTAGGAAAATCATATACAGATCGTTTGCTTTGAAAATGGACTCGTAATGATGTTGATATTCACGAAGTGGAAGATCTGGAATGATGAGTCCGTCGATCCCCACCTCCTTGCATTTCGCACAAAATTCTTCTACTCCAAATTGTAGCATAGGGTTGAAATACCCCATGAGTATGAGTGGGATGGAAACTTTTTTACGAATCCCTTGAAGTTGTTCAAAAAGTATTTCAGTTGTCATACCGTTTTTCAGGGCTTGTGTAGAACTCTCCTGAATGGTAGGGCCGTCGGCCAATGGATCGCTAAACGGCAAGCCAATTTCGATCATGTCGGCGCCGTTCTCTTCGAGTGATGCGAGGATGTCTGCGGTATCTTCAAGATTTGGAAAGCCCGCCGTGACATAGATCGAAACGATCTTTTTGTTTTTTCTAAAAGAGGTGTCAATGCTATTCATAAGATTCTTTTCGCGTTAGGGATTGAGCCATGGTACCGCGTACCGTGGAAAGCCTGCCTCTGCCGGCAGGCAGGCCCGACCACGCCTTTTACGTGGAAACGCCCTAATTGTTTTATAAATTAAAATATTCGATATAGGTATTTAGGTCTTTGTCGCCACGACCGCTGAGGTTGACGACAACAACCTCTTCTTTTTTGAAAGGACGTTGTTTAAAAACCGCCAAGGCATGACTGGTTTCGATGGCAGGAATAATTCCTTCCAAGCGAGATAAGTCGCGACCCGCTTCCATGGCATCGGCATCGGTAATGGAAATAAATTCTCCTCTACCACTGCTGTAGAGATGCGCATGCATGGGGCCTACGCCGGGATAATCTAATCCAGCCGAGATAGAATACGGTTCGGTGATTTGGCCATCACGGGTTTGCATCAATAAGGTTTTGCTTCCGTGAATGATCCCGGGAGTACCCAACGCCGAAGTCGCAGCACTTTCTCCACTATGAATTCCCTTTCCCGCTGCCTCTACGGCGATGATCCCAACTTCAGGGCGGTCGAGATAGTGATAATACGCACCGGCCGCATTGCTGCCTCCGCCCACACAAGCAATCACGTAATCGGGATAGTCGCGCCCTTCTTTATCTGTGAGTTGCTTTTTTATTTCTTCGGAAATCACACTTTGTAAGCGCGCCACCAGGTCTGGATAGGGGTGTGGACCTACCACACTTCCGATGATGTAATGCGTATCTTCCGGATGATTGATCCAATCGCGAATGGCTTCATTGGTGGCGTCTTTCAGGGTCTTACTTCCGCAGGTGGCGGGAATGACCGTAGCGCCCAACATTTTCATACGCGCTACATTGGGGGCTTGACGTTCAATATCTACGGCGCCCATATACACCACACATGCGATTCCCATCAACGCGCACACAGTGGCGGTCGCAACCCCATGTTGTCCGGCACCGGTTTCGGCGATAATTCGTTTTTTTCCCAAGTGTTTTGCCAATAGAATCTGTCCGATCGTATTATTCACTTTATGAGCCCCGGTATGACACAGGTCTTCGCGTTTTAGATAAATACGGGTGTTGTATTTTTCTGAAAGTCGGTTAGCATAGTACAGCGGAGTAGGGCGTCCTACATAATCTGCTAATAATTGCTTGAATTCTTTCTGAAACTCAGGTTGCTGTAAAATCGACTTATATACTTTCTGAAGCTGCGCTACATTCGGATAGAGCATTTCCGGAATGAAGGCACCTCCAAACTCGCCGTAATATCCATGTTCATCTACGTGATATTGCATCGCTAAATTCTTTTAATTGTTGTACATTTTTGTTTCCCGGCGCGGTTTCAAATTTACTGTTGACATCAACGGCCATTATGGGAAGGTCTAAAGACAAGAGTTGTTGAAGTTCTTGTAAGTGTTCAGGACCAATACCGCCACTCAAAATGAACGGCTTGGAACTTTTATAGTTTTTCAGAATATCCCATGAAAACCGAATGCCATTCCCGCCTCGTTCCTTTCCTTTCGTATCAAAAAGAAACGCATCTGCTACCGCTTCATATTTGGAAAGTGCTGAAAAATCAAAGGTAGTATCCACGGCAAATACCTTCCATAGTGCAACCGGCTTAGGAAGTGTTTTTCTAAGTTGTTGCAAATAAGAGACCGATTCATCACCATGAAGTTGGCAAACCGCAAGTTGATACTTTTTTGTTAGGGCTATCACTTCAGAAATAGAAGCATTGACAAAAACACCTACTTTCTTAATGTGTTCCGGAAGTGGTGGGAGTTCCCCCAAAAAGTATCTCGGACTCTTCTCGTAGAAAATAAAGCCCAAATACTGCGGATCCAGTGCAGCAACCGCTTCAATGTTATGTTTCATTCCGCAGACTTTCAGAGCTGGCTTCATAGCAATTGTTGAATAAAGTTATGGGCCGCAACACCCGGGTCTTGTTGTTTCATAAAATGTTCTCCCATCAGGAAGCCTTGATACCCCATATTGCGCAAGGAGCTAACAGTGTCTATTTCTGAAATTCCGCTTTCGGTGATCTTAACTATGGTGTCGGGAATACGATCTGCAAGTGTTTCACTTGTTGTGATGCTTACTTCAAAGGTCTTTAGATTTCGATTGTTCACTCCGATCATCGCAACGGGCAGGTGTTGTACACGTTCCAATTCTTCGTCGTTGTGAATTTCCAACAGCACTTCCAATCCCAAGGTAGTGGCGAGATCTGAGTATTCCTGAAGTTGTGCTTCCGAAAGGCATGCAGCGATCAATAAAATAGCATCTGCACCGTAAGCTTTCGATTCATAGATCTGATACGCATCGACGATAAAATCTTTCCGAAGCAAAGCCGTTTTCACTGTAGATCTTGCAAGAAGAAGATCTGTTAAAGCGCCTCCAAAAAACTTGGTGTCGGTTAATACAGAAATACCACTAACCCCGGCTTGCGCATAGGCAGACACCACATCAGGAAGGGTTGCTTGGTCATTGATGATTTTCTTGCTAGGGGAGCGCCGTTTGTGCTCGGCAATGATTCCGGTGGCGCTGTTTCTCAACGCTTGTGAAAGTGAATGACATTTTCGGTCAAAATACACCGATTGCCCCAGCATTTTTAAAGGAAAAGCTTTTTTTGCGGCCGCCACTTCTTGTCGCTTGTATGTAGTAATTGTGTCTAAGATCATCATGAGGTCCCCAATTTTTGTAAGGTTTGTAAGGCATTCCAGGCCTTTCGATCATGGAGCGAGGCTTGAGCCTTTGCTAAGGCGTCCTCTAAGGGGTAACTCGTGGCCGTTGCGATGGCAAGAGCAGCATTCGCACAAACCACTTGGTTTTGTGCTGTGGTCCCGTTTCCTTGTAGAATCGTTGTAAAAATTTCTGCCGATTCTTGGATGGTGCTCCCTCCATAGAGTGCTTCCGGGGTGAGTCGGTTGGCATGAAAATCAGACGGCAGTAACATATCATCAAACGTATTACTGATGCGCTTTACCGGTCCGGTGAGCGACACTTCATCATAGCCGTCCAAGGCATGGAGAATGGTGTAATTTTTTTTTCCTTTTTGGTAAAGATATCCATACAACCTTGCGAGTTCTAAACTAAACACACCCACCAATTGATGTTTCGGAAAAGCCGGGTTCACCATAGGGCCTAACATATTAAAAAAGGTCTTGACGCCTAATTCTTTTCGAATGGGGCCTACCTTTTTCATCGCCGGATGAAATAGCGGAGCATGAAGTATGGCAATACCGGCTGTGTCTAAGCATTTTTTCAGGTAATCAGGATCATTAGAAAAACGAATCCCTAATTGTTCCATCACGTTGCTACTTCCGCTGATGGAAGAAACGCCGTAGTTACCATGTTTGGTTACAGGGACGCCTGCGCCTGCGGTGACAAATGAAGCCAAGGTAGAAATATTAAAGGTGTTTTTTCCGTCACCACCGGTTCCGCAGAGATCGATGGTATCATACCCTTTAAATGGCACCTGAATACAGAGGTCAAGTAGTGCGTCGCGAAAGCCTTCCAATTCATCAAGGGTGATATTTCGCATCATATAAACGGTGATGAAAGCTGCAATCTGACTAGGAGGATAGGTGCCTTCGGAAATAGCGATAAGCACATTTCGAGCTTGTTTCTTTTCTAAGGGCTCGTGGTGAATGAGTTGTTGTAGAATCTTTTTCATCTTAGCTTGAAATCCAGTTTTGAATCATTTGTTTTCCTTTGGGAGTGAGTACGCTTTCGGGATGAAATTGAACGCCTTTTACATCATATGTTCGATGCCGAAGCGCCATGATCTGTCCGTTAGGGTCTTCCGCAGTAATTTCCAATTCCGAAGGAAACCCCTCTTTACTTACCACCCACGAATGGTAGCGACCAATTTCTAGTTGCGATCCACACCCTTGAAAGAGCGATTCGTTATCCACCAAAACAGTCGCTTGGGTCGCTACACCGTGAAATACGTGATCGAGATTGATCAGGCTTCCGCCGAAAACCTCGCCAATGGCCTGCTGTCCTAGGCAAACACCTAGGATGGGAAGCTTTCCAGCATACGCTTTGATAACCTCTTTTAGGAGCCCCGCTTCCTCTGGAATTCCGGGCCCGGGAGAAAGTAAGAGGCGATCGTAGTTAGCAACCTCTTCTAATGAAAAAGCGTCATTTCGCTTGACCGTCACTTGACAATCGGCTGCCTCTAGATAGTGTACTAGGTTGTACACAAAACTGTCGTAATTATCAATAACTAGTACATGCATACCTAAAATGTTTCAGCGATTTCCAGTGCTTTATGAAGGGCACCCAATTTGTTATATACTTCTTCCAGTTCTTTGTCGGGTTGACTATCGGAAACAACGCCGGCTCCCGCTTGATAGTATAAGGTGTGGTTTTTACTAACAAAAGATCTAATGATAATGGCATGGTTAAAGTTTCCGTCAAAATCCATAAAACCAATGGCGCCGCCATAAAATTCGCGGGCGTGTGGTTCGTATTCAGATAATAATTGAAGGGCTTTCGGTTTTGGCGCTCCGCTCAAGGTGCCTGCCGGGAAAGTGTCTGCTACAATTTGCAGGGTAGAAGTTTCCGGTTTTTTGGTAGCGGTAACTTTGCTAACCAAGTGGATCACATGTGAAAAATACTGCACTTCCTTATATGTATCTACAGAAACATTCGTACCGTGTCTGCTCAGGTCGTTTCTTGCCAGATCAACGAGCATCACATGTTCGCTATTTTCTTTAGGATCAGCAGCAAGGTCTTGTGCGAGTTTCGCGTCTTTCGTGTCGTTTCCGGTGCGTTTAAAGGTGCCTGCAATGGGATGAATTTCTGCCACGCCTTCGGAAACGACGAGCTGCGCTTCCGGAGAGCTTCCAAAAATTTTAAAATTTCCGTAGTCAAAAAAGAAGAGATAGGGAGACGGATTTACAGAACGCAGTGCCCGATACACATTGAACTCATCTCCTGAGAAGTCTTGTGAAAAACGTTTACTGGGCACCATTTGAAATACGTCCCCTCTCGCACAATGCGCTTGGCATGTGGCTACTAGCTTTTTATAGGTTTCATCTGTGGTGGCGGTGTTTGTATCTCCTTTTCGCTGAAATGAAAACTCCGTTACCGGATGCGATTGCAGCAACTGTAAGATCGCTTCTAAATTGCTTTCTTGTTCGTAACAGTGCGCGAATACGTAAGCCTCATTATTGAAATGGTTGATCGCAATGATGTTCTGGTATACCGCATAATAGGCATCTGGAAGTTCGAGTTGTTTCGGTTGTTTTTTCAAGGACACCGACTCAAAATAGCGTACCGCATCATAGCTTAAATATCCAAAGAGGCCGTTGTGAATAAATTTTAGTTCAGGATCTTTTGTAACGTCAAATTGCTGTGAGAATGCTTGAAGGGCTGAAACGACCGCTTTGGAATCATCAATATTTGTTTGCACTTCGGAACCGTCTGGATAGGTGCGAGAGATCTTTTCGTTGGCAATGGAAATAGAAGCAATAGGATTGCAGCAGATATAGCTGAAGCTGTTGTCGTTGGCGTGGTAGTCGCTACTTTCTAACAGAATACTGTTGGGAAACCTATCTCTTATCTTCAGATAGGCAGAAACCGGCGTAAGCGTATCGGCTAACAGCTTTCTTCGATAGGTGGTTAATGTATATTTTTTCATTGTGATCAATTATTTCTAAAAAAAAAGCCTGTCGCGAAGGACAGGCTTTTCTGGTATGGTATGCATACAGGGTGTCGGCTTCACGAAAGGGTTCGTAAATTATTCCACCACCAAGTATGTTGTTTGTTCAATTTCATTTCAGATTTCAAAGATAGGAATCCGTTTTAAATTGACAAGGGTTTTTAGAATTTTAAGGTTACATCCAATTCAAAATTGTCTGAAATGGTGTTGTCTCCTAGGTTGTCAAAGAAACTACCGCTTCCATAACGAACATTGAATTTGGTACGATCGATTTTTAAGCTTGTGGTCGCCATATTGTCGGTCATATCCATATCAAAGGTAATCGGCAAGGTGGTCCCTTTAATGGTAATGTCGCCACTTACCATATACCCATCTGCATTTTTCGCAGCCGAGTTGATCACTAACGTAGCGGTTGGGTGTTGTTCCACACCAAAGAAATCGTCGCTTTTTAGGTGACCTTCTAGTTTTCCTTTGCTTTCGCCTTTAAGATCGGTTACAGTAATAGAGGTCATGTCTACTACAAATTTTCCTCCGGTAAGGTTGTTTCCGTCCATTTCAAAATAACCTTCTTGAAGGTTGATGGTCCCGTTGTGAGAGCCTAAAACTTTTTTACCTTTCCATTCAATAGTACTTTCTGTTACGTTCATTTTTTTAATTGTTTTTGTTGGGTTTGTAAAAGCAGCAGTTAGTATAACAGTTGCTGCGAGCACGGTGGTTTTTAAAATAGTTTTCATAGTGTAAAGTTTGTGTTTATAAGTGTTTATCGTTGTTTCTCATTTTATCCAAAAGGAGATTTAAGGTCTCCAATTCTTTTGCTGTCAGATGTTGTGTTATTTCTTTATTGTGATGTTCAATAATCGGATCTAACGAGCTCAAGAGTTCCATACCTTCTGAAGTGATGAAAAGTTCAATCTTGCGTCTGTTTTGTTGGCAAACCTGTCGTTTTACCAAAGACTTTTTCACCAATTTATCGATCAAACGTGTGGTGTTGCTACTTCTGTCAATCATTCGTTCCTGAACCGTCATTACATTCGCCGGCTTTCCTTTTTGTCCGCGCAAAATTCGCAACACGTTATATTGTTGCATGGTAAGATCATTTTCTTTGAAATGCGTTGCGGTAGCTTCTAGATACCGAGATGTATACAAGACATTGATCACTGCCTTATTTCTAGGTTCCATGGGTGCTGTCGTTTTGATCGCTTTTTCAATGCTCATAATTGTACCAACAATATTTGTACATACAAATGTAATGCAATTTTTGAATCCAATACGTTATTTAACAAAATTTTGAGAGTAGGAGAATAAGTGGATTTTGTTGGGTATATGTTAAATAGGTTTCGCAATCCTAACGCTTTTACTACTTTTAATCCTATGATAAAGAGAATGTTTGTTTTGCTTACGGTGTTACTGTTTTCTTTTAGCTGCGCTGAAAAAAAAGAAGAAAATGTTACAGGGGCTATTGCGGAAACGTCTAACGTAGCTGAGAATAAGCCGACTTCAGAAGTTGTAATTCCTAGCTATGATTTTACGGAATTTGAGGAACGATACCTCCAGCCTGAAGACGAGACCACCTATGTTATTAATTTCTGGGCAACATGGTGCAAACCTTGCATCGAGGAAATGCCGGCCTTTGAAGCACTTCGGGAACACTATGAAGATAAGAATGTGAAAGTGATCTTGGTAAGTTTGGACCTTCCCAAGTTGCTCGAAAAACAAGTAGTTCCTTTTGTTGAAAAAAAGGGTTTACAGTCGGAAGTAATTTTATTGGACGATCCGGATGCGAATACTTGGATTCCCAAGGTGGCAGAGGAGTGGTCTGGCGCCATTCCGGCAACCTTAATTATCAAAGGGGAGCAACGCCAATTTTATGAGCAATCCTTTACTTACGAAACTTTAGAAAAAGCTGTTAATTCAATTTAAAATACTATGAAATCAAAAAGACACCTTAGCGCTATATTAATCGCATTTGTGTGTGTAGCCACCTTAACTGCTTTTATTGCAGCACCTTCAAATAATAAAGGGTATAGCATTGGAGATACCGCAGCGTCTATCAATTTATTAAATGTAGACGGAACGATGGTTTCTTATTCCGATTACCCTAATGCCAATGGATTTATCGTAATATTTACCTGTAATACCTGTCCGTATGCAGTAGCTAGTGAAGATCGTATCAATGCATTGGATGCCGAATTTAAACCGAAAGGTTATCCTGTAATAGCGATCAATCCTAATGATCCGGAATTACAGCCTGCAGACACGTATGAGTTGATGCAAGAAAAAGCCGAAGAAAAGAATTTTACGTTCCCTTATTTATATGATAAGACCAATACTGTATATGCGCAGTATGGTGCTACCAAGACACCACATGTTTATATTTTAGACAAAAAGCAGAGCGGAAAACTCATTGTTGAATATATAGGAGCAATCGATGATAATGTTCGCGATGGTGACAACGTGAAAGAGCGCTTTGCTGCGAATGCCGTGAACGAATTACTGGCCGGAAAGGAAGTAACCGTTAAAGAAACGCGAGCTATTGGTTGCTCTGTAAAACAAGCAAAATAGCATAATTCAACTTGAAATATAAAGGGCTGTCAATGACGACAGCTCTTTTTGTTTTTTTAGTACTTTTGAATCAAACTCATGTATCATGCAAGAATTAAATCAGGAAGACTTTGCCGCTCAGCTAAAACGAGATGATCAAGCGGTTTTATTAGATGTCCGTACCGACGCAGAGGTAGCTGAAGGGTATATTCCCAATGCACAACAACTCAACATTCTTAACTCGGGCTATTTCATGGAGGAAGCGAAGAAGCTAGATCCTAACAAAAATTATTATATCTATTGTAGATCGGGCGGAAGAAGTGCACAAGCTTGCATGCTGTTGGATTCTCTAGGGGCTCAGAATACGTACAATTTGATTGGTGGTTTTAGCGAGTGGAAAGGCGATCGTACTTCGTAATACTATTCCTTAAAAAATTAACAAGTGATACTGAAGTGGGTTAAATTGACGCTAAACTCCTCTTCATAGCATGCTTACCGGTTATTTCATAGTTATATTTAATAGCAAATCGTATCGCTATGAAAAATCAACAGCAACTTATACAGGAGGAAATGAGAAAACTCATAACGAAGAGTTGTATTCCAACAACCACCGGAACTACGGTTTTTACTCCTTTCCATAAAAATTTATTGAAGTATTATTTTGATGTGGCCGATGTGACTATTGACTATGACCGAAAGTCACTTTTTTTGTGGACCTCCAATCACAGCGGACTCGATCAAGATGCGTCTCTATACCGATTGAATGATGCCATCCCATTACGGATATCGTATGACAATCTAGAGGAAACCCTCAAGGGATGTTTAGACGATCGAACGAACTCTATTCGATTTTACCGCTCGCTATTGTTCCACTACAATAATGTAGAACAAACCATTCCTCGTAATGCGATGACGGCATAATCATCGATCAAATAAAAATCTAAAAAACCACGCGAGTATGCGTGGTTTTTTAGTTTCTAAATAATAGAAAAAAAGATGCAAGAAAATAGAAAATTGAGTATTGAGAATCAAGCAGCACAATTTTATAAACTACGTGTCTTACATCTTATGTCTAGTGTCTTACGTCTTACGTCTTATGTCTAGTGTCTTACGTCTTA
>DFVG01000002.1:12882-13016 GCA_002379985.1 Flavobacteriaceae bacterium UBA4166
GTCTTATGTCTTATGTCTTATGTCCTGCGCTTTGGTTTGACACTGAATAAAGCAAAAAAGGGGTTAAGGGCAAGGAGATTACTAGCGTGATCCACGAACTCCCTTCCTGCAAATACGAACCTCACATAATAATT
>DFVG01000002.1:13163-42700 GCA_002379985.1 Flavobacteriaceae bacterium UBA4166
TTCAGTCGGCGGCAAGCCTACGCGCAGTTTTGAGTGTGGTTTTCAGCATCGCTGAAAAATTCCTAAAAAAAGAGGTCTTTTTTTGTACTCCTTTTTTGGACAAGCAAAAAAGGGGTGAAAAGGAAAAGGAGATTACTACCGTGATCTCCACTAACTCCCTTCCTGTAAATACGAACCTCACATAATAATTTTTAGAGCTTTCGTTATACGAACAATCTTGTATTCTATTACTAAGTTGATCGTGTCTAAAGCTTTTTTTCAAGAATAATCACTCAAAACTTCGAATTTCAGTCGGCGGCAAGCCTACGCGAAGTTTTGAGTATGGTTTTCAGCATTGCTGAAAAATTCCTAAAAAAAGAGGTCCTTTTTTGTACTCCTTTTTTGGACAAGCAAAAAAGGGGTGAAAAGGAAAAGGAGATTACTACCGTGATCTCCACTAACTCCCTTCCTGCAAATACAAACCCTACATTGCTAAAGCAATGCAGTTTCCTTTTTCAAACATGTTCAGAAACCAGTTTCCTCCATGCTTAAAAATAGAAAACCCCGCAACAAATGTTGCAGGGTTCGTGCTTGATAGTGGAGCCGGGGAGATTATTTCTATGATCAACCCTTGCCAATGTTGCAATTAGAAAGCAAAGGCTGCGCCTTGTTTTTGGTATTTTATTCCAATGCTATGAGCAAGCTCGGCATTTCCATAAAACACAAAAAACCAAGCTCGTTGAGCTTGGCTTTCTAAATGTTGTGGAGCCGGGGAGATTCGAACTCCCGTCCAAACGCGCAATGTTAATGCTTTCTACATGCTTAGTTTTCGTTTAAATTTTCGTGGACTTGCCGGTCGAAAACTACCAACGCATCCCTTAGCTTCGCTTAAGGTTCAGAATCACATCAAAGCCCTGCGATTCCTAGGTTTACTTTTACGAAGCCACTAAACCGAACGCCGTAAACCAAGGCCTTCGAGTGACTTCCTGCTTGCCCGTCTTACGGGCCGAGGCATACCGTACTATAATTCGGGTTATGCAGCTAGGGCGTAGTTATTCTCGCCGTTTAAAAAAGTTGAAATATGAGATTTACGAGCTGTATCCCAGCGCTCGGCATGCTTACATTACCATTCAACCCGCTGTCAAAACCAGTCGGCCCCTTGGTATTTTTTTCAAAGATCTTTTTCTGGGCGTTCCCACGCAACAATGCGTGGTCGGGCTTTTCGCGGTACATGATAACTTGCTACAATCCCTAACGCGCAAGGGCGCAAAGATAGAAGAATTCCTATATCTTTGCACGCCTAGTATAGAACAAAAAACATTCCAAAATGCCAATCACCTTTGCGCTAATCAAAGAACGAAAGAATCCGCCCGATCGACGCGTCGTTTTTTCACCCCAAGCCTGTCATGAAGCCATGGAAGCCTTTCCTGAAGCAAACATTATTGCAGAACATTCCGATATTCGAGTGTTTCCGGATCAGGCGTATCAGGTTGCCGGAGTTTTGGTCAAAGAAGACGTTTCCGAAGCTGATGTCATGCTTGGAGTAAAGGAAGTGCCCCCCTCAGCACTGATTCCGAATAAAAAATACTTTTTCTTTAGTCACACCATCAAAAAACAGCCTTATAATCGAGGCTTACTGCAAGAAATTCTGAAAAAGAAAATTGAGCTATACGATCACGAAACCATTGTGAAGGCCAATGGTGGCCGACTTATTGGTTTTGGTCGCTATGCCGGATTGGTTGGCGCTTATAATGGGTTTCGTGCCTTAGGATTCAGACAACAAACCTTTATGCTTCCCAAAGCCGAGAACCTACCGGATCTTCGAGCCATGAAGCAAGCGCTCAACGAAATCACATTGCCGGCGCTAAAGATCGTATTAACGGGAAGCGGCAAAGTGGCCAAGGGAGCCAAAGAAATTTTAGAACACCTAAAGATCAAAAGAGTTTCGGTAGATGAATTTCTGAATAACGAATTTGAGACACCGGTGTATTGCCATATTGATGTCCTAGACTATAACAAGCGTAGCGATGGAACGCCCGGAAATCGCAAAGAATTTTACAAAGATCCCTCCGGTTACGAGAGCAATTTTATGCGCTTTGCAAAAGCCGGCGATATGTTGATCACAGGCCATTTTTACGGTGAAGGAGCGCCATATCTTTTTACTCGGGAAGATGCAAAAGATCCTGAATTTAATTTCAAACTCGTTGCGGATATTACGTGTGATATTGACGGTCCCATTGCTTCAACGGTACGACCTTCTACAATCTCAGACCCCTTTTATGGTTATGATCCCATCACTGAAAAGGAAACCACTTTTGACGCACCCGGTGCCATTACTGTTATGGCGGTAGATAATTTGCCTTGTGAACTGCCCAAGGATGCGAGTGAAGGTTTTGGCGAAATGTTTATGGACGCCGTGTTACCGGCATTCTTTAATAATGATAAAGACGGTATTCTGAAGAGAGCACGAATGACTACGGCAGAAGGAACGCTTACCGATCGTTTTTCCTATCTACAAGATTATATTGATGGTAATGAATAAAAAAACACCTCTGTTACAGAGGTGTTTTTTTGAGAACATCAAAATTCCGAAGGCTATTTCAAATTGAAATGTTGTTGTAGTGCTGTATAATCGGTAATGTCTACGCCAGCGTTTAAGAGGTTTTGTTCCATTTCATACGGACTTCTACCACTAGCTTCTACAATCACAATACGTAACTCTTGGAAAGTTCCTACCGGGAGATTGTATGCCGATTCGTCCGATGCCAAGTTAAATCGCATTTGGAAACTTCCCACCTGCATAAATGTGCGCACTCTAAAGATAGTTCCATCTGGATTCACGGTGTTTGGAATAGGGTAATATAA
Source organism: Flavobacteriaceae bacterium UBA4166 (assembly GCA_002379985.1). Taxonomy (GTDB): domain Bacteria; phylum Bacteroidota; class Bacteroidia; order Flavobacteriales; family Flavobacteriaceae; genus DFVG01. Next base: position 16,008 of record DFVG01000002.1, read on the forward strand.
GGTTCCTGCTTGCACGAAGGCATAGATAAGATCATTTTGCAAGACCTCTTCAGTTAACTCAGGAACTACCTCGGTGTAAATCGTACCTGAAGCGGTAGAAATGTCGAAAGTAAGGTTTTGGACGTTTGCGTTTCCGTCCTGACCGTCCTGACCGTCTTGTCCATCCTGACCGTCTTGCCCGTCGGTACCATTAGTACCATCCAATCCTGCCGGTCCCTGAGGTCCTGCTGGTCCCGCAGGTCCTTGAGCTCCATCCATACCATCTACTCCATCTTCTCCTGAACAAGAAGCTGCGATTGCTACAAAAAGCACCATTACTGTGTACTTAAGTACGTTTTTCATTTTTTTCATTTTGTTTGATTTTTTATGGTTCATATGAGGGCAAATGTAGGGGGTGCTCTTAAAATGAAGAATTATAAAAGCCTGAAATACAAAGGGTTCAAGGGTGGTTTTTTGATAAGGGTTTTTCCGATATTAAAGAGGTAAAATACGGTACGGGTATGGTAGGTGTCACCTTAAAGGTGTTCAGAAAAGATAAGAAGGTGCATCAGTTCATACTCATTATAACTTGCTAAGAATGTAAATTGCTTTTCAATTTTTCAGACAAAAAAATACCTCCAAACCCTACAGTATAGGCTAGAAGATCGTAGCCATCAAAAACACTTCCTAAGAGAATTTTCAAAATAGGATGCAAATTGACCACAGGTTGCAGCCATGAAAATAACTGTAAAAACTCGACTACAAAACCAATTGCAACGGCAATACAGGCGTTTAGAGAAATCGACCAAGAGGTAACGACTCTTAAAAAACAGTAGAGCAAAGGAATGACAAGAACATCCCCTATAAAACCACGGATAAATCCGTGTTTGAAGCAGAGGGCAATGCAAACTTCCATGCTCAACACGATGAGAAATACAATATGATACGGCTGACGCTTCAAAGCGAAGGTGCATTTAGAGTTGCGCGCCTTTTTAAAGGCGCGCAACATTTTGTTAAGATTCATTAACCCAATCAATTTTGCGAGAGACAAACATAATGGTTGCCAAAATAGCAAAAAGGCCGATGCTGCCTACTAATAAGGCATAGTCTTCCAATTGAATGATGACATAAATGAAACCGTACAAGGCGCTAAGGGAAGCGGCGATGAGCATTGGAAATTTTAATCCCTTTAAAATAAGTCGTGAATATCCCGTGATAAGCGCCAAGACCGCTCCACCGGCAATCAAGTATGCTTTTAAAAAGCTGCTGTGTTCACTGATGGCAATCAATAAGGTGTAGAACATCACCAGGGCCAACCCGATCATAACGTACTGAAAAGGATGAATGTAGATTTTACTGGCAAGTTGTATTAGGAGAAATACCAATAAGGTAAGTCCGATAACCAAAATTCCGTACTTGGCCGTTCTTTCGCTCTTGGCATAGTCATCAACCGGAACAATGAGTTCGGTTCCAAACGCATAGGGAGAAAGGTCTGGCATGTTATTATAGAATACTTGCTCAAACTCGCGGTTGATCTGTAATACCTGCCAAGAAGCTTTAAAGCCGTCTTGTGAGATTTCACGAGAACCGTCGAGGGGTAGGTAGCGTCCTGTAAAACTAGGGGAGTGCCAGTTAGATTCTAGTGAAACCTTTGTTGTTTTTCCTAAGGGAACAAAATGAAGTCCCTGACTACCGTTCACTTTCATGTGGAATGAAAAATCAAGAAGAGTGTCGTTTTCAAATAAGGTTTTGGGCAATACGTCACTTTGAAGGGTGTTCAAATAATCCTTAGTAAACTTTGGAGCAATGTCCATTGTTTGATCTGCTACCATCACTTCTATAGCATTACGAATCCCTTTTAGGTTAGATGTATTTATGAGAAGGGATATTTTGTCCCAAAGAATATCATCAGACGGAATATCTAAGGCGGTTGTTATTTTTGGAAACTGACCAGATACATCAAGCGCTGTTGTGAATACTACGGCTTCATAAATTCCACGCTTAAGTGGTTTTTCTTTGGTTTGAGCAGTTCCGTTAATCGATAGTGCCTCAGGAAAAACATAGGCGAATTGTTCTAGGGTTTCGGTCAAGGTCTGAAATGTTTTGGTCTGCTCATTATAAATTCGCTCTTCTTTATAGGTATTGTAGGGAATTTTCAGAATAGGACCCGATAGGGTAACCTCATTTCCCCACTTGTCATTCACCTCTTGGGTTACTTCTGTTTTTCGTTGTGAGCGTTCCCGAATAAGTTCTTTTACAAATTCTAAGGGAATAAGAAGAATTAAAAATAAAAATCCTACTACGAGCATTCGGGCTGTAATGGAATGGCGGAGCCAATGTGTAAATCGATTTGTAGTTGCTTTCATATAATTGATTTAAAGTACTTTGAATTTCAAAGTTTGTTAATAAAAAAATATTATTTTTTAGATATCAGTGCTTCTAGCGCTTCAATATGTTTTTTAAAGGCAGCTTTCCCAACGGGGGTGGCTTCATAGCTTGTATTTGGTTTTCGGTTGATGAACTGTTTATGAACGGTGATATAGGCTTCCTTTTCTAAGGTTTTAAGGTGGCTTGCTAAATTTCCATCCGTAACTTCCAAAAGTTCTTTCAGTCTACTGAAATCAGCCTCCTCATTGACCATTAAAATGGACATGATCCCCAAGCGAATTCGGTGATCAAATAGCTTATTAATGTTGTCAATAATTCCCACAATTAGTTTTTTTCATTGATCAGCATCACACTCCCATAGACAATGTGCATGAGTCCGAAACCAAACACCCAAAACCAGAGTCCGTATCCCGGAAAAGCAGCACAAATAAGACCAAGAATGATTTCTACATAACCCAAGTACTTCACATTTCCAATCGTATATCGCGATGCGTTTACCAAGGCCAATCCATAAAAGATGAGCATCAGCGCAGCGGTGAGACCATAATGCTGACTATTCAATTTAATGAGAATATACATACCACCTGTAAGTAATGGAATTAAAAAATTAACCAATAACCGTTTTGTGGTATGATCCCAAATAGCACTATTGTTACGTTTCGCTTTGCGTGTTGTCAATACAAGTGCCGTAAAGATACTGGCAATGGCTACAGCTGCCAAGAGTAACACAATCTGAGTAAAATTATGACTTTGTAACAATAAGAATTCGCCACTAGGCAATAAATAGTAGTACGCAATGGCAGCACCAATAATAGCATAGCAGCCGGCAAAAATTCCGGACCAACCACTGAGAGAAATAAACCGAGACGATCGGTTCATCAACTGTTTGATATCAGAAATGTCCTTAAGATACTTGTTTTCTTCCATTATAAAGAACTTTGAAAAACAAAGTAACTAAAAATTATGGTATAGTGTCTATAACATTCATGTTAAATACAGTTAAAAATGAAGAAAAAATAACGATGAAAAGTGATCATACACATAAATTACTGAGCCAATTTCTCTTGGATGTAAGCGATATACTACTAAATTAATGTTAAAAAAATTAACATTTAAGACCCTTTATTTGATGAAAAGAACAAAAATATAGATGAAAGGATGTTTTTGTCGTAATTCTTATTTTGACATAGGAAATGTCTGACAATCAATGTATTTCATATCGATAAAATACTTAAATTTACAGACTAACTACTAGCTTGTTCAATTATGAAATTAAAGTCCCCCGCCCTAGGATTTCTTATGTCCTTTTTTGTCTGTAGTGCCATGGCCCAAGTTGGAATTGGCACCACAGAACCTTCCTCCATGCTCGACGTCAATGGAGGCGTGCGCGTAAGAACTACTGACGCCGAACTACTTACCGATTCCCGAGATCAACCTATTGAAGCTACCTATGCATTAGGTACTGATGAAGAAGGGAACATGGTGCGACTCAAAATAGGTGATAACTTACTTTTAGAAGGGAATAGCCTTCGTGCCAATAATCGAAAAGTGGACATAGGAGATGCAACTACATTTGTGCTACCTATTCTCAACAATTTGAGATTGCTTATTCTACCAGGTGAAGTCAACGAAAAGAAAGAAATGATTCGCGTCTACAACATACTTGGTGATATGATTGTTACAGGTATTGAAGGCGGTACCGATGGAGAGCATATCTACATCTTACCGATGAGTGGTAGCGTCACATTCTTGCCTTTAGATATTGGCTCCCTGTCGATCAATCAAATTCTAACCAATGGTGGTATCAAAGTGTTTGATCAATACGAAGTGATAGAACTAATTTATGATGGAAATTCCAACAAATGGATCATTATCAATTAAGTTGGCAAGTATGTCTTTAAAAAATAAAGAGAGCGGTTTCTTCCGCTCTTTTTTTATTGCGAATTGAACGAGTTACAAATGTTTTCGGATGATTTGGAAGAAGGTTTCTGCTTTGTACGGTTTAATGATGATATCATCTAGTATCGCCGCATCTGGATGTGCCTGAATAGTACTCAATTCCATAGCTGAGAGTGCCACTACAGGAAGACTGGGGTGTAGCTCTTTAATGGCCAGGGTCGTCTCGTATCCGTTCATCTCTGGCATATTAATGTCCATTAGAATAAGGTCAACATTGTTTTCCTTTACGAGCGCTATGGCTTCCAGTCCAGAACTTGCCAAAAGGGTATCGGCTTGTGAACGATGCAGCATTTTTTGAGTGACAATTTGGTTGATACGATTATCGTCTACGATCAAAATCGAACGGCCCGCTAAAGAGACTTCGTTTGATGATTTTTTTTCTTGCGCCTCCTTAGTTTCTGATTCATAGGGTAGGTAATTAATAGTGAATTGCAGCTCAGTACCTTTCCCTACATTGCTTTCAATGTGAAGTTCACTATCATGGCGATCCAGAATCTTTTTTACAATAGGAAGACCTAGGCCTGTTCCTTGATAATGCTCGCCGGTACTGGTTTTGGAAAACTCATTAAACAATTGCGGAATTTTATCCTTCGGAATTCCGCTACCATTGTCGGTTATGGTAAAGTGAAAAGGAATTTTAGATTCGTCCGAATTCGAAGTACTGCTCACTCGAACCGATACCGTCCCGTTTTGTGTGAACTTGGTAGCATTACCAATTAAATTTAGGAGGACCTGTGTGATTTTCATCCGATCCCCAACGACATAGGTGGGCACTTCTTCCTCAATCGTAATTTCATAGGTGTTGGGTTGTTCTGTATTTAAATATTGTGAGGCCCCAACGACTTGTGAAATGATGGTTCTAATATCAATGCGGTCTTTTTCTAATGGTTCCTTAAGGTTTGCATCCAACTTATTTAATAACACTACATTATTGATCAAGGACAGTAAATAATCAGCAGAAAATTTTAATGATTTCAAATGATCAGCTTTAGAGGAGTATGCTTGGTCCTCCATTAGAATATCCGTCACTCCAATGATCCCATACATGGGGGTTCGTAGTTCATGGCTGATATTTGAAAACAAGGTAGTTTTAGCTTTGGATAGTGCTTCCGAGCGTTGTTTCTCTTCTAAATATTCTTTGTTTTTGACTTTTAAGTCTTGTAGCGCTTTCTTTCTTTTTCGATTAGAAATGAATAAAATAACGGAAGAAATAAGTAAGATAAGAGCAGCGATTTGCACCCAAAATATTGTGGTCGTACGCCGCGTTTCTTGCGCTTTAAACTCGGCTTCACGTTGTTGATTCTCAATTTCTTGTTCGTACTGAGTTACTTTGTATTGGGCCGTAGCCGCTTCAATCGCATTGATTTTGTCTAGTTTGTACTTTTCATTCTTGACGCTATCTCGTTGTAGTGTCAATTGGTATGCTTCCCTAGAATTACCTGACAGGTCTAGTGCTTTGGCCAAATGTGCCAATCCATCAATGATCGCATCTGAGTAATTCGAACTTTTGGCCAACGATAACCCTTCTCTCAAGTATGGCAAGGCGCGATTTGTATCACTTTCCAAATAATACCGCCCTTTCAAGATTTGATGCACCGCTCTATATGCTTCATATTTTTCAAGGGCTTGTATGTATATGTCGGTTTGTTCCACATAAGGAGTCGAAAACGATATATTGTTATCATCAATGCTGATATCAGCGATATTATAGTTCAGAATAAAGAGGCGAGCCGAGTCCTGTAAACGCGTGGCGATAGGAATGGCCTCTTTGTAATTGGAAATGGCTTTTTCATTTTTCTTCTGAATGGCATATACGTTTCCTAGATCGATTTGAGCGGAAACTAAGTATTTTAGACTGTCTTGTTGTTTGGCTTGTGATAACGCTTCCACAAAAACTTCTTGGGCTTGAAGCGTGTCTTCAATTTTTAAAAAGGAATTTCCAATAAGGCTAGATACCATGAAATAGTCCATAGCCAATCCTAGCGCATTTGCCTGTTGCTGGGCGTCGTAACCGCGCTCGATAACAACATCGTAATTTTGTTTGTAGAATTCCTGCCGAACATATTTTACTAAAGAATCTATTACAATAGAATCTTTCTGCCGTGGCGTATATGTAATGGAATCACCCGAAACTTTATCTTCTGCCTGGGAATAAGCAAAAAAACAGCTAAAAAACATAAGGCATCCTAAAAGTACATTGGGACGCATGGAATTGATTGGTTTTTGTTAGTTTAAGAAATAAGACAGTTTTAGTGCTTGTTTCTTTACGTAATATTAAAAAAAAATAACCATTACCTTTCGATATCTGATGGCTTTTTTCGTTTTCGAATACTGAAAATAAAAATAAAACACCATGAATTCCTGAAAAGTGAGAAATATAACAGCGTAGTTTGCTTATAAGGAGTGATTCTAGATCTATCAGGAAAAACCCTTACCAATTTTAGGGAAAACCCCTTTGTGTAGCGTTAAGAAACTCTTCATCTTTGTAATGGTTTAAAGATTTATTCTTTGCTATTAACCACTAACTAATCGGTCTACAAATTAATTGGGGAGTTAATACTAATCGATTACGTTACAAAAAGGTTGCCTAAAAAGGCAACCTTTTTTCTTATAACCTATTTGTATAACAGCTAGTTTCGTATATCAGTTTCACGTATATTTATGCTATGAATCCGGTACATGCCTATCTCAACAAACAGCAAGAACCTTATCGCTCTATACTATTACATCTCCAAGCCGTGGTGCAGCAAACCATTCCGAATGGTACTTTTTTATACAAATGGCATCTACCTTTCTATTACCTAAACGGAACTCAGCCTTTTTGCTATCTGAATCATTCTAAAGACTATGTAGATATTGTTTTTTGGCACGGAGCACATTTGAAGAAGCATCAAAAAGAATTGGTTTCTAAGGGGCGGAAACACATGAAATCGTTGCGCTACACCTCATTAGAAGAAATAGATCATAAAATCCTTACGGAAACGCTTTTAGAGGCATTCTCAGTGCGTCATAAAAGTTATAAGTGATGAACTACCTCTCGAATCGCCACTAGATTCTCAAGCATCGGGCCTAAGTTGTCTAATGGAAGCATGTTCGCTCCATCACTCTTCGCATTTTTCGGGTCAAAATGTGTTTCAATGAATAATCCGTCTACACCTACGGCAATTCCGGCGCGGGCAATGGTGTTGATTAATTCCGGACGGCCTCCTGTCACACCAGCACTCTGATTGGGTTGTTGCAAGCTATGTGTCACATCCAAAACTGTAGTTCCATACTGTTTCATCGTTGGAATCCCTCGAAAGTCTACAATAAGGTCTTGATACCCAAACATGGTTCCGCGATCGGTGATCATCACCTTTTCATTCCCACTATCCGTTACCTTGGTGACAGCGTGTTTCATGCTCTCCGGACTCATAAACTGGCCTTTTTTCAGGTTGACCACCTTACCGGTTTCCGCAGCTGCCACGACCAAATCAGTCTGTCGCACAAGGAAAGCAGGAATCTGCAAAACATCCACGTATTCAGCAGCCATCACGGCATCTTCTGGTTCGTGAATGTCGGTTACCGTTGGGATCTCAAACGTTTCTGAAACCTTCCGAAGAATTTTTAAGGCTTTTTCATTCCCTATTCCGGTAAAACTATCGATCCTGCTGCGATTCGCTTTTTTAAAACTTCCTTTGAATACATAGGGGATCTTCAAACGATCGGTAATAGATACCACTTCTTCCGCAATGCGTAATGCCATGTCCTCGCCTTCAATGGCACAGGGCCCTGACAGTAAAAAAAAGTTGTTGGAATCGGTATGTTTTAATTTTGGAATCGTTGATAAGTTCATAACCTACATTTTTACGCAAAGATAGGTAAAAGCATGGCAGCAAAGCTACCCTATTTATGCTCTAGAAAAAGACTTCTTCCTATTCTTTGATCATTCCCAAGGTGGTTCGGTTTCCTGACCGCTCTTCTATGGAAAGCAAATAATTACCCTGTGATAACAATGAAACATCAACTGTTCTCGTGTTTTCAAATACAGCAACCGATTGTCCCATGAGATTATAGACGGTAATTTTTTTGGGAGTTTCCTGTGTAGCAACCGTTATATTGCTTTTTGCAGGATTCGGATAGAGAAGCATCGGTGCGATGCTACTTTCATCTACATTGAAAACGCCTGTGTTTTCATACCAAGCTAGTTTCGATACCGATCCCGAAACCACATCCGGTTTTTCATCGTTATTGATATCGGCTACGCATACGGCTTTTGGAAATTCCACAAGGGTCGTCACCGTTCTTTCGGTCTCAAAAAGCCCGGTTCCATCCTCATTTTCCAACCAAGTAATATGATCGAAGTTAAAATGATAAAGCAACATATCATTGTCAGCATCATTGTCGAAATCTCCTACTTGAAAACTATCGATCGTTTCAGATATTATTGGCCTTAGTTCAAAGGTGCCGTTATTATCAATGTTTTCCATCCAGACAATAGTGCTTCCAAGATCGTCATGACTCGTTTTTAATATGAGATCTTTTTTACCATCGTTATTGAGGTCTTTGTATTGTATGTTTTGAACCCTCGTCCAGTCCGATCGAATGAATTGGAACTGATAGATTTGTTGTACTGCTCCAAATGTGGCATTACCTTGATTTTTAAACCAAAGAATACGAGCAGGTTCTTGATTGTCTGATACCACTATATCTTCAAGTCCGTCGTCATCGATATCTACCAACGCTAATCCTCCCAAAGCAGCATACTCAGTGACCAATTCATTTACCGAACCTAGCGTCCCGTCTCCTAGGTTTTCAAGCCAAACAAGATTTTCAAAAATAGAATCTGTAACGGTCACAATAATGTCATGATCACCATCATCATCAAGATCTATTGTGGTAAATGATTGAATACTTCCGGTGAGGGTGTAATCCATTAATTGTTCTGTTGAGAAGCTACCGTTTCCGTCTTCATTTTCAAACCATACCAATTCTCGAGGGTTGTTACGTAACATGATGATGTCTTTATCGCTATCACCATCCATATCTACCCAGGCCATGTGCAATATCAATTGCGGAGTGTCTGATAATACATTTATAGCTCCAAACGCTCCTGCTCCGTTTTCATTCTCAAACCAGCCAATATTGTAAGGACTGGTAGAAGCTGTTAAGACATCCAAGTCGCCATCATTATCAATATCAATCGGTAGAATTTGATTGGGGTTTATTGATTCTGAAATGATCTGTTGCGGCCCAAATTGGGCTGACGCTATGAGTCCGGTAAACATTAATAGCAGGAATACTATTTTCTTCATGAGAATGGGTATTAAAAGCAGGGGAGCTTCTAAAGATACGAAAAATTACGAGCGTCTGATTTTTATAAAATAGGCCTTCTTTTTCTTCATAAAGATATAGTGCAATTCTAGGCTATTTGTGAAGAATATATAGTACTTTTGCGCGCCCGAAAGAACCAACGGGTTTTTAATCTTTTTTGAAAGGAATCGCATGGATATCAAAAATATAGCTATTATCGCTCACGTTGACCACGGAAAGACCACCTTGGTTGATAAAATTCTTCACCACTGTCGCTTGTTCCGTGAAAACGAAACGACCGGCGAGCTTATTCTGGATAATAACGATCTGGAACGCGAACGTGGTATTACGATCACCTCGAAGAACGTATCGGTTACGTATAAAGATACCAAGATCAATATTATTGACACCCCGGGTCACGCCGATTTCGGTGGGGAAGTAGAACGTGTTTTGAACATGGCCGACGGTGTGCTTTTGCTTGTAGACGCCTTTGAAGGTCCCATGCCGCAAACGCGATTCGTGCTTCAAAAAGCCTTGGATCTTGGAAAGAAGCCCTGTCTTGTTGTCAACAAGGTAGACAAAGAAAATTGTGTGCCTGATGAGGTGCACGAGGCTGTTTTTGATTTGATGTTTGAATTAGGAGCGGAAGAATGGCAGCTCGACTTCCCTACCGTGTATGGTTCTGCCAAGAACAATTGGATGAGCGATGATTGGCAACAAGAAACCGATAGCATTGAGCCATTGTTAGACATGGTATTGGAACACATTCCAAGTCCGAAGATTTCCGAAGGAACCACTCAGATGTTGATCACTTCCTTAGACTTTTCTTCGTATACAGGTCGGATTGCGATTGGCCGACTCCAACGCGGATCCCTCAAAGAAAACCAACAGATTTCTTTGGTGAAGCGAAATGGCAAGGTCGTGAAATCGAAAATCAAAGAAGTACACACTTTTGAAGGATTGGGTAGAAAAAAGGTAGCCGAAGTACAAGCGGGTGATATCTGTGCGGTCGTCGGCTTAGAAAATTTTGAGATCGGCGATACTATTGCTGATGCTGAGAACCCGGAAGCCTTGCAAACCATTGCGATCGATGAGCCTACCATGAGCATGTTGTTCACGATCAACGATTCTCCCTTCTTCGGAAAGGATGGTAAATTCGTGACGTCTCGTCACGTGAAAGAGCGTTTGGAGCGCGAATTAGAGAAAAACTTGGCCTTGCGAGTAAAAGAAACTGATAGCGCGGATAAGTTTATGGTCTTCGGAAGAGGGGTGTTGCACCTTTCTGTATTGATCGAAACCATGCGACGCGAAGGGTACGAATTACAAATTGGGCAGCCTCAAGTAATCTTGAAGGAAATCGACGGCGTTACCTGTGAACCCGTAGAACAACTTACCATCGACTTGCCGGAAGCGGTAAGCGGACGTGCTATTGATATGGTGACCATCCGTAAAGGAGAAATGAAAACCATGGAAGCCAAAGGCGATCGTATGGTGTGTACGTTTGAAATTCCATCACGTGGGATCATCGGACTCCGAAACCAACTCCTTACCGCAACGGCGGGTGAAGCGATCATGACACACCGTTTCTTAGAATATCAACCCGTGAAAGGAGGGATTCCTGAGCGTCAAAACGGAAGTATGGTGTCTATGGAAAAAGGAACTGCGATCCCATATTCTATTGATAAGCTTCAGGAACGCGGACGCTTTTTTATCGATCCGGGAGAAGAAATCTATGAAGGTCAAGTGATCGGTGAGAACTCACGTCAAGACGATATGGTGGTAAATGTTACCAAAACCAAGAAGCTTACCAATGTTCGCTCGGCAGGGGCAGATGATAAGGCCCGCATTGTTCCGGCGATCAAATTTTCTTTAGAAGAAGCGTTGGAATACATTCAGAAGGATGAATATGTGGAAGTAACTCCGAATCACCTTCGTCTTCGTAAGATTCTCTTGAAGGAGGTCGACAGAAAGCGGAGTAAATAAACAACAGTAAGGTTACATTTACGTAACATTATTCGTTTCTTTGTGGCGGTTTTGTAAATTTACCGTTATGAATTTTCTGTATTTTGACCCTGGTCTGGGAGCGATGATCGTGCAAGCGCTGGTAGCGGCAGCTGCCGGTATCCTCTTGTTTTCTAAGAATGTAATGTACAAGGTCAAATCCATTTTAGGACTTACCAAAGAGGATGCTGAGGAAGATTCTATCGATATTGAGGATGAAACCGATGCGCATGACCGACCCTAATCTTCCTGCACATGACGCCTCTTTTCGGGATCCTTCCGGATTTGTTTTCGTAGAAAATGGAATCATTAAACGTTGTATTCTACCCATTTACTTTCCGCAATATAATGCCTTGAAGGAAAGTGGCGTATTTGATACGCTAATTAAAAAAGGCCATCTTATTCCGCATGAAGAATCAAACGCTTCCGAAGAAAAGATCATCCTAACGCCTCAACAAATTCCGTTTATAACCTATCCTTACGAATGGGGTTTCGAACAGTACAAGCAAGCAGCGCTCCTCACCCTCAAACTTCAGAAATATGTGTTGTCAAAAGGATTTATTCTGAAAGATGCTTCTGCTTATAATATTACCTTTCACGAAGGACGTCCTGTATTTATCGACACGCTTTCCTTTGATTTTTATGAAGAAAATACGCCATGGCGGGCTTATAAGCAATTTATCACTCATTTTTTGGGTCCTTTGGTGTTGGCCAAATACCACGGTCCCGACTTGCTAAAGATGATGCAAACACAGATCGATGGCATCCCTATCTCCTTGATCGCCTCGTTATTGCCGGGGAAAACCAAACTAAACCCAACGCTATACACCAACATCCATCTCTTGGCCAAGATGGAAAGCAAACATCAAGAGGATTACGAGGCCAAGACGCCTATGGCAAAGCTTTCAAGAAAAGCGCAGGATACGATGTTGAAAGGGTTGTTTCAGTTTATTCAGAAATTACAGTTGAAGAAAGAAACCGAATGGGGCAATTATTACGAAAAAACAAACTACGATGAAAAGGCATTCGACGCCAAAAAAGAATTAATTCATCGTTGGGTGACAGAACGATCCCCCAAGCGTCTTATTGATATGGGCGGAAATGACGGTACTTTTGCACGAACAGTGCTTAAGGAAGTGCCTCATGTGATGGTAACAGACATTGACACGAATGCAGTTGACCATAATTATCGTCACGTACAAACGAATAACGAAAAGAATATGCTGCCGTGGGTCTGCGATGTCTTGCAACCTGCTCCCGGAATTGGTTTCAATAATACCGAACGTGCTTCCATGATCAAACGTCTGCAGGCCTACCAACCAGATGTGGTGATGGCACTGGCACTAATTCATCACATGACGCTTTCTGGGAATGTGCCTTTTGAAAAATCAGCAGCCTTTTTTGCTGCTTTCTCAAAAACGCTAATCATTGAGTTTCCGAAGCGAACCGACTCATGGGTGACCTCCTTACTGGTGCGAAAACGGGAATTCAAAGCGCATTTCGATTTCTATAATCAAGAAGCGTTTGAAGCTGGATATGCAACTTATTTTACATGTGTTAAAAAAGAGGCTATTTCCGGAACCGAGCGTGTTCTATATCACTACGAACGAATTCAAAACGAGACCTAATAACGAATGGCTCACGCTCCAAAACAAGCTTGGCATCGAAAACCGCAGACCGCTGTATTAGCAGCTGTAGCGGCCGGACTTTATCCTATCTTCTTTTACTTTAGCTCCAATTGGGCGTTGGTCAATAGCTGGGAGCATTTCGGCTATTTTCTAGGGATGTTTATAGGAGTTCCCTTACTGGTATTTTCATTGGCGCATTGGGCAACCCATCGATGGATCTCTCCAAAATGGGCTCGGTATGTTTTGCCCTTTCTAAACATTTTTGTCTTTCTTTTTCTTCTGAAGATATGCCTACACGCGGGAATTCATAAGAAGCTCACGCTCGGCATTCTTCTGCTGGCAGCATTGATCGCTTATTTCTTACACTCACATTTCAAGAAGATCGTGGGAATACAACTTCTCCTTGCCGGTATTGGTCTATTTACCTTGGTCCCCGAAATGCTCAAGCACCGAAACTTTGACATGGCATGGCTGGAACAACCGGATGCTATTGAGCAAACCACCTTTAAGCACACGCCCAATATCTATTATATTCAGCCTGATGGCTATGTAAATCCTTCAGAATTGAGACGTGGATACTACGAAATCGAAGATTTTGAAATGACCACTTATTTCGATTCCAAAGGTTTTCAGAACTATCCCAACTTCCGAAGTAATTATCCTTCAACGCTTACATCGAATACCTCGCTATTTTCAATGAAGCATCATTATTATAACGGAAGTGAAACCTTCAATGAAGGGGTGCATTTGCGCGACATTATTGTTTCTGAAAATCCTGTGCTTAAGACGTTGAAGTATAACGGGTACGAGACACATTTGCTATTAGAGCGCCCGTATTTATTATTGAATCGCCCTGATTTGGGATACGATCACTGTAATTTCAACTATAGTGATATCGCCTACATCGGTACCGGTTTAGGAAAACGACGGGACCTCTCCCTTCCTTTGGTGCAAATGATGGCAGAAAAAGAGGACGACCGCCCGCAATTCTATTTTATCGAATTGTTTGATCCAAGTCATATTGCTACTTCAGAAAGCGTTTCCCAAGGCGTTGCTCAAGAAAAAGAAAAGTGGCTTCAACAGTTGCAAACAGCCAATGGCAAGCTTAAAAAAATAACTACCCTTATTCTGGAAAAAGACCCTCAAGCATTGATCATTATTTCAGGAGATCATGGCGGCTTCGTCGGGATGAACTACACACAAGAGATCTATACCAAAACGCAGGATCGCGACCGTATTTATTCTATGTTCAGCACCATTCTCGCCATCCATTGGCCAGAAACCATTCAGCCTCAATGGGACCAAGAGTTTAGGTCTTCCGTAAATTTGTTTCGAATCCTTTTTGCAGAGCTTTCCGAAAGCCAACAGCTCATTCAAAATCTTCAACCGGATAATAGCTATGTCATTCTAAAGAAAGGCGCTCCTCAAGGGATCTATACCTACATTGATGGAGATGGAGCGATCATTTCAGAACCAATGACTCCCCAATAGCAGTTTGGTACGGTCTAACTATATTTTACTGTGCTTCTCTGTTTATAAGTAAAATTAATTTTAGCTTTACATCTACTAATCAATATCTATACGTGAGTCTGCCTTCTGATTCCATACTTTCACAATTTCAAGTGATTCGCTATCAGCCGAAGCTTTCAGCCGATTGGAATGCTTTTATTAATACGGCGAAAAATGCAACCTTTCTCTTTGATCGAAATTTTATGGACTATCACAGCGATCGCTTTGAAGATTTTTCGCTGTGTATCTATCGGAAAGGAAGTTTGTTTGCCGTCATCCCTGCACATCAAAAAGACAAAGAACTTTACTCCCATAGGGGCCTTACTTACGGCGGAATGGTCTTGCAAGAAGATGCAAAGCTTTTCGATGTTTGGGAAGCCCTACAAGCCATGCTCAAGTTTCTTCACAAGCATGGCATCACCCATTGGTCTGTAAAGATTCCACCTACCTTCTATAATACCATTCCTAGTGATGAATTAGAATATATTTTATATCGCACGGGAGCGGAATTGACCAAAAAAGACGTCTTGATGGTCATCGATTATCAACATCAAATACCTTTTCAGAAAAACCGAAGAGAAGGCCTAAATAAAGCCAAACGGAACGGTTTAAGAGTCGCGGTAGATGATAATTTTGAAGGGTTCTGGAAAGAGGTGCTTATTCCAAACCTGAAACAAAAACACGACGTGTCGCCGGTCCATAGTCTGGATGAAATTCGCCTGTTGGCGCATCGCTTCCCCAATAATATCAAGCAAGTAAGCGTTTATAAAGACAATGAACTCGTTGCAGGAACTACGGTATTTTTAACGAAAACCACCGTGCATCCGCAGTATGTTTCCGGAAAAGCCAGTAAGAATGCCTACGGAAGTCTGGATCTGGCCTATGATTTCTGTATTCATCATTGGAAAGAGGGAAGGCGTTACTTCGACTTCAATATTTCTAGTGAAGAGGATGGAAAGCTATTGAATCCTGGATTGATCTTTTGGAAAGAAACTTGCGGAGCGCGAAGTTTTACCGCAGATAATTACCGAATAGCAACGCATATTTACGACCAACTAAAGCCACCTACCACGTGATTCCGTTTCTCGACTTAAAAAAGTTAAACCAACCCTTTGAAGCTGCTTTTCAAGAGGTATTTCGCAGCTTTCTTGATTCAGGATACTACATCTTAGGAACAGCGGTACGTGAGTTTGAAGCTGCTTTTGCTGCCTACTGCGGAACAAAGTACGCGATTGGCACGGGGAATGGATTGGAAGCGTTACGCTTTATCTTAGAAGGGTATAAGGTATTAGGAAAACTTTCGGAAGGGGATGAGGTACTGGTGGCCTCCAACACCTATATTGCCACGCTGCTCGCCATACGGCAAGCTCACTTGGTGCCTGTGTTGGTAGAGGCTGAAGCCGACACCTATAATTTCAGCGTAGCAGGAGTAGAAGCGGCCATTACTAAAAAGACGAAGGCCATCATGCCGGTGCATTTATACGGGCAATTGGCACCCATGGATGCCTTAACCGAGATTGCTGAAAAACACCAACTATTGATAGTGGAAGATGCCGCACAAGCCCATGGAGCCGAAACCTCTGACGGTCGAAAAGCCGGAAACTTGGGACATGCAGCCGGCTTTAGTTTTTATCCTACAAAGAACCTTGGAGCCTTAGGAGATGCGGGTGCCGTAACGACAAACGATGAAGCGTTGGCCGAAGTAGTGAAGAAACTACGCAATTACGGAGCTTCTTCAAAGTATGTAAACGAACTTCCCGGAGCGAATTCTCGTCTTGACGAACTCCAAGCGTACTTTTTATTGGAGAAGTTGCCGGTGTTAGACGCTCAAAATCAACGTCGCCGTGACATTGCCGAACAATATCAAACGGGTATTAAAAACCCATTATTAACATTGCCTTCGGTCCCACAATGGCAAAGCCATGTGTTTCATTTATACGTGATTCGCGTCAAGGAACGCGAGCGTTTTATCGCATACTTGAAAGATAATGGGATTGGTAGTTTGATCCATTATCCCATTCCGCCGCATCGCCAGGAAGCGCTTCCGGAATACCATCAGCTCTCGTTTCCGGTAACGGAACAGATCCATGACGAGGTGGTTAGTATTCCGTTGAGTCCGATGTTAGAAGATTCCGAAGTGCGACAAATAATTGAGGTGCTAAACCGCTTTACGTGAGAATTCCGAAGTTCATACAACAAAACCTCCTGCTAAAAATGACCTCCTTAAATGCCGGGGTCATCAGCATTCGACTGTTCGTGTCTTTGTTCATTCAGCGTTTGTTGGCCCAATGGGTTGGAGAAGTAGGGATTGCGCAAATTGGTTCTTTACGGAATTTAATCCAAATGCTTACCTCTATCACATCGCTGGGGACCTTCAACGGTGTGATCAAATACCTTGCAGAATACAAGGAAGACAAAGCACAACTGCAAAAACTATTTTCAACCACTTGGGTCTTTGTGATCTTAGGGAGCATTGGAAGTGCTTTGGTACTTTTTTTAAGCGCTGATTTTTTAAGCGAACGGCTATTTTATGATACAACGTTTGCCTATGTGATCAAATTTGTGGCTGTCATGGTCCCTTTTATCGCGGTACAACGGGTTTTTCATGGAGTGGTAAACGGGTTGTCTGCGTATAAGAATTTTGCAAAGATCGATCTTATCGCGTACCTCATGACTGCGGTATTGATGATCTTCTGTTTGCTGCAGTTCAATGTTGACGGCGCCTTGATCGCTATCGCCCTTACACCCATCATCCAAATCGCTGTACTGCTGTTTATCTTTCTAAAAGTATTACGCGAATATGTACAATTCTCCAAACTACGCCTAAAAGCACCCATGGCTCGAAGTCTCTTGGCGTTCTCTGCCATGTCCTTATTTTCAACCGTTCTGTTGAATTATGTAGAGATTGACGTGCGTAGTATGATCGAAAAGAAAATCACGAAGAACGACGCCGGTATTTGGACCGCCATGACCAATATTTCCAAAAATTATATGGTGTTCTCCACTGCCTTGTTTACGCTGTATGTTATTCCGAAGTTTTCTGCAATTAAATCCTCGCGCGGCTTCAAAAAAGAATTGGTATCCATTTATAAAACACTATTACCCCTGTTTGGTGTTGGAATGATCTTGGTGTATATCTTTCGTGAATTTGTGGTAAGTATTATTTATCCGGGTTTTGAAGGGCTATCAGAATTGTTCAAATGGCAACTATTAGGAGATTTTATTCGCCTAGCGTCTTTGGTAATCGTACATCAATTTATTGCGAAGAAAATGGTGCGAACCTTTATTTTTTCTGAAGCCTTCTCACTTGCAGCCTTTTATATTTTAGCGTATTGGCTAACTGATATCTACGGACTGGAAGGCGTGGTACTGGCACATTTTATTCGTTACGTCGCCGTCTTTCTTCTTGTGCTGTTCTTAGTGATTCGCTATTACAAACGAAAACAAATAGATGAAGGAGCAGAGCGCGCATAGTGGTTTTCGGAATGTGCTAAAAGCAACCTCCCTCTTTGGCGGGGTGCAGGTATTTAATATCTTGATATCACTGGCGCGATCAAAATTTGTCGCCGTGCTTATCGGTCCGTCGGGCATGGGGATCTTAGGTCTTTTAAACAGCACGCTATACTTGGTGAATAGCGCTACCCAATTAGGACTCGATAAAAGCGCGGTTAAAGAATTAAGCTACGCACACAAGAACCAGGATGCTTCTTCCGTAGGAAGACAGGCCGCGATCTTAAAACGGTTGGTTTGGTGGACTGTGCTGTTGGGAATGTTGGTCATGATCGCCGGGGCACCTTGGTTTAGTGAATGGGCCTTTAATGATGCCACATTCACCATGCCTATTCGTTGGTTGGCATTGGCGGTACTCTTCACGCAATTGACAAAAAGTCGGTTGGCTATTTTACAAGGTCTTCAGAAGCATGCTCCATTGGCCAAGGCAAATGTCCTCGGAAACTTTATGGCCCTTGCCATTACAGTTCCTTTATATTATTTCTACGGAATAGATGCTATCGTTCCCGCCATCATCATCGCTTCCGCTATTAGCATGATCGTAACACTGTATTTTTCAGAAAAACTCACCCTTCCCAAAACCAAAATAACCAACCATCAGGCCTTTCAGGAAGGGCAAGGAATGATTGGATTGGGAGTAACTTTGAGTATTAGCGGACTCATCGCATTGCTTACCACCTATCTCTTACAAATTTTTATCAGCTATCAAGGCGGTACCGCAGAAGTTGGCTTCTACAATGCCGGAATCGTTATTTTGAACACCTACGTAGGAATGGTTTTTACGGCCATGGCAACCGATTATTTTCCGAGACTCTCGGCGCTTTCAGATGATATTGTTCGCATTCGTCAAACCGTTTTTGAGCAAGCCTATATTGCCGTGTTGTTACTGGTGCCCATCGTGGTCGTATTCACTGCCTTTGCGCCCTTGATCATCGATATATTATATTCTTCAGAGTTTGATCCTACGGCCACCTTTGTACGTTGGGGAATTTTAGCGATGCTGCTTCGTGCAGTATCGTGGTCCATGGGCTATATTATCATTGCCAAGGGCGATTCTCGTTTGTTCATTAAAACCGCTATCGGATTCAATGCTCTCTTGCTAACCCTGAATGTTGTGGGATATTATTTTTGGGGATTTGTGGGATTGGGTATAAGCTTCATCGTACATTACAGTTTGCACGCCCTAGGTATGTTGATCATCACGCGTTGGCGCTACGGATTTTATTTTAATAAAGGGTTCTTCGGAATTTTCTTCGGAAGTCTTTTGCTTTGTGTGGTGGCATTTTTAGTATCTTTCATCGAAACTCCATTTTGGCATTACTTTTTACTGGTTTTGCTTATTATTATCTCAGCCGGATATTCGTTCTATTTTTTGGATAAGAAAATAAAATTACGAACTTGGTTGCAATCATTCCTGCGAAGGAAAAAATAATGGAAGGACTTAAAAAAATATACCGAAACTGGAAACGAAAGTGGAACTTCTTCCGCTCAGTGAATTGGATCAAAACGTACCATATCAACTACAAAATGTTCCCTGGAAGCATCGCTAGAAAACTTCCCGTTTATGTGTACGGAAAGGTACATTTTGGAAACCTATCCGGTACTATCAACATTGATGCGCCTATAAAAAAAGGGATGATCGGTTTTGGGCAACCCTATGAGTTGGTAACTCGATCTAAAGGAACGGCAGAAATATTTTTGAAAGGAACTTTTGTCTGTAAAGGTCACGTGCAATTTGGGAAAGATTATTTGTTTCACGTAGGAGAAGGTGCCTATTTTGAAATGGGACATCTAGCTTCTATCGCTTCCAACGGAAAAGTGATCTGCAAAGAAAAGATCGTGATGGGTAATTACGCGAGAATGGGTTCCGAATGTCAATTGATCGACACCAATTTTCATCAACTTTACGACACGCAAACCGGTAAACGTTTTCCAATGACCGCGCCGATCGTTGTGGGGAATTATAATTTTATCAGCAATCGCGTTACCATCATGCGTGGAACCATCACACCAAACCACTGTACAATTGCTTCCAATACCCTCTGCACGAAAGACTATACATCATTAGGGAATCATATATTGATCGGCGGGATTCCGGCGAAACTACTACGAGAACATATTGCGCGCGATTGGGAAGCAGAACAAGCACGTTTAGAGAAATACTTAATTGTCTAACGCCTGTTGCCACAGAGAACAATAGCGTTCTGCCACATGCACATAATGATGCTCTTTTTCGATAAAGCTACGAGCGGCGGCTCCAATTTGCTCTAGTCTATCAGGGTTCTCAAGAAGTTCTAAGAGAGCACCTACCAACGCGTCAACATCAGGGAGGGCGTTGATAGCAACCGTATTTTCCGACAGGTTATAATAGGTCAACCATTCTTTTTCAGCACCGGTAAATACTACTTTTCCTTGTGCCATCGCTTCCAACGCGTTGTAACCTTGATCATACGCATACACTTGATCAAGCAAAATATGGGCCTTTTGATATTTTTTGATGTACTCGGCGTAGGGCAGATCTTCAACGGTAATGATCTCAATAGGCAGTTGCTTTTTCCTTAACTGGTCTAACGCGGCTTCAAATAGATCATTTCCTTTTTTGTAATAATTTCCGCGATTGATTCCGTGAAAAATAACAATCGGATTTTTTTCGGAAGGAGGATCGAAAGGGAGTTTATCTGTATTAACCGGATTGGGTACCATGCCTAAATACTGAGGATGTCCTT
Organism: Flavobacteriaceae bacterium UBA4166; assembly: GCA_002379985.1. Taxonomy (GTDB): domain Bacteria; phylum Bacteroidota; class Bacteroidia; order Flavobacteriales; family Flavobacteriaceae; genus DFVG01. Next base: position 37,000 of record DFVG01000002.1, read on the forward strand.
TCCACGGAATGTGATAATCCAGATCTGAAGCAATTACTCCATCCACAAGTTTCAATACACTATGATGATGTTTTGTATATGCTTCGGAAAGATATTTTAACGCCGGAGCAAAGGTTTTCTTAGCCACTTTTCCTTCAAAGAAAGGAGTAAGGATAGAATAGCGAAATTTTTTCTGAAACGCATAGGCAACGCTGTGGTGATCGGTTCCACAGGACAATAAGAACAGCGAGCGATTATGCTTTTTTAAAAATGATACCCAAGGTAGAAAATCAGCCGGTTGCATGCCCATAGGGCATTCATTGATGAGTTGCACAACATCATACCCTTTAAGGGATGCAGCGTGTTTTTTGAGTTGTTTTGAGAGGTCTCTGGAGCGAAGATCGATTCCGAAGCAACGATACACGAGCACCTTCCAGCGATGTCCCCATCCGTGTTGATAGTTGGGCTGCAATAAGATATCGGCCGGAAATTTTTTGAAGTAATCTCCTGTTGCGACTAGGGTTACTTCATGTCCCAACTGTTGTAGCCCTTCCTTCAGGCTGTTGTGGAGTCGGCTGTATTCCCCTATCAAAAGGATCTTCATAAATACGCTATCTTTGGTCGTGCTTTGCCAAAAATACAATTATAAATGACGCTCTCGGCTACTTCTAAAAAACCCGCTGTTTGTTTGGTGGCTATTTCGTTGGGAACCGGTGGTTCCGATCGAAGTTGTGCGCAGTTGTCACAAATGCTCACCGCGGAAGGTTTTGAAGTACATATAGCCGTATTGAACGACAATGTCAAATTCGATTATAGCGGTAGTTTATTGAACTTAGGGGCCTTAAAAAAAGGAAAGGACACCTTGCTCAAGCGCTTTCAGCGAATGCGCGTGTTGAAACGCTACCTAAAGAAGCACAATATTGCTCACGTCATTGATCATCGTGCGAAGAATCAGTTTTATCGAGAATGGTTTTATAAGAAGTTTATTTACCATGGCGTGAAAACCATCTATGTTGTACATAGTCATCTGTTAGAGACGTATTTCGGAAAAACTCCGGATCGGTTTCGTGCCTTGTATCAAACCAATGCCGCGACAGTAACGGTTTCCGAAGCAATTAAGAAAACCCTACAAGCTAAACTGCAATTGCGAAACTTGGTGTGTATCCCTAATGCCGCTAACCCAGCGTGGAAGGCCCTTGCAAAGCAAACGGAAAATCCTATTGCTACTCCGTATATCTTATCCTATGGTCGAATGAATGATGCCGTGAAAGATTATCGTTTTTTGTTGGAAAGTTATGCGGCTTCCAAGCTCTATGATGAGGGAATTCAATTGGTGCTCATGGGGGAGGGGCCAAGTCTTCCACAACTCAAACAATGGGTTCAAACAAACGGACTCGAAGACGCGGTTCAATTTATTCCGCCAACAACCAATCCGTTTCCCTATGTGAACGATGCGATCTGTGTGACGCTTACAAGTCGGTATGAGGGATTCCCAATGGTGCTCTTGGAAGCTTTATCATTAGAGGTGCCGGTGGTGAGTTTAGATATTCCCTCGGGGCCTTCAGAAATTATCGAACATCAAAAAAACGGCTTGCTGATTCAAAAAAGGGAAGTATCTTTATTTGCCGAAGCCTTAAGAACCGTAGCGTTAGATAAAGAATTGCGTTTAAGGTTTCAGAGAAATGCGGCAGCTTCAATGGCTCGATATGCGCCAGCACCTATTGCTGCTGCTTGGAAAAAACTATTACTACATGGACCCAACCCATCTAAATGATTGTCATCTAATTGATATTCCAAAGATCACAGACCCTAGAGGAAATCTTTCCGTGATCGAAAAAGACCTGCTTCCTTTTTCGGTACAACGGGTGTATTATTTGTATGATGTTCCTAGTGATGCACATCGTGGAGGGCATGCTCACAAAGAGCAGTTAGAATTTTTGGTAGCATTGAGCGGAAGTTTTGAAGTAAAATTGGACGATGGAGCGTCTACTAAAAAGGTGCAGCTCAACAAACCCAATAAAGGTCTTTTGATCCCCACAGGCATATGGCGAGAATTAGGAAATTTCTCTTCCGGTTCTGTGTGTTTGGTGGTGTCTTCAGGAGTATTTAAAGAAGCAGATTACCTTAGAGAGTACGAAGATTTTCGCTTATTTAAAGGCCGTTAATCGCAGTCCGATACTGTCCAAACCTTCTTTCATTTTGAATAGATAGCGGAGATACGGACTCGGTTGTTTCAGTAAGAACCGTTGCTTTTTGTTGAGATTGTTGAGGTTGATCTTCCGCGCTAAATTCAGGAATCCATCTACGTCACCGCCCATTTTTGCAAGTAAGCAAAGCGAATAGCGATTCAGGTCCAAAAACTTCTTCAAGGCTGGATGTGTTTTTTCTGTGTCTTCATACGCTTCAAACGAAGCTTTCTCAGCGAGGGTTTTGGTGCGTTGTGATAAACTGTTGGCATTGCGAATGACCGTGACACATATCTTCGGACTAAACACCACGGAATACTGCAAGCCCATTCGAATGAAAAGATCAGTGTCTTGCCCACTTTTAATAGACGGATTGTACAACCCTACTGTTTCGAACACGCTGCGGTGGACAACACAACTAGAGCTATTTACGATAGAATGAATATAACTGGCGCTGAAGAAATTGACAACCAAATCTGAAGTATGATCGATGGGAATGGAATAGTCCCTTTTTAGAATGCGACCGCGTTGGTACAATTGACTATTCGTTGCAAATACGCTGTGTTGCGGGTATTTTTCGATGAGTCGAAGTTGCTCTTCCAGATAATCGGGCGCCCAGACATCGTCTGCATCCAGCAAGGCAATATAATCTGCATCCGCTTTTTGGATTACATAGTTTCGCGCAGCACCGGCTCCTCGATTGGGTTTAGAGAAATACCGAATGCGTTCGTCTAATAAAAAAGATTTGATGACCGCCTCGCTACCATCGGTAGAACCATCATTCAAAACCACCACTTCAATGTCTGAAACCGTTTGCGATAATACACTTTTGAGCGTGTTCGCGATGTAACGCTCCTTATTGTATACCGAAATAACAACGGAAAATTTAGGCACTCTTGATTCTTTTTAATTTCGCATAGTGATAGAGCCGATACAGGTCGAACCAAGACATCTTGGGTTGGCTAGACAACAGGTTGCGCTCAATCGTTGATTTAAAAATACGAAAAACTGTTAAAAAAAACCAAATAAAACCGCGTTTTCTTAATGAAGTATATCCACGTTGCAATCGGGTGAAATCATTTAGAATTTGCTGAGATTGTTCGTAAAACACTAAGGTCTCTAATGCCTTGACACTTTTTTGTAAGAATTTTTGGTTGGTTTCTATTCCAAAATGTATCACAGGATTATCAAGATGAACCACTTGCGCTGTCTGTTCTTGTAGGCGGTACGAAAAGACATTATCAAGTCCGTAGCCTTCTCGATTAAAGTTATTGATGGTCAAAAACAGCGATTTTTTGATCCAAAGGTTTTGCGAAATGACATAATAAGGATGGGTTTTTCGCACGGCAGCAGGACGCGCTTCTCGAACCCTTCCGAACGTCCATCGAAGGGTTTTATCTTTCTCCGGTTTTTCTTCGGAATAGGCGATACCTCCAAACATAACATCGGGTTCTTCTATTTTGAAATTGTTGACATAGGTTTGAAGGAATTTGGGATGCTTCGGAAGCACATCTGCATCTAAAAAAAGAAGGTGATTAAATTGCGCTTGTTCGGCCAGCCATTGCCTTGTTTTGGTGCGTCCTTGATTTTCTTTCGCTATAGAATAGGTTGCTTCAACACGTTCGGCGGCAGCCTTATTAAGCTCTAAAAAAGAGGTAGAACCGTCTTCTCGTACAATGATCTCAACCGAAACAGATAACGCAATTACTTCCTGATGTAATTGATCTAATAACGACTCAATAGCATAATTATAGACAGGTATCAGGATAGAAAGCATCTGGCTCGTTGTGGTTTCTTCCGCCAAAGATACGGAAGTAGTGCAAAGTGCATAAAATTTTACTACCTTGAATGCTACAAAAATGACACGACACACTATTTTATGGATCTGGTTGTTGATGATTTCCTGCGGAACGGTATGGGCACAGGAAGAAGAGGTGTGGTTCTATCTTAAAGCAAAGGATAGTCTTTGGGAGCCACAAATCCAGAAAAACCCGGATGGGTTGCGCGTGCTTGTCAATGACAATCAACTCCAACAAGTGATCAATACATATGCGATTACAACCTTCCGAAAGACCGCAAAGAATGCAGGTCCAACTGCACTAAATAAAACATATTTTGTACGTGCTAACAATCCCAAGATCATTTCAGAATTACTGGAAAAGGCCCCTAATATATTTGAATCAGCAACGCTCATAGCGGCTCCCGACAGAAAGATCTTTGAGCCCAATGACTACGGAACAACAAGTATTCTTGGCGCCAACAAGGGGTTGAACATAAATAACGATTATCTCGATTACCTAGGTCTTCCACAAGCGTGGTATTATACCACGGGAGAACCGGAATTAGCCGTGGGCATTGCCGATGCTATCGTCGATACTACCAATTTAGAATTCAAAGGAAAGACCACCGTATTTAGAGAAGCAGTGTTCGCCAATGGTCACGGATCTGGGGTGGCTGCTATCGCGGCAGCACAAGGCGATAATGGGTACGGCGTGCCGGGGCTTTGTTATGATTGTAGTATCTATGCTACAAATCATGGTGATTTCAGGCATTATGAGCAACTTATGGAATTGTCCAGAGCGGGAGTTCCCGTTATCAATTGTAGTTGGGTAAGCTCAGTATATCATCAGTCGGCGCAAGATTCTATCAATAAAATGTTCCGCAACGGAACGATCATCGTTGCCGGTGCCGGGAATCGGAATTGGACAAAAACAAAAGGTAAAAAAATGTATTATCCTGCTTCTTATGAGCATGTGATCTCCGTTTCTTCGGGTATGTATAAATACGAACGACCTCAAGATAATATTCGCTACGAACCTTCCGGAAATCCTTATGTTGAAAACATTCGCGGTTACGTGAGCAGAACTGCCGGCTTCATTGATCACGATATCAATAACGACCTTCAGCTATATACCGAATCCATTGCTACATTAAATCCGGAAGTCGATTTATTAGCTCCCTCGGTAGGCGTCTTCAGATTTTCAAAATTTGTAACCGATTCGATTGTGGAACAGCATACCTATCAAGGTACTTCCACTTCTGCGCCTTTTGTGACGGGTACCATCGGACTCATGTTTTCGTTGGCGCCCTGTCTTCCGGTAGATGAGGTAGAGAGTATATTAAAAATGACATCCACCAATATCGATCACTTGACAGTAAATGCACCCTATCGTGGAAATTATGGTGCGGGAATGTTGCATACCGGTCACGCTGTGGAGATGGTCTATACATTGTTAACTCCTTCCGAAGAAACCTATATCGAAAATCAACAGTTTTCGCGTTGGAAGTTTAAGATAACCGCGCTCTCTAAAAAAGTACATCTCAGAAATCAATCTTTTACCGAAGCGTCACAACTTGCCCTAACGGCTAGGAAGAAAATTGTTATTGGGCCAAATACGGTGCTCAAACCCAATGAAGAGGGAAAAATAAAAATAGCCATTGATCCCAATCTACAAAAAGAATGCGACTTGCGGTTACGGGATCCAAGCATCGTCAATGACGCTCCTTAAACACTTTTTTGAACTACTTCAAAAATT
>DFVG01000029.1 GCA_002379985.1 Flavobacteriaceae bacterium UBA4166
TCCTCCCGCAGTATTACACTGTTCGAAACAAGAAGGAGGTTGCGTAAATAAGTTTGGGGTCTTTTCCGAGGCAAAAGAAGTCACTGAAAATAAAGCAACCACTAAGACCGTGATTAATTTTTTCATAATAAAATGTCTTTGATTAGTACTGAACTAAGATAAATAAAATTTACAATTATTTAAAATTTTAACACTATCATCATCATGATTTTCAAAAGATTAAAGAATAACAAGACAATAGATTTGCGTGTATGAAACGAGTAACCTAACCTTTAATGGCCCGAAGGAGCTATTTTAAACGAAGTTGAATACCATAAATTTTAAAGTTGTGTTTTGTTGTTATAGGTTCAGGATAATGCTAGATCAACACAAGTAACAGTTTAGTATAACTATCATTCAAAAAGAAATAATTGTACCTTTATAAAAAACAAATTATCGCTATGCAAGACGCTCAGAATTACATACAACAACACAAACAACGCTTTTTAGACGAATTGATCGAATTGCTAAAAATTCCTTCCATCAGTGCCGATTCTGCTTATAAAGATTCCGTAATCAAAACCGCCGAGGTCGTAAAAAAACAACTCTCCGCAGCGGGATGTGATCATGTGGAAATTTGCGAAACACCGGGCTACCCTATCGTTTACGGAGAAAAAATCATCGACCCGAAACTACCAACGGTGCTGGTCTATGGGCATTACGATGTGCAACCCCCAGATCCGTTAGACCTGTGGAACAGTCCGCCTTTCGAACCTGTCATTCAAAAAACCGACCTCCATCCCGAAGGTGCCATCTTCGCACGTGGGGCTTGTGATGACAAAGGCCAAATGTACATGCACGTAAAAGCGCTGGAATACATGACGCAAACCAATCAGCTTCCGTGTAATGTGAAGTTTATGATTGAAGGCGAAGAAGAGGTGGGCAGCGAAAGTCTGGAGGGATTTGTGACCAAAAACCAAGAAAAGCTTGCCAATGATGTCATTCTTATCAGCGATACTGGAATGATCGCAAACGATATTCCGTCGATCACCACAGGGCTACGCGGATTAAGTTATGTGGAAGTAGAAGTGACTGGCCCTAATCGCGATTTGCATAGCGGACTCTACGGTGGGGCGGTCGCCAATCCCCTCAATATCTTGGCTAAAATGATCGCTTCGCTTCACGATGAGAACAATCATATTACGATTCCCGATTTTTACGATAAGGTAGAAGAATTATCTTCCGAAGAACGCGCGAAAATGGCCGAAGCTCCTTTCAACAAAGAAGCGTATAAAAAAGCATTGGATATCGATGATATCTATGGAGAAAAAGGATACACCACCAACGAACGAAACAGTATTCGCCCCACCCTAGACGTCAACGGAATTTGGGGAGGCTATACCGGAGAAGGTGCCAAAACCGTGATCGCCAGTAAAGCGTATGCCAAAATTAGCATGCGTTTGGTGCCGCATCAAGATTGGAAAGAGATCACTCAATTATTTAAATCGCATTTTGAAAGCATCGCTCCAGAGGGAGTGCGTGTAGAAATAAAACCGCATCATGGCGGACAAGGATATGTGACTCCCATTGACACGGTGGCGTATCAGGCGGCGTCAAAAGCATATGAAAAAACCTTCGGAAAGACTCCAATTCCACAGCGAAGCGGCGGAAGCATCCCAATTGTTTCCCTTTTTGAAAAAGAATTGAAGAGTAAAACGATCTTGATGGGCTTCGGCTTAGACAGCGATGCCATCCATTCTCCCAACGAGCATTTTGGCGTTTGGAATTATCTAAAAGGAATTGAAACGATTCCGCAATTCTACCATTACTTTGCTAGCATGCAATAGTCTATGATCTTGACGCGGGAATATCGAGACCGTTGGTCTGCCGTGGCCAAAACAATATTTAGGTTGCTGTTTCTATACAGCACGCTCTATATTTTTATGACGTTTTTTGGCCAGGCTTTTGGCGGATTAATGCGGTGGTTTGCTGAAACCGTGCTTCATTGGGGCGCTGATTTCAGTACGACTCCTACCGGAAGCGGAGATACCACCTTTCATTACGTGCAATGGTTTTTTACCCTATTCTTTTCACTCTTAGGAACGGTAATCTGGGCTATTTTTGATCGGAAACGAGCCGCGTACAATCAACTTGCCTATTGGTTTCGAGTGTTATTGCGTTATTATCTGTTCTTCTTTATGATGACCTACGGTTTTGTAAAGGTCTTTAAAACACAGTTTGCCGACATACAACTTTCTAAGCTTTTACAACCTATTGGAGAATTGTCGCCCATGGGCTTGGCATGGACCTATATGGGGCATTCCGTAGCCTACAATGTTTTTGTAGGACTGGCGGAAATAATTGGAGGCTTGCTACTGCTGTCCCGACGAACGCAAACCTTGGGCGCTTTTATAGTCATTGGGGTGATGGGACATGTTGCCATGATGAATTTCACCTATGATATTCCGGTCAAATTATTCTCGGTGCATTTGGTGTTTTTTGCGTTCTTACTGCTGTTAACAGACATCGAACGTTTTACGCACGTTTTCTTTCTAAATAAGGCTACGACTGCAATTTCCGAACCGATACCCTCTACAGACACTACCTACACCTGGGTGATTCGTGGTTTGAAATTGTTTACACTGCTTATCGTGATAGGAATGTTTACGTTTCAATCCACAACCGTGATGAACACACGTTCCACGGGCAAGATAGCAGCCCCTTTTTATGGCATTTGGGAAGTCCGTACGATGGTCAAGAACAACGATACGCTACCCCCATTGAAAGGCGATGAATATCGTTGGAACTATGTGATTTTAGAGCATAAGAGACGTGCATTGACGATTACTATGAGTGATGTGCGCAAACAATACTATACACGCTTGGATACCGTCCAGAGGCGTTTTGGTTGGCATGCTTCGGAAAAGGATTCCATTCCGTTTAATTTTTCCTATCAATTTCTGGGTTCAGATGCTTTACAACTTGAAGGTGTTTTGGAAACTGATACGCTTTCGGTGCTTTTAGTTCGAAAGAACATCGAAGATTTCGAACTTATGAGTCGGAAATTCCACTGGATCAACGAAAATCCACACAATCGGTAGACAGCTTCTATCGAAAAAACTCCCTTTAAAGTTTACGTAGTTACCCTTATGCTTACTATTTGAAAATCAGCTATCTTTGAGCAGCTAGCAACCTATCTCATGAATGGTCTGTACAGATTCTACAAGGAACTGCAACGCCGAAATGTCATCAAAGCGGGAATTTCGTATTTGGTGGTGTCTTGGGTATTGTTGCAAGTGGTGGCGCTCATAGGAGATATTTTAAACGCCCCTTCGTGGTTGGGCCGCACCTTATTAATTACATTGATCATCCTCCTGCCACTTTGGTTGATCGTTTCTTGGTATTATGAATTAACACCGGAAGGTCTCAAAAAAACCGTAAACGTTTCCAAAGAAACGTCTATTGCCAAAAAGACCAGTCAGAAGCTCAATCAGTTTATCATCATATTTCTAACACTTGCGGTGATCCTTCTTGTGGTAGATCGATTTTTTATTTCAGAACGAATTCGGTCGGAAATGATTGCAGAATATACGCCACCAAGTACCACGCATGCCATCGCCGTGTTGCCTTTTTCAGATCTTTCCCCGGAAGGAGACCACGCTTATTTTGCAGACGGATTGAGCGAAGAATTGCTGAATTTGCTTTCCAGAATTCGGGAGCTAAAAGTAACCTCTCGAACCTCCTCCTTTTCGTTTAAAAATTCTGAACTTCCGGTTCCGGACATCGCAAAGGCGCTGGGAGTTGATTATATTCTCGAAGGAAGTATTAGAAAGAATGAAAATCAATTACGGATCACCGCGCAGCTGATCAACGCCTCCACCGACGAACATATTTGGTCTCAGAATTTCGATCGAACTTTTGAGAACATCTTTAGTATTCAGGATGAAGTAGCCTCGGCGGTAGTGAACACTCTGGAGGTTGAATTGCTGGGCGCTCACCCGGTAACCCAAAAAACAAATCCAGAGGTATACCGACTTTATCTTAAGGCAGGACAGGCCTACCTGAAAGATAGTAATGAGGATATTTTATTGGCTGAAGAACTGCTAACGCAAGCTCTAGCTATAGATAGCACCTATACTCCTGCTAAAATTTTGTTGGTAAAAACGCATCAGTTGCAAGCGAATTATGGCATTACTGATTTTCATCTCGGGAACCAACGGGCCATTAAAATTATTGAAAAAGTAATTGAAGCAAACCCTAAACATGCAGAAGCTATCGCCATAAGAGGAGATTTGGCGTTAGCCTACGAATGGAATTTTAGTAAAGCAGAACGACTTATTGAAAAAGCCTTGCAGCTCGAGCCCGGCAATCCCGAAGTTATTGGCTATGCCGCCACCTTAGAACTTTCTTTGGCAAACATCGAAAAATCGATTACCCTACATGAATATGCCACTACCTTGGACCCCTTGAATCCGCGGGTGTATTTTGGATTGGGATTGGCACATTTTTGTGCTAACAACTTGGAGGCCGCAGAAGTGGCATTTCGAAAATCAGAAGAAATTAGGGAAGATGGCTGGGCGTTGCAATATTATATCAGTAAGGTCTTGATGTTGAAGGGCAATTACAAGGAGGCGCTTACGGTGCTAGAAAAGGAAAGAGATGAACGCTGGAGGCTATTAGGATTGGTGAGTATTTATCACGCCATGGGAGACGATGCAAAATCGTTGCGAGCCCTAAAAAACCTCAGTGAAAAGTATGGGGATGAGATGGCATATCAAATTGCGCAAGCCTATGCATTTCGGGAAGAAAGAAAAAACGCATTTAACTGGCTAGAACGTGCCTATGATGTACATGATCTTGGTTTAAATGAAATTCTAAGTGAACCCGATTTTAAATCGCTCTATGTAGACTCTAGATGGGAGGTGTTTATTAAAAAGCTTGGTTTCTATAAGGAGCGATCCAAATAAGATCTCTTCCGAAGAAAAATATTACTCTACATTTGTAGAATATAAAAATTTATTCTACGTTTGTAGAAGAAAAAGATGCTATGAATACGCTCTCTACTGCCGAAGAACAATTGATGCAATACCTCTGGAAGGAGAAGCAAGCTTTCATGAAGAACTTAATAGAAGCCTACCCAGAACCCAAACCTGCCACAACAACAGTGGCTACGCTGCTAAAACGCATGGGAGAGAAAGGGTATGTAGGGTACACACAGAAAGGGCGTTCTCGTGAATATTTTCCGAAAGTAAAGAAGAAAGACTATTTTTCAAATCATGTTCAGGGATTGATTCAGCGTTTTTTTAACAATAGCGCTACGCAGTTTGCTTCTTTCTTTACCGAAGAAACCGCTCTTACACAAGAAGAACTCAAAGCCTTACGAAGTCTTATCGACGAAAAAATTGAAAGCAACAACGCATGATGCTATATAGTTTCAAATCGATTGTATGTTTGGGCATTCTTTATATGCTCTATCTTATCATTTGGGAGCGCACTGCGTTTCACCATTTTAAGCGAGGATACCTCTTAGCTGCTTTGGTCATTTCTTTGGTCATTCCAAGCCTTACTTTTAACGAATATATTGAAATAGCGGCTCAGCCCTTAGTTGCATCGGTATCGCATCAATCGGTTCCGGTAATCGCTTCAGAAACTACGTCCAGTTTTTCCTGGGGCTCTATAGGGCTCATTCTGTATTTCTTGGGAGTCAGTGTATTTTTTGTTCGCTTCGGAAGTCACCTACTTCAGCTTTGGAGGAAAATCAAAAGACATCCGCACACCCAGGCCAATGGAATTATTAGAGTACAATTGAACACCTCTGAAGCACCGCACACATTTTTGCAGTATATCTTTCTTCCGAAGGAATACAAAACACAACAAGTTCCGAAGGAAGTCATACATCACGAGGAAGCACATGCCAAACAATGGCACTCGCTGGATATCTTGTTCATCGAATTACTACAAGTGTTCTTTTGGTTTCACCCCTTGCTGTACTTTTTTAAACGTTCCATGAAGTTAAATCATGAATTTTTAGCCGATAATACCGTATTGAAACAAGGAGCAAGTATGAGCCGCTATCAAGAACTATTGTTGACCTTCTCAAGCGAAACAAGAACTCCGGCATTAACGCATTCCATCCATAACTCATCTACTTTCTTGAATGTATTCTTCTCAAAAAACTCATTCGGGCAGGTCAAAAAACGATTTATACTTATGAAAACATCACCTTTATCGAAAACATCAAAGTGGCTTAGAATTCTCTTTTTTGTACCCATCTTAGCTATATTGGTCTGGGGCTTTAGTACTAAGAAACAAGTAATGGTTGCTGCTAATTCACAAGAGCAGAGCATCGCTCCCGCTACAGAAAAAATTATGCTCTATGTGCATAAAAAAGAGGTTACCGTAAATGGAGAAAAAATTGATGCGGCAAATTTTGCCAAAACGGTGGATGCCATCACCAAAAATTGGTCCAAAGCATCCATGAATTCCTTTGAATGGGATATCTTCTACGACAATGCGGATAAGGGAATTCTTAAAACGTTAGAAGCGCAGTTTCTTCAAACCAAATTATATAAGGTAACGCAAAGAGGGTTAAAATCTACACCACCCCCTCCACCTCCACCCCCTCCGGCACCCGACTCCAACAAGGCCCCAACGCCTCCACCGGCTCCTGAAACAGACAATCCGCCGGCACCTAATCGCGTATACTATACGGTTCCGGAACCACCACCGCCGCCAAATCCAGATCCTGTTGAATATGTAAAAGAATTGGCCAAACGAGGTGCTACCTTCTATTCGGGACCCCATGAGAACTCCCTAGAGCAAATGTTAGAGCTCGCACGAAAGTCGGATACCCTCCAACTTGATCTCAGTGAGTACCCTATCGTTCGACTGGCAGGATGCTAATGGTGATTTCATTCGCAAAACCACAAAATCAGCACCCCGAAATTCGGGGTGTTTTTATGTAACAATCTCATCATATCTGCGTTATATAGGCTCACGAATCTAAATACCGCAGCTATGTTACAACGCTTCTTTATCTTCTGTTCGGGAGCAGATACTGATATTCTCGAACAATGTTCTGCCGGAGAACGCACTAAATACGCCGGAATCGGGGCTACTGTCTTTTTTACCGCTGTCATGGCCACCATCGCTGCGGCCTATGCGCTTTATACCGTCTTTGATACTTATTTTGCCGCTGTTTTCTTCGGAATCATTTGGGGCTTGCTCATCTTCAACTTAGATCGATTTATTGTTTCTACCATTAAGAAACGAGATAGTTTTTTCGATGAATTGATTCAAGCCTCTCCGCGAATCGCATTGGCGGTCATTATTGCGATCGTCATTTCGAAGCCTCTAGAACTGAAGATTTTTGAGAAAGAGATCAATCAGGTACTCTTAGAAGAAAAAAATGCCATGACCTTAGAAAACAAGGATCAATTGGCGCTACAGTACACGCCCACTCTTACGGCTATTGATGCTGAAATTGAAAGCCTTGAAGAAGCCGTAACTACAAAAGAAGCGGAGGTAAATGCCCTGTATGACACCTACATTGCGGAAGCCGAAGGACGTGCGGGAACAGAACTCTTAGGCAAAGGACCGGTGTATCAGGAAAAACGCGACAAGCATGATGCAGAACTTGCTACACTACAAACCCTTCGAGAAACCAACAATGGTAAAATAGCAGCCTTAGAGGAACAAAAACAAACGCTTTCGAACGAGTATCATCAAAAGGTGGAAGCAACACAACCTGTGATCGATGGATTCGACGGACTCATGGCGCGTGTTAATGCGTTGAATGAATTACCATGGTTGCCTTCTCTTTTTATCTTCTTACTATTCTTGGCTATTGAAACCTCACCCATTCTGGCAAAATTGCTCTCGCCAAAAGGTGCCTACGATCTCAAACTTGCTGAACAAGAAGGCGCGGTGAAATCATGGGTATCGCAACAAGAAACGCAACGTGAAATATTGGTGACCACAGATCGTGATGTGAACAATCGCGTCTATGCAGACATCGCCGAAGAACAAGAGCTTTACGATTACAAGCGAAAGAAAGCCAGAGAGTTAATGCAACTGCAAGCCGATGCTTTTTATAAAAAGCAAAAATCGGTGTTATAGGCATTTTTTTCTTTTGTTGAATTAGCTATCTTCACTTTCAGAATAAAGAGTATCAACACGTGAAGAACCCACAGCTCCACCCGTACCTCAACATGCAGTGTTCCTTGCATGATGTGTTCCCTACACTTACTTTTGATCGTGTGGAAGCTCCGGATATGTCGGTGGGCAGTACTTTTTTCGGTACGGATCCTGTTCATGAAAATCTGGAAACTGCGCAACACCGTCTTGACCTGTTCCAACAACAACATTCTAATGGTCTTATTGCAAATGGATATTTGGAAGCTCGCTCTTTCTACAATACCGATCGCTACCAACGAAGCACTTCGAACGGAAAAGAATATCGGAACATCCATTTGGGAACCGACTTCTGGGTGCCGGCTCGTACGCCTTTACATAGCCCCTTACCCGGTAAAGTGGTGATTTCACACAACAATGATATTCATAAAGATTACGGTCCACTAGTGGTGTTAGAGCATCGATGGAATGAGCATTTGTTCTATACCCTATACGGACATTTATCGGAAGACTCTCTGGCAAATGCGCCCATTGGGAAGCAGATCGAAAAGGGAACTCAGATTGGCTGGATTGGTGCTGCTGCTGAAAACGGGGATTGGGTGCCGCATTTACATTTCCAAATTCTCACCCATTTGTTAGGAAATACGGAAAATTATCCGGGTACTGCCTACCCTTCCGAACTGGATCATTGGATGGAATTATGTCCAAACCCTGACCTACTATTCAAGGAACACCTCCCACAAGGCCCGGCGGTTAGACTGGCCCCATCTTGGTCTTGATTGCCCTGGCAAAAACACGAGCTGCTTCAGGATGATTCCGAAGCCAAATTTCCGGCTCAATCAATTCTAATTCTGAGATTATCGGCGCCCCTTTTTCGTCCCACATAATATCCACTCTTCCATACACGGGGGTAGGCTCACAACGTCGAAAGGCATCTTCAGCCAATTCAATTTCATTCGGTGAAGGCACGTAGGGATGCACCGTTCCACCAAAATCATCCTGCACTCTAAAATCTCCCGCCTGGGCTTTTTTCAGAATTGCATGTGTGAATTTCCCTCCAAAGACCATTAAAGAAGCTTCCCCATGTTCTGTTATGGTAGTCTGAAAGGGTTGCACAAGCATATCACGCTCATAAAGCAATTGCGTGAATTCTTGTTCAAAATGATCAATAGCTTCGTTTTGCAGTTGATACGTTAAGTAGGCCGCAGCGCCTACAGCAGGTTTCACGATCAAACGGTCCCAATGTCGGGAACTAGCGATCTCATTGAGGGATCTTCTCGTTCCTTTTTTGGCAAAGAAGGTAGGAACCGTCGACAATCCTTTTTCTTTCAGATCGTATAAATAATTCTTATCCAAATTCCATATTATGGTCTCAAGAGCATTAATTAAATAAGTTTTAGATGCTACCCGCTGTAACCACGCTAGAAATTCGTCATAACGTTCGTAATAATCCCAAGTGGTGCGGATAACAGCAGCATCAGACAATGACCAATCGTATTCCATGTCATCCCAAGCAGTGCGAGCTACCATATAGCCTTCCGCTTCCAACGCACGCTTCAACAACTCGTATTCTTTCAGAATATTGGCGACGTAAGGGGTGATCTTAGTAGGGTTTACATAACGTTTATCGGTTACTAATGTAATGAGCGCCATAAGCAGTGGTTCAGAAAAACAAAAAGAAACTTATCTTTAGAGGTATAAAAATACAGCATGAAATCATTTTATATCAACCTTTGTTTTCTTTTTTCAGCTTTTATGGTATCCTTCGGGCAAACCTATTCCGAAGATAAAAAAGCAATCCTCGACGTCATGAAAGCACAAGAAAAAGCGTGGAGTAATCACGATCTCGAAGGTTTTATGGAGGGCTATTGGAAGAGTGATTCACTCACTTTTTATGGAGCAAGCGGACTTACAAAAGGATGGCAAGCAACACTGGACAATTACAAAAAAGGCTATCCCACACCCGCCGATTCGGGAACGCTCACCTTTACCGTGAATAACGTTACACAAATTGACACCACCAGTTATTGGGTGATGGGTGCCTACCACCTAGAGCGACCCAAGGGTAATGCCGAAGGTGTGTTTATGATCATCTTTAAGAAAATTGACGGCGCCTGGAAAATTGTAGGCGATATGTCATGCGGTTAAAATTTTCGATTGGGATCGAAAGCCGTTGCGGAAATCGGCGGCTTTTTGCCTGATAGCAAAGCTGCGATCACTTTACCCGTGGCAGGTGCCATACTCCAACCCATCATCGCATGTCCGGTAGCAATAGCCAAATTCTTACATTGGGAAGAAAATCCGATATAGGGCAAACCATCGGGCGTTACGGGACGTAAGCCACAGGCGGCCTGGGCTTGTTCTTCTTCTAACACTGAAATATTCTCGTAATAGTTGGGGACGGCATTCGCAATTGCGGACACACGTTCCGGGCGTATTTTTTTGTTTATTCCGGAAAGCTCCATGGTTCCCGCAAATCGAGTGGCATGCTCCATGGGGGTTACGGCAACTTTAGTTTCTGATAAAATTGCCGGCAAGGAAATGGGTAGCTTTCGCGAAACATCAATACGATATCCCTTTCCTGCTTGCAATAATAATGTATGGCCAAATTGTTTAACCAAAGAACCGCTCCAGCTTCCGGCGGCCAACACAAACTGATCACCCTCGTAAGCTGTCGTTGCCGTTTGAGCGGCCTGTATTGCAGTTCCTTTCATCTTAAAACTAACAACGGCTTGCTTGGGAATTATCGTAACTCCTTGGTTTTTTAGATGCGCCTTTAATTGTTGCATCACGAGATAGGGCGTGCTGTGCCAATCACAATGGTAATGAACGCCTCCGATAACGGCTTCAGAAATTGATGGCTCCAGCGTTTTAAGCTCTCTTCTTGACAGTAATTGCGCTCCCAAGGATTCGCGATTGACCAATTGCGCCAATCGCTGTTCTTTCTCCAAGGCCTTTTCGGTCAAACAAAGAGTAAGCAGCCCTTTGTGTTCTAAGTGAAACTGAAATGAGGGCAGCGTTCGCATCTCCTGATATAATTGCACACTGAGTACTGAAATATCTTTAATTGCTTGTACTGCTTTTTCAGATTTGGTGAGGGTGCAACTTTTCTGAAACGCACGTGCCCAAAGAAGAAATTCTTTTTCAAGTCGGGGTTTAATGTACAGCGGACTCGTACTTCGGAACATCCATTTTAAGCCTTGTTGCACCATGCCGGGAGAAGCCAGCGGTATTAAATGACTGGGAGAGATAAAGCCGGCATTTACGTAGGACGCTCCTTCATTCATGTCTGATTGATCCAAGAGCGTCACCTGATAACCTTCTTGCTCTAAATAAAAGGCCGTGCATAAGCCAACAATCCCTCCTCCTATGACGACGACTTTTCTTGACATGCCTACAAATTAGCGAGTTCTTCCTTTACTTTCTTCGGTAAACTGTCCACAATCAATTGATAGGAATGATCGATAAGCTCGTACAATAATTTGGTGGGAATGGGACCTTCCAAGGTGACGGTGTTCCAATGTTGTTTGTTCATGTGATATCCTGGAATGATGAGTCCGTCGTATTCTGCTCGCAATTCCAAAGAACGTTCAGGATCGCATTTGAGGTTTGCGGTAAGGGGTTGTCGTTCCAGACTTGCCAAGGCAAACATTTTGTTCATCACTTTAAACACCAAGGTGTCATTATCAAAAGGGAATGATTCGGTCACTCCTTTTTTCTGTAAACAATAATCTCGAAACGTTTCAATATGCATGACTATTCAATTTTATACCCTAAAACCGGCTGTTCGTTCATGTAGATCAATAAAAAACGAGCTCCCAAACTTAAAGGTACTTCAAAGCTTAATACGTTGTCCTGTGTTTCGAAAGAAATTTCTTGATAAGCATTCCCCATTCGATAAGCCAAGGTATTTGGTGCTTCGGTGGAAATTGAGAAAGAAACACTTCCAAGGAAATTTTCAGATCGAAGAATACCCTGTTTCGGAGTGTGAATGTCTTCAAATAAAAAAAGATCTTGCAACACGAGCGGTCGGTTGCTAAACGTTTCAAACGAAATAGGCGCTTCCAGCAGTTGATCTTCTTCTAATTCGGGATAATGGCTATTGATAAATACTTCTGCCGGGGTTTGAAAATATAAGTAACTGGGGGCTGGTATAAATTGACCGTCAAATTTCCCGGCACCCCAAGTAGTATCAAATAAATAATAGGTGCCCTCTATCAGCGCAATGTTCCACATGTGGTTGGTGTTGAAGGACCGACCGATATCGTCAAAATGTGTTTTGGTATCCCCTCTTACCAAATAACTGGAAATACCCACTTCCTCGCAGAGTTTTTCAAAAAGCATGGCGTAGCCTTCACAAACTGCAATCCCGTCTTTAATAGTTCGCTCGATAACCTTTTTACGTGTTTTCTCTTCCTTGACATTCCGTTCGCGGTAATTCTTAAAATTGAAATTGAATTTTTTATATTCATCAGGATCGTAGGCGACATTCGCAATGATCCAAGTGTAGATTGCACGTACTTTTTCTGCTTCCGAAGTAAAATCCCGATTAATAAATCGCGCCAAGCCTTCCGTCCCATCAAAAGAAGAAGGGTATAATTGTATCGTGGCATCTACGCGCTCGAAATCTTGTGCCAGCAACGAAGCACTTCCAAAGTAAAACAGCAAGGCAACAATCTTAAGCGTTTTCACGGTTCTCATGTGTTAATAAAGAGGTGCTATGGGAAGGAAGTTGCGAATAATCTACTTTCCAATGAATCGTCGCGGCAAGATTCTCGAGCAATTGCATGGTTTCAAACGCCTGTTGGTGCGCTTCCTCTAATAAGCCGCTTCCCGGAATTTTATCAACGATATACTGTTTTGCTTCGGAATTGATATCGGTGAGATCAGAAGCGGTAAAGGGATTGGCCCATCCTTCTTTCTTATCATAATATTTGAAATCGGTTTCAATAGAAAGCAGTTCGGGTTGGGGAAAGTGACTCACGATAATCGTTCGGTTCTTTTCATCTGCCTCTAACTGAAGTGAGGTAAGATCGAACCCCACATGCGCTTTGGCTTCAATAAGCACTAGTGCTTTTTTCTTTCCCAGCAGGCGATTGACCCACTTGTGCTTCATACTTTCATAATGATACAATTCTGAAAAATCCCCTTCCACCGTAATCAATTTACAGACAGAACGTATCTGTCGCATCAACACCACCGATTGCCGATGAGCACGTTGTTTCTTTCGATCTTTGGTTACAAAGCTGAAGATAAAATAAGCAGCGATAGCGCCTAAGGCCAATCCGAGTAATAATACTTCCATTAGTTGGTTCCCATATTGCCCAAATGGGTGTGTTTAAAATCATCTGAATATTTGAGTCCGTATCCCAACGCCCGATCCAATGCAGCATGAGAAAAAAGGATGATCCCGACCAGCAAAAGCCATGGAATTGCTGACGCATACCCTATCACTACGACCGCAATAGCGATTCCCTTATGGTGCAACATATTGTAGGTAATCGCTCCTGTTTTTGTATTGTGAAGGTAGCCAAGCATCCCAATATCGGGCGTTAGGATGAGTACCAAAAACCACCACCAAGCAACGTCAAGTTGCGCAAAAAAATAAATTCCGGCTAGAAATTGTGCCCACTCTTCGATCTTAAGTATTGTTTTCATGCTATTTGGTATAAAATCGGTCTGCTGGGAGCAGCATCATTGTCAAAAGCTGCGACCTGTAAATTTAATAAGTAGGTTCCGTCTTTCACCGTATTCGGAACGTAGATCATTTCGGTAATGGTCGCGTCATAGCGCGGTGCTTCCGGGACATTCCAGAACGCCTTATGCGCTAACAATGCACCCTCATCCTTTTCTTTGTCTACGGACGGAAGATCGATTAATAAATGTTGAATTCCTAGTTCTCGAATATAGGTTGCTGCCGCTTCATGAAGATAGGGCCAATTGGTGTGTGAATACTTCTTGGATCGTTTTTCATCGGTATTGGGCAGGGTGCGAATGATGAGTGCTTCGGGAGTGCTTCCGTGCAGCAATTTCTTGATCTCGATCGCAGGAATAATGTGGTCGTCCCCTACCATTTCGGGAACGACAGTGATCACTTCCGCCAGAAAAAAATATCGATCAAAAAGGTTGGCAATAGGATGATCTTCCTTGGTGATATGGCCTACCGATTCGGTATGGGTGCCATGTGCATGAGGATTGAAATAGATATTGTTGAAGTTAACCGAAGCCCCCTCAGCCACGCTCCCTTTCCAATCCCCTAATTGTACCGGTGCTATCTTCGGAGGATCCAAATACCAAGCCACAGGATTCTCATCATTCCCCCGCAGTATCAAAGAAATATCGATAGGCGCGTGTAAATTTACGGTAACGAGACGCTCTTTGATCTTAATCGTAGCTTTCATTGGCTTCCCTCTGTGGAATTTAAATGTACTAAGAATAAATCACTTGCGATACCATCACTTAAGAACTTTCCTTTAGCAGAAACCCTTAGGGACGTTCCCTGTTCAAGTAAAAACCCTTGCGCTACATGCGAAGCTGCTTGCTGGGTGGCATAGTTTCGATATCTAGTTCCAAACGTACGTTCAACCGCATCCAGGTCAATACCTTCTTGAAGCCGTAAACGGGTCATCACGTATTCGTTGTAGCGATCTGTTTTGGTCAAAGTTTCTCGTTCTATGGGCAATGTCTTTTCAGTTATGGCCTTGATGTATTGAGCATTGTTAGCGACATTCCAACTGCGCTGCTTTCCATCATAACTGTGCGCAGAAGGGCCAATACCCAGATAAGACTTTCCTAACCAATAAGCTTGATTGTTCTTCGACTGATACCCGGGTTTCCCAAAATTAGAAAACTCATAGTTTATATATCCTTCGCGGTGCGTGGCTTCCATCAACAGCTGATGGTGTTCTTGAGCCACCTCATCCTCCACCGGCGGAATGATGCCCTTTTCAATGAATTTTTTCAAGGCGGTTCGTGGTTCCACGGTAAGCGCATAGCAAGAAAGGTGTGGAACTTTCAATTCGAAGGCCTTCTCAAGGTTCTTGTGCCAGCGCTCTAACGTCATGTTTGGGATTCCATAGATCAGGTCCATACTTACATTCTCAAAATAGCTTTGCGCCAGTTTCATCGTTTCCCAAGCTTCTTCGGCCGAATGCGCGCGATTCATTAGTTGAAGATCCTCGTCAAAAAAGGATTGTACGCCAATGCTCAATCGGTTAATCGGACTTTCAGACAGTTCTTGAAGGGTTGCTTCGGAAAGGTCGTCTGGGTTGGCTTCCAATGTTATTTCGGGATCGGGTAGCACCGAATAGGTTTCAGAAATGATCGATAATAATTGCTCCATCTCTTCCGAAGTAAGCAAACTAGGCGTACCGCCACCAAAATAGATGGTTTCTATGGGCGTGTGTAATTCTTCTTTTCTTAGCACAAGCTCTTGCTCCATCGCAGCCAACAAGGGCGTTTTATTTTTTAAGGAAGTAGAAAAATGAAAATCACAGTAATGACAGGCTTGTTTGCAAAACGGAATGTGAAGATAGATGCCGGACATGATTTTTGATTTCTACGGAAAGGTACACAATTGGGGGCTACACCTTACCCCACACGATCTTCATTTTGTTTTATAAAAGCATCCCAGCCGGAATATTTCTTACCGGTATCCAACGTGTTGCCATTATAGAAATGACACACGGCCGCCGCTAATCCATCGGTACTATCGAGATTTTTCGGAAGCTTTTTTAGTCCCAACGTTTGTTGCAACATTTTCGCGACCTGTTCTTTACTGGCGTTTCCGTTCCCGGTGATGGCCATCTTGATCTTTTTTGGAGAGTATTCTGTTACCGGAATTTGACGCGACAAGCCCGCCGCCATGGCAACTCCTTGTGCCCTGCCTAACTTGAGCATGGATTGAACATTTTTTCCGAAGAAAGGCGCTTCAATGGCGATCTCATCAGGATGATGCGTATCAATGAGCTCGACCGTACGTTCAAAGATCTGTTTCAGACGCACATAATGATCATCAAATTTCGATAGTTTTAGTTCGTTCAATTGAAGAAAAATCATCTTTTTATTGATGACTTTGATCAAGCCAAATCCCATGATTGTCGTCCCGGGATCAATTCCTAAGATGATGCGTTCCGAAGCCATACTGCTGCAAAAGATTACTTACTTTAGCGAAACATGATCGCCTTTTCCTACAAAGCTAAACAATATGGTTGGATTGCCCTAAAGGGAATGATCTTGATCGTGACCGCCTACTACCTATACCACAAACTATCACAATCTGAACGCGAAATCGATTGGTTGCAAGAACGTTTTTCGGAAAGCAGTTTCTATGCATTTTTTCTGTTGTTCTTCGGAATGGCGAGTGTGAATTGGCTATTAGAAGCACGAAAATGGCACGCTGTAGTAGCAACAACCCATCCCATTTCATACGGAATGGCGTGGCGACAGAGCTTGATGGCCCTTACCTCCTCGCTCACTACACCCAATCGAATAGGAGAATATGGTGCGAAAGCGCTATTTTTTCCGGCAAAGCAACGCAAAAAGATAGTGTTGTTGAATCTTGCGAGCCAAGGAAGTCAAATGGCAGTTACCTTGCTCATGGGAAGTATCGGTATTTGGTGGCTGCGCTACCGACTGCTACCATTATTTCATCTTCGTACACTTTTTTGGTTTGTCTTGGCGGGAATCGTACTTATGGGTCTTCTTTATTTTTTCAGAAAAAAGAATTGGTTCCTCAAAGGTGCTAGTCCGTTGCGCGTTTGGCGATTCTACCGAAGTATTTCCACAGGTCTCTGGGTAAAACTCATGGGTATTTCTTTGCTGCGCTATGGATGTTTCAGCTTTCTTTTCTACCTTATTTTAAGTGTTTTTGGTGCGCCCATCAATTTTATGGAGGCCTATCCGGTGATCTTGGTCATGTACCTCATGGTATCGATCATCCCATCTTTTGTATTACTGGATGTTGTTATTCGAGCCGGAATCGCCGTTTGGCTATTTAGTTTCCATAACATTCAGGAAATCACTATATTAGGGACTGTTTTTTTGATGTGGATCCTCAATGTGGTTCTCCCTGCCCTCCTTGGTACTTGGTATCTCGTCACTCTAAAAAAGCAGCCTATATGATCGCTGTTAGTATTGGTATCACAGTAGCCTATGTGTTTCTTCTCCTTTGGATTTTAAGGGGTTATTTTCGTTGTGCCATTATTTCGAAGACGCCTCCCGATCATGTTAGTCCGGTGACCTTTTTTACCGTGATTGTCCCCTATCGGAATGAAGTGGAACATCTTCCCCGGCTATTAGGCTCATTGAAGAATTTGAATTACCCCAATCATATGTTTGAGATTATTTTTATGGATGACGACTCCAGCGATGGTTCAACCGAAATGATTGAAGCGATGTTGGCGTCCATTCCAATCCAAGCGCGTATTGAAAAAACGCCCATTCATACGGACTCGCCTAAAAAAGATGCTATTAGTTATGCCGTCCAACTGGCCGAATTTGATTGGATCGTCACCACGGATGCCGATTGTGTGCTTCCTAAGTATTGGCTAAGCGTTTACGACGCTTATCTGCAAGAGCATTCGGCGCAACTTTTGGCCGGTCCTGTACTCATTGACGGAAGGCAAAATCGAAAAGAACAATTTCAGACTTGGGATGGGATCAGTTTGCAAGCCCTTACCATCGCAGGCTTCGGAAATAAAACACCCATCGTATGCAACGGCGCGAATATGGCCTATTCAAAAAATGCATTCTTACAAGTTGCCGGATATCACGGAAACACACACATTGCCAGCGGCGATGATGTTTTTTTATTGGAAAAGATGCACGCACAATTTCCGGGGCAAACTGCCTATATTAAATCGCCCCATGCGATCGTTAAAACAGATACAGAAGACAACTGGAGGGATATTATCTCGCAGCGAATTCGATGGGCCAGTAAAACATCTAAGCAACAAAACTGGCGAAATAAACTGATTGGGGGTATTGTTTTTATTTCAAATCTATGGCTCCTTGTAGGCTTGCTTTTCAGTATTTTTCTTCCGGAATTATTCAAATACTACTTGGTCTTCGTCATTTTGAAAGGACTTCTAGATCCAATTGTTTTGTGGACCTGCGGTACCTTCTTTAAAAAAAGACTTTCTATTTCCTACTATTTATGGAGTGCGTTCTATTACCCTTGGATCACTATCTGGGTGGTCTTCAAAAGTTTGACAAGCGGATACCAATGGAAAGGCCGCCACTTTAATACCTAATAATTTCTTACATTTAATCATCAAAATTCGCCCTATGAAATCCTTTTACCTACTTTTAATTTGTCTTTTATGTTGCGGTTTGTCAGGTACTGCACAAGAAACCTTTACCGTTGAGGGACGCTCTTATACCTTGAAAACTGAAGTGTCTGGCCCCATAACACTACTATGGAATACCATTGATGGAGAATATCGCTATTTTTCGAAAAAAGGACCTACGATTGTTGAACTGAAGAATACCCGAACCGACGGTCGGTACCAAGAAGAATATAAGGCTACGTTACAATCGCAAACAGCAGACAGCCCTATGGACGTTTCCGACGTAAAACTTACACGACCCAGCTTGAAAAAGTTCTTTGTTGCTTATAATAAAAAAGTAGATCCAAACTATGCTTTTGAAGAGCCTTCCATCGCATTAAAAATGCGGTTAGGGGCTTTTGCCGGAGGAACCAATTATGTGTATTTTGTAAATCCCGACAATACCATCATTCCACAAGTGGGCATTGAATGGGAGCTTTTTGATGAAGTCAAACTACGGCGCCATGCCTTGGTGGTGCAATTCCGACAGCTTTTTGGGACATCCGACTATGATTTTTCTTCCTCCCAATTATCACTCAACTACCGATTCAAGGTGATAAAAACCAGCGGATTCGATCTATTTATCAGCAATAAGTTTGCGAACTTGGTCTATATTTCACAGGACATTGTTACAGAGGATCCCGCCGGAATGCCTTTATCCATAGGAGATTCAGGAAGTGAGTTCCAAGCCCCATTTGCATTTGGAATTGGCGCTGATATCGCCTTAGGGAATGGATATCTGACGTTTGCTTATAATGATATCGTGGCACTTAATTTAGACAGCAGTGATGAGTTTCCGGTAGATATTACCGTTGGGTATAAATTCAATCTGCAGTAGCGAGCACAAGCGGAATCGAAAAATGGGATCGCACAGGGATTCCCCTCTTGTAAGCCGGCACGGGATTGGGTAACGAATCCATACTTTCGGCAATCCATTGCGACAAGAACGGCAACGAAACATTGGTAAGACTATCCATTTCAATAGCTTCCGAAAGCACTAGTTTCCCCTCTTTCGAAATTTCAAAACGAACCCATATCGTATCATTGAGCTCTTGCGTAGTTTCTAAGTTTCGATGCTGAATGGACCGATTCAAATGCTCGCGTACGGTACTTTCAAAACAGTGCTTTTGGTCCTCTTTTTCAGTATGACTAGCACAGCCGGGAAATGTTGGATACCGATCGATATCTTTCCAATCTATCTGTGCTTTTTCCTGTTCATAGAAGGTTTCCGAAGAGATCTTTTCCGTTTCGAAAAACTGACAAGAACTCAGGCTGAAACCTAGGAACACCATCCAAAAAATGTACTTCATAATCACAATCAGTGCTGAAAAGTACAATTTTTAGTTCATACTTAATCTTTCTCGAAATGAAGTTGTGTGGTAATATCCTTTATGCGTTGTTTGGCATATTCGCTGTAGAGCGCGTTCTCCCCAAATTTCTCTAAGTATTTCTCATAATGCGGAATGGCTTTGGAAGCATCCGCCTGCTGATTCTCTACCGCGGTAGCTAACATGTACCAGCCACGCTGACTCTCAGGATTCTCAGCAACTACCCGTTGCAATGCTTTGTATTGTTTCCCATATTGTTTCTGTGCGCCATACAGCAAGGCCAACTGCATATATTCATCATCCACAGCAGGGCGTTTCAAAAGTATGGCGATCTCATAATGCCGCTCCGCTTTATCATACTCTTTTAATCCGCTATAGGTTGCGGCTACTCCCGAATGCCATTCAGGAACTTTATCATTGAATTGGTTGATTAAGATCTTGTATTGCTCCAACGCTTTTTCAAATTGAAGGGTATTTCGGTACGCGATCGCTACATGCTCATGAATAGATTCATTGCTTTTTCCCACTTCTAAAAGGACCTCATAGTCCTGTATGGCTTGGTGAAAATCTTCCGTATAGAACGCATGCAAGGCACGAAGTGTAAGGAACCGCAGACTATTGGGTTGTTGTTCTAGTGCTTCGGAAATATACTGATGGGCCGTTTCAAATTCACGTTTAGTAAGCGCATATCGCGCACTTTGATATCGGGCATTTTGATGATTGGGTTCCAGCTGAAGCGTTCGCGTAAAAAGCGTCTGAGCCAAAGAATCATTCGTATTTTCCAAAACCAACCCACGTTGATAATAATATGTTGCTTGATCGGGATGCGTTGCTATCAGTTGCTGCAAGAGACTGTCTGCTTGCTTGGTGGTTCCATTTCGGAAGAACAATTTCGCTAACGAAAACTGAATGCGTGCGTCTTTCGGCTTTGTTTTTAGCTCTTTTTCATACAACGCTATAGCCTGTGAAAGTTGCCCCCAATGTTCATAAATCGTCGCTTGTTGTTTCAGCGAGTTGGGCAATGTTTTATATACTGCCATGGCCTCTTGGTAATTTCCTGCAGCATACAAACTATCGGCCAAAGCCGAAGGCGTTTGACCTTCGGCTTTAAAAAATAGACATAATAAAATTCCGAAGAGCGCTTTATTCATCCATACTGAAAATTATAGGAAGCGAATACATTACCGAGACTTTTTTTCCGCGATGCTCACCTGGTGTCATTTGTGGCAACATATTAATAACTCGTAAGGCTTCTGTTTCTAGTTCTGGCTGCGGGGCTCGTGCTTTTACATCTAAGATATTCCCGGCAGTATCAATTTTAAACTGAACTACAATACGCTGTTGTCCAACTAAGCCATTCCCCTTCATCACTTCAGTATTGAAATTCTCGACCACCAAATTGGAAATCTTCTGCGTCATGCACTTTTTAGCAGCATCCTGATCTAAGTTTTCACACCCCGGATAGAGTGGTGTTTTATCAATGGTGGCGAATGGAACGGCTTCCGTATGTAATTCTTCAGAAGTAAAAAGTGGGCTATTCTTAATCCCGTCAATTTCTGATGACATTTCGGCTGCCCTCAGATTCAATGCCTTTAATTGTTGAACTTCCGCTTCAGAAAGTTCTCCTTTTGCCTCCAATGTCTGCTGTAGGTCGGCGATCTTTTCAGAAATTTCAGAAGGTACTTCCGAAGCACGCTCCTGAGAACAGGCCGTATAGACGAGCATCCCCGCAATAAGTGGAAGTACTACTAAATACTTTAGTTGTACAATGTTCTTCGATTTGTTTTTACGTAACATAAGAATTCGTTTTTTGATTAATGAATGATTGAAAAATGTATTGATGAATGAAAAATTTCGTGTCTGAAATACTTGAGACAGCAATTCTTGATAGTAATGGGAAACTCCATGAGCTTTCGCTACGTGATCATCGGCGGTATATTCGTGTAACACGCCTACACGGTGCTGGAATAAATACACAAATGGGTTGAACCAAAATAAAATGCGAAGGCCTTCAAAGTACAAAAGATCCCAACTATGGCCTTGGGCAACATGTACCTGCTCATGTTGCAAAATGGCTTCTTTTTGTGTTTCTTCCACTTCGGTTCCCAAATAAATTCTTCTGAAAAAAGTGAACGCTGCATTCGATTGGGGCAATTCCACGTAGGTTATGTCCTTATACGTTTGTATACTTCCGCTGTTAATCATACGCCGTAACCGCATTACTTTAAACCCTAAGATCAACAAAGCGACGACACTCCCCGCGGCCCACACAGAACTCCAAGAAAATTGCTGTGTTGCTTCCGCGAGGGCTGTAGTGGTAGGTTCCAACGAAGCATTGGAGGTGCCGACGATGACTGCTGGCAAAGTAATCATATATTCGGCAGGAATTTGTTCGCGGATCGCCTCAATTTGAATCAGCGGAAGCAAGAGCGACGCCAAGGGGGTAAGCAACAGGTACCATCGATTGGCTGTATAAAATGTTTCCCTTTTCAGAAACACATCATACACGAGCAAAAAAAGCAACTGAAACGCTATGGTTTGTAGGATATAGTGTATCATTTGGAATCTTTTTTAATGTCTTTCAACACGCCCTCCAGTTCTTGTAGGCTCATATCATTTTTCTTCACAAAAAAGGAAACGAGACTTTTAAACGAGCCCTGAAAATAACCGTCCATTAACTTGTGCAGGCTCTGGTGACTGTATTCGGCTTTGGGTACCAACGGATAATAAATATGGCCGCGGCCTTCTTTTCGATACCCTACAAATTCTTTGTTCTCTAAAATCCGAACGATGGTCGAGACGGTATTATAGGCCGGTTTTGGTTTCGGCAGTTCGTCAATGATCGCCGCGACGTTTCCTTCGCCGAGATCCCACAACACCTGCATGATGTCTTCTTCTGCTTTTGTTAATTCTTTCATCTTATAAGGGTGAATAATGATCAATTTTTATTTTCCATGAACCGTCTTCCTGTATCCATAACAAGGTAAAACGCACCACAGATTCAACTTCTTTTCCTTCATAGAGAAATTTGAGGTACGACACGCCACGCTGGATCACGATATCACCATACGGCAGGATCTCCGTATTCTCCAATCGCCAATTTACATGCCTGCCTTCCAATCCTTTCCAATAGTTGACCACCGCATCATTGCCTTCGATCAAGGTACGCGGACCTATAATCTGTGCTTCCGAACTGTAGTAATCTGCAATAGCAATGAGTTCACCATTGTTATAGGCCGTTTCCATAGCACGATTTTGAGCCAAGATTTCCTCGGTGACGCTTTGTCCCTGTGCCACAAACGAAAGACCAAGTAGTAGGATTAAAAGGGTTGTTTTCATGGTGATTGTTTTAAAATTCCTATCTGCTGAAGCCATACCAGTTTATCATCCAAGTACCCGTGACTAATTTCAAATTCAGGCGTCATAAAAGAGTGATTAGCACGCGGATATTCTTCAATGCGATAAAGCACGTTCGGGGCTATATGCTGTTTGAAATTTCGAATACTTGCTGAAGCATGTACCCGCTCATCATTTTCGCCATATTGTAAGAAAACCGGGCAGTTAATTTGAGACAAGTGGGTCACTACGGTATTATTCTTTAGGTCTTCTGCGGAAGGTGACGCAGGTACTTGTGTACTGTTGGGCGGCAAGAACATGCGCTCATGAAGATTTCGAAACCTATTGGCTCGTTCGATAACGGTTTCAGGAATGTCTTCTTCTATAATGCCCTCATAATAATCATTCCACAAAGAAACAATGTCATTAATGGCTCCTTCGGAAAGTCCCAATTGACGATGATAATGTGCCACGGCATATAATTGCCCTTCTCGCATGGTCATAATAGGAGCGGCAGTAGCATTGGCAAAGGCCATTTCTGGGATTGTTCCCGCCATCATCAATGCCAATCGCCCTCCCTCACTGGGGCCATGTACTCCCACTCGTTGCGCATCTACTTGAGGAAGTTGTTGCACATAGCGATACAAGGCGGTATATTGATCTAGCTTTTCAGTGAACGTTTGACGTCTAAAATCGCCATTCCCTTTAGAGAGACCATTGCCAGATTTATCAAACACCATGGCAACCAAACCTTGTGCTGCAAAGTACCGTGCTTCATATTCATAATTCTTCATGCCAACAGATCCGCCTCCGGGCAATACCAAACATGCTGGCGACTGCCGTGTTGTAGGCGGATAAAAAACCTTGGCATATAACGTATCTTGCTGGTAGGGAATCCAATGTTCTTCTACATTACTTTTCGGAAGCCGCTGAAGGGATCGGCGCGATCCATTTCTAAATTCAATTTGAAAGACGGTATCGCTCGGAAGAAATTCCCAAACCACTCCGGAAACCGTCCAAAAGCGGTGCTCCCCTATTGGTTTCAAAGACATGGTCCTTTCAGAATAAGGCGACATCATATGTAGGTATCCATTTTCGGCATAGATGACGGTTCGTTGGCCTGTGCTGTCTTGAAACACACCTTCATAAGTGGGTAATGCTGATTCCTCTAAAGGAGGCTGTTGCTTCCATAAGGTAACCGACTGCCGTTGTCCTTTTAGCAGTAAGGTTCCAGCACAATTAGTTGTTTTTTTGTCAAGATCAAGATCCCAGCGTTGTCCTTTCCGAAGAAAATAGTCGCCACCTGACCTCTGACCTAAAAGGGGATAGCTAGCCCTGCCATCCAAATACGGTAATGAAACAAGGGCGCTGGTATCGGTAACAACTATTTTAAGATATTCATAACCACTACGATAGAAAACCTCTCCTACATAGGTCTGCCCTACCAAGGAGGTGGATGTCAACATTCCAAGTACGTAAAGAAGAAAAATAAATCGCATGCGCAACGCTTTCACAACAAATATAACTAAATATTTAGTTTAAACTAATTTTTTAGTTATAAAATTGTAACAGATTGTTGTTTTCATACACTAATGGCATAGTTTGGATCTACTTTGTATCACCATAGGATTTGTTTTGATGCTTGTTGGCATTGTGGGAAGCATACTTCCGATCATTCCCGGAACGCCTATTAGTTGGGTGGGACTCATTGTACTATATCTCGCTCCTTCTTTACCATTTGATTGGGTATTTATCATTGTTACGGGCATCGTAGCGATTGCTATTTATATTCTAGATTATATCATTCCCGCGCTAGGCACGAAACGATTTGGTGGTAGCAAGGCCGGGGCTTGGGGAACTACCATCGGACTCATCATAGGACTTTTCCTTCCGATCCCTTTCGGAATATTGATCGGTGCCTTTGCCGGTGCGTTTATTGGGGAAGTACTATTTAATCAAACAGAAGGTCCCGAAGCGGTAAAGGCTGCCTTCGGATCATTTATAGGGTTTTTAGCCTCCACGTTTATGAAGTTTTTTGCCACCGTGGTCTATCTAGGCTTGTTCTGCTATCAAGTATGGAGCTATCGCGCTTTGCTTTTTTAATGGATCACTCTTGATGACATTTTCTAGGGCTTCCGATGTAAGGTAAAACAATCCTCATGAAACATCTACTCACCCTCTTATCTGTATTATTTCTGTTTTCTAGTTGTATGAATTTTTCTTCGGAAGAAGAACCCTACGCTGAAGAATTTCAATCGTATGAAGATACTGAAATGTATGCCGATACTCCTTCCGAAGCAACTCCAACTAACTCCAAACGTATGGCGCAAAACAACACTCAAATAGTCTATAAAAACACCATCGATCCAAAAACCAATATGGTCACCGGGCGGGTACCCTTACCCCAGTCGTGGAATTTTGCCGGCCCAAACAATGAAGGCCTGTTTTTAGAAGGCCCTAACGGCATTAAAGTATATCAAATGAAGTATCAGTCGTTTATGTACACCCAAGACCCTTATTACCAACAAATATATGCGCAAAGTGGCGCAAACCTTCGGCCAAACCTTGATTCACAGCAAATTCTACAACAAGACATTATTCCATCAACCACGAAACAAGGATATTCACTTGTACGCAACTATCCCATTCCACAATTAGCTAAAAAAGATGAACAGTATTTTGCACAATTATACCAAGTGGGGCCGTCACAAAAAAGCTTTGAAGTATTAGGTGCAGAATTCAACGCGCCAGACGGAAGTGGATCGCTACTGATCCTTCAAAAGATGAGCAGTTTTTCTCAAGGCTTATTGATGTGGGGATACAGCGGCTATATTTTGGACGCTCCAAAGGCTGAATTTGAAATGGCCAAAAATCACTTAGTGAATGCCCTGCTCAATGTTCAGCATAACCCGCAATACATTGCACAATACAATCAGCGTGAACGCCAGAAATCGAATGCGAGCTGGACGGCACATAATAATCGAATGGCCGCGAATCAACGAAGTTTTGATGCCACACAAAAAGCCTATCGGGAATCAACAAATGCCGTTAATGATGCTATGATGAGTACATGGCGTTCGCAGAATGAATCTTCAGACCGAATGCAATCTCAATTTGTAGACGGCATTTGGGAACAAAAGAACATGACCGATCCCAATTCAGGGAACACCTATAAAGTTCAGGAAGGATATAACCAATACTGGAGCAATGGTAATAACGAATACATTGGTTCGAATGATGCATACTACAATCCGAATACAGACAATTCCGTAAATAATCAAAATTGGCAACAGCTAGACGCTACCGACGATGGTGGTTGGTAACAGTAGCATTTAGTACCAGGTAGTTTTTTCTTCAATAGAGGTATGTCGGGTTCCAGATTCCAGGGGCCCGTCGTATTTTCCCATATAGAAAAATCCCAAACATTGCTCTCCTTCGCCCATAGAAACATGTGCATTTAAATGGTTACGAAGGCCGGGAGAACTCCAATACGCTCCAATTCCCATTTCAGTAGCAGCAAGCCACATATTTTGAACGGCCATCGCAGTAGCGGCAATCTCTTCCCATTCGGGTACCGATTCATTAGGGTCTCGCTGCATACAAATTGCAATGACGCAAGCCGACTGCAACGGCTTTTCAGCAATTTTTTTCTGTTTAATCTTCGAAAATTTAACCGCTGTTTCTTCAAAGGTGCGTGCCAAAAAATCACTCAACCCTTTTCGTGACGCTTCAGAATGAAATACTTTAAACCGCCAAGGTTCGGTACGGCGGTGTGTAGGCGCCCAATTGGCAGCCTCTAGAAGTTGCGAAATTTCTTCTTTCGTGATAGGCGCTTCGCTATACTGAACCGGAAATACGGCGCGCCGACTGGCAATTAATTGATCAATACTCATGTATCAAATGTACTCGTAACGTTGGAAGCACCCTGACCGCTGGGTACTAAAAAAACGTTAATAATTTTAAAATTAATAGTATTACTATTATTATTGCAAACATAAATATTAATTATGCAGAATTTACTTAGAAATTTTAAGGTGGTCATTCATGAGAAGCTCTATCTCAAAGACCCGGAGACTTCAGAATTAGGTAAAAAGATTGTAGGCGAAAGCATATTATTAATTGACGAAATTGGGTTCGAAAGCTTTACATTCAAAAAGCTAGGAGCCC
Source organism: Flavobacteriaceae bacterium UBA4166 (assembly GCA_002379985.1). Taxonomy (GTDB): domain Bacteria; phylum Bacteroidota; class Bacteroidia; order Flavobacteriales; family Flavobacteriaceae; genus DFVG01. The sequence continues at coordinate 27,272 of DFVG01000029.1, forward strand.
GAATTAGCAGTAACGAAAGCTCTATCTACAGATATTTTGAGAACAAACATAAATTGCTTCTCTATCTCACGTCGTGGTATTGGGGATGGATGGAATATAAACTGGTCTTTCAAACGGCCAATATTGCTAACTTGAATGTCCGCCTGAAAAAAGCTATTGAAGTACTTTCCGAAGAAATTCAAGAAGACACTAATATTTCACACGTCAATGAGAAAATCCTCAACGCCATTATCATCAATGAATATTCTAAATCGTATCTCACCAAAGAAGTGGATCACGAAAACAAAGAAGGATACTTTGCCATTTATAAGCGTTTGGTAGGGAGGTTCGAAACCATTATTCAAGAAGCGCAACCCAACTATGTCTTCGCTGCAAGTCTTGCCAGTACCGTGATCGAAGGAGTACTTCATCAGCATTTCTTAAAACAACATTTTCCGTCACTTACCACGTGTAATAAACACACGGCACCTCAACAGTTTTTTACAGACCTCGTCTTTTCAACGCTAAATCTCAAAGAATATGAGTGATCCAGCCGTCTCCCCTTGGAAACGTCTGATGAATCTATTAAAATTAGATCGGAAAGACATTCTCCAAATTATATATTACGCCATTTTCGCCGGACTCGTAAATCTTTCGCTTCCTTTGGGAATCCAAGCGATCATTAACCTTATTCAAGGGGCCGAAATCAGCACCTCTTGGATCATTTTAGTAGTCCTCGTTACTTTGGGCGTTGCGTTTGTAGGGATCCTACAACTCATGCAATTTCGGATCATAGAAAATGTACAACAGAAAATATTCACCCGAGCGTCTTTTGAATTTGCATATCGCTTTCCGAAGATGAAAATGAGTGCCTTCTCGAAATACTATCCGCCTGAATTGGCCAATCGGTTTTTTGATACCGTAACGGTTCAGAAAGAGATCACCAAAATTTTATTGGACTTCCCTGCGGCGTTGTTACAGATCATTTTCGGACTCATATTACTCTCCCTCTATCACCCGTTCTTCATTGTCTATGGGCTACTGTTGATCGGGGTCATTTACTTGATCATCAAGTTTACTGGAAAACGAGGCATGCTCACCAGTCTCGAAGAAAGTACACACAAATACCGAATTGCACATTGGCTTCAAGAAATTGCGCGCTCGGTGACCAGTTTTAAGCTCTCAGGAAAAACCACCCTGGCCATGAACAAGAACGATGCGTTAGTCACCGATTATTTGAGAGCCCGAGAAAGTCATTTTAAAGTATTGGTACTTCAATTTGCGCAACTCATCACCTTTAAGGTCTTAGTAACTGCAGGTTTGTTGTTGATAGGCGGAATATTAGTATTGAATCAGGAAATGAATATTGGGCAATTTGTCGCTGCGGAAATTATCATCCTATTGATCATTAGCGCTGTTGAAAAATTAATTCTAAGACTGGAATCTTTCTACGACCTCCTTACCTCTTTGGAAAAACTAGGACAAGTGGTGGATAAGGAACTCGAAGCGCAAGAAGGAGCCAATCCTTTTGAAACCTCACGTCCATTTTCACTAGAACTGGAAGGGGTTTCGTATCGAGCCAAGGATAATGGTGACCTGCTTTTAGACCAAGTACATCTGAACATCTCGAACAACACCCGCCTTTTGATTACGGGCCCCAGTGGGTCGGGAAAATCCACTTTGCTCCAACTTATTTCAGGAATTCTTGAACCGTCTGATGGAAATATTTATGTGAATGAGCTTTCGCTGAAAGGAATTCTTCCTAATGCCTATCGCTCCGGAATTGGGCAATCCCTTTCCGAAGAAACCCCTTTTGAGGGCACGGTGCTTGAAAACCTCACTTTTGGAGATCCTACGATTTCAAAAGAAGCCGTCAATACTGTAATTCAGGCCACGGGGTTAACGGCTTTTATCAAAAAGTTGCCCCATGGACTCGATACAATTATATATCCGGAAGGAAAAAAGATCCCGTTTACCATTGCAAAGAAAATAGTGCTCGCCAGAAGTATTGTCACAGCTCCAAAATTGTTGTTACTAAATGAACCTTTAGAACAATTACCGCACGACGAACAAGCTGAAATTATCGCTTATTTGACGTCCCCGGAACGACCATGGAGCCTTGTTGTAGTGAGTCAGAACCCTCTTTGGAGAAAACATTGTAATGCCTTTGCGAGTATGAACAATGGTCGTTTAACCTTAAACTCATAGCGATGTTGAATATTTCAAATAACAGTGAAAGACCTCCTGTAGATCTTACTCGATTTCGTTCGGGTGCGATCGTATTCCACAAGAGACACTATAAGCACTTTAATAGATTTCTGTTGTTGTTTGCTGGAATTGCCCTCGTGGTTATTTTCTTACCATGGACACAGACCGTTACGGGTACCGGTAGTTTAACTACCTTAACACCCGAGCAGCGCCCGCAAACCATTCAATCACCCATCCCCGGAAAGATTGAACAATGGTACGTTCGGGAAGGAGATTTTGTCGCAAAAGGAGATACTATTCTTCATATTTCTGAAGTAAAAAACGAATACTTCGATCCAAATTTAGTCTCGCGAACCGGTGAGCAGATCAATTCTAAAAGCCAGTCGGTTGCCTCCTACAAGAACAAGGTAAAAGCACTAGAGTTACAAGTTGGTGCCTTATCTCAGGAACGCCAGTTAAAGATAGAACAGGCAAAAAACAAATTGGCGCAAGCAAAACTTACCGTGAAAAGCGACAGTATCGATCTGGAAGCTGCGAAAACCAATGAGACCATTGCACAGCGACAATTTGAACGAATTCAAACATTGAACGAAGATGGACTCAAATCGCTCACGGAAGTAGAAGAAAAACGACTCAAGCTTCAAGAGACCGCAGCCAAATTGATCTCTCAGGAAAATAAATTTCTCGCCAGCAAAAATGAAGTGATCAATGCGCAAGTTGAACTAAGCAGGATTCAAGCTGAATACGCTGATAAAATTGCAAAGGCCCAAAGTGATAAGTTTACGGCCCAGTCCAATCAATTCGATACGGAAGCCCAAGTCAGCAAACTGCAGAATGATTACAGCAATTATGAAATACGAAGCAGTATGCACTACGTGCGAGCCCCACAAAATGGCTACATCAACAAAGCCATACGATCGGGCGTAGGTGAAACTTTTACCGAAGGAGAACAATTGGTAAGTATTATGCCGTCTCAATATGAAAAAGCCGTGGAGACTTTTGTAGACCCCATTGATGTTCCGTTGATTCATTTGGGCGAAAAAATGCGGATCCGTTTTGACGGTTGGCCAGCCATCGTCTTTAGTGGTTGGCCCAATCTTTCGTATGGAACCTACGGTGGAAAAGTAGTTGCCATAGAAAACTATATTTCTACCAATGGGAAATATCGCGTGCTTTTGGCCCCAGATTCAGAGGATCACGAATGGCCGGAAGACCTCCGAATTGGAGGCGGAGCGTTCACACTGGCATTGCTGGAAGATGTCCCAATTTGGTATGAACTGTGGCGCCAATTGAACGGATTCCCACCTAATTTCTACACGCCAAATGCTCCTAAAACCACCCAAAAATAAGCGCAGCATGAGATCACTCTTTGTATGTATATTACTAGGAATGGCTACCACCGGCGCCTTGGCCCAATCTTCAATACTCAGTTTTGAAGAATACATGGCGCAGGTAAAAGCATTTCATCCGGTGGTGAAGCAGGCGCAATTACAGCTAGAAATGAGCGAAGCTGCTCTACTGGAGTCGCGTGGTGGTTTTGATCCAAAGATCGAAGTAGATTTTGAGAGCAAGGAATTCAAAAATACCGAGTATTACAACAATTTAAATTCTAGTTTTAAGATCCCTACTTGGTACGGTATCGAACTCAAGGCATCGTGGGAACAAAATTCAGGACAGTTTTTGAATCCTCAGAAAACAGTTCCGGAAGACGGACTCTATAGCGCAGGGGTACAACTTTCGTTGAAGGAAGGATTTCTGCTTACCAAACGTATGGCCGCTGTAAAAAAAGCCACCTTATTCGTACAACAAACCCAGGCGGAGCGTGATTTGCTTGTCACCGAGATTTTATATGAAGCGGCAACAGCATACATAGAATGGCTTAAAGCGTATAAAGAACGTTCGGTATATCAAAACATTCTCAGCAACGCCGAAACACGCTTCCGAGGGGTTCAGAAACAATCAGAATTAGGAGCGTTGGCGGCAATTGACAGTACCGAAGCGAAAATTGCTTTTCAAAACCGACAACTTTCGTTGGAAGCTGCGCAACTTAATTATGTAAAAACCTCACTTGAGATTGCCAATTATCTTTGGGTTGCCGATAACATTCCGGTAGAACTTCAAGAAGGTATGGTTCCGGGAGAAGTTTCTCCATCAGCCATAGACGATGTCTTGTCATTGGTTGAAACTTTGTTATCGTCCTTTTCAGCAGAAAATCATCCTAAGATTCTTTCCGCAGCGCGGAAACTCGATCAACTACAACTGGACGCACGCCTAAAAGCCAATTTATTATTACCGGACGTGACCGCCTACTACAATTTTTTAACGACAGAGCCTACCCTTGCAAACAGCTTGAATACAGATAATTTAAAGGCGGGACTCCAACTTTCAGTGCCTTTATTTCTTCGGAAGGAACGAGGCGCTCTAAAGCTCGCTAGGACCAAAGTACGAGATGGAGAATATGCCTTGGCAAACACGCGCGTGCAACTTCAGAATAAACTAAATGCAAGGCTCAGCGCCATTACTTCATATGAAACTCAGTTTCAATTGATCAATGATATTGTTCAAAACACACAAACCCTTTGGCGCGCAGAAAGCCGAAAATTTGAACTTGGAGAAAGCTCTTTGTTTTTGGTCATTTCCCGAGAAAACAATTATATCGAAGCGCGTCTAAAAGAAATTGATGTAGAAAATAAATGGTTTCAAGCCAAAATTGAACTGTTCAAAACCTTGGCGCAACCTAATCTAACGCAATAATTTTCGCGTATTAAATTGCGGATCTTCAAAATCGCGGGGCAATTCAGGGAGTTCAGTATCTGTAGTACCGTCGTCTAGCGTTTTCATAAATGCGATGATCGCATCGATTTCTGCTTCGGAAAGGTTCAACGGATCCGGGGCTAAGGTCTGATTTTCTAAGGTCATCCCTCTTCCGGCTCCCCCACCTTCATTGTAAAAATCCATTACCTCCTCCAGCGTGTCGTAAATGCCGTTGTGCATGTACGGGGCTGTTTTTGCAATGTTCCGAACCGTTGGCGTTTTAAACGCATGCTTGAAGAATGGCGCGACCTCGCGCATGGCACCGTTGCCCAATCGGCCGATATCGGTATCTAAGGTTAGCGGTTGGTCTTTGTGAAAAGGAACACCAAGGACTTCGCTTTCTGACTCTGAGTACAAGGGCGGAACGGTTCCGGAGAACAACGGCATAAAATGACAGGTAGCGCAGGCGGCTTTCCCTGTAAATAGGTTAAAGCCTTGTTCTTCTTTAGCAGACAGTGTGACTTCGGCACCCTGAAAATAGCGATCAAGCTTACTGTTGAAAGCATTCAATCGCATCACATAGGCGGCTAAGGCATAATCAAGTTGATAGGGACGCATCATGGTTTGCTTCGGAAAAGCTCGCTGAAACCCTTTTTTATATGTCGGACTCAGTTCTAGCTTCGCAATAATTTCTTGGTAATTGGTATTGAATTCCTCTTTGCTCATGATCACATGCTCAAATTGATCTTCCAAACGTTTGGTACGCATGTCGTGAAAGTATCCGGAAGCGTAGACAGAATAGTTGAGCGTCATCGCATTGCGCGCCAAGGTGCCACCTTGATTATTGGCGCTTTTGGGAAGTCCGTCTGTAAAGGCTTTTTCTGGCGCATGACAGGTAGCGCATGACATGCGGTTGTCGAGAGAAAGAATGGGGTCGTGAAATAGTTTTTTTCCAAGAGCTGCTAAAGCTTCAAATTGTGCATTGGGGTCAATGCTTACATAATAGAATTCATTTAAAAAATCTGGGGAAAATAAATGATCCGCTTCCGAATTGACTGCCAACGGAAACCGAGACACCTCAGCAATTGTTTCGTATTGCAAGACGGTGTGAATGTCTTTAATGGTTTTATAGATGGGATTTGCCACCTCTTTTATGAACTGTAATCGATTGAAAGCATCAAAAGAAGCATGCTCAGTAGCGGCTATTCCTGAATCAAACAAATCGTTTAAATGATCCAAAAGTTCGGGCGCTTTCACCTGTGCTAATTCGTCTTCGTAATAGTTAAAATACGATTGGAGCGATTGCAACACAATTTTGGTGTCTTCCACCCCTTGTAAGGTTCCGGGCGTGTCAAAACCGGTGACTCCCAAGGTTGTGATTCGCAACACGGCTTGGCGTGAAGCTTCTAAAAACTGACGGTCATTTATTTTTTGGGTCTGCACAAAAGAAACCAATCGGTTGGCTTGTACGTTTATTTTTTTCGCTTGAAATGTAAGTTCTTCTTGTAGGTTGGGAGTGAATTCTTCCACCATTAATTCATCAATAACCTGCAATCCTTTTGGTTCAAGAATCGCATAATCAGAAACTTTAGGTTCTAATTTGGGTAATGGCGCTCCGTTTAACACTTTGTCGTACGCTTCTTTATCAAGATATTCTAACAGAAAAGAAACTTTTTTAAATTGATCCCGCAGGTTTCTGTAGGCGGAATGGAGTTGCGCTTCCTTTTTAGTTCCTTTCTGAAATGCCGATGCCGTTGCTTCAAACTGAGCGGTTGCTTCAGTAAATTCGATAAGATCTTCCTTGTACTGTTTATTGATATGACCAATGGCCTTATTCACGTAAGTACTTTTAGAGACCCGCGGTTTGCTGGCTAAAATTAGGAAGGCGCTTATAAAAATGCTTCCGAAGAGTAGTAAAGTATCGGTTCGCATGGCAGTGTTGTTTTATGGAGAAAACCGGGCGCTGCTAGGCACCCGGTCTTCAGTGAATATGAAAAAAATTACTTAACTAGCAGTTTCTTGGTGTCCCCTTCTTTGGTTTTCAACAAATAGGTTCCTGTCTGTAATCCTGAAATATCAATGGATTTCACATTGCGATATACAGCCACTCGTTTTCCAGAGATGTCGTACAAGGCGATGTCTGTCACTTTATTGAAATATACGATACGCTCTGTTGGGTTTGGATAGATAACGAAACCTTGCGTATCTTCTTCAAATTCTGGCGCTGATAAGGTATCGATGGCTCCTGAATCGTCAAATCCGGTGATAGCAAACGTAAGTGAATTATTGTACGGAAATGGATTTGCACCGTCAGGGTGTTGTGAATTAACTAATACTGATTTTCCATCAGAAGTAGCACAAGCTCCGGTAATTTCAGCACCTCGCGGGGTTTGGGTTAAACGAATCAAATCGCCCACCGTAGGATCGGTCGTTTCCATATCTAAAATATACATTTCACACATTCTGTCGTCTGGATATTCTAGTGGCGTTCTTCCGAAGGAAGTACCGTTCAAATCTTCATTGATCAACATATACGTTTTGTCTTCTCCGGCTACATTCACATACAACATGTTCAAACCATCAGGGTTGGAAAGATGCTTAGAAGGATAGTTAGCAAGCGGCGGACTCGCAGCGAAGTAAGGTCCTCCTTCCACAAAAATAGTAACATCACCCGTCGCAGGATCGTATTCAAGGATACGCCCGTAGTAATCCCAGTAATCAGAATCATCAGGACCTGACACTCCTTGATCGGCTGCACGCTGAATATGGTGTGGCGCGAATACTGCTCCCGCAGCCAATTCGTCTGCCCAGTTTCCGGCAGGATTGTCACGACCGGTTTCGGTCATATAGATCTTTCCGGTATTCTTATCGATAGTCACCCATTCCAAACGGTTGAACATGGTGGCTCCGACTGAAACCGCTTCAGAACTGAAGTTCAACATCTTCTCAAAATCGTCGTTGTTGATTTCTACCCAAGGATCGCCCGGCACATCGTGTTTATACACATATGTAGTTCCTACGGTGAAATCTCCTGCTTCATCAGCAACGAATTTGGTAAAGAATCCCGGGGTGGCATCGGCACCGGTATACACAGTACGATTATCGTTGGCTACCGTTCCTCCTTCAAAAGGTTGACGCCCCCAGTTATATTGTTTGCGCACGGCTTTAGAAGCACGAGGATCGATCTCTACCATCCAGTTAAAGTTTTGGTACTTCGGAATGGTTTGGAAGTTCGCCATTTCAAATTCGGTATACTTAATAGTATATGCTGTGGTATCACGTACCCCGTTTCCAGAATCATAAATACTCGCGTTATCACTTCGGAACCACTCCTCTGCAGTCCAAATACGTCCGTCAACATTAGAGTTGATCCCACCACAGTTCATTCCGGTTTCTCCCACGTTCGAAAAATCTACGTTGAAGAAATCTCCTGAACGGCCGTCCGATAAATTTTGTGGGATGACATATAATTCATCGCTCACAGGATCGCGACCCAATAAGAAAGTGGTCATTCCTCCTCCGTCGCCAAGTTTGTCATCGGCTAAGATCATCTCGTGGTTTACGGAAGCCCATCCAATAGCATTAGGATCGTCCACACAATCTTCAGCAGTTAGTGGCGTAAACCCAATAAAGTCATGCCATTGCTTAGCAGGAACGGCTTCGTTGCTTCCGGTTTGCACCATATCTTCTCCACCGATAAATAAGATCTGAAATTGAAAAGGAGAAGGTGGCACGACTACTTCAGTCGCTTCCCAATCGGTTTCTACTACACGCGTGGGAAAAACGCTTTGCGCCATCATAGAAACGCTGAAGGCTAGCATGCATAGTAAAAGTACTTGTTGTTTCATTTTTTGGTTTTTTTTGATGTTTTGGTTCGAATTAAAAGACACCTAAAACTAAAATCACCATGTTATGAAACCTTGAACTAGAGTTGAACGAACCGTTAGTCGAACGTTAAGGCTTGACTTGCATTGTTAGGATATTGAAAGGATATCTTGAATATATTTCAAGATTTGGTAAAACCACTGTTGTACGGCCAATTCCTACAAAAGGGCTCGAATCCACTAATATATAGTAGATTCATCAGGCCGGAATAAACATGCCAACTCATCCTTAACATGCAAAACCCGGTCTATTTAGACCTCCTCTAAATACGCAATCTCACTGTTGGGTGTTTTCCAAAACGACAAATGGAATTCCGGAAGCCATCCATTTTTCAACATATCCCAATTTAGGTATGACCTCAAAAGCCAATGATCCCAAAACCAGATCTGTATCGCCGTCGTTGTCGTAATCGGCGGCGTCCATAACGATCCAGCGCCCCACATTTACCTTCGGAAAGGTTTGCAGGTGATAATCGTTACCTTCCTTCTGAAAATACACAAAGCTCTCTTCCGGGGTGTTGACCCAATCAGGGAAGAAAGAGATGGCCGCGATGTCCATATCGCCATCAGCGTCAAAATCATTTGCCACGGCATTGTACGCGCCATTCAGGTGCAAAAAGACTTCCTGCTCAAATGCATTGGCACCATTGTTTAAGAACACATAGACACCGTGCCACGGCTTCATCACAGGCTTATAGTCGGCGTTATCACCCGCGGTAAATATGATATCTAAGGCACCATCCTGATCATAATCGATCAACTTAAAAAAGCTGCTCCCCATGGAGGGAGAAAAAGACAACACTCGTTCTCTTCGGAAGTTTGCTTGCCCGTCATTATAAAAAATATCGATCCCTTCGTCTCCTTGCGCAAACAATGCCACGATATCATCGTGCCCATCGGAATTCATGTCTCGCACATAGGCTTTGATCGCTCCTGGGAAGGGATGCAGTACTTCCTTGCCATAGCCTTGTTCGTTCTTAATAAACAGCGATAAGGCACCTGTCCACTTTCCGAATTCACAAACAACGATATCGGTTTCACCATCATTGTTCAAATCGGAATAACTGGCATGAACCGGTCGTTGCAATTGATCTATAACAGTTTCTGCGACATTCGGTTGATTTTTCGGCATACGCACGATGCTTCCAAGCGGCGCATCTGTTGGAGAAAAGCTGCCCATAACCGTAAGCCATTGCTCGTCTTGTATCGTTTTGATACTCACCACACCTTCCGCAAGATTTCCGGTTTCCAACAACTCAAGCCCATTCGAAAAGACAGAAAAACTCTGTGTCATGGCATCGCCCAAATAGAGATTTCCCGCGTCGGTGAATTGCACTAACGTACTGCTGGGGATAGTTACTTTTTGCTTCGGAATACGAATCTGAAATTGTTTTAAGGTGTTAGAAATCTTCTTTTGCGGCGGAAGCGGAAGCGAATCGGGTGCTTCCGAAAGGTAATACTGTTGTATCGCTTCCCAACTGAGACTATCTAAAGTCGGTACCGCAGGAAACAAGTCACTTTCTAAGACGATCGTTCCGCCCTCGTTATTTTCGAACAAGGCGGCGCGTTCTTCCGAAGTACTATAAATACCGAACATATAGCCCATTCGTGGAAGCATATAGTTTTGCCAAGTATCTTTATCGAGTAAGGAAGGTTCCGGAAATTGATGGCAACTGGCACAATTAAGACGTGCTAGCTGCTCTCCTGAGGCGGAGGTTCTATTTTGTGGAGAATGTGTTATGTCTTTTTTACAAGAAAATAATAGAGAAAGCATCCCTACACTTACGCAAAATAAAAATCGTTGCATGGGGTTGTATTAAACCTCTAAATTGACGAAATACTAGATTCCACCCACCTTTTGCGTTGTTACCAATATGTTATTTTTTGAACGAGGGAATTTCGTAGAGCACTCCTTGTTGCAATAACACATCGACCACACTGTGCATATCAGCACTGTTAGAAACCTCATCGATGCGATCATTCAGTAGGTGTTCAATATCCTGACGCATTTGTTCATTGTGATACTCCAGTAGCAATTCTTGTTCCCCCAATCGAAGTAAGCAATCTTTTTCTGTGAATTCTGTCGTCACTTGGGGATTTGTAACGATGCGATCACTGGTTTCGGGATATGCTTTTGCCAGTACTTTGTAAACAGCCTCCATCACACGATCTACCGTTATCGAGTTAAGACAGATCTTATGTTCACAGTTTAGAATGACATCGTAGTTACAACGAATATTACAGGTTCCTTTTTTTCCCCAGATCAACTCATTATGTTCCGAAAAACTTCCCCAACTTCCGGGACCGGTAGGGCCGTAAATACCCACAGACGGCACGTTGAACCCTCCGGCAACATGGGTGATCCCGGCATCGTTCCCAATATGAAACAAGGCTCCTGCCATGGCTTCACCTACATCGATCATTCCACCTGTTACCATGGTAACGCGAGACCATTTTTTCGTGAAGTGCGCTTCAATGTCGGGATCATCTGGACCTTTAATGATCTTACATTCAAGGTTAGGGTATACTTCTAGCAATCGCTCAACTAAACGCGCATATTTTTCCGTAGGCCAAATCTTCAGTAAAAAGCCTGCTCCGTGATGCACCACGAAATACGGATTGGCGCTTTTAGAGGTCGTTGCGAAATACGGATAACGCGCTAAGTGGTTGTCCATATCGGGATGGAGTTTTGAGAGCGTATCAATATAATGTTGGATGGCGTGTTGGTTAACTTTCTTGTGCGTAGGATATTTGAGTGCATGCGGAAGATCATACCCCCGAAAGGCCGGATAGTTTCCTAATTCATAGATGTGATCATATTCTTCCTCTCTCTTTCGAACATCCTCCTCGTTCACAACGGGTATGTTGAGATAGGTACTGAAAAAGTCAACTAAGCGTGGTGCTACTGCAAAATGTAATACTTCCGAAACTTCAGATAATTTATAAATAGCAGGAATGGCAAAGAAAATATCCCCCAGCCCTCCGTAACTTTTATACACTAATACTTTTTTGAGTTTTGGCGTCTTTTTAGGAGTTTTGTTTGAGAGAATTTCCTCGACGGCTTGCCAAAATTCGTGGGGAGCGGCCTCCATGGCAGCAATGGCTCCTTCGGGATCGTTGGGATAAAAATCGAAGGAGAAGGTCCCTACCCGATCGTTGGCGATCATTTCACAACCCGACAAAAAAGCTTCTGCAGCCAATCGTCCGGAAGGTTCTGGCCATACAGGTTTACAGATGAACTGTTTGGTTTTTCCCAAAATCTCAAGCACCTTATCATTCTGTATGGGATCGTGAAACGAAATATTTGCCGGCATTTCTCGTCGCAAACGCTGCCTTCCGTACACTGTGAATTGTTTCTCTGGATGTGTTTCTGCGTACGTTACATACTCATGCCCTCCTTTTAAAAAATTAAGATCGCCAAAAAATGGGATGGTGGTGTCGTCTTTTTCTTCGGAAGGCTGTAATTGGGTAGTGGTGACCGTAGGCGGCATAATCAGGTGTTTGGCAATTGCCTCCCCATAAAAATCATAATGGGCTTGATAATGTTTGGGCGATTGAAAAACATTGAGAGCGGCTCCTCCAAACACCCTTCGGTACGTATGAAATTTATCGGGATTACAACAGCGTCTCACATTTCGGTCTACGGTACAGAGAATATTTCTTCGGATGCAAAAATTGTAATCGTATTCTACTTTTATATATGGCGTTTCAGAAGCGATGATATAGTCCAACAAAGGAAGCTCAAACGAGCAGCGACTCGTACTATTAATTACGCATAAATCTGCGGTAGCAAGAAGTTTCTTCGTAGCTGAAAAATCTTTTATATAATCTAAGTGTACGGTATGGCCTTTCTCTTCCCCTATTACAATTAGTTCTTTTGTAGTAAGTTCCGCGCCACGTGGTGTCGCTAGAGAAGTATCATGTAAAAAAAGAATGGTGCTCAAAAGAAAGAGATCAAAACAACGGGCATTTCGACAGTTGGGTACAGAGAAACGAAATGCCCGAGCTAACTAAACAGGAATATTAATTTTTTTCGAATACGAGTATATCGGTTCCACCTCCACCACCACTTACATCGCGAACTTCGACGCGGGTTGTAGTGACGCTAAACACGTCCCATTCGTCATTAAATTCATCAAAGGGTGAGCCTGAAAAGGCAAGGTTTAGTTCATCACCCCCACTTGTTACGAGCCAAGTACCTGTATTGGTATTGCTCCCATTGGAGGCGGTCACGGCATTCGACTCCATAAAATCAACTCCATACCCTGCATACGTTCCTGTTTGATCGGAGCCGCTATCTATATACGACTGCACAGACCATATACCATCCAATAAAATGGCAGTTAAGGCACCACCATCTCCGTAGTAGCCATCGCCATAATAACCGTCATCGTAATACCCATCATCATAGTATCCGTCATCATAATAGCCATCGTCATAGTAACCGTCTCCGTAATAGCCATCATCGTAGTAGCCATCATCGTAATAGCCGTCATCGTAATAGCCATCATCATAATAACCATCACCATAGTAGCCATCGTCGTAATAACCATCGCCATAGTAACCATCATCGTAATATCCGTCACCATAGTAGCCATCACCGTAATAACCGTCACCATAGTAGCCATCACCAAAAAACCCTTCTACCTCATCATCCGGGGAACATGAAGAAATAAGGGCTCCTGTAATTGATATTGTAGAGGCAGCCAACAAGGCTTGCCCCGATTGTTTGATAAATTTTCGCCGTTCCATATATGATGTTTTTGAAGTGCAACATTAAAAGTACCGAAAAGATGACAATAACTATAGTAAAATAATCCTCTTTTCAGAAACTACTTATATAACAGGCGAATCCAAATTTACCCTACCCCTACGTTTAAAAAAAATTTTCTTATTGAATATCTGGATTGAAAGGCGCTCTATCATCTTTATCGGGAACACCATCTAAATCGGAATCGCGCACCCCATCATCAATCACCAAAAGCTGAAAGCTAATCGGCAAGAAGGTGTTCATCACTTCGGCTTCAAATTCGGCGGTGGGAGCCACAGAAACAGAGGCAGAAACTTGGGTAAAATTGGTGGTAGGTTCATACAACGTATTGACCCAAACCAATCCGGTAAAGGTTCCGAATTCAATAAGACGTGCGCTAAAGGTTAGTTGAAAAGTTCCGGTATTCGTCGATTTTGTTTCGGAACAAATCACATCAAAGTTTCCGTTGAAATCAAAGAAACTGAACATCGAGTTTACTTCAAAAGCAACGACATCTGTAATCGGAACCTGTCCTTGAAGGGACAACAAGGGGAGGTAGCGCCACACTACATTGTTATCATTCCGAAGTACATTTACTCCAACAGCGGGTGGATTATTGACAGAAACTTCAACAGCCGAATATCCTTGTGGAAGCTGAAACCCTAATTGTGGATAAGCGCTGTGGATGAATTGCGGACCTGGATTTTGAATGGTAGGTATCTGCGTAAGGGGTATCGGAAGAGCATTGGAGTAATCCCAGTACGCGCCGGTAATACCACGAGCATTTGTACAGATTTGAGAATTGAAATCTGCTAAAGGGTCTTGAATGGTTTCAGGGGCGTCATCCTTACTACATGAAGCAAGAATCAATAGGGCACTGCAAAGAAAAGTAACTATTCGTAACATGGTATAAAAGGTTTATCAATACATCGAGGCGCTCTCATAATGTCATCAAGAGCTAATGATCTTCCGTTAAAAAAAACGACACAACTCACAAATTTTTCGTATCTTAATAGGTGCTTACTTGTTCATTGACAGACCTTTAAAGTATTATTATGAAAAAACAACTGCTCATCTTAGCGGGAGTGGTGTTGGTGGCTTTTCTTCTAATGGCCTCTCACCGCTTACCCAATGACCCTATCACATCCCAACAACTGGAAGGCGTTTGGGAAATGGAACACCAATATATGTATGAAAATGGTGAGATCACTGACACCATGTTCAATATGCACGGATACCGACAAGTTAAAATTTACAGCAATAGCAAAGTAATGTGGTCGCGCTTTAACCCTAATGATCCCAATGAATGGTTTGGGTACGGCACTTACACTATTAAAGATGGCTGGTTAGAAGAACGATTGGAATATGCGTCAGGACCTATGATGGAAATTGTGGACACCACGCAAGTATTTCGCTTTCAATTAGAGCTTGACAAGGACACGTTTCGTCAAGTTGCACTTGACAATAACGGGCAACGTTATTATTCTGAGAATTACAAACGGATTGAATAATTACGCTGTACTCCCAAACAAAAAAAGCCCATTAGCCTCAGGCTAATAAGCTTCTCATTGGTCAGATTTCTCTGATCCACGTTCCTCATTCTCATGAGGACAACACAACTTCTTTATATCGGAATCCGATGATTCGGATTTCTTTTTCGTTTGCTGCAAAAATAAGAAAAAGTATTGAGCTCTAATAGCGATTCGAACAAAATAATGAACGCCGCTCCTTTTCAAAAAAAGTCCTTCATTTCGCTCTATGAATTCATATAGAAATGTTCCATACGTCTAATTTATAGGCCGTTCTTCTTTTATTTTTGGGAGTAAATGATCTACTTCTTTTCTTGGTCTTCTAATTTGAAGAAATCATATGAAATCAATACTACCCCTATTCCTATTTATGTGCTGCATAACATCTTGGGCGCAAGCCGTTAATGATGAATGTGTCGATAGAACTGCTATCACTGTAGCGACCACTGCCAATATGTATTCTGTAGATACGTCCACAGCCACGGAAACACTCGACGGCAGTTGTGAACTCGTCGGAAATAACAATCTCGATGTATGGTATGAGTTTACCATGCCTGTTAACGGGAATGTTCGTATTACGAATATACCTAGTTCGGTATCCCGTAGTTTGTACGACAGCTGTGGAGGAACTGAACTTGTGTGTGCCTTTAATGACGGTTTCTTTTTCGGACTAACAAGCGGCACCACCTATGTATTGCGTATTGCCGAGCGGGCTGATTTTGCAGGAAATGTAGATTTTACCATACAAGCTTTTGAAGCCGCTGTGAATGACGAATGTGCCGATCGCCTCACTATCACAGTTCCCACCGGAGGTACGAACACCTATAGTTTCGATTCCAGAACGGCGTCTGAGTCTGTCGACGGCTCTTGTGAAGGCAGCGGAAATCAAAACTTAGACGTTTGGTATGAGTTCACAATGCCCGTCAACGGAAACGTTCGAATCACTAATATTCCTAGTACTGTCTCCCGCAGTTTATATGATAGCTGTGGCGGAACCGAGTTGCGCTGTGCAAATAATGATGGTTATTTTTACAACCTTAGTTCCGGGACTACCTATGTGCTTAGAATGGCACAGCGAGGTTTGTTTGCGAACCCTATTGATTTTGATGTGGAAGCGTTTGAAACCGCCCCCAATGATGTATGTACGAACCGAATTAGTATTACCGTACCTGTGGGGAGCAGCAATTCGTATGATTTTGATCCACGAACTGCCAATGAGAGTATCAGTGCCAGTTGCGAAGGTGGCGGAAGCACCTACCTTGATGGATGGTACGAGTTTACCATGCCGGTAGATGGAAATGTAAAAATTACCGGAATTCCTAACACGGTATCTCGAAGCCTTTTTGATGGGTGTGGCGGAACCGAATTGATCTGTGGTTTTAACGATGGTTTCTTCTTTGATTTAAGTGCGGGAACTACCTATGTGCTGCGTATCGCGGAACGCGCCGATTTTTCAAGTCCGATTACCTTCTCTGTCGAAGCGTTTCCAACGATCGCCAACGACGACTGTGTTGATCGTATTCCAATTACCGTTACTACCGGCGGCATCAACACTTACTCTTTCGATGCAAGGCAGGCAACGGAAAGTATGGATGGAAGTTGTGAAAGTGATGGACAGCAAAATCTAGATGTTTGGTATGAATTTACGATGCCGGTCAACGGAAACGTTCGAGTTACCAATATTCCGAATGTGACTACCCGAAGTTTGTTTGACGCCTGCGGCGGAACCGAACTAGGCTGTACGAATGACGATGGCTTCTTCTTCAGTTTAACAAGTGGAACCACCTATGTATTACGTCTTGCGGAAAGAGCTGATTTTGCCGGGTTGATCAATTTTGATATTGAAGCTTTTGAGGTGATCGAAAACAACGATTGTACTTCTGCCATCGAAGCTCCTGTTGGCGTTGTAGCGCCTACCACTATTGATTTTGATTCCAGGGGCGCTACCGAAAGTATGGATGCTAGTTGTGATAACGCAGCACAGACCAATATGGATGCCTGGTATGAAATTACCATGCCTTTTGATGGTGATTTGGAGGTGACAAACGCCAATAACATTACAAGAATTACGGTTTTTGACGCCTGTGGCGGAATTGAACTGAGTTGCTTCTCCGGAAACAGTACCGTATTTGGATTAGCCGGAGGGGTTACGTATTACCTGCGCGCAGCACGAAGAGCCGAATTCGCTAATGAAGACCCATTTGATATTCAAGCGTTGCCGGCACCCCTTCCTACCTGTACCACCACAACAGAATGGATCTCGGGAGCCTGGGATAACGGAACCCCAGATCTTTCTACTAATGTGATCATTAGAAGCGCTTATGATACAGCAACGCACGGCAGTTTTTCGGCTTGTAGTGTTTCTGTAGATAGTGGAATCACCTTGCGCGTTAATAGTGGCGATTATGTAGAGGTGGCGTATGACATTAATGTAGTGGGTGTACTCGATATTTCACATGAAGGAAGTCTGGTACAACGTGATGATGCGGCGATTACCACGAATAACGGAACCATACGCGTTCGTAAAACAACTCCCTTCTTAAAGCCTCGAGACTTTATGATTATGGGAAGCCCCGTGAGCGGTGAAACACGGGAGGATGTGTACGACAGTGCCTTTCTAGTGTTAGCACACACCACCGGAAACTTTGTACCGAATGCGGACGTGGCCACTGCATTTCCTTCCGCAGAGAATTTTGCAGACGACAACGGTGATTTTTGGAATCCGCATAGCGGAAGTTTGACTATTGGTGAAGGATATTTGGTGCGTCCACAGGCGAATTATTTGGATGGCAATAAAACCTATGACCTCACCTATACGGAAGGAAGCTTAAATAATGGAATCGTTACCGTTCCGTTGCTCTTCAATACCACACAGAATGACAGTCCGAATGTCCTTGGAAACCCCTACGCTTCGGCTATTTCTGCGGATGATTTTATCAATGCCAATCCGGAAGTAGAAACCCTCTATTTCTGGGAACACCTCACACCACCGAGTCCGTCGCTACCCGGTGCCGGAAGCATGAATTTTAGCATGGAAGATATTTCTATGTACAATTTAATGGGCGGTGTTGCGGCGGCTTCAGATCCTTCCGGAAGTGATACAGCCCCCAACGGAATGATCGCTTCTGCACAAGGCTTCGGTGTAAAAGCTTCGGCTGCAGGAACGGCTACATTTACCAACAGCATGCGCCGACTTGCAGGAAATGACACGTGGCGAAGCCCTTCCGAAGAAAAAAATAGATTATGGCTTTCTGTTCAGAATTCAGAATTTAACCTTAACAATAGTACCCTAATTGGATTTTCTGAAACTTGTTCTGAAGGCATGGATTCCGGATATGACAGCAAGCGTCTGGCAACCGTAGTTTCTTTATTTTCTATGACCGGCGTGGGAGATGAATTGGGCATTCAAACCCGAGAAGCATTTCAGAGTGATATGAAAATTTCAGTTGGATTTACTTCATTGGTAAATGTGGCCACCGAATATGAAATTTCGCTTCAAGATATGGAAGGAAGTATGCTTATGAATGCAACACCATATCTTTTTGATAACGATACCGGAATAACGATCGATCTGTCTCAGGAAAGCTACCGCTTTAGAAGCTCTAAAACTACGGCACCACGAATGTTTACCCTATTCTTTAAGGAAACGACCTTGGGGGTTTCAGAACACGATAGTCTCTTTTTAGAATGGTATCCTAATCCGGCTCAAGAACGTATTACGCTGTTAAATCCCGACGGACATCTAATTTCCGCCGTGAAAGTATACGACCTTCTTGGAGTCATCGTTCTGGAACAATCGCTGGGAGGAGTTTCAAATGCAACCTTAGACATCACCAAACTTGCCAGTGGTGCTTATATCATAAAAACGAAATCGGACCAAGGGATTCAGACACAACAATTGCTGAAACGTTAATATTTCAACTAACTTCCGATTACGAAAAGCCCTTCGATTCCGGAAGGGCTTTTACTTTAATAAAAATAAAAGATTCGTTAGATAGCTCTTTATTGAACCACTTCCGTAACTTGTGTTACGAAGAACGTACCTTCGGCGCCTCCCTGTCCTAAAACGCATCCACGGATGCCTTCGTCCTGTAAAAAATGATATAGCGGACTTCCTTTGAATGTAAGCTGTGGTCCCAGCTCATCGTTTCTGTTTGCCACGCTAAAATCATTTCTACTTAAAACAGTGGGCAACACTATTTCGAGTGTCGAAGGAAGTACCATATTGAAACGCACCTGAAACGGTGGCCAAATTTCTGCACAGCCTCCATTACAATTGCTTTCATTAAGGCCATCATTGATAAAGTGATATAAGCTCACCCCATTAGCATCTACCAAATATTGAAGTGGTTCTTCTCTTTCGGCGACTACTTGTTGTGCCATCATAATCGTATAATTTGCTCTTGCAATAGAAAAAGCCCCTCATTACTGAGAGGCTTTCTTTGGATATCATACGATTCCAACGCTCGACTTATATCAAGCCAATTTCGCAAACTTACGCTAATTGAACATTTACTGCGTTGATTCCTTTTTTACCTTGAGCGGTTTCAAAGGTTACTTCATCATTTTCGCGAATGTCATCGATAAGTCCGCTCATGTGAACAAAAATGTCTTGATTAGATCCTTCTTCTTGGATAAATCCAAATCCTTTGCTGTTGTTAAAAAACTTTACGGTTCCTTTTTTCATAATGTGTGTGTTTTTAGCGCTAAACGCGTTTTTAATTTTTTGAATCAATTTCATACTGATACATTTAAATGAATTATTGGCAGAAACTACAATCACAGCCCATTTGGGTTGCATCATAAGACGTATTAAATGAAAAGGAAGAAAGAAAGGTACTACTTACTAGGAAAGAAACTCTACTACTAGAAAAAATAAAACGTATCAAATAATCCTAAAGAACATTAAAAACTGTCCTGAATATGTTGCGATGCTTTTCGAAGCACATCGCCAATAATGCGGCGAATGTACGCCTAATTTATTTATAAACGAGAATTATTCAAAAAATAATTTGAGACTCAATCGTTTAAACAAAAGAAGCCCCTCATTGCTGAGAGGCTTTATATTGGGTTGCGGTCTGGACGAGACTCGAACTGTGGAATGTTAATTTCTGAATTTTAATTAGTTAAACATTTGAATGCTACTCGTAACACCTAAATGTAAGCAGCAACACTAAAATTCAATTTCAATTGTCGAAACTAATCCTGTCGCCACTCTATTAATTGCATTTAATTTATTTCCTGGAGAAATTCGCCAAACTTCAATATCATCGTCATATTGCAGAGAGAGTAGCATAGCTAAAACAGCAAAGGGCTTTGGTCCACATGGTGCAATTATTATTCTAGTGTTTTTAATTAATTCATCACACAGATTTTTGAGCATGTAGTATGAATATCTTAAATTTTTAATGGGGTATTCAAAAATATTTTCAGGAGGAATTTGGGATGACATATTTTTCAATAGCTCCTTAGCTTCAAGGTTGTATCTTTCATTGTAGGAATTATCAGTGTAAAATATATACGGAATAGCATCAAAATACTCCTTTAAACCAAAAACCCTGCTCAACTCATTACCTATACCAATAATTAAAGACGTAGGTTTCGTTGGTAAACTTAGATTACAATATCCATTTAATGGAGCAACCACACGATTTGGTGTTTTATCTTGATTATCCTTTATGTATTCTGCATGACTATAACCTAAGTAGAGTTTCCAGTTTGAGTTATCCTCCTGATGATAAAGAACAAACAATAAATAGGAATATAAATTTTTAGACATTGATGAATAATCTATATATATTACTAATTGATCATCTTTCTCAATGATTTTAAAAAGCTTCTCTAGCTTTCTATTTATCAAATCTTCCACGTCAGTTTCAATGATCTCAAATCCATTCTCTTGAAAAAATAGATCATTTTTAATCCTAAATGGATGTTCTTTTGCATTCTTGAAACCCAAGACAACCCCTTTTTTAATTATACTAGACAAACTCTTTGCTTGGAATGTGGACCTTGCTTCGTAGCCTGATGCGCCAATGAATAGATCAATTTTTTTAAAAGGTAGATCAGTAATATTTGTAAATTCATTAACTATGTGCATCACTCGAAAAATTTCCTCTGTTTATTCCCTTCTGAAGTCTTATTTAATATCGTACTCAATTTTACCCGAGAATTTATTCTATTGGGTATTTTATATTTTGGAGTAAGAAATCCCGACAGCCTAAATCGTTTATTTAAAATTCCTTTGCTTGATAAACTTTCCACAGGGTCTAGGTATACAATCGCACCTAAATATAAGGCAGTCTCTAGTAATCCAACAATTTTTGCATTTATATCTTCATCTACAATAAATGTAGTAGGCGCATTTTTATTAAAATCACCCTCTACCAAATTGTTATAAAAATATTTTCCAATTCTATCTAATAAGTCAGATGCTAGGTTAAAGTCTCTATTTGAAATAGTTATTGTTGAATCAGGATGATTTTCCAATAAATTATAATATTTTTCAGAAGCTTTAAAAGTGATGTTTGACTGTGTTTTTGATGGAATTTGTTTTAATCCTTCAGAATGAACATCTGAATTCTGTAAAATCTCATTTACCAATCCAATTATCAATCTAGGATTACCATCACACAAATCAAAAATATGCGGGGTACCATAGTGAATCGGAGGAGTTCTCCTTGATCTTCCTTTGTATATTAATCTATATAAGGCATCCCTTTTATATTTGAGAAATACGCTTTTTCTTATAATTTTATTATCTGTGTAAGGCTCTTTGGGGTTAACACCTCTGCTTTTTAGAAACTCTTTAAAACTATTATCGATAGAAGCCAATTGTTTAAATAGAAAATAAAGTGAGCTTTCTTTTGCGGTACTTGGGTAAAACTTATTTTTGTAACCTAAACTAGCTTTTCTTGACTCGGTTAAATCGCTTAATTCTTGCTTAATTAATTGATCTATAGTCCAAACTCCAAATATTTTATTAACATCTTCTTCTTTAAAATCATATTCCTGTTTAAATTTTTTGGTTAGCAACTGTTCAGAAAACTTCACCCATCTTTGCAGTCCGTTATCATCGTAAACCCATAATTTTATTGAACTGAAATCATTTCCTTGGGTAACATCTAAAACTCTATCTTCTATGTTGAACAAAGGTGTCGTAGTGAGTTTGAAGATAAATTTCTGGTCGACACTTCTCAGAAAAGTGACTAATTTTAGTTGAATAAATTTGGGGACAATTTCCAATTCGTCAAAACAAAGGGCCCACTTGTGAGAATCGTTAAGGTTTAGCTTCTCTTCAAAAACTTTACAAGCTACTTTAGTAATATCAAAAAATTCATCGTAAACATAATCGGGCAATGAAGTAGTGAAAATATCTAAATTCCTTTTAAAAATTGATTTTCTAACTAATCTATTCAATTCCCTTATTCTATCTAAAATTTTAATTTCAACACTGTCAAAAGTTGGAATCACAGAATCAATTGTCCATACCTCTGATATAGCTTTGACAATTTTAAACTCCAACTCTATTCTCTCGCCCTCATCTTCACAATTAAAATCTAAGTACGATTTAAAAGTTTTGCAAAGAGCAATCTGCACATTACTGGAAAAGAGAAATTGCACTAAGACTTCGACTACTTCTGACCGATCATTTAAATGCTTGTTTAAATACTCAAATTGGTTCTTCCACTGAATATCAGATGGAATATAAATTCCAGTAAAACCAATTTTATCTCTAATTGATTTTGAGTTCTCATCCTGCCAATAATTTAAACCAGCAGGTGTCAGCATTTTCAAAAGAGTTGTTTTACCACAACCTCTAGACCCCATCAACAGGAGGCTGTTATCCTTAGTTAGACTAACAAATTCGTCATTTACCACAAAAGATTGTGCAACTTCCCTGAAACTGAAGTATCTGGCATTAAAAGTGTCGTATAGTAATAGCTTATCTAGCATTTTACATTATTTAGTCGTTATTAGATAAGGCCTCAGGGGAAAGTCAGGTTGCATAAATAGCTTGTACTTCTTGTTTAAAATCCCCTTTAATCTTATCAATTTATCGGGAATTAAATATTCCAATATTGGAATTTCCGAAATCAGATCCTGATAAACAATTGTATTTAAACCTTTAGCTAAAAAATACTGATGAATCGATGCTGCTAATTTATCTAGATCGATTGATCCACCAAAACCAATCTCAGGGGGAAAATTATGGTTCAATGCTTGCCCCCAACCTTTTTTTAAATTGAACTCCCATGACATTATTTTACCTTTACCTTTATCAACAATCTCTATAATGTGAAACATCGTATTTAAGCCAGTTCCAAAGAGATTCTCAAAGGAAGAAAAACTGCCCGCTGCAAATATTGTCACACCCCCAGTTTCTACGATTCGGGGTTGATGTTTGTGCCCATGAATAACTAAATCGTAGTCATATTTATTTAATACCGCAATCAATTCATCTCCGTTCTCAAGCGAATCATTATCCTTCCAATTGTTTATATTTGAATGCTTTATTGGATGGTGATGAAGTATACATAACTTTATTTTATCAACACCAACATTTAGTAATTTATCTATTTCCTCCAGAGTTATTGAGTCAACAGCGGACTCTTTTGATTCAGGAATTCCTATATGAGTGCGTACAGTATTGATCAATAAAATCTCTAAATCAGATGACTCATATAAGCAATAACCATCGTTCCAAAATTTAGAATTTAAATTAGGATCAGAAGTAGGAAAGTCCACGCTAAAGTTCTTTATGAATTTATGAGGCTCTTGGGAATAAATTTTTCTAGAATCGACATCATGGTTTCCTGCAACACCAACCTTTAAATTACAATTTAATTTGCTATCCATTCGACTTATGGCGTCCCAACCTGATTTTATACCGTGTTCATTAGCTTTATCCCCTAAATCCCCTAAGCATATAATGACATCAGAATCTATTTTGCTATCGGTATCAGCAACTTCTAAAAAAGAAGTTAGAGGGTTTTGTGATACAGGTTTGTCCGGAATATTTGCGTACAAAAAAGAATTACTTCCTTTTTCTTGCGTGCAGTGTAAATCTCCTACAATGCAAAACTTCATTATTAATAATTTTTTATAATTAGTTCTGGTATTTTTTTTCGCTCTTTTTTACAACTAATACTTCTAAATGCATTTAATTCAACGATATTCCAATCTTCGTATTGATTACGAACAAATTCAATGTCTGGATATGACAACATTACAAAACAATCTAAATTTCTTAAACGATTTGCAAAATTTGACAAATCAATGTGGTCACGTTCTGAAAAATGATTAACTGTGTACTGCCGTTGATGATTTGACCAGTCAAACGGCGGATAGGGAGGGTCTAAATATATAAAATCATTAACACCTATGTCATTTTCCATATTTAAATAATTATCAGCTACTAAAGTAGTATTAGCAAGTTTATCACTTATTGCAGATAATAAATCAGGTTTAGGAATACTTGGATTAGTTTTCCCCATGGGCACATTGTAATCACCGCTTTTATTTATTCTGTACATACCATTGTAATTTGTATGAATTAAAAAAATAAACCTGGCAGCTTGATTTGTATCTAGATTTTCCTTATGCTGATTAAACTCTTGTCTTATAACATAATAGATTTGGTTGTCTAGTAAAAAACGTCTTTCATAGTCAATAAGAATTGTAGATAAGCGAGTAAAATTATCACGAATTTTTGAATAAGCGTTAATCAACTGCGGGTTGACGTCAGAAAGAACTGAGTTTTCATAGTTAGATTCAAAGAACAAACTTCCAGCACCAACAAAAGGCTCAAAATAACGGTTCACATCACTAGCAGCAGGAATATTTTGAATAATTTCCTTCACTAATTTTTGCTTACCTCCCGCCCATCTTATAAATGGTTTTAATTTCATATTGTATACCCTTGTAAAGTAAAAATCAGCAATATACTTTAAAATCATATAACCGCTAAAACTTAAAGTCATAGAATTTTTAAGGCAGTTGGCAAGACACTTTTTTTAAATAGATAAATTTAATCAGCGTTTTGTAACCCCTCTAATGAATACTATCCGTTAACTTTTACACATTTTTAGTCCTAACTAGACCCTAACGTATCACAATAAACATCTGTAAATAAAGGGCTCATCAAATCAAGCTGTTCAACAGCCCCCTTAGATGTTCCTTTTTTCTCATATTTCCCCTTCATCACTGAAGCTATAATAACCATTATTAGAGAGTATAATATGATCTAATAGGGTAATATCAAGAAATCTACTAGCTTCTATAATTTTTTTTGTTAGGTTTTGGTCTTGATCACTTGGCTTTAAGTTGCCAGAAGGATGGTTGTGAGCTATAATAATGGCATGCGCCTTTGATTTTAAAGCAGCAACCATAAGTAACTTCACATCTACTAATGTTCCTGCTGTTCCGCCCTTAGAAAGGCTATAAATGCCTAAAACTTTGTTGTCTCTGTCCAGGAAAAGAGATTTGAACTCCTCTTGTAGTTCTATGATATTTGCGTTCCAGTTACTTTTTAATAGCTCATAAGCTGATTGGCTGTCTGATATCTTTAGTACTCCTTTTGATTGGAATTTATAGCGTAGTTCTATTTCTGATATTTTGTTCATGGTAGATTAGTTTATTGCATTAAAAAACCCCACCAGTAATGGCAGGGTTTCTTTTGTTAATTTTAAATAAATTAGTCCTTGTACTTCCATCTGAATCCGGAAGCACTTTTGTATACATTTCTACAGCATTTGGCAATACTGGATTTGTTTGCACCAGTAATACGGGATGCTTTTGCAACGGACTTGTACTCTGCAATGACATTGCCTTCCATATCCATCTGAATTACTTCTTTCCTTCTGGCATCAGAGGTAGGGACAAAAGGTTCCGTGTACTCATAGCTTCAGTAGAAACCTCTATATAGGTTGTTTATATTCAAACACGCCTTAGATATTGCCTTTCTATCTGCACCAACTGCACTAGCTGCACTTTCTAGGCAATCAAAAGATCCTGTAAGAGTTCCGTCATCAATGCTATATTGATAGACCGTTTTCTTAAATCCACCACCTGAATCCGAGTTATAACCGTTTTTAAAGGAATCATACTGCTCGATATACTTCTTTTCCATCTGTGCAAGCTCATCATTGGAGGAGGCAGTATCTATCTGTTCCCAAGTAAATAACTCAGGTCCATAGGTGGCAATCTCCTGATGGAAATAATGTCCAAGTCCATCTCTTGCTTTTTGTTGGTGGTCTTTCTTCCTTATCTCAACCGAGTTTACTGTCGAGCCAATATAAACTCGACCGTTCTCGGTGTTTTGTGCTTTATATACTATAAATCCTTTCATTTTTTTCTTTTCATTTTTTTAATTTTTCTTTTAGGGAAACCGTCTGTGAGATCCCTGAATACAAGGGCTTACAATTGGAATGACCAAGTCGAAATTGGTCATTAACTATTTTCAATTAAAATTTTAGAGGTTCTACGACTGTATTCACCGTCTAACCATTTGTATAAAAGAGTACGCATCCTATAAGAGGGGATGAACAGGTTCATTTCCTTTCCATCCCTGATGCAACCTCTCCAAACCCATTGAATAAGTTCTGAAACCGCCCACAAATCTTCATCAAGAACAATCCCTTTTTCTTTAAAAAAATTGATTTGCTGTGGTTTAAAAAATCTATTTCCTAGATATGCCATGGATTTCTTATGCCTATAATCATTGGATGCTCTAGCATTAATTGGTATGAATCCTTTTGAATAACCGCCTCCAGATAACTTTGTTCTAGACTCCTTAAAAGTTGTGAAAGCATTCTCTCTAGACTTAGTTTTAAAAACCCTCTTGAAAACATTAGAAGTAGTATCTTCAATCTTCTTCGCATTTCTCTTGCTTAGGTTGCCAATCCATGTTTTACTGAATGAATTGCTGCCAACGATTTCATTTGACCTTCCCTCGTAGATGGCTAATATTGCTTTTATATTGAGAAGTTCTATTTTATCATCATTTGCTATGATTTTATACTCAACATCGTGCATCTTAAAATATGCCGACATCAGACTACCATTGAAAAGATAAGTCAATATTTGTACTTCTTTAAATTCTTTGAAAATCTCTATTGGGAAGACCCAAACAAAGAAATATTTGTCTAAAAAATAAACAGAACTTTTACCACAAAGTTTCTTTATATCCCTAAATGCCGGATCATTGTATTCATCATTAATAAAACTGACCTCATTAGTAATATTGTCAATTATAATTAAATCTTGTTCTTGCAATATGCCAATGTCTATAGCCCCAATTTTATAGATGTCCATAGGTGAAATGACCTCATCAAGTATCAGCACATAATCCTTAAAAAGTTTGAAGTCTGACCTATTAAGATTCTTAAATAGTGAGTGGGTCGTAATAATGTTTTTGCCTTGAGCAGCCATTTTTAAAAACTGAGCTCTCTTGTTGAGATACTTGTAGTTTTTTGATGCGTTTAGGTCAATATTTCCACAATCGTCGACCAAATGGTCCTCGGATTCATATTTGCCTGCACCATCTTCACTTGGGGACAACGGACTAAAAATTCTATCGTCATTTAAGGCATTTTTAACCCTGCTTATTTCATCAAGAAAAGGTGTTATATATATAAAGGGTCTATCTTCCTTTAAGTACATCTTCATCCTCTCTATTGCATCATGGGTCTTACCACTACCCATAATTGCATCATAAATTTTGATTTTACTCATTGTTTAAATTTTCTAGTTCTATCCGTCTTTAGAAAATTTAAAGGACAATAAAAAAGTAAATCAGTTATGGTCTTTCAGGAAAGTTGGTAGTTGAGATTCTTGTATAATTCAATTTGCATCAACATAACTGTTTAATATACAAAAAATATTTGACATTTCCAAATTTTTTAATGCTTATTTTATAACAAACCAAATTACACTATGTATTCAATGATGTTTTATTAAAAGTTAATATTCAAGCTCTAAATTTAATATTAATAAAAATTCAAGAAAGATTATTAGGGCTAGATTTTATCTAACCCTTTTCAGCTTACTTACAGTGGCCAAATATCAAAGTGGTAGTAAAAATAAGCCTGACCCTCAATCACATATACAGTAGTCAGTCGCATTGTCACTTTTATTTCATCCACTTCAACAATTTCACTCTTATTGATCCGGCCCACATTCCCTTTTGCTATCACCTTGAAAGGACAAGTCAAGACAACAAGCTTATTCTCCCAATCAACAATATATAGTTCCTTTGGATGGCTGTACTTTAGAATATCAGCCAATTGTTGTTTATTCATTTTCAATAAATTTTATTTGGAAACACCCTAAATAGCTATATTATATTGATGGTAATAACCAGTTGGGGGTACTGTTTAACATAGAGTTAGCCAGATTATTCATCAATGCGTATACATTTACATTCCGCTCAAGGTTATTATCTATATAACTAGATTTGTTTGCTTCTGTAAATAAGTTATAGAGGTTCCAAAAACTTATAGACCCATTATCACCACATTTAAAGTTGTCGCAGCTGTAATAATCTTTGACAACTTTTGACAATTGACTTTCATTCAAGGTTATAGGAAAGTCAAAATTTTGCTGTGATTTGGATTGGGAAAGGTACATTTTGAGTTTTCCTATCAAATGAGCAAACTCATTCTCGGACAACACATATTCATTCATTTCTTCCATTACTTCTATATGTCTATCCATATTGTAAGTGGACACCAACTCCGCAATTTTATCTTCCAGGTCCATAACAGAACCAACCCTAATATCATTCAACAATCCGTCCGTGCTTATACAAAGATTGGTACACACCATATTCTTGAATCCAATAAAAACCTTAAATTTTTCCAAACTTTTTGTGCTATAAAGATTCTCTTGATTATAAGCCCTAACACCCCCTAAAGTAAGACAAAGTCTATTGCCGCTAATTTCTTTGGTTACCGTCTTTATCTCCATTAGAAATGCACACCTTTCGTAATAGATGGTCTTTTCACTTTCCAATAGTTCCTTTGCCGGTTTCCCAATAGCATCAGGTGTTCTGCCCTTTACTATATGACTAACCCTTACTTCAGGAGTATTTATATTACTCTCTGGAAAAAGCTTCTTTACTAGTTCACTTGTTTTTTGAATAAACTCGTAATGACTTATGGTAGTTTCATTATCCTTTGAAAAAACTGGAATTATACATTTTTCCTTTAGATGCTCAAGGGAAACTAATTCAGTATTTGCTTCTATAAAAGAACTACCATTGTTGACAATTTCTGTTTCTTGGTGAATCATATTCAAGGGTTTATTATTTGCTATTAGTTCCATTTGCTTCAGTATTTTGATTGTTTATAATTTTATCTTCATTAATGACCTGCTTGGATATTCCATCCAATTCGGCTTTTCTTAGCATTATTAATGGGTGAATTTGCTCTTGGATGCTCGCGTATTTTGAATATATATGCTTCAGCCCATCTAAGGTAGTAGCTTCATTGATCTCCAACTTTGCTTCTTCAATGGACACTCCTTCATTGCACCAAGCAATGAGTTTTTTGCCTGTTGCCTTATTGATTACAAACTCTGGTTTATCCATAAAAAGACCTGTACGGTCTTTAGATGCTTTAGCCAGGTGTTTATCGTTGATAAGTTCGAAGTTGACTGACAACTCGTACTCAAACCCTTCTCTTGTAATCTCCTTAAATCCCAGCTTTGTGACCTTCGCACGCCCGTTTATATCAGTATCCATAGTGTAATCTACCTTTCTACGTACCGTTGTGATTATATGACATGGAGATTTTAAGATAGCATCGATAAATCCTTGATGTCTTGGACTGACTTTAGCCCAATCCTGAAAACGTCCTCCTAGTTTTTCATGAATATTCAAACAGCCCCCTTCACCTGACCATTCGTGGGTAATACTATCTATGATGATCACCTCCATATTGCTATTTTCACAGGTTCTAATGGCTTCTGTGTATCTTTCTGGAGAATAGGGTTCACATAATGAAAGAACATTGAAACTCCCTAAATGGGCGTACAAATTTGCGCTACTATTTTCAGTATCGATCACAGCTATTTTTGACCAGTCATTGGTAATTCCAAAAGCTAGCAATAAGGCACTATAGCTTTTACCGAATCCTGATGCTCCGCTAAGACCCAACCTTAACTTTACTTGAGCCCTTTGGGCTTTATTTAATTTCATATAATTGGTTTTTAATGTTAAAGTTATTTAGACAAGACAGTTTAAGGCATAAAATAGGAGCCTATTTAGGCTCCTATTACCAAAATGCTTATGAGTTTTAAATAACCTCTTTCTCTTCAACAAGCTGTTCTTTAATACCCTCTAAAGAAATTCCTAATGATTCAATATCGAATCTTCCATTTCCTAAGTGCTCCTGGGCAACACCCTTTGAAACCCCATTAATAGTGATTTCTATTGGTATAATTTTACCTTCAGCATAACGTTGTGGGTTGTCCTGAAATCTTGTATCCCACACTATCGCAGAACCTCTTTGTGAAGCCCTTCCATTAACATCTAGAAGTTCAACATCAACCCAGTGATAGGGTGTCATTTTTTCGTTCTTGAGATGCATTGGATTTGAATCACTAGTTAAACCGTTCACTAACCTAGCATCCAATACCACTTTCTTTATGATGTTTCCATCATATTTGTTTTCAATAATTTTCATAATCAAAAAATTTTAAGATTAATAATGTTTTAGGGGGGGTACCCCCAAAACCCAAAAAGAGTGGGGGGTGATAGTTAGATTATCACGCTCTCACGATAATCCTAAACTTTTTATATAAAGTGGGGGGGGGGTACCCTAAACTGAAGGAAAAAGTCGACTTTTAAACAAAGTCTCAGAAATTTGTCAAAAAAAATTTTTTAGTCCCAAAGGAGACGACCCAATTCGAATCGCAAATTCATGCATTCACAACTAGAGCAGAAATAAGTGCCATTTGTGAGTTCATAACCAAAACTACGAGTGACTGTTTTACTACCCTTCTCTCCTATCAAAATGGAATTGTTATAGGGAATAACATCATTAATATGACACTCCGGACAGGTTAATTTCTTGTCCCAAAGATTTACCTGAACCAATTCTAGACAACTAGGACAATAAGCAGGGAAATAGTTGATCTTCTGAAAATTTAACTTTCCTCCGCCAATCAGTATTGTTTTATTAACACCGCAAATACATATAGCTAGTACTTGTGAACCCATACAATCCCTACGTTAAAATAGATAAAAACCCAAATATACTCGATGAAAAAATCAAGGATATGAAAATAAAGGTAAGCAAACAGCCTTTATCATTTTGTTGCTGCATTTCTAAACTTTGATGAAAGAAATCTTCACTAGATTTTAAGAATCGTTCTACTTTTGCTTTACCCCTCTCTTCCGGTGGTAGTCTATTGATTCGCTCATCTTCAAGCTTACGTTCAATAGTTCTTCTATACTCTTTTTCAGCTTCAACATCCTTTTTCTTAATTGATCCTCGTTTCATCACAACATATTCCACCTTATTAAAATGTGTAAGTGCAATATCTAAAATGCATTTTTGCCACTCAATTATTGAGAAATTAGTTTTGACACTTTTAGAATTGGTTTCACAAATAGTTTTAAATCCAACCATAGTAACAATTGTAAAATACACACCTCCATCTTTTGAAAGGTTTAACTCGTAGAAGTCAAATCCCTTATAAAAATTTGCAAGAGGTATTTGTAGGGCAAATTTCTTTTTACTATTTGAAACACATTGTGGGTTTTTATCACTCACAACATACTTAAGCGCTTCGTAGAAATGTGGATAATTATGAATAAGCTTCATAGATTTCAATTTTATCTGTTAAATATAGTTATTATATATCATAACTCTCTGTATGTGATATTCCTGCATATTGTCATTTCTAATTATGACAGACGTAGAGAAAGAGTATTTACATTCCATTGGAAGAAACATAGCCAAGCTTCGTAAAAAGCATGGCTATAGTCAACTAGATGTTTGTGCTAAGATTCAAATGGAAAAATCTAATCTTTCTAGTATAGAAAATGGCAGGCAAAACTTTACGGCACTTACATTAAAAAGGATTGCAGATGCTATAGATACTGATGTTTCAAAGTTTTTCATGATTTAATCCTATCTTCTATTTTTCTCATTTGCTCGCTAACGTTTTCATCTAAAATATGCCCATAATGACTTTGCGTCGTTTGTATTTTTGAATGACCCAATAGCTTACTAACAATCTCCATAGGTACATCATTATAAAGCAATACAGTAGTGGCGAAAGTTTTCCTAGCGATGTGATGTGTTAAATGCTTTTTGATAGCACATAGAGCTGCTATTTCTTTTAAGTATGCATTAAAGGGCTGGTTATGTATTCTCGGCAATACAAATTCAGAATTTTCATTATCATATTTCTTCATAATATTTTCTGCTTTTGACAATAGAGGAATCTTATAAGTTCGTTCTGTCTTGTTTCTATAGATGTGTATCCAAAGCCTATCATCAAATTCTTTGTATATATTTTCTTTCTTCAATCCCACCATTTCTTTAAATCCTAATCCAGTATAACAACAGAACACGAACATATCCTTTACCCTTTCCAATCTATCCAATTCAAAATGATGATTTTCAATAGTTGAAAGTTCTTCTTTTGTTAAAAAAACCACCTCTTTCTTTACAGTCTTGGGTTTGTACATAAGAAAAGGGTTCTTTTGAATATAATCTTCAGCTACAGCGTACTTAACAACCTTTCTAAACCTCTGTATGGCTTTATTCAAAGTGCTTAGTGCGAGTTTTTTCTCTACTTTAAGGAAATACTCGTATTGATCAATAAAATTGCTCTTGAGCTTCTTAAAATGAATGTCATTCGACTTAAAATTATGCTTTATAAAATCTTGCAAATGTGTACCGGACTCTATATACTTTTGATAGGTTACATTTTTAATTTCAATGCCTATAAGTTTCTTGATTCTATCACTATGGAGCCTATAAACTTCCATCACTCCTATTTCATCCTTGGGTGTTTCTCCCAGGTACTGCGTATAGATGTCATATACCGTAAATGGAGAACCCTTCACTTGTAGAAATAAAAAAGCCTGATTAAGTTTTTGTCTTATCAGGCTCAGTTGGGTGTTGATGTATTGTTCATCTGGTTCTGGCGGTTCTACCAGTTGCTGTTTGCTATTCCAGTTTTTGGGATTTACAAATATCCCTGTGGAAAATTCCTTACGTCTTTTTAAATAGGTAATTCTGCATCTAACGGGGCATAATCTTCGGGAATTAGTTTTTGACTTATTTATTGTATATAAAATCTTTATCTTCATAATTAAATTGATTAATGGTTAAATGGAAATTAAATTTGATGATATTAGACCCGAAACCTTGAAGATGGTTAATGGTGACATGAATCTAGCCCTAACATTTGAATATATTCATGCCATAATTGTAGATTCAAAGAAAAGGTCAGCAGGCCTAGAGTATAATGGACTATACTATGTCCCGGATATAATGTATAGATTTGAAAAAGCTATGCCACATTTCCGTAAAAATCAGATTAAAACTTATTTAAAAGAATTGACTAAAAAAGGCTTAATCATAAAAGAGGATTTCTTTGCTAAAAAAACCCATGCTCAAAAGACTTATGGATATAGAATTAATAATGCTTTAGTCGACTGGGAATTCAAGTTTATTGAATTAGATAAATTAAAGAAGAAGCATATTAATTCACCAGAAGGCACCAAAATCAGAGAAACTGTCGATAGATTCATTTTCAATATTCGTGAAATCTATGAAAGCAAATAATTTGGGTCACCTCAGCTAATTTAGGGACACCAAGAAGGCACCTTTTCAATAAGATTCCTGCCAAAAAACCTTGTATTCTAGCTGAATCAATGTTTTAAAACAAAAAAAGCCTCTCAATACTGAGAGGCTTTTTCTTGGGTTGCGGTCTGGACGAGACTCGAACTCGCGACCCCCTGCGTGACAGGCAGGTATTCTAACCAACTGAACTACCAGACCGTTCCTTTATTTTTTAGACTTTAAGGATGTCTTAAATCTTTTGTCAGGTATTCTAACCATCCCGATAACTATCGGGAGAACTACCAGACCGTTGCTTTATTAGCGGTGGCAAATATAAAACGCATTTTTAGTTACTGCAAACAATTTCTCAAAAAAAAGAAGCATCATCCAAACTTTTGTCGTGCTACCAAATAGGTGGTCAATATTTTTTGAAAACCTTGGTGAATATCCGCCGGTACATAAGTAATACGATATTGTCCGCAACGTAATTTAATAGCATCAAAAAATTCTTGCACTGCTTCTTCATAAGAATCTTTAATGTTATCTGCATATAAGTTTACCGATTCACCGGTTTCAACATCTACATATTTGCGAGGCCGATTCGAAAAATCAAAAGATAATTCCTTCTGCCCATCGTACGTATGAAAAAGAATCACTTCATGCTTGTTGTATTTTAAATGTTGTAACGCTTCAAATAAAGCTTCTTCTTCTGCATCACTCTGAAACATATCTGTAAACAAAAAGACCAAGCTGCGGCGTTTCAACTTTTCTGCAATCAAATGCAGGTGCTTATAGGTATCTGTATTCTTTGCTTTTGCCGGTGCAACAACGGCGTCATTCAACCGCCCTAATAACATTTGATGATGCCGTTCACTGCCCTTTTCCGACGCATAAAACTCATACGCATCACTGTACACACTCATCCCAACAGCGTCCCTTTGTCGCTTCAATAAATTCATGATGGCTGCGGAAGCCAAGGCCGCAAAACCGATCTTACTCAAAGAAGTTCCGGACAACTCCGACACTTTCGGATAATGCATGGAACTGCTAGTATCCAAAATCAAATGGCATCGTAAATTGGTTTCCTCTTCGTATCGTTTGGTATATAGCTTATCGGTCTTGGCATAGAGTTTCCAATCGATATGTTTCGTGCTCTCCCCCGGATTGTAGATCTTATGTTCTGCAAATTCGGCAGAGAAGCCGTGAAACGGACTCTTATGCAGGCCCGAAATAAAGCCCTCCACCACTTGATTGGCGAGTAGTTCTAGGTTCTTAAACCCCTTGATTTCGTTTATTTGCTTTTCTATATTCACGTTACAATAGTACTGGGTAGTGAGTTAATAGTATTGAGACTTATTATTTCATTCCTCATAAGTCCTAGGTCATAAATCCTACGTCTCATTTCTAAATACTCATATCTCACATCTCATTCTACAACACCGCATCAACAATTCCGTATTCCACGCTCTCTTCAGCACCCATCCAATGATCGCGATTAAAGTCTTTCATCACCTTCTCAAAATCCTGACCACAATTGTCTGCCAAGATGCGAGCGCTTAGCTCTTTGGTCTTTAAAATTTCCTGAGCGGTGATTTCAATATCACTGGCAGGCCCGCGTGCCCCTCCACTAGGCTGATGAATCATCACTCGGGCATGTGGTTGTATAAAACGCTTGCCCTTTTCACCGGCCGAAAGTAAAATACTTCCCATGGAAGCCGCTAATCCTGTGCAGATAGTACTCACAGGGCTCTTAATACTTTTAATTGTATCGTAAATAGAAAATCCGGAAGTGACATAGCCACCCGGACTATTAATATAAAAGTGGATATCCTCGTTGCTTACTGCATCTAAATAAAGCAATCGATCGACCACATGCTTTGCACTTTTATCGTCTACTTGTCCCCACAGGAACACCTTTCGCTCTTTTAATAATGTATTGTCTATTTGGTCTTGAACTTTAAAAACCTTTTCCATAATTCGTTTCCGTTTATTTAAGACTGTAAAATAAAAAAGGCTTCGCATTTCGCCAAGCCTTTTCGTTTATTAAATGTGTTGAATGCTTACAGTAGCGAATCGATCGCTTCGGTGTATACATTTTTTGGTGCTACCCCTACTTGACGACCTACTAGTTCTCCACCATTGAAAACCAATACCGTGGGAATATTTCGCACTCCATATTTCGCTGCAAACTCCTGATTGGCATCTACATCAACCTTTCCAACGACCGCTTTTCCGTCGTAATCTTTGCTAATTTCGTCAATGATTGGCCCTACCATTCGACAAGGACCACACCATGCTGCCCAAAAGTCTACGAGCACCGGCTTATCACTCTTTAATACCGTTTCTTCAAAAGTTGCGTCTGTTATTTCTAAAGCCATTATCTTATATATTTTATTGTTCACAAAAATAGTCAAAAAAATACGCTTTCGGCCAACGCTTAACATTAGTTTAGGCAATGCAAGCATTGTTTTTATTGATATTTTGACGGGCTGCCAAAAGGCACCGCGCTTTTCGTTGCAATTCCGCGCCATACGCAATCATTTGCTTCGGCTGTGGGATTTTCTCTGCAATCGCTGCCCGAAGTATCCTACAAGTCCTCCAACACCTCGTCTTCAGACATAAAAATTTCTTACCTTCACTAGAAATCTACCTAACCATGTACACCAAACGGAATTACGGTTTCTTCATGACTCTAAATTGGTCGAAAAAACCACTTATACTCGGTTTTATCTACGCGCTCATCCTCTTCCTATTGGTTTATCTCCTCCCGGTATTCGTTCGAGTTCCATGGCAGCCTATTAGTGTCATCGGGATCGCTGTTGCCTTTTATCTGGGCTTTAAGAACAATAGTTCATACGATCGTACTTGGGAAGCTCGAAAGATCTGGGGAAGTATCGTTAATAATAGTAGAACCTTTGGCGCTGCCGTCGTAGCATTCGTACAAGGCGCAGAGGCAAGTGCCGTTAAAAAAGAATTGCTCTACCGCCACATCGCTTGGATGACGGCCTTACGCCACCAGCTTCGGCAACCGAAATCTTGGGAGCACCCACGAAACAAGCGAAAACCCTACGCGCCCGAAGTTACCGAGAATTTTACGACCACCCTAGAAACCGAATTGAAAAAATACCTGTCCGAAACAGAGATCCAAAACATTCACCCCAGTGCCAACCGCGCCACTCAAATCCTCAGGATCCAGTCAAAACGACTGCAAGAACTGCGCGACAGTGATTATTTCGAGGACTTCCGCCATATGGAATTTCATTCTTTGATCCGATCTTTTTATGAAGATCAGGGAAAATCAGAACGTATCAAAAATTTCCCGTTTCCGCGACAATACGCATCTACAGCATTCTGGTTATGCTTGATATTTTGTGCCTTCGTCCCATTCGGAATGTTAGATATCATCGGAGCGCAGAGTTTGTTGCTTGCCGTCCTCGGCGCCTTACTTTCGGCCGTTATCATTTGGGTCTTTTTCCTCATGGAAATGATCGGGGACTATTCCGAAAATCCATTTGAAGGCACCTATAATGATGTGCCTATCACATCCATCGCCACAGGAATAGAGATCGATCTTCGCCAAATGATCAATGATCAAAACATTCCTCCCCCAACCGAAACCGTTGACGGATTCTTGATGTAAATGTTAATTCAACTTATACGCCAGATCTTCTTCTCTTAAGGCCTCCAGAAGTTCTTTATTGATATGGATCTTGGTCTTTCTGCTGGGCATATTCAGTTTTACTTTATCATCCAGATCATACAGCGTAAAGTGCAGTTGTTTATCTCCTTTATGTGATGAAAACAATTCTTGAAGATGCTTTATTCTTTTTTCGTGGAGCCCATCAATTGACATCTGTACCGTGAGCTTTTTCGCCTGCTGATCCATCACATCATGCAACATTTGAAAACTGTTGTACTGAATTCTAGGATCGCCCTGCTTCCCGGTATCTCGATTGGTCCATCCTTCTTTCACAAACGCACGAACGTAAATAAAGGAATTCGGAATGAGAAAATGACGCCACTTTAAATACTCTTCTCCAAAGATTTTGAATTCAAAACTATCGTCGTAATCTTCCACCGTAAAGATGGCCCAGCCTTTTCCTTGTCGGCTTTCACGATGCTGCACATCGCTCACGATACCACCAAAACAAACCTCTCGATTCACTAACTTCTCGATCTGATGGAAGTCGGCTACTTTTACGGTACAAAAGCTATTGATCTCTAGTTTGAAATCATCCAGCGGATGCCCAGAAATATAAATTCCAACCACTTCCTTTTCCTGCTTCAACTTTTTCATCGTACCCCATTCCTCGCAAGGCGGCACTTCGGGTTCGGGAATTTGTACGTCACTGGATTCTCCAAATAAACTTACTTGTGAAGAATTCTGAGTTTCTTGGTACTTGGCTGCATAGCGAAGCACTTTTTCAAAGAACTTTACTCCGTCTCCTTCATCGTGCATATACTGCGCGCGATGCGTTCCGAAGCCATCAAAACCGCCTGCCAATACTAAATTTTCAAAGGCTTTTTTGTTTGCAGCCCGAAGATCGATGCGTTTGGCTAGGTCGAAAACCGACTTATACTTTCCGTCCTTACGGTGCTCCACGATCGTGGCAACCGCACCGCCACCAACGCCCTTGATAGCGCCCATCCCGAAGCGAATGGCGCCTTGATCGTTTACAGTAAATTTGTAAAAGGATTCATTCACGTCGGGCCCAAGCACGTCTAATCCCATACGGCGACATTCTTCCATAAAGAACGTCACTTGTTTGATGTCGTTCATATTATTACTAAGTACCGCCGCCATATATTCGGCCGGATAATGCGCTTTTAGATAGGCGGTCTGATACGCGATCCAGGCATAACAAGTAGAGTGACTTTTATTAAAGGCGTAACTCGCAAAGGCCTCCCAATCTTTCCAGATTTTTTCCAGCATTTCTGCGTCGTGACCTTTGGCGGATGCCTGTTCGATGAATTTCGGCTTCATCTTATCAAGCACCGCTTTTTGCTTTTTCCCCATGGCCTTCCGAAGCACATCGGCCTCACCCTTACTAAAATCGGCTAACTTTTGCGACAACAACATCACCTGCTCTTGGTAGACCGTAATTCCGTAAGTCTCTTGCAGATACTCCTCCATCGCAGGAAGGTCATAGGTAATTTCTTCTTCCCCGTGTTTTCTACGTACGAAACTCGGAATGTATTCCATCGGTCCGGGACGATACAGGGCGTTCATCGCAATAAGATCAGCAAATACCGTAGGTTTCAATTCTTTCATGTACTTCTGCATACCCGCCGATTCGTACTGAAAGATCCCTACCGTTTCTCCACGTTGAAAGAGTTCATAGGTTTTTTCATCGTCCAGCGGAAAGGTATCCGGATCCAACTCTACATCGTGACGATGTTTGACGATCTTCACCGTGTCTTTGATGAGCGTTAAGGTTTTCAGCCCTAAGAAATCCATTTTCAACAGTCCGGCGCTTTCTACGACCGAGTTGTCAAATTGGGTCACGTACAATTCCGAATCCTTGGCGGTGGCCACGGGGACAAAGTTGGTAATGTCATCGGGAGTAATGATCACTCCACAGGCGTGGATTCCGGTATTTCGAACGGAGCCCTCCAGTACTTTTGCCTGATTGATGGTTTCAGCTTCGAGATCGCTTCCTTCGGAAAGGTTTAAAAGTTCGTTGACCTTCGACAATTCGTCGCTTCGGAATTTGCTACGCAATTGCTTTTCTTCCAAACCGAAGATCTTGTTGAGTTTGGTCATATTGGGAATGAGCTTCGCGATCCTGTCGGCATCATTCAACGGAAGGTCGAGTACGCGCGCCGTATCACGAATGGACGATTTGGCTGCCATGGTTCCGTAGGTAATGATCTGCGCCACTTGATTGGCACCGTATTTATTGATCACATAGTCCATAACCTTACTTCGACCCTCATCATCAAAATCGATATCGATATCAGGCATGCTCACACGATCCGGATTCAAGAACCGCTCAAAAAGGAGATCGTATTCAATGGGGTCGATATTTGTGATTCCTAGGCAATACGCAACCGCACTCCCTGCTGCCGAGCCACGACCCGGACCTACAGAGACGCCCATGTTGCGGGCTTCTGCGATAAAATCTTGAACAATAAGAAAGTAGCCAGGATATCCCGTATTTGCGATCACTTCCAGCTCAAATTCCAAACGTTGTCGAATTTCGGGAGTGATGTCGGCATAGCGTTTTTCAGCACCTTCAAAGGTAAGATGCTTTAAATAGGCGTTTTCTCCGCGTTTCCCGCCGTCAGCATCATCTTGGGCATCTTGAAATTGTTCAGGGATGTCGAATTTCGGAAGCAAGACATCGCGTTGAAGGGTAAAGGATTCTACCTTTTCAATGACCTCAGCAATATTAGCAATGGCTTCAGGCAGGTCTTTGAAGAGGGTTTTCATCTCTTCTTGAGACTTAAAATAGTATTCTTGATTGGGTAACCCATAACGATACCCGCGACCGCGACCTATGGGGGTGGCCTGCTTTTCCCCGTCTTTTACGCATAATAAAATATCGTGCGCATTAGCATCCTCTTTGTGAATGTAATAGGTGTTGTTACAGGCCACCAGCTTCACATCGTGCTTTTTGGAGAATTCGACCAAGGTTGCATTCACGCGACGTTCGTCTTCTTGATCGTGTCGCATCAGTTCAATGTAAAGATCGTCCTGGAATTGCTCTTTCCACCACAACAAGGCTTCTTCCGCTTGATTTTCTCCTATGTTCAACACCTTGGAAGGCACCTCTCCATACAAGCTTCCGGTAAGTACGATGATATCATCCTTGTATTTTGTCACCACTTCCTTATCAATACGCGGAACGTAGTAGAATCCATCGGTATAGGCAATAGACGCCATTTTTGCCAAATTGTGATAGCCCTTTTTGTTTTTGGCGAGCATCACTATTTGATAGCCGTTGTCCTTATGAGATTTGTTGGTATGGTCTTCGCACACAAAGAACTCGCACCCAACGATTGCTTTTAGCTGTTTGTGTTGTTCCTCTTCGCTTAATCCTTTGTTATAATTATTGACAGCTTGCACAAAGTGAAACGCACCCATCATATTCCCTGAATCGGTTAAGGCTACTGCGGGCATCTCATTAGCGGCGGCAGCATTGACCAAGTCTTGTGTAGAAGAAGTGGATTGAAGAATACTGAATTGTGAATGGTTGTGAAGGTGTGCGAAGGCGGTATCTTCGAGCGTTGCGAGATTTTCTTTAATCTCTTCGGAAGAAATAGTTTCAGTAGCTTCCTGTGCCTCTAATTTTCTATGAATGGCTTCTGAGGCTTTCTTCAGATTGAGATGTTTGAGACCGATAAGCGCAATCGGTTTAGGATTGGCTTCCGAAAATTCATCAAAATAATCTGGAGCCACATCTAACGCTTCCGCAGTAAAAATACGTCGGCGTACCAACTCAAAGAAACAACGCGTAGTGGCTTCCACATCGGCAGTAGCATTATGAGCTTCTGCAAAGGGCTCACCAAATAAAAACTCATGTAATTCTGTAAGTGTAGGCAACTTGAATTTTCCACCGCGACCCCCTGGAATCTTACAGAGTTCGGCTGTGGTTTCGGTACAGGTGTCTAAGACAGGGAGTTCTTCTAGTGGGTTCGGCTGACTGAGTCGGTAGAATTCAGCTCCCATGATATTCACATCGAAATCAACGTTCTGTCCAACCACAAAGGTGGTTTTTTCTAATGCTTTTTGAAATGCTGTTGCGACTTCCGCTAGAGGCACCCCTTGTTCTTCGGCAAGGGCCGTAGAAATTCCGTGAATCTGTTCAGAATCATAGGGAATATTAAACCCATCCGGTTTGACGAGAAAATCTTGATGCTCAATAACATTCCCCATCGCATCGTGCAGTTGCCATGCGATCTGAATACACCGTGGCCAATTGTCACTATCGCTCAAGGGGGCATCATAACGCTTGGGTAGTCCGGTGGTTTCCGTATCAAAAATCAGGTACATAGCTGGGCTGT
The DNA here is from genome assembly GCA_002379985.1 of Flavobacteriaceae bacterium UBA4166. Lineage (GTDB taxonomy): Bacteria > Bacteroidota > Bacteroidia > Flavobacteriales > Flavobacteriaceae > DFVG01. Next base: position 69,186 of record DFVG01000029.1, read on the forward strand.
GAGTTTAGAGGATGTTAGGAATTTCTTCCGAAGTAAAAATAAAAAAAGCCCTTGGCACCTCGAAAGAAAGTTGTGCACAATACCTTGAAATTATGAACAAAAAAAAGCCGCTCCCACAAGAGCGGCTTATCATTTTATATTCAAAAATTAGGAGACAACAACCTCAAAATTCTTGGCACTTTGCAAGGCGGTTTTGACACTCTCGCGTTGTTCCGTTAGAATTTTTTTAGTGGTTGGCGGCAACGTCGTGTCGTTAATAATATCATCATATTCTTCGACTGCAGCCTTTTCTCCGGTTTGCACTTCATTCAGGATAGCTTCTTCATCGTTAGAAGTAAAGGTACTTTTAATATCCATCCAGGTACGGTGTGCAACACCAGTAGTACTTCCTCCTTTATCAGGAGTTTCTCCAAAATTTCTGATTTCTGTTTTTAGTTCATGACCAAAATCATAACGATTTTGAGCTTGTTGCGAAAAGAATTGTTGCAGCTTTGCGTTGTCTACAATTTCGGCTGCTTTTTTATAGCCTTTTTCAGCATCGTAATTCTTTTCTAAAAGTTCATTTAACTTATTCGACATTTCTTCTGTATACTTCATCATCTTATCTTTTAAATTACACAAGAAAAGTTTTTTTGTAGGACTCTTGTTTATCCTTATTCCAATACTAATGTAAGGATATCAGAGCGTTCATATCAAGTATTTAACCCTAGTTTAAAGTAAATTAACAGGGTTTAACGAGAAGGCGAAATGTGCCTTAAAAACGTTAAGGTGATTTAACAGAAAAAAAGAATAGTTTGGGGTTAATCGCCCGTGCCATCCGGGTCTTCATCATCTATAGGCTCCTCTTGTTGATACCGAGCGTTCGTAAATTCACCATAATTGAATTTATTAAAATTCTCTCCGGTAGAACCTACAATTGCAGTGAAGTCGAATACACCACTCAATGTTCTCCCTCCGGTATCCCATCTCGTGATCTCAACAAAACCTACACCTTGCGGATGATCTGTGGTAAATATAGATCCTGAGGCGCTTCTAAAGACAGCTACATTCTCACTATCCTTTCCAAAGTTGTAGCGGTTCAGGGTGGGACTGCTAATGGTCATTTCAATAACACCTTGATCTGCTTGTCCTCTGATGGTATAGGTGCCATCTTCATTCTTATTTGCAGAGAGACTGTCGGCAACAAAAAAATAATTTTTTTCGAAATTTCTAGCGAACATAGGCGTATCAATACGCTCATCATCTTCACTGCAAGAAAAAAATGACAGTCCTAGCAAGGCAAAAAGTAGTAGGTAAATTCTCATGATGCTCTTTTTTAGGGAGTTTTGGGTGTCACAAATATAAAATAAAAGTAGAAACTCTTGACTTTCAATTTAAAAATTGTGGTATCTTTGCCGTCCGAAAAAATTATAACCGGGGTCGGGTACCCCAAAAATTAATTACTATGCCTGTTAAAATCAGATTACAACGTCACGGTAAAAAAGGGAATCCTTTTTACTGGATCGTAGCGGCAGACAGCCGTGCTAAAAGAGATGGTAAATTCTTAGAAAAACTAGGAACTTACAATCCAAACGTAAACCCTGCGGAGATCAATCTAGACATAGATGGTTCTGTAAAATGGTTACAAAATGGTGCACAACCTACCGACACAGCACGTGCTATCCTTTCTTACAAAGGTGCTTTATTGAAAAATCACTTGGCTGGTGGTGTCCGTAAAGGGGCATTGACCGAAGAAGAAGCGGAGAAGAAATTCAATGCTTGGTTAGATGATAAGCAAGCGAAAGTAGACGCTAAGAAAGACAATCTTTCGAAAGAAGAAGAAAAAGCGAAAGAAGAAGCCCTTGCTGCTGAAAAAGCCGTGAACGAAGCTCGTATCGCTGCTGCAGCTCCTGTCGAGGAGGAAGCAGAAGCTACCGAAGAGGCAACAGAAGAAACTGCAGCTGCAGTAGACGCTGAAGCTTCTAAAGAAGAAGAGTAAATTTTTTGCGATGCAAAAGAAGGACTGTTTCTTCGTTGGCACGATCGTAAAAAAATACAGCTTTAAAGGGGAAGTCCTCGTCAAATTAGATACCGACGACCCCGAACAATTTTTAGAAATGGAATCAGTTTTTGTGGAACTCCACAACAAATTGATTCCATTTTTTATTGAATCACTTTCCTTACACAAATCCAGCCTGCTTCGCATTCAGTTTGAAGAGGTAGATGATGAAGGTAAGGCAGACGGACTCCTAAAAAAGAAACTATACCTCCCCCTCGATCTTCTTCCTACCTTGGAAGGCAATCAATTTTATTATCATGAGGTCATCGGGTTTACCATCATCGATAAGCACTTCGGAACCGTTGGAACCTTACAATCCGTAAATGATAGCACGCCGCAGCACCTATTTGTCATTGATCATCAGGGAACGGAAGTACTCATTCCTATCAACGACGACATTATTCAAAAGGTAGACCGCAATGCGAAAGAAATTCGCATCGAAGCGCCCGAAGGATTGATTGACATTTACCTTTCCTAAGCCATGTTTCGCTGTAAACAGTTTGAAGTCGCAGACGACCGCTGCGCCATGAAAATCGGGACCGATGGTGTGCTGCTAGGCGCCTGGGCATCCCTCGAAAGGCACCCCGAAACCATCCTCGATATTGGTGCTGGCTCGGGCATCATTTCTTTACAACTAGCGCAACGCTCCAATGCCTCGGTGATCGATGCCGTTGAACTCGAACCCAATGCCTACGAACAATGCACCGAAAATTTTGAGAGTTCTCCCTGGGGCGACCGTCTCTTTTGTTACCATGCCTCCTTTCAAGAATTTGTTGCCGAAATGGACGAGCACTACGACCTCATCATTTCCAATCCTCCGTTTTATTCTGAAAAATACAAAACAAAACATCCAGACAGGGACATGGCACGGTTCTCTGATGCGCTCCCTTTTGAGGAATTGATGGAGGGCGTTTCTGACCTTTTAGCACCAAACGGTTTATTTGCAGTAGTCATTCCACGTAGTGCTTTTGAAGCATTTGTGGCGGTTTCAGAGGCATTCAAGCTATATCCAAAGAGAATTTGCTTTGTAAAAGGCCATGTCGATAGCGAGGTGAAGCGCTGTTTGATAGAATTTTCTTTTCTGAAAAGCGATCCCACAATTGAACATCTTACCATCGAAATTGACCGCCACGAGTACGCCTCAGAATACATCGCGCTAGTCAAAGATTTTTATTTGAAAATGTAGGTCAGTCGCACCGCTCTTTTTACCTTTGTGCTTCAAATCATATTTCTATGAAGCCCGATCTTTTTGAAGCTCCCGATTATTACCAATTAGACGAACTCCTTACCGAAGAGCATAAGCTCATTCGCGACGCCGCTCGCAGCTGGGTGAAGCGTGATGTGTCTCCCATCATTGAAGAATACGCCCAAAAAGCGGAATTCCCTGAACAAATCATTAGCGGCCTTGCCGAAATTGGTGCTTTTGGACCTTATATTCCGGAAGAATACGGTGGTGCAGGGATGGATCAGATTGCCTACGGACTCATCATGCAGGAGATCGAACGCGGCGATAGTGGAGTGCGTTCTACCGCTTCGGTACAATCGTCTTTGGTAATGTACCCCATCTGGAAATACGGTACCGAAGAACAACGTAAAAAGTACCTTCCCAAACTGGCCAGTGGCGAATGGATGGGGTGTTTCGGACTCACAGAGCCGGATCACGGAAGCAATCCCGGTGGCATGACCACCAACTTTAAAGATAAAGGCGATCATTACCTGCTCAACGGTGCCAAACTATGGATTAGCAATGCGCCTTTTGCGCAAGTAGCTGTGGTTTGGGCGAAAAATGAGGAAGGGCGTATTCACGGACTCATCGTAGAACGCGGCATGGAAGGCTTCTCTACTCCTGAAACCCATAACAAATGGTCATTACGTGCTTCAGCTACGGGCGAATTGATCTTTGACAATGTCAAGGTTCCCAAGGAGAACTTATTACCGAACAAATCAGGCTTGGGTGCGCCACTTGGATGTTTGGATTCTGCGCGCTTCGGAATTGCTTGGGGAGCCATTGGTGCTGCGATGGACTGTTATGATACGGCCTTGCGCTATTCCAAAGAACGCATGCAGTTCGGAAAACCTATTGGAAGCTTCCAATTACAACAGAAAAAATTAGCCGAAATGATCACGGAGATCACAAAGGCCCAGCTATTAGCGTGGCGTCTTGGTGTCCTTCGAAACGAAGGGAAAGCCACCAGCGCACAGATCTCGATGGCCAAACGAAACAACGTAGATATGGCGATCAACATTGCACGAGAAGCGCGACAGATCCTTGGTGGAATGGGAATCACCGGAGAGTACAGCATCATGCGTCACAGCATGAACTTAGAAAGTGTGATCACCTACGAAGGTACGCACGACATTCATTTGTTGATCACCGGACTAGACATCACCGGACTCAATGCTTTTAAATAATGGTAAAAATAATTCTAATTAGTCTGCTATTTGCTGTAGGCTTTTGTTCTGAAGCACAAGCGCAATTGAAAGCGCCTGAAGAAGTAAAACTCGATGCTTTTTTATCTGAGGTTGAATACAGCAGTGACAACCCAGATGCTGTAGAACTAGTCTTCTGGCTTCCGCTTGCATTTTGGGAGGTTTCGGTAGCACAAGACGAAACCTTGCGGCAAGAAGATTACTTGGCAATCGCAGATATGGTAAGTGAATACAACCTCTTTGCGGTAGTAAAAGGAAATATCGGTTACTTTGGTGGTGTTACCTACGAAACCGTTGATGCTATTCTGAAAGATTTCTCTGTAACCTATCAAGGAAGTCCGTTAACAGCGATTTCTCAAGATGACCTTTCCGCAGACCTTAAGTCGTTTGCCAACCTCATGCAGCCCATGATGGCCTCAATGCTTGGGCCCTTAGGTGAAAATATGCATTTTATCTTCATGGGATCTCCTAAAGGAGCCATCGATCCTCTTGGTAATGGGGATTTCAGTTTTCAATTGGGAGAATTTCAAAGAACCATTGATTTGCCCTTAGGAAGTTTGTTGGAAGATAAAATTTGCCCAACAGACAACGCCCTACTATCGGGCAAATGGAACTATTGCCCTTTTCACGGAAAAAAACTATCACCAAAACAATAATTCCAATAACCGTCCCACAGCAGAACGTTGAATTTTAGCATCCCTATTTATGATCTCCCAAATTGAACAAAAAATTGCCCCGTATCGTGACACGTTGTTGCATCACCCGTTATATTCAGAAATAAAAACTCCGGAACACTTGCGGCTTTTTATGGAGTATCACGTGTTTGCCGTTTGGGATTTTATGTCGTTGCTGAAAGCATTACAAAACAACCTCACCTGCACTCAAGTGCCGTGGAAACCCAAAGGCAATCCTGAAACGCGCTATTTGATCAATGAAATTGTGTTAGCAGAAGAAACCGATATCAATCGGGCTGGGAAGCGCCAAAGTCATTTTGAAATGTATTTGGATGCTATGGAGAAAGCCGGAGCCAACACCAAAGAGATCACCGGTTTTTTAACCCAATTGGAAACACAAGAAATTGAAGCATTACTTGAAGAGAGTGGGCTTCCTAGTGCAGTGAAAAAATTCTTACGCTTTACGTTTCAAACGATTTCCGAGGACAAAGACCATAAGATCGCCGCGGCTTTTACCTTTGGACGTGAAGATTTGATTCCCGACATGTTTTCAGAAATCATCAAAAACATTCAGCAAAACTTTCCGCAGGAAGACCTCACTGATTTCAAATATTATTTTGATCGGCATATAGAATTGGACGGAGATGAACACGGGCCTATGGCCTTGGCGATGATCGAACAACTTTGTGGTAACGACGGTGCGAAATGGCGCGAGGTGGAACACACTGTAGTTGCTTCACTTCAGGCCAGAGAACAGTTATGGGAAGGCGTGCTTTCGGAAATTTTAGCACTCCAAACCGCATAACCATATTCCCTTATCGTATCTTTAGGGAAAGATAAACCATGTCTTCCCAGCGTAGGATTTCAAAAGCATATAATACTGCAAGACGCATCCCTTTTAATGACACTTCTAAATTCGTCATATTTAGTGATTGTCATCGAGGTGATAATAGCTTTGCTGATGATTTTGCAAACAACGGAAACACCTATTTTCACGCGCTAACCCATTATTATAAAGAAGGTTTTACCTATTGTGAATTAGGGGATGGAGACGAACTGTGGGAGAATCGGAAGTTTTCATCTATTCTGGAAGCCCACAAGAATGTCTTCATGCTGATGAAACAATTCTTTGAAGAGCATCGTCTGTATCGCTTACTAGGCAATCATGACATGGTGTATCGTGAAGAAAGCTATGTATCTAAGCATCTACATTCATATTTTAACAAAGTAACCGGAAAAGAAGACCCGCTTTTCCCTTGTATTGAATTCTCTGAAGGACTGGTATTAGAGCACGAAGAGACCGGTCAAGAGATCTTTATGCTCCATGGACATCAAGCGGAATGGATGAATTATCGCGGTTGGAAATGGAATCGATTTATGGTGCGTGCCTTATGGCGACAACTTCAGATCTTTGGTATTGGCGATCCTACGAGTCCGGCGAAAAACTACCTAGAGCTCTTGAAGGTAGAACGTCGATTCAAAAAATGGATCCTTGAACATCAAAATAAGATAACCATCATAGGACATACGCATCGACCTCGCTTTCCGGAACCGAATGAAATTCCGTTGTTCAACGATGGAAGTTGCGTCCACCCTAGAAGCATTACCGGAATTGAAATTGAAAAGGGTGCCATATCCCTTATAAAATGGCAAATAGCCTCTACGGAAAGCGGTACATTAAAGATCATTAGAGTACTCCTTGAAGGGCCTCAACCCTTGGCAAGTTACCAAACCTAGCAAGATTTATATAAATTTTAAGAAGGTTATTAAAACGAAACTTGCCTAAAGCACGTATATAAGTTGCTATGAGATCTATAAAAACCCTATTCACGACAATCCTCGGTTGTCTTTTGGTGCTATGTGTTGCGTGTTCACAGGAAAATACAAGCAGCCAAGGTAAACCTTCGAACACCGACAATGAAAATGCGCTTGCTTTCCGATACGTGGCATTGGGAGATAGTTACACCTACGGACAAGGAGTTTGTAGTAATTGTGGATTTCCCCGTCAGTTATTAGATTCTATTAATGAAGAACCTGATTACAATGGAAGCCTGTATAGTATTGCCCAAACGGGTTGGACAACCACCGATTTACTTAGAGCAATTGAAAGATCAGATCCCTCTGCAGATGCAGATATCGTAACGCTTTTAATTGGAGTCAACAACCAATATCAAGGTCGGCCCTTTTCGGTATATGAGGAAGAATTTCCACGTTTGCTAGACGAGGCAATTACTTTAGCCAGAGGAGAGGCATCAAATGTTATTGTGATTTCAATCCCGGATTATGTTTATACTCCTTTCGGGCAAACACTTTCAAATAAAGAAGCAGTCTCTCAAGAGATCGATCAATACAATCAATTTGCCTTACAAACAGCTGCGGCGCGTGGAGTCACCTATCTGAACATCACAGATATCACACGAAGAGGGGTTGAAGAACCCGACTTAGTTTCCGGCGACGGATTGCATCCTTCTCGTAAAGCGTACCGCTTATTTGTTGAGAGAATTTATTTAAATGCACTAGGAATTTTAGTGGATTAGCTTTCCGGCGCTAGTTCAATGGTGAGCCCATTAAGAGCGTCGTGAATATGAAGCTGGCAGCCCAAGCGACTATTCTCTTGTACGTGAAAGGCCTCTGCCAACATCGCATCTTCATCATAGCTCATTTCCGGAAGTTCATGATCGCTCAATACGTAACATTGACAAGAAGCACACATCGCCATGCCACCACAGATACCGATGGTACCTTCTGGAGCTAATTCATAAGAACGAACCAACTCCATGACATTCATATTCATATCGGTAGGGGCATCCACCGTATGATGTTGACCTTGCCGGTCTATAATCGTGACTTTGATGTCCTGCATTAATTAATCGCTTTAACCACGGCTTTCGGTGCCTCTTTTTTTGTGCCGTCAAAACCTTCTACTCCGCCTACCGTCGTATACTTCATTACATAACGTCTATCAGGGAAAATGCGCTGGTATGCGCTTTGACACATGAGTGTTGCCTCATGAAAGCCACAAAGGATCAATTTGAGTTTTCCGGGATAGGTATTTACATCGCCAATCGCGTAGATTCCGGGAATGTTTGTTTGATAATCTAACGTATTATCCACCTTAATAGCATTCTTTTCAATTTCAAGGCCCCAATCGGCAATAGGCCCTAACTTAGGTGCCAGTCCAAAAAGCGGCACAAAATGATCGCAATCGTGATTAGAAACTTCCGCACCGCGTTTTATCGAGACCCCTTCTACACGGCCTTCTCCAAAGACGTCAACGACCTCGGCTGGAGTGATCAAATTAATTTTACCTTGATCCTTAAGGTCTTGTACTTTTTCTACACTGTCTAACGCTCCGCGGAATTCATTACGGCGGTGTACCAAGGTGACGCTTTTGGCCACATCTGCTAAAAAAATCGACCAATCCAAAGCTGAATCACCTCCCCCAGCAATCACCACTTTTTTATCACGGTACATCTCGGGTTCTCGAATCATATACTCTACTCCGCGATCTTCGTAATCTTTTAATGATGTAATAGGGGGTTTTCTGGGCTCGAAACTACCCAAACCTCCGGCAATCGCCACCACAGGCGCTTGGTGTCGCGTTCCTTTATTGGTGGTGACAATAAACGAGCCATCCTCCTGTTTTTCGATGGTTTCAGCGCGTTCCCCTAAGGTAAATCCCGGTTGAAACGGTTCAATTTGTTTCATTAGGTTCTTTACCAAATCTCCGGCAAGTACTTCAGGAAAGGCGGGGATGTCATAAATTGGTTTTTTGGGGTAGATCTCAGCGCATTGTCCTCCCGGCTGCGGCAAGGCATCGATGAGATGGCATTTCAACTTCAACAATCCAGCTTCAAAAACGGTGAAAAGCCCCGTAGGGCCAGCACCAATAATAAGTATATCTGTGGTAATCATGAATTTTTCTGTGTAATTTCTAGCAACATGCAAGCGCGACAATACCTTGCCCGGATCGACATTCGTACATCAATCACTACACTTCGACGTTGATTACTTGCTCAATTTGTGGCGCGTGTTTTTTGATCGTCATTTCAACACCGCTCTTTAGGGTCATTTGGTTTACACTGCAACCTACACATGCTCCTTCCAACTGAACCCGAACTACCGTTCCGTTATCAATAGAAAGCAGAGAGATATCTCCTCCGTCGCTTTGCAAGAAGGGTCGAATCTCCTCTAAAGCGATCTGCACTTTCTGTTCTAATTCGTTGTCTGTCATATTATTTTTTTACCGCACTACAACCAGCCATTGTAGTAATTTTAATTGCTTCCGTTGGGGGAAGATCTTCGTTTCTGCGAACGGTTTCCTCAACAACGCGTTTTGTAACGTCCTCAAAGGCTTCCTCTGTGGTAGTGGCAGTTTGTAAGGCCGCCGGCCGTCCCACATCTCCAGCTTCACGAATGCTTTGCACCAAAGGAATCTCTCCCAAATAAGGAATGTCAAGATCTTCCGAAAGGTTTTTAGCTCCTCCTTTTCCGAAGATAAAATATTTATTCTCAGGCAATTCTTCCGGAGAAAAATACGCCATATTTTCAACGACACCAAGCACCGGTACCTGAATACTTTCCTGACGGAACATTGCCACCCCTTTTCGCGCATCTGCCAGTGCTACCGTTTGCGGCGTACTAACAATAACCGCACCGGTGATAGGTAAAGACTGCATAATACTTAAATGAATATCGCCTGTACCGGGAGGCAAGTCTACCAGCATGAAATCAAGTTCTCCCCAATCGGCATCAAAAATCAACTGATTGAGGGCCTTAGCCGCCATCGGTCCGCGCCAAATTACGGCTTGATTGGGCTGTGTAAAAAATCCTATTGACAATATTTTGACGCCGTAGTTTTCAATGGGCTTCATCTTACTTTTTCCGTTGACCGTAACAGAAAGGGGGCGCTCTGTAAATACATCGAACATCATAGGGATAGAAGGACCGTAGATATCAGCATCTAATATCCCCACCTTGAAGCCCATCTTAGACAAGGTGACTGCCAGGTTGGCTGTGACGGTAGATTTTCCCACACCACCCTTTCCGGAAGCGACCGCCACGATGTTCTTAATTCCGGGAATAGGTTTTCCTTTGATCAAATTTGCCGGCTTCTTTTCAGGTGCTTCTACTTTGATGTTCACCTCCACTTGAGCCTCTTTTGAAATTCGCTCTTGAATGGTTTTCTTTATGTCGGCTTCAGCTCTTTTCTTAATGTGCATTGCCGGAGTGCTTAAGACCACATCTACTATGATCTCGTCGGCAAATGTGACCACATTCTTAATGGCACCACTTTCCACCATGTTCTTTCCTTCTCCCGCTACCGAAATAGTTGCTAATGCATCAAGGATTTCTTGCTTCTTAAACTTCATAAATCACTGCCAAAATTTAGATTCATTCTAAAGTGCAAATATAACGGTTAATCTTCGGATTACGAAGCTACTCTATCGAAATGATAGATGCCTCGATCAAGCGGTCTGATCAAAAAAATTTAATACATTCCGGGAGGTAGTTCTTTCATTGGATCCCAAAAAAGGCTTTCAAAATCAGTGACCTTATTTTCTACCACGGTAACTCCTTCACTTTCCAGTAACTGTTGCATCAAATTGGTGCCGTCAAAATAGTGTTTTCCTGTTAACAGGCCGTTTCGGTTCACCACTCGATGTGCCGGCACGTCTTCTTCTGTTCCGCTGGCATTCATAGCCCAACCCACCATACGCGCACTTCCTGCTTGTCCCAAATATTTTGCAATAGCTCCATAATTGGTAACTCTTCCGTGGGGGATTTTTCTTGCTACGTCATATACGCGCTGAAAAAAAGACGGTTCTTGTTTCATCCAAAAATTTTAAATGCGGTAATCACAGATATAATTGCCGTGATCGCTCCGATAATATAATTCATATTAACACCAAGACGCGATTGGTCCTCTTTCTTGCGGAAGAATTGAACATATAGAATTAACATGGCAAAAGTTCCTATTCCTGATGCCAAAACAGTAGCCCATAAGGCGGGTTGCTGAAAAGTAAACCAGCCGAATCCAGCAAAAGTAATGCTGATGTAAACCCAATACGGAAGCGGAAGCAAATTAAGAGCTCCTAAGAACATTCCGTTGAAAAACCGATTGGTCTTCGAACGCTGAAAGCCTTCCGGAACCGGCCGCCGTGTGTCTTTTGCGATCAAGAAAAAATACAAAGTGATACAGATGAAGATACCCAATGCTACTTCCTGCAATCGGTCTACGTATTCAGGATGACGGTCTAACAAACGGGCAAAAAGCAACGCAACATACGTTTGAATACAGACGGTTACACAAACCCCAATAGAAAATAGAACGCCCTTTTTTCGGCCTTCTTTCATGCTGATCTTAGCCGCAGACATATTAAGCAAGCCCGGAGGAATCACTCCCACGAATGCCGCAAGAAAACCAATGATAAAATTGAGTAATACCGACATGAATGTGTCTTACAGGGTCTTCACAAATGTACTTATTTGAAGCGAAACCGAAGATACGTAATTTTTTTACCCTCCTCTAAGTACTGCTGTTCATAGAACGTTTGGATACTCGTCACTTCTTTTGGAGCATGTGGATTGCCGTACACATCATGATGGGCATATTCAATATCTAGTTCTTTTCCTTGCAACAACCCCAAGGTATAGCCATGCATAAATTCACTGTCGGTTTTAAGATGTACGGCCCCTTCCGGTTTTAGGATGTGTTTGTATTTCGACAAAAATTCGGGGTTTGTTAGTCGGTGTTTCGTACGCTTGTACTTAATCTGTGGATCAGGAAAGGTGATCCATATTTCGCTCACTTCATTTTCCGCAAACAAATGATCGATCAACTCAATCTGCGTACGTAAAAACCCGACATTTTTCAGGTTATCTTCCAGTGCTGTTTTCGCACCTCGCCACATGCGCGCACCTTTAATATCGATCCCTAAAAAATTCTTTTCAGGATACGCTTTGGCCAAATTAACGCTGTATTCACCTTTTCCGCAGCCTAATTCTAACACGATGGGCTGGTCGTTTTTAAAGAATTGTGCGCCCCAATTTCCTTTTAAGCCGAAGGCATCTTCAAAAACCTCCTCCCGTGTTGGTTGGATCACATTTTCGAAGGTTTCATTCTCACGAAATCGTTTCAATTTGTTTTTACTTCCCACAGAAATAATATGTCATTAAAATTTAGGTAAAAGTAAGGAAATATTCCAGCGTCCCTAGTTTGCGTACCTTTGTTTTTACCCAAAGCTTAGAACCTAACAAAAACCCTTGAATACACAAAAAACCATACTCGTTGCCCCTCTGTATTGGGGGCTTGGTCACGCCACGCGATGTATCCCTATTATCCGTGCCCTTTTGGAGCGCGATTACAATGTCATCTTAGCTTCCGATGGAGAAGCGTTAGCATTGCTTCGGAAAGAATTTCCTGAGTTACGAAGCATGGAGCTACCGGCCTATAATATTTCGTACACCAAGAAAGGAAGTTGGTTCAAGTTGAAAATGCTTCTGAAACTTCCGCATCTTCAGAAAACCATAAAAGCAGAGAAAAAGGCCATTAAAAAATTGGTGTCTTCCGAAGCGATCCACGGAATCATTAGTGATAATAGAATGGGCGTTCGAGACAAAAGGGTGCCCTCTGTGTTCATTACGCATCAACTACAGGTTCTTTCCGGAAGCACCTCCTTTGCTACGACGAAAATCCATCAGAAATACATTCGAAAATTTGATCATTGCTGGGTGCCCGATGCCGCCGGACCCTATAACTTAAGTGGAAAGTTAGGACATTTAACCAATAACTCCTTTCCGGTTACTTATATGGGGCCGCTGAGTAGAATGAAAGCACAAAAGCGACCCAAGAAATACGACTACATTGCGGTACTTTCAGGGCCTGAACCACAACGCACCTTGTTGGAAGAGAAGTTGATTGCGGCTTTTAAAGAGACCAACTTAAAACTCTTATTGGTACAAGGCAAAGTTGCTGAAGAACAGGCATTACTTAAAAAGAACAATATTCGCGTGGTCAATTACTTGCAAACCGAAGCACTAGAAAAAGCCCTTAATGAAAGTGCGTGTGTCATCGCGCGCTCGGGCTATACTACCATTATGGATCTTGCGGCTCTGCAGAAAGATGCCTTTCTTATTCCCACTCCCGGACAGTATGAACAAAAATATTTGGCGAAGCAGTTAAAGCAAAAAGGGATGATTCCTTCGTGTTCTCAAGAGAAGTTTTCGATTAAGAGGCTAGGTCAGGTTTGGGTTTACAAAGGATTTCACCAGCCTTTTGAGAGTCCGGATTTCGATGCTTTATTTCGTTTTTTCGAGCGTAAATGAAAATTCTGAACCTACTTCAAACTGACTCTCCACGTAGATCTTTTCATTATGAGCTTCTACAATATGCTTTACGATAGAAAGCCCCAAACCGCTGCCACCTACTTTTCTAGATCCGCTTTTGTCTACTCTAAAAAAACGTTCAAAAAGTCGCGGAATATGTTCTTCCTTGATCCCCTCACCGTTATCTGAAATTCGCACGATCACCTTATTTTTAATAAGATCTTCGATACTCACTTCTGTCGTTCCGCCATTGACGCCATATTTAATAGAATTCTCCACCAAATTCGTGAGCACCTGTTGCATCCGCTCTCGATCTGCATTCACAAAAATACTGTCTTCATAATCTATGTCGAAAGTAAGAGAGATGTTCTTTTTAGCGGCTTTCATTTCTAAAAGATCGAACACATTTTGAACCAATTCGATGATATTAAAATCCTCTCGATTCAGGTGAAGACCGCCGGCCTCTAATTTGGTGATCATGTCCAAATCTTTGATGATATAGATGAGACGTTCTACCCCTTTATTGGCGCGTTGTAAATACTTTTTTCGAACAGATTTATCTTTATAAGCCCCCTCCAGAAGCGTTAGAATATAGCCTTGCACCGTAAACAAAGGTGTTTTCAGTTCGTGTGAAACATTCCCTATAAATTCTTTTCGGTAGTTCTCCCGAATTTTCAAGGTTTCGATCTCCAACTTTTTATTCTCTGCGAAACGCTCTACCTGTTTGGTAAGCGTTTCCATATCGGTAGTGATCTGTTGGGGTGAAAATGTGGTTGCATCCAGCAACTTCACATCGTTGTAAATTTTTTGGATACGCTTGTAGATAAAGCGTTCTACACGATTCTGGATGATAAAAAAGGAAAAGATATAACTAATGACGAAAAAAAGGAGTAACCACCAATACGACATCGAGCCTTCCATATAAAAAAAAACACCCATAATGAGTGTTAGGAAAAGCGTGATATAGGTAGAGGTATAAGCAGCGAACTTATACGTTTTCTTAAAACTTTTTTTAGCCATTTACACTACAAACTTATAGCCTACTCCTTTCACGGTTTTAAATCTGTCGTCGCCTAATTTTTCACGTAGCTTCCGAATGTGCACATCAATGGTTCTTCCACCAACTACGACTTCATTTCCCCAAACGCGATCTAAAATATCTTCGCGCTTAAAAACCTTACCGGGCTTAGAGGCCAATAAAGATAATAATTCAAATTCTTTTCGTGGCAACACCATTTCATCTTTTCCAACTACAATTTTGTACTCTTCTCGATTGATGGTAAGATTTCCTAGTTTTATTTTGCTTTCTTGAGCATCACTCTCTTTAAAACGTCGTAACAACGCTTTTACTTTGCTCACCAGTACTTTGGGTTTTATGGGTTTTGTAATGTAATCATCGGCACCGGCATCGAAACCAGCTACCTGAGAATAATCTTCTCCGCGAGCGGTCAAGAAGGTAATAACGGTTTCAGAAAGTTCTGGGACCTCTCGAATCTTTTCACAGGCTTCAATCCCATCCATTTCAGGCATCATTACATCTAGTATGATCAAATGCGGTTTGTGTTTTTTAGCTTTTGCGATCGCTTCCACTCCGTTGTCGGCAGTAATCACTTCGTATCCTTCCGAAGAGAGATTGTAACCTACAATTTCTAAAATATCCGGTTCATCATCTACCAATAATATTTTCGTGTCTTTTTTCTTCATAAGAGCTGGGCATTTATACGCCTCTAAAGATACTATATAAATCCCTATGGGATAAAAAGCATCTATTATTGTTAACGATTCGGTAACATACTAAGAGAACAGAAGCAAGTTGGTACGGTTATGGATGTTATGTTTACGTTAAAGACCGTATAATCTTGAAAATCGCACAAGTATTTTGTATTTTTGCGCTTTATCAAAACTAAAAATTATAGAATGAAAAAAATTACTCTTTTAGCAGCCTTGTTCGTAAGTGTTGCTTCTTTTGCACAGTTCGCTGGTACCAGCTTTGAGGAGCCAGGACTTTTTGGTGTTCAGTATGTGGATACCGGGGATCCTAGCGTTGCCCACGACTTGGTAAATAATACTGATGAGCCTTTCGTAGATTTCGCTGCAACAGGAAGTGAGATCGGATATGACGCAAGTTACGCTCCTTATGATACTCCAGATGTAGGTCTTACTGATGGGGATTTTGTTGGAGTAACTGACTTCCAACCTACTGCTGATGATCCTTATACTGATGGAACACAAGGATACCAAATTAGTGATGTAGACGGAAACTACACCCTAGAATTTGACGCAGTGGACCTTACCGGTACAACTGCAGCAACGGTTTCTATCGATTATTTCCTTGCGGAAACAGGTTATGAAGGTGACGGGACACTAAACGAATCAGGTTCAGATCGTCTACGAATCTACGTTCGTGATCTTACCAACAGTACTGAAATTGATATTTTAAACACTACCGGTAGTGATATCAACGATTTGAGTATTGAAGGAACATGGATTACTGGAACAGCTGTTGTATTGCCAAATACAGAAGTTCAATTGGTAATCGAAGCACGTACTAACGCTGGAGCGGAAGCATTCTTCTTCGATAATGTAGTAGTGGATGCTTCTTTCGGAATCAACGATCAAACTGCTAGCAATTTTGCGATCTATCCAAACCCTGCGACAGATAACATCAACATCACTTCAAGTTTAAATGGTGATAAGATGGTTGCTATCTTCGACGTGTTAGGAAAGCAAGTTATGAACAGTGTTGTAACTGGTGAGCGCCTTAACATTGAAGCGTTGAACAGCGGAGTGTATATTGTAAAAATTACACAAGGCAATGTTTCTGAAACGCAAAAATTAGTGGTACGATAAGCCCACTTCAAAAACAATTTAGAAAAGTCTCTGTTTTCGCAGAGACTTTTTTTATTTCCTTATTTTTGAATTGTTCTTCCGAATACAAAACGAATGCCTACGCCGTCTATCTTTACTATTGAAACACCCGATCAGTTCGAAACATATGCGCTGCAGTTGTTTCAGTATCAATTTGAAGAAGTACCGGTGTATCGAAAGTTTTGCAAACTATTGGGGATTTCTAAAAGTAAGGTGCGTTCTGTTGAAGCGATTCCTTTCTTGCCGATAGACTTCTTTAAGTCACATACGGTTCTTTCGAAAGCTAAAAAGCATCACATTGTTTTTAAAAGCAGCGGAACCACCGGAAGCATTCCCAGTAAGCATTACGTTGCAGACGTCTCTCGATATGAAGAAAGCTTTCAAACCGCGTTTGAGAGAAACTACGGAACCCCTTCAGAAATGGTGATTCTTGCGCTTCTTCCTTCCTACTTAGAACGTGGTGATTCTTCTTTGATCTATATGGTACATCACTTGATCAATGCCACCGGTTCACCTCACAGTGGATTTTATCTTGACAACCTTTCCGCCTTGATCAAAAAGATTGACACCTTAGAAGCAGCGGGTATACCTACCCTACTTATTGGTGTTTCCTATGCGCTACTCGATTTGGTGGCAGCACATCAATTCAACCTAAAAACGACTACGGTTATGGAGACCGGAGGGATGAAAGGGCGTCGGAAGGAAATGGTGCGTTCTCAATTACATGCACTATTGAAAAAAGGATTTGGTGTTTCTCATATTCACAGCGAATACGGCATGACCGAATTGCTCTCACAGGCCTATTCTAAAGGGGAAGGACTATTTATAACGCCTCCATGGATGCGTGTACTAACACGAGAAACAGAAGACCCGCTCTCTTACACCACCGGAAGAACCGGAGGAATCAATGTGATTGATCTTGCCAATACATATTCTTGTGCCTTTATCGCAACGCAAGATCTGGGAAAAGTCCATGACTCCTATACCTTCGAAGTGTTAGGCAGATTTGATCATAGTGATGTTCGTGGCTGTAATTTAATGGTGGTGTAAAATGACAAAAAAACCTCAAGATAGTGCTTCGGGATGCATGTGGCCCTTATTGGTATGCGTTTTTACGCTCATCTCTTTTACAGCCATTCGTGGTTTTCTACAGCTTTCATGGTATCTTGCTTTGCCAACCGCATTGATCGCTGCATCGGTCTTGACGCGCATTTTACTAGGACCTCCAAGCAAGCGAAGTCTGCTAACAAACACCTTTTTCATTCTTATGGTATTTGCAGGCGTCTATTGGGGATTTCAGCAAGTATTGGATATTCTGCGAACCTTGAATGTGACAGAAAATGAAACCTTTAATGCGGAAGAAGCCGTTGCTGAATCGAAATTCGTGATCGACAGCGACACCTTAGACGTGTATGAAAGTCATCGGTTTTGGAGTGATAACTACGGAAATGATTACAATGGATACTTAAGAGTACGGCAAACCGATTACCTTGAACTGAAAGACCACATTGCAACATATCGTGTTCCCGCAGGAAATTTTTGGGGAAGCCTCTATGATTATATTGAACGCACCGACGGCCCCAAGCTTGATCTCTTGTTCCAGACGTTTCAAGAAATGGGAAATACGTACCGTCTCAACCCCAGAGAATTTGCTGAAATGGTCGTTACCTGCATACAAGACATTCCCTATTCTTTTGTTTTTGAAGAAGCTTGCTTGCAGCCCCATCAATATGAACCTTCCATCAGAAAGATTCTCTTGGAATGTCCTGAATGTTGTATTGGTCATATTACCTACGGCATTCAAAACCCGGTGTCTTTTTTACAGAATTTGAAAGGCGATTGCGACACGCGAACTGTCTTAATCTATTCGGTATTGAAACATTTTGGCTATGACGTCGCCATATTGAATAGCGACTTTTACCGTCATTCGATCATCGGACTCAATCTTCCGGGTACTGGAAAGCATAAGGTCCACAACGGTAAACGCTACTATGTATGGGAGACCACGGCTCCTTATTTTGAATTGGGAACCCTTCCCTACAATTTTAATGACATTACCCATTGGGATGTGATACTAACCAGTAAATAATACCTTATGAATACATCGCTTTTTGTTCTCGCACTTTTAGAAATCATCCTCTCCCTAGTGGTTTCTGTTGTTATCATCTTTGCTTCCTATAAGATCATGAAGCGTCTTTTTTTCACAAATGAAGACGTTGAAGGTCAAAATATGGCCTTCAGTATTTTTACGGGAGGTGTGGTACTTTCCATAGGGATCATTCTCAGTGAAATCTTACCAACAATTACGAATGTGATACGCGTAGCCACCACACAACCGGAAGCCATCGATAGTTTTCAGATCGTACAGTATTCATTGTTGTATTTAGGAATTGGTTTTGTCATCAGCATCCTGATTAATGCTTCGGTGTTTTTGCTGTTCTCTATTTTAACACGTGGCATCAATGAGTTTCAAGCCATTCAACAAAACAATGTGGCGGTTGCGATCTTGGTCACAGCTATTTTAATCAGCATCACGTTGATTATAAAGGATAGTATTTCCTTATTAATCAGCTCGTTAGTTCCTTATCCTGAAGTTTCAAATTTTCTGTAATATCCTGTAAGGACATGTAGTTACTTCAGACTAAACCGCTATGAAAACAACACAATTAATAGCGGTAGTATGTTGCTTCTTAGTAGGGATGCCACTTTCCGCACAAGACGAACTGGTTAATACAGATGATGGATATGCTGCAGAAGGGTATGATGTCGTTGCTTATTTTGAAGGCGAAGCCGAAAAAGGCAAAAATGACTATAGCGTAACCCATGATGGCGTTAGCTATCGATTTGCGTCCAAAGAACGTATGATGACCTTTAAAAAGGAACCTAAAAAATACATCCCTCAATACGGTGGATTCTGCGCCTACGCGATCGCCGAGGGTAAGAAAGTAGGCATCAACCCCAAACGCTTTAAAATTCAGGATGGAAAGTTGTATTTGTTCTATGACAGTTGGGGCGCGAATACCCTAAAAAAGTGGAATGAAGAAGGCCCTGAGGTGCTTCAACAAAAAGCAGATAAAAACTGGAAAGAAATTACACGAAAACAAAAAATGTAACGTTTCATAATTGGTTGGTTAGTTGATATCCCCCGCATCGTTCGATTGAATGAGTGGGGGATATTTTTTATACCTTCCGAAGTAAAAAATAATTCTTTTTCCCGCGTTGTAGCAGCACAAATTGGTCGTTCATCAGATCTTCTTGGGTAATCGTATATCCTTCGGAAACTTTCTCTTTATTCACTGAAATGGAATTTTCTTTCAGTGCGCGTCGCGCTTCGCCATTCGACTTTAAAAATCCGGTGCTTTCCGCTAAGGCCGCAATAATATCGAGTCCGTTTTCAATTGCTTCGGAAGTTATTTCCGCTTGCGGAACCCCATCAAAGACATCCAAAAAAGTGGTTTCATCCAGCTGTTTTAAGTCGGTTGCCGTAGATCTTCCGAAGAGAATACCGGAAGCCTGCACTGCTTTTTCATACTCTTCGGCACCATGAACCGTAGTCGTAACTTCTTCCGCCAAACGCTTCTGAAGCATGCGCATATGTGGCGCATCTTGATGCTCTGCTACCAAGGCTTCAATAGTTTCGCGATCTAAAAAAGTAAAAATCTTAATATACTTTTCAGCATCTTCATCACTGGTGTTCAACCAATATTGGTAGAATTTATAGGGCGAGGTTCGCTTGGCATCCAACCAGACATTGCCGCCTTCACTCTTTCCGAACTTACTGCCGTCACTTTTCGTAATTAAAGGGCAGGTAAGCGCATAGCCTTTTCCACCCTCAATACGACGGATCAACTCTGTTCCAGTGGTAATATTTCCCCACTGGTCGCTTCCGCCCAT
>DFVG01000026.1:0-3724 GCA_002379985.1 Flavobacteriaceae bacterium UBA4166
GTCATTTCTGAAAGCGATGGTCATATAAGGTGTAAATCGCTTATAGAAGAGTCCGTCGTCATACGAATAATAGTTTCCGGAAATCCCATACCGAATGGCGTACGGCTGATTTCCATCTCTAAGATCAGTAAAGGCGATGCTTCCGCTTCCTACCAGCGTGTTGGATTTGAGTCCGTATTGCGGTTCTAACTTGTAATGAACTCCTTTTGGCAATACGGTTTTATTGTAGAGCTTCATCCCCAAACTCAAACCGTCGTAGAAGTTGTATTCAAAAATAGGCATGAAGAACAACTGGTTATACTTTGGGTCTTCCACATCTTGAAAGAGTCGGAATTGCAACGGGCGGTTTAAAAATCCTTTTACTTTTTTATAATTATTACGCTGATTGAATTCCGGAATCACGCCATCGTAATTCACAACCAGTTTTCTTACATCTGAGGCGGGAACCGTCACCGTAGTAGTGCTATCGAAAGGCTTTGTCCATTGTTTAAAGAGGATATCCTCCTTGTTAAGGCCGTAGAGCGCTACAGGAAGTTTGTTAGGTTGTAAATTTTTCAGGGTAACATCAAGAGAATCGCCTCGTTTTGCGACTTTCTTAATTTTAAAGTCGATGGTAGTTCGGGTATCTGCATAATCTTCGAAATACCAATTCACGGGAAGGGAAGTATGCTGTTCTATTGTTGTTTGAAAGTCCTGAGGAGTGCTGTATTTCAAACGAAAAGAAGTGACATAGTCTTTCAATCCCTGCTGAAGCGTTTCTTTTCCTACATAATCTTCGAGATATTTCAAGCCTTGTCCGCCATAATAATCATTGGCGATATTCTTATTGAACTTTAGCAGCGAATCTTTGGGCGTTGTGAGCTTTTGATGCAGGTTGTTCCGCGCCATATTTAAATACAGAAGCGGATATTGATCATTGAACTCCAAGTCTGCAGCATGCGCCCATCGAATGACCCACCAATTGCTCAAGGTACCTATGATCTTCATATTCGGGTAGTAGGTATCCACATAATCGATCATCAAATAGATCTGCAAGGCCCCAATCAACCAATGGTCGTTTCGGTCATGAACGCTTAGGGTGTTTTCGAGATAGCGACGCGTCATGGTTTTCAATTGCTCCATATCGTATTCAAATCCATCTGGAAACGGACTAATAAAATTGGGCAATTGATTGAGGCCATAGACAGGTCTGTTGCGGTACTCCGCTTCAGAAATGAGCATTTTTTCATGCGGATAAGCTCCCAACCGTTCTGTTAAAAACCCCGAGATCCTATCTACTGTCAAGGCTTTAATCGTGGGGGATACCTTTTCATCTTTAAGATTGGTGACGATCTCAAAATTATCGGTTACAATGCTTTCAAAAGTGCGTTGTTTTTCAAGATGAATTACGGCATTCTGCCGGTTTTCTCCATGCAGTACCCAAAGTTGTTCCGGTCCCATGCGGTCACGAACTCCTGTATTCAATTCGGTGATAAGTTCAAAGTTTCCTTTCGTCTTAAAAACAATGTCGAACGTTGTAGGAGGAAGATAGATATCGTCGGTTCCTTTATTGCTGTATACTTGCCAAGTTCCATCGAAAACAGCCGGTGTCAAGAACCAATGCTTCAACTTCACACTGCCGTCGGGTGCATACCCATATCGCGTTAAGTTATCCTTTGGCAGCTGTACTGAGTACATGGCTTTGATGCGTACGCTCTCTCCGGGAGAAAGGGGTTCTTGTAAGGTTAAGATCAGAATGTCTTCGGCAGCACCTCGCCTCCATTCGAGAGGAAGGTTTTCTTCTGTTGCCATGCTGTGAATGGTGGTTCGGCCACGTTCATCGTTCTTTTCGAAATGAAAGGCGCTATCATAGTTTTCCGCGAAACGTTTCGCCAGTGGCGTTGTTTTACTGCAGTAGCTATTGGGCCAATCAAAAAAATGGATCTCAGTTAATGTGCTATCGGAAGCATTCGTAAATGTAATTTGTTGCTGAATTTCTAAGGTATGCTTCTCTTCTTTATAGTTTACGGATATAGAAATATGGTTTTGTGCCACCATAGAAGGTGCCACAAAAAGCATTATCCATATGCAATAAAAAATTAGTCTCAACGAGTTTTGATGAATTTTAGCGTCGCATCAGAAACCGAATTTTTCACGTAATACACACCATTAGCAAGTGCTGAAACATCAATATTTAAAGAACCTTCACCACGTAGGGTGTGGATTTTAACTTCTTGTCCCAATACATTATAAATGCTTACTGTCATAGGATAGGTAACGTCTGCCGCTACGCTGAAGGTAAGTGTTTCGGCAACCAAAGTATTTTTCAATTTCAATGCAGTTTGTGATGCTTCAAAATCTGTGCCACCAAAACTTTCAAATTGTTTATTGGTTTCTAAGGTCATCACCACAGGAAGGTGGTCGCTCATGTTGTATAGTAAATTCCGAAGCGATTGATCATACGCACCCGTACACCCCGAATTGTTGATATTCTCATTGAAACAGTTGCCATTATTTCCATAGGCCGCGTAGGTGTTTTCTACATAACGCATTTTAGGATCTGTTTGCATGTTTTCTGACATTAAGATGAAATCAAACCGATCATCGAGTCCGCCCCCGGCTCCTGCGCCAAACGGACCGGAACTTACACGCGTACTTTGCGTATGTACATCCTGAAAATCAATGTTGTTGTTCCATGCACCCGGACGGTCAATAGGGTCTACAAGCACGATTTCATTGGTGACGTCCAGCAACTCTTCATAGGCGTCTTCAAAAGCCGAGTAGACATTCAAATCCCCTGCAAAAAGGACATACGAGTTGGGATCGAGGTCTCCCAATGTTTGCGTAAACTCTTCAACCATATCCAGCCGTTCTGCTTCATTACTGGAACCCGTACTCGATTTTAAGTGCGCTACATAGATGTCGAGAAACACGGGATCGGTATCTGCATCGGTGGTTTTTAGCTTAAGTTCGTAACGATTGATATCACGTACATCGGTAGTAATTACCTCTATAGTTTCTAAGCTAAAGAGGTCATCTCTAAAGAAGATAAGTTGTTGGATATCTGCTCCCCCCGATTGATTCGGAATAAATTGTGCTCGCGTATATAGAGTTTCATCATAATTTAGGGACTCGTTCAGGATAAGATTGGCCCCTGCTGAATTTTCTAACTCACACACCATAAAAATATCGGGCTGGTATTCGTCTAAAATATCACGAAGAATCAGCTCGCGGTTTTCGGGATTGGCCGAAGGAAATTCCAATACATTGTAGAACATGGTTTTAATGGGCGTTTGACCCATGACCCAAAAGGGTAGGAGCAACCACACGATCGATAACCGTTTTTGTAACATAACTAGGGAGTTGTTAGAAATTGGGGCTTAAATTATATTTATTATAGAAATCGTTCAGCACTTGCAACACTTCGTCAGAAGTATCTACAACATGAACTAAATCAAGATCTTCTTTACTTACATTATTGTTCGCTTCGAGTAGGGTGCCTTTTACCCACTTCCAAAGTCCGGTCCAAAATTCACTGCCTACTAAGATCAACGGGAATTTATCGATTTTATGCGTTTGAATGAGCGTTAAGGCTTCGAAGAACTCATCTAAGGTACCAAACCCACCGGGCATGACCACAAATCCTTGCGAATATTTTACAAACATTACTTTCCGTACAAAAAAGTAGTCGAAGTCAATACTTTTGTCACTATCGATATAAGGGTTGTCGTGTTGCTCAAACGGC
>DFVG01000026.1:4037-4407 GCA_002379985.1 Flavobacteriaceae bacterium UBA4166
GTTGTCGTGTTGCTCAAACGGCAAGGTAATATTAAGTCCCACAGAAGTTCCACCTGCCAAATGCGCTCCTTTATTTCCCGCTTCCATAATTCCGGGACCTCCGCCGGTGATCACACCGTAACCGTTCTCCGTGATCTTTTTGGCAATATCCACTGCCAGCTCGTAATATTCATGACCGGGTTTGGTACGTGCCGATCCGAAGATAGAAACACAGGGACCAATTCTACTCAGTTTTTCGTAGCCGTTCACAAACTCTCCCATGATCTTAAAGATAGCCCAGGAGTCATTGGTTTTTACTTCATTCCAGTTTTTAGGTGGTAATTCGTTTCTCATAGCGTGCTAATGTAATTCTTTTTTTAGGAAACGCGCC
>DFVG01000058.1 GCA_002379985.1 Flavobacteriaceae bacterium UBA4166
GGGTTTATCTTTCAGTTGTATGGTTTTGCGTATATCCGTGAGTTAGAATTGCTTCGCGAAGCGGGTTTCCATCCGCTAGAAGTTATCCAGTCGGCAACATTGAATGGCGCCGAAGCCTTGGGTATGGATGCCGAAATTGGTTCGGTAGCGGTAGGAAAGCTAGCCGATTTTGTGATCGTGGAAGAAAATCCGCTTCAGAATTTAAAAGTGTTATACGGAACCGGAGCTATCAAGCTAACAGAAGACAATGAGGTCGTTCGTGTAGGTGGCGTCAAATACACCATTAAGGACGGTATTATATATAATGCGAAACAATTGTTGGCAGACGTCAAAAAAATGGTAGATGACGCCAAAGCAGCAGAAGGATTTGAATTAAAACAACCCGGAAAAGAGCAACCTTAGTAGGAAATAGGTCTGATCTTTTCTTGGCGCTCATTTACATATCGAAAACCGTTTTCTGTCCATAACCCTGCTTCTTCCAGCATGATACGAATATCTTTATTCCATTCTGAAACAAATACTGTCGTATTCAACTCTATCGCATACGCCGTATTTGGATAAAGCGGATAATCCCCGGTTCCGGGAACGCCTCCTTGCGAATCCCACATCCCGATGGTCGGGCCGGCACTATGTCCATACAACCCCAAGGGATGGGTATAGATGGAAGGGCGTAATCCTTCAGATTTTGCCTTCTCCAACGCTGAAAGTAAGATCTGGTTTCCTGTATTTCCGGTCTTGAATTGTTGTGTAAAAACATCCTGAACTCTGTTACCCTTGGCGAAAGCTTCCGAAAGGAAATTAGGCACTTCTGTTTCATTAGGTTTTAAAACATATGCATGCTGTTGACAATCGGTATTCATCCCTAGGTAGGTGATTCCGAAGTCGCAATGCAACAAATCCCCGGGCAAAATAACTTTCTTTTCTTTCTGTTTAGAAAAGGATTCTATATGACTTTTCAAAGCTTCATCGCTGCGCTGAATATCGATGGTAGGGTGAAACCAAGTTTCGAGCCCGAGATCAGTCACTTTTTGTCGCATCCACCACACCACATCGTCAGTAGACGTTTCTCCCGGGGTGATCACTTCAGAAGAAAAAGCTTCCGCAATCACATCATGGGTGAGTTGTACCAAATCTTCCATGATCTCAATCTCCTTTTCGGTACGCGTTTCGATCCAAGCCACCGCAAGTTCTTCTGCAGAAACCAGTTTGGCTTCCAAGGTTTCCGGCAACGCCTCTTTTAACAATTGATGATCGGTCGCTACGAGTCCGTCTGCGATTCCGAAGTCATCTGAAATATTGATCCCAATCTTCTCAGGGTTTCTTTCTGAAATAAGCTGCACGAGCCGTTTCCATTGGTCGGGTTCGGCCTCTTTGTCCCATGCTGAGCGAATGTTCTCTCCTACATCGTATCGCGCCACCGCTAATTTATCGATGGTATTTTCAGCTTTATTCCGATAGAAAACAAGCATGGTTCTGCGGCGCGCATTGAGCCAGGTAGCCGGCAGCATGGTTTTCATAACAGGGTCTTCGTTATATTCTCTTGAAATGAGCACCCACATATCGATCCCGGTACGATCCATTAGTTGTGGAAGAAGAACATTAAACCGTTCTCCTAGGATTTCATCTTTGAGCGTAGCACGTTCGCGTTCGGGAAGGATGGTTTGGGCGGAAGTAACCGCAGATATAAAAAAACATAGGAAGGTGAAGACAATTCGGAACATAGTATCGATTTGTCATAAAAATAACAGGTTTTCCATTCCGAAACTAATCCTTGGGAGAGATTTTTAGCTTTTGGAAATTCTTCTGATACGACTGTTGCTGCGTTTCGATCACACGTTCTTGCTGTTTACGAGTCACTATAGAATCTGTTTTGATATAGACACTGTCTATACGAACTATGGCACCACGAACTTCTGGATGCAAACGGACCATTGCTTTTTGATACTCCACCGCAGGTAGGCTGAGCAAACGTGCCAATGGAGGTTCTACCACACCCCATTTTTTATAGTCATAACTCGGGAAGCTGTCCAAAATTTTATCGATAAAAAGATTATGGGCATCAATGGAATCCATAAGGCGCAATGGGTCATCGACCTCAGCATTCAATACCTGTTTCACTTTTCTGTACGTAATCTTATGAGGCATCATAATGGTTTCCATGGCCAAATTACGCTGGTACATTTTACCATGCACGTAACGCGTAGGTTTGTCAATATCGGTTACCGTCCCAATGATGGCGCCAATCTCGCCGGTTTCTACACGGTTGGTGGGTTTAAAACCCCAATCCCGAACTTTTTTGGCAATATAAATGTCTTGAGAATTGATGATATTAATAAAAATAGGTTGGATCCTACTATCGAAGTCATAGACCGTGTCGGTTCGAACCACATCATATGCCTCTAAAACACTAAGCATACCGGAATTCTCGAAGTACCCGCCATCTAAGAAACTGCCTTTGCCTTCAATTTTGGCAGTCGGACTAAAAAACGGAAAACGGTTCGTCGTAGAAACGGCCCCAAAGTAGGTTAGGTCTTTATTGGAATCTTCAAACTCATTGATGGTAATGGAACCGGAGAACGATCCCTTCGGAAACTGAATGGTCGTTGCCACACCCTGCTCTCCTCCTACCGAGGTCGTATTCATTATTAGAAACGGAAAACGCTGCTTTTTCTTAGTATACAGTCGCTGCCAATAATCGGAATAACCTTGCGTATTGAACGCATCGCCCATGCCTGTATGTTGTGCATGAACTCGCATGCTTTTGTAGGAGCGATCGCGCCCTTCATGCGCGATAAACGGAAGATATTCGCGTAGCCAATCCTTTCCGAGCAAATAGGTCAATTCGTTGGATAATACATTAGACGTTCCTATTTGAGTTATTCGTTGTTGAATATTGTCGTACCCTTCTTGTTCTTTAAGCAAGCTGGCATAATTTCCGATACCTACTGCGCCACCGGAAACACCAGACATGGCCGCGGTTCTCTGTAGAAATGCTCCCTTAGAAACCTGTTCTAATTCATGTAAGAGCAGCAGGTTCCACAAATTTGCTTTGAGTCCGCCGCCATACGATCCTACAAAGAAATAATTACGTTTTTGAAAGGTATTTTCTTTGGTGAGATTCTGAAAGAATGTGCGATATTCTATGGGCTGTTGTTCTCGATCGACAATTCTTAGTTGATGAAGGTCATTCGGTTTGCTCGCAAAAAAGCTTGCGATGACTACAAGGATGAGTAGCAACACCGGAATTCCGTATTTGAAGAATTCGGCTATGCCCACAGAAGCAGTCACCTGTTTCGTTTGCTGATCTTGATCTTTCTTTTGGATCGTAGGATGTTTACGATGATAATACACCACATGCTTGAAAGTGATGATAATGGCAGAATAAAAGAAGATGATGTAGAGAAGGATGATAACAATTGGGCTTAACCAAGTGGTAAACGGAAAGAAAATGTTTGCAGCGATAATCGCTACCAAGGAAGCAAAGCCTACAAAACGCATCAAACTAAGGTAGCGAAGGTTGTCACTCAATCGGCCTACGAATCTTTGTATGGCGTTGGCTCGTTTTCCGTATTTTGGATCATATTTTTCGAATAGTTCTAAGGTGCTTTTGGTGAACATCTCATGCTTTGCCTTATACAATGCTGTGTTGAAGAACACATACTTAAAGTGAGTTCTGCATAATTTGAAATATACATACAAGAACATTTGAAGCCCTAAGGTGAGCATAAATAGGAGGACGGTAATTCGGCTCCAATTCCAATTTGCCGCCGCAAAAGCGGTTATAAAAACACAGGCTGTAGAAAACAAGAAATAGATAGGAAACCATTTTACATACGCGATAATTTCTTTTACTACGACTGCTTTTGCCGCCTCGGAAGCTTCAGTTCCCTTAATGATATCTCGCCAACGATTATAACGCTTTCCGTTATTGTTATACACCCAAAGAGTGATTATCAAGATCAAGAAAGAGGTTCCAATTGCGGTAATTTCATACTCAAAAAAACGGGTGGCCACATCGATCATAATTCCGAAGACCGCTACATAGAGAAGAATTCCCAAACTTCGGCGCATTTTTTTCACAAGAGGGCGATTGTATTTTTTTTGTTCGAGCTCCCATTGTTTTTCGTCATCCCCTTTCTTTGTAGGATAATAATAGATAAGTCCCCAGCCTAACACGTCTCGTTTTTGCATTTCAAGCGTCACACATTGCGTATTACCATAGCGCCAAATGTCTACGTAGGTTGGAAAATGCGAAATGATAAGGGTAAGAAATGTAAGCAGCGCAAACAAAATGATGATGTTCCACCAGTTGTAGAAGAGATCAACGATCAAGGTTCCTCCTTGGGGCATGAAGGTGATCAAGCCGTAGACAATGATTATAAACAATAAGCTTAAGATAGAAGTTTCCACAAAGCGAAAGATGTCTCTAAAGTTCGGAAGTAGGTATTTTTTTAAAATTCCGTAGAACACAAAACCGAGCGCAATAACATAACAAATGATCTTAAAAGAAGCGACTATTTTAAGGCCTGTGGGAGCAAAGAAAAAATAGTGATACCCTTCCACCCAATCGAATAGCAATCCTACAATGGCCACGACAAAATATAAATCCAACATAGAATAGGTGTAGGAGCCGGTGCGAAATAAGATAACATCTGCCAAATTCCGGATCCATAAACCAATGGCAATAATAGTAATAGGTGCCCAGATAGCATCTAGTAAAAAGAATGCTCTATAGTAGAAAAGTGATGAGTGTTGCTCCTGTATGAGTTGAGAGACAGCATCAAACAACTCAACGGTATCAAACAATCCGTGCTGTGGATGAGCAACAAGCTCATTGATGTTAAAAAGGGCGTTATTAATTAGGATAAGAAGGGTTAGTATCAACCAAACAAAATAAATTGTCTTTGGATGCCGTGCAATCCAATTTTTCATAATCAAGATATTGGTGCATCAATATCGGGGAAGCTAGGATGCAGATGGAATAGCAAGATACAAAATATTGCTGTTGAAGCAATTACCCCAATAAAAAAAGCCTCCCATTTTGTGGGAGGCTTTTTAGAAAGAGTTAATTCTTTCTGTTTCGTTTGTTCTCTTTCTTCTTTTTCTTGACGATCTTGTCTAGCTTATCGTCATTAAAGTGAAGGTTTGAAAATGTCCTAATCTCTTCTTCCGTGAGAAATACTTCTAGTTCTTTTCGAAGCGCTTCTTTGTACTTCTCTACATGTTCCATCTTTTTTTGATATTCAATGGTCTCATCTTGAAGCATGGCTTTGCGTTGGGTTTCATAATCAATGATCATGTTCTTCATGACCGCTTTTTCAAATTCGTCCAATTGCAATTCGGCTTGATATATGTCCATTTTTGTATCGATATCCGCCAATTCATCTTCAATATACATTTTCTTATCGCCTGTTTGAAGCGGCGGCGGGGTGTACCCTCGTTGTCCGCGTTGCACGCGTCCTAAGTTTTGGGCTTCAAGGGAAGCGCCCATTCCCAGAATAAGCATCCCACATAGTATCAAAGATTTGTAACTCATTACGTTCATCATTTTACTACTTTATAGCACAAAATTACAAAAAGCGTACCAATCATAAGGTTATTGATCCTACCAAAAAGGTTTCTTCCTCTTCTTGCAAACGAAGCACCTTTATTTCTTTAGATTCTGAAGCCTTTCCGTAATTCCTATAAATGGTTAATTTAAGGTAGGTTGGCGTTGCCATCTTTTGGTACCGATCATCAAAATAATCGACCATAATATAGTAAGTACCATTCAATGCATTAATCTGACTAAATTCTTCGGGGCCAAAGCCTTCTGTAACATCTTCGGAAAGTTGACCTCCACTACGTGTTTTTGGGTCGCTGTACAAACACTTTTCGAAATTAGGATCTACGATGTGTAAATCGATATCGGTATCGTTATGATTCCAATCTATTACGACTCGAACGTCCATTTCGTTCTTAGACCGAGTGGCGACTGGTAATCCTTTTAAGGAAGCTTGGTACGGGATGCTATGCACCAAACTACCGAGCTCTTTGCTACTCACTTGTTGCATTCCCAAGAAATTTCGGCGATGGGAATTTTCGTAGAACTCGGGAAGATTAATTTTTTTCAGCAGTGCTAACGCCTCCTCTTCTCGATCTAGTTGTTGTAACACTAACGCCAGATCTCGGTACGATTGCGCATCTTCGCTTCGAAGTTCGATGACACGTCGGTAGATGAATGCTGCCAACTCATAGGAGTTTTCGGCCTCTAGTTTGTAGGCATAGGCCTTTAAGAATTCGTAGTTGTCCATCTCCAATTCAGGAATATTAGAAAGGATACGGCGGGCGAGTTCTTCGTCGTATTCCATAAAGTAATCATAGACATCCATAAAATAATAAGGCTTGTCAAACATCTGTTCCCGATCCTCTAAATACTGTTCGTATTTTTCAGTGAGTGTTTGTTTTTGGTGTAACTGCTGAATATAGGGTAGCGATAGTACAGAAAATGTATAGGGTGTGGCATCCAAGAGCTCCGCTAATTTTTCAGCATCATTTTTTGCTTTCGGAATTGTCCCGAGCGTGGGTGTTGGAAGATCTGCAGTCGACTTCGTAGTGATGATCACCACCCCATTGCGCCCTTCTGAACCATACAGCGTAGTAGCGGCCAATCCCTTCAATACGTTTACATCTGCAATCATATTGGGGTCAAGATCGAGGATACGCGAAGACCCAACATTTCCTTCTAGAAAGGACCCCTGCGCATTGGTATTGCTTGCCATGGGCACACCGTCTACTATAAATAAAGGTTGATTAGAGCCCGTAATCGAATTATATCCGCGAATAATTACATTCGTTGCAGAGCCTGAGGTCCCGCTCTGTTGTGTGATCTGTACTCCTGAAGCTTTCCCGGACAGTACACGAGAAATATCGCCTTCTGTTCGATTCTCAATTTCTTCTGCACTAACCGCACTCACAGCGTATCCTACTGCCCTAGCTTCTTTTTGAATACCTTGAGCTACTACAATTACTTCATCCAATGAAGCAGCGTCGGGCATCATATTGATGTTGATATTCCCATTTCCGGTTACCGTGGTTTCTAAGGTGGTGAATCCAAGATAACTAAAGACCAAATCGGCTCCTGCTTCCGTTTCCAGTGAAAATTCACCCTCAAAATCGGTTTGTGTACCGGTAGAGGTTCCCTTAACAATGACGTTCACTCCGGGAAGTGGGAGTCCGCCTGTGTCTAAGATAGTGCCCGAAACGCGAACCGATGTACCATTGGGAAGCGATTCCATTGTGGTTGCCACCGAAGACTCTTTGGAGCGCTCTGTAGACACCTCCTCGGCGTTCGTCACTCGCACACGTTCTCGCCCTTTCATAATACGTCGATACTCCGCCATGAGCTCTTGAGGCGGTGTGATATTATATTTTATATAATCATGGACCGTTTCCAGAACGATTAATGAGGTATGATCTGAAACTAAGTTAAAATTGGTGGCTAAGGTTATAATTTCGTCCTTATTTTCGGCACTGTTCTTTTGAAGTTCCATCAATTTCATTTGCGCCCAGATTCTCGGAACTTCAGCAATTATTTTTGCCTCTTCAAAGGTAATTGACAGGGTGTCAATCACTTGATCTTGATGACCAATGATCACATGGACAGGCTTTTTACGAACGTTCTTTCCGCTAATTGAAAGCGACTGTGTCACCGTGTGACCTACCGCAGGATAAACCTCAAGTGATGTTTCTTCAGAATGAACCGCAAGAATCGATAACGGAACAGTTTCTAATTGCTCAAGTCCGCGGGCTACGGTATGATTGTCTAAGTTAATGTAGGTGCCTCCAAAAGATGCTGCCAAACTGCGCATGGCTGTATGATTCGCCTCTCGTTTACTATTAATAACGAATAACGGAGCGAGCATTTGCTTCGGAAATGCACTCAAGGTTTCGAGTCCGTCGCTAAAAAGAAACGTATCTCCTTTCAGTTCCATTTTATCTAAAAAGCCAAAGGAAGTGCCTCCATCGTAAGGAACTGCCTTCAACACTGAAATGAGGGGCTCGGCATTTCCATCGGAAATCGTAAGATCGTGTTGTTTCCGAACCTCATTGCTAAAAATGATCACTGAAACTTTCAACGACTGCTTTTTTGCAATATAGGCTTCGAGTATGGCAAGTTCCTTTTTTAAATCTCGAGTGCGCATGGATAGGGAAGCATCCCACAGTAGCGTTATCTGATCATTGGTTTTTCTAGGAATCAGTGGTGTTTCTAATGTTTGATGTGCATAAAAATAATCTCCTGTCTGAAAGGTTTGTAATGGGGTTAGCCCCTCAAACACCAGCTCCAATGATTCTTTTAAGGTGATGTTGCTGGCGCGGTAGTCAGCTTGATAGCCGTTCGATGTCTTCTTCCAACGAGACACATAAGCATTTCCCGACAGGATACGTGGTGCATCTGTTTTATAGTGTTTTAGTTGGAAAGAAAAAGATTCTAAGGATCGATCAAAATCTAACGGTAGGGATACGTGGTATCCTTCCGAATAAGGAAGCACTTCTTCATAACCTAACACAACGCGCTTGTACCCCTTGGCAGGAATTGGGTAAATTCGTGCTTTGTAATTGTTGCCTGTGCCTTTCTCTAACAGAGCGGGGTCTACGCCGCGACGTACTACCGCCTCAAAAGCAACACGCCCTTGCTCTTTTTTAACGACCACTGCTTCTCGCAAGGTTCCAAATACATCTAAGGCAAACCGATTTACGGCTTGATTTTCACCTAATGGAAAGATCAATTCTCCTTCCAAAACTTCAGATGTTGGATTATAGAAATACATATCGTAGGTAGTGGTCATACGATTTCCGATGACTTCGGAATGGACAGTGAGTTTGGCGACACCAAGATTGGTCTCACCTACTTGAATGACCGGAACTTTTTGCGATAATGCCGTCCCGATCGCGATCATACAAATGATAAAAGTAGTTAGTGTTTTCATATACGTGGTTTTTAAGTTTCCTTAAAAGTAGTTTTCGAAAACACCTCTCAAAACCATGAATGAGGTAACGACCTATATCAATGAGGGAAGATTAAGAATAGCCTTTTAGAATAGCAGTAATCTCTTTGCGTTTGATCTTTCCGGTCTCGGTTCTAGGAAAACGCGACAAACTATAGACCCGTTTCGGACGCTCATACGAAGGCAATTGGGCAATGGCTTCCGCATAATTAGACAAAGTTGCGTTGTTTGTTTCTATCACAAGGATCACCTTCTCCCCTAGGGACACATCTTTTTCCGAAGTAATTATAAAAGGCTCTTCAATCACTTGAGATAAGGCGTTCTCCACTTGTTCAGGATGTACCTTGATTCCACCTGAATTGATCACGTGATCCACTCGTCCTAAAAATTCAAACGACGTGGACGATAACAAAGACACCATATCATTGGTAATTACTTTATTTTCCGCTATTCCCGGAGCCTGAATGACAAGGCAATCACGTTCATCGATTGAAAAAGTGACCCCCGGAACGGCTGAATAGATAGAAGATCGTGCCAGACCATTGACGCGACGAATAGCAATGTGACTCACGGTTTCTGTCATACCATAGGTCGCAAACACTTCACAATCTACATCTTGCAAGGCTTCCTCTAACGAAGCGGAGATAGGCGCGCCACCTATGATGACTTTCTTCACCTTGTTCATCGCTTCTAAAGAATGCTGTACTTGCAGTGGTACCATCGCAACAAAGTCATAGGGATTATCGTACTCGACTAGGGCATCTTTGGTGGGGGCGACCACATGAAGGTCCCAGCCTAAGGTCAGGGCGCGGACAACCATCATCTTGCCGGCAATATAGTCTGCAGAAAGACACAACAACGCGCTTTTCCCTTCTTGAATTTTAAAGAACGTTCCGGTGGCAATAGCACTGTTGATCAGCGCCCGTTTTTTCATACGGATGCTCTTAGGCTTTCCGGTAGAGCCTGACGTTTGTAAGGCAATATCATCTTTACCATCAAACCACTGTTGTAAAAAACTACCAACGCTGGCTTCGTATTCATGACCATCTGAAACCAAATCGGCTGCAAAGGCCAACAGTTCTTCGATCGTTTCAAAAGAAAGGCTATTCAGCGTAAACGACGGATGCAGTAAGGGTGAGGTTGGTTGTGACATCGTGCTTAGCTTTGAGAAGGAGAAACCGGCTCTGAAGGTTCCGGTGGCGGGTAAATTTTTCCGAAGAGCTTTTCATTCCAACCCGTCCATTTATAACGCCATGCCATGAGGGCAATAAAGATGGGATACACAATTAACACAGGCGCCAAGACATCAAATCCGGCAGAAGGTTCAGAGACGTCTTTTAAAATAGAATTGGTTTGAAACACCGTCCAATCGGCTGTAACCAGCAAGGCGGCAATTAGATTATTTCCGGCGTGAAACCCTAAAGCGAGTTCCATCCCTTCGTCCATCAGAGTTATAATACCTAAGAAGAATCCGGTTCCGATATAATACAACATGATGATCGGCCCTAATTTTCCTACTTCGGGGTTAAAGAAATGAAGACCGCCAAACACTACCGAAGTAACTACCAACGGCACCCATCGATTCTGGGCAATGACACCGAGACCCTGCATCAAATAGCCACGAAATAAGTATTCTTCAAAACTGGTTTGTAAGGGAATCATCAAAATCGCGATGATGGCTAAAATAAGGAAGGGCACGAGTTGAAATTGTACTTCGTAGTCCTGCGGATTGGCGTAATAATCTAAGACCGTCATGACGATAGTTACCACAGCAATCAAGGAAAAACCGAACATAATCCTGCCCCAATCTACTTTTTTGCGGGAAGTTGTTAGCGTTTTCAAAGGTTGTTTATGCAGGTATTTCACCCAAAGCCATAAGGCCAGCAATCCCACGGCAAAACTTAGCAACATCAAGAATAACGTCAAATTAGAGTCGAGAATGGTCATGATCTGGTTGGGGTCTTCCAGCATCGAAATATCACCTCCTTCGGCCATAAGCTTGAACATGGCTGCCAGCACCAGAGGTAAGGCCGCGAGTTGAGATACAAAAAAGATGACCACGGCTCCTACGGCGTAACGCCACCAGTCGTGTAAATAATGATAGGCTTGAATAATATACATGTACTACAATTGAATTTAAGAAGAACCGCCAGCCCGTAAAAAATGAGTATCCCAATCGACTTGCGGGTAGTAGTGTAACTGTCCGTTTTGAACCATCAGGGGAGCCTCAATATTATTCGTAAACAAACTGCCTGTTCCCAGACCTTGCGGCAATTTACTATTTTTTGTGAAGGTATACTGCGAAATTGCGTTTAATCCTACATTGCTTTCCAGGGCCGAAGTGATCCACCAACCTGCCCCCATGCGTTCCGCGCGGTCAATCCATTGATCGCAATTGGCCAAACCTCCTACAAGCGTAGGCTTTAAGATGATATATTGCGGTTGAATGGTATGTAGCAGTGCTTCTTTTTTTTCTTCGGAAAATACGCCGATCAGCTCTTCGTCAAGGGCAATTGGGAGTGGTGTTTTCTCACACAATGCGGCCATTTCCTGCCATTGTCCGGCAGCGATGGGCTGTTCAATAGAATGAAGGTCGTACGCCGCCAGTTGTTCTAATTTTTCAATGGCTTCGGAAGGAGAAAATGCTCCATTAGCATCGACACGAAGTTCTATTTCTTCGGAAGTAAAACGATCTCGAATCGACCGAAGCAATGCTAATTCCGAAGCAAAATCAATCGCCCCGATCTTCATTTTGATACAGTGAAACCCTTCCTTTAGTTTCGCTTCGATCTGCTCATGCATCCAATCTTGCGCCCCCATCCAGATAAGTCCGTTGATCTCAATTCCAGTGTCTCCGTTTGTAAATTCCGAAGGAAAAATAGCAAATGGATCTTCAGACGCCAACGAACGAAAGGCAGTCTCCACACCAATTTGTATTGCGGGAAATTCTGCTAACTCTTGAAGCAGTTGGGCTTCACCCGCATTGATATGATCACAAACCCATTGCAATTTACTTTCAAAATCTGGCCGATCATCAGCGCTTAAACCTCGAAACATCCCACACTCTCCTACGCCCCATCGAGTGCCGTTCTCCAATCGTAGCAGCCAAGTATCTTTTGTATGCAAAACGCCCCGGGAAGTACCGCCGGGACGTTTAAATTGTAAGGTATGTTTAAAAAATGATGCTTTCATTTACAATTCAATGCTTTCGCCAATGTCTAATAACATCAAGTCTTTTCCAGCCTCAAAAAAGGCACGCTTTGCCTGATCATGATCAATTTCAATATAACCAAAGGTATCGTAATGTACCCCTAACACTTTGTCGCATTCAATAAAATCGCACGCGATGATGGCATCGTCAACGCCCATGGTGAAATTATCACCAATGGGAAGGATGGCTAAGTCGAGTTTTGTATGCATCGGGATCAATTTCATATCCATAGTCAGCGCGGTGTCGCCAGCAATATAGATATTCTTGTGTTCCCCTTCAATAACAAATCCGCCGGGTTGGCCACCATAGCTTCCATCGGGAAAAGAGCTTGTGTGAATCGCATTGACGTATTTTACTTTTCCGAAATCAAACTCCCACCAACCGCCGTGATTCATAGGATGAACGTCAAATCCTTTTTCTTCATAGTGATTGGCGATCTCGAAGTTGCTCACAATGGTGGCACCGGTATTCTTGGCAATCGCCTCGGCATCTAAAATGTGATCTTGATGTGCGTGGGTAAGTAAGATATAATCGGCTTTGAGGTCGTTGATATCAACTTTGTCATTGGATAGGTCGTTTCCTGTGATAAAAGGGTCCACGATCAAATGCTTTCCGCCCACGGAAATAGCCAAACTATTTTGCCCGTAAAATGTAATTTTCATAATATTTTATTTCTTCTAAAGATAGCATTCCTTCTGCGTAAAGGATGTTAAGCAATTTTAAAAATTCTGAAGTTTATCACCTACCCCATCAAAATAGCCACGAGCATCACTCCTATTGAAAAAGCAAAAGTACTTAGGGCTACTTTTTTCAGTTCGGGGTCTAATAAGGCAGGAGCTTCATTCTTCCATACGGTTTGAATGTTCAGAAATAAGGGAACAAAAGCTAACAGCGGAAGGATCTGCAAAAATTGAAATCCGCTGATCGTAATAAAAAGAATATAGGCGATCAGCGCCGTCAGAATAAGCATTGTATGATACTTTTTTGCGCCGGAAGCTCCTAGCTTCACAGCGACGGTTATTTTTCCGACAACGGCATCGGCTACTCGATCGCGCATGTTATTCAGATTTAAAACCGCCATACTCATAAAACCGATAGTACCCGCCGGAAGTAACATCAATAATGAAAATTCTTTGGTAAATAGAAAATAACTTCCTAAGACGCTTAGCATTCCGAAGAATAAAAATACAAACACATCGCCCAACGCTTTGTATCCATAGGCACTGCGCCCTACCGTGTACGTTACGGCCGCGACAATGGAAGCAATGCCCAAACCGAAGAACAACAAGGCATAACCCCACTGGTCTCCAAAAGCTACATAGATAAGTAACAAAGCAATCAATAAGGTGCTAATGCCTATCAGGATCATGCCGCGTTTCATTTGTGCTGCGGAAATAATTCCGGCAGCCACCATACGTTGTTCCCCTTCCCTTTGCGCATCGGCTCCTTTGATGCCGTCTCCGTAGTCGTTGGCAAAATTGGAAAGTACTTGAAATCCTACGGTGGTGAGAATGGCCAACCAAAAAATTGTTGATCGATAAAAGCTTTGAGGTGCCGCTAAGCTGCACCCTACTAGAATACCAGAAACAGAAAGTGGAAGCGTTCGTAATCGGGCTGCTGCCAGCCAAGCCTTGGGTGTGGACATAGCGATGAATTGCGTTTCAAAAATAGCGTAAATAAAAAAAACCGCCCCAATGTGGAGCGGTTTTTCAGTAAAAGAAAACACGGGTTTATTCTACCAATAGTTTTTGTGTCGTTCCTGCAGCATCGACCACCACGTAGGTTCCTGTGGTCAAGCCATTCACGTTTAGAGAAGAAGCGTCGATTACTTGCAACACTTTTCGTCCTAGTAGATCGAAGACCGAATAGTCACCAGGCTGACTGAAAAAGACACGATCCTGTGACGGGTTCGGGTACATTTTGAATCCTTCTGTGGCCAATTCAAAGTCTTGTACAGAAAATACATCGTTATTAAGGTCATAGATTGACAAGGTTCCGCTCACTTCGTTCGAGATTACCAGCATTCCAAGGTTCACCGGACTATCTTGTGGAGCGATATACACCACGCCTTCAGGTCCAAGATCTCCACTTTCGGTACCACCCGGAGTGGCATCACGGCTGTTTTCGTATTCCAAAAACACCGGATTGCTTGGGTCTGAAATGTTATAGATCATCACTCCACCGATACGCTCTAACAATACAAACGCATACGCTTCTCCGTTGATCTCTTGTACGGTTACACCTTCCGGTTCCGGACCTTTGTTATCGCTTCGGTTCTTAAATTCGTTATTTTCGTTGCTGGCATTGAAGATTCCGCCATACACAGGATCGTTTGCGGTGATTACTTCAAAATCGTTCCCACTATCCCAAACAAGGGTTCCGGTAGCGGCCTCAAAAATACTGAAGGAACGTCCTCCAAAGGCATGTAGTTCTTCGTATAATCCATCGCCATTGGTATCTCCTGAAGCAGCACTAAAATTATGATCGCCTAGGTTCGTTTCCAGTTCTAAAATATCAATGTTGGAAAACACAGCCGGATCCGGATTGTAATCGGCATCGTCTAATTTACGTTCTTCGGCGAACGTATCGTAGTCACGTGCATCGCCTTCATTTGCTGTTACGATATACCCTGTTCCTGCCACTTCATAATAAGAAACGGCATCCGGCATATACATTCCGAAGATAGGCCAAGAAGCGTCAAAGATAAAATCAGTTTCATCTGAAGTGTCCAAGGTATTACGTACCAAGCTGTGGTCTTTCAATCCAAAAGGAACAATATCGGTCACTTCAGGCGTTGTAAGATCCACAATTGCGTAGGCATTGTTCTCTTGCAAGGTAACGTATGCCGTTTGTGAGTCGGTTGAAATCGTAACAAATTCGGGTTCTAAATCTTGAGATACGGAAGCTCCCGGTCCGTAGATACGAACACCGGCCGCTTCGAGTGCCGCTTGTTGTCCGTCGAACGCATTAAAAGAAAGTGTGGTGACATTCGCTTGCGAAGTTCCGCCCAGACCACCGGACACATCGATAACAGAGATAGAACCTTCCGGATCTACGGTATAATCGTCATTAGGTTCTCCTTCATTTGCAACCACCAACAGCGCGCCATCAGGTGAAAATGTAAGCATATCAGGCAACGGACCTACTTCTAGGGCAACCGGACTGTTTCCGTCGGCATCGGTTAATACGACAAAACCATTATCGGTTTTAGGATCTACGGAAATTGCAGCAGCCACGAGGCCGTTACTCACTGCAATACTTTGCACCCCATCACCACCAAAATCACTAACATTCACCGTTGCGAGTGCCACGATATTATCGGGATCGCTAAAATCAAGCACTTCAATCTTATCCCCATTGGTAACAAATAAGCGTTGTGTCGCAGGATCGTAAGCAGTAATTTCAGCAGTACCCGCTGCGTCAACCGTATAACTATTTCGGTACGTGACGTCCAATTCACTATCATCTCCCGCAGGAACTACCGTATCGTCATCTAAAATATATACCGAGAAAATATCTTGTCCGCCTAGGTTCACATTTTGTTCGTTTTCTAATTGAAGAACAAAAAACAAGTCGCTCCCATCATCACTATTATCAATAATAGGAATACTTAGCGTTTGATCTGCGGAAGATCCTGTTGGAAAGTTCAAAGTTTCTGTCGCAGCAAACGTAAAATCTGTTCCCTCTGCGGCAGTTCCTCCCATCAACAGCGTAACGTCTACGCTACCGGCTACCGGAGGCATGTCAGAAACAGTTACGGTTATGGTGACAGAACCTCCATCTTCGCTTACGGAAATATAGTCTTCATCAAATTGTACAGAAGGAGTCGTTCCTAAAATAAACATGGTTTCGTCGAAAGGTAGGTCTGGATCGATTCCGTCATTGTGAGCATCGGTTACATCGCCTTGCACATTGTAATTGGCCAAGTCCTTCACTTCTGTTTTAAAGGTCGCATAATCAGGAGCGATACGAGTTCCGGCATATTCGGCGATATCGCTAGAGGCAGGAAGCGTTAGGGCTTCTACCCCTTCAGAAAGGTTGGTACCGGTCAAGGTTCCGTAGGCAGCAGGGTCATTGGCAATAGCGGTAATAAAAGTATCAGGCATGCGTACTGCTGTGGCGGTATAGGCAAAGATGGCTTCATCGGTAGCTGATATCCCTCCGGCGTCATCAAAGGTGATACTTCCTACGTTTGAAGTGATCCCAGCGTCTATGGTATTGAACACGATCACGGTTCCGGCAGGTATGGTGGTTCCGCCACTATTCCAGATCCAGTCTCCCTCACCCGAGTCGAAGTCGGTTCCATTCCATTCCGTATCTGTAAAATAAATTTCGGTATTCGGATCGATATCCACAAAGGTTACCAACGCAAGGTCGTCGTCACCATCAGCATTAAAGGCGATAAAAGCCAAGTCGCCTTCTACCAAATTGGCAGCAACGGCAGGTTCTCCTTCAAAGATCACTTGATCTAAATAAAGTGTTTCGGCACCTGAGTTACTTTGTAATTCTACTACTAATTGCGCCATAATATTGTTGGGAAGTGCCACATTTCCGGTGGTCCATACATCTTCGATCATCAGATCGTCAATATCGTTCCCTTCGGTATTAAGAATATCGATGGTGGTAGCATTCGTAAGGTCGCGCACATAAATATGAATAATGTCTGAAGCGCTTTCACCTGGGCTCGCAGCACCCCATTCCCAACCGGTTTCATTGATAAAGTAATCGAGAGAAACTTCATTGTTGGTATAGGCAGATAGGTCTACAACATCAAATTCGACGATCATCACCCCATCGGTATCTTGTAATTGGTAGCCCTGCACGCCATCGGTATAGGCTCCCACATCTCCTGTAAAATTGGAAGCTCCCACAAAGTCCCCATCGGTAAGTCCGACATCCGGAGTGACATACGGAGCATACGAAGCATCAAAGCCCATTTCGGTAGCCGTGGCAGTAAAATCTACCACAGATTCTCCGGCATTGTTGATCAAATCGTGGGCAACACTTGGATCGCCCGTATCTACATATTGAGCGTCAGCAACAGCTTCTTCAAAGCTCGTTGAAGCTACAGTTTCTACTTGTGCATAGGTAAAGGCGGATGCGAGTAACAGTGCCGCCAACGTAATTTTTTTCATGTATTAGGTATTAGTTTTTCAATGGTGACTAAATTACACCGTGCACCTCTTGGGCAGTTTAGTGAAATGTTAAGGTAGCGTGAATAAACTGTTTCTTTCAGCATTCAAAACGAAGTAAAAAATCACGTGATGTAAATAAAAAGTTACGGCAATTTGATTCTTGTAATTCTTTACTTACATTTAAAACTTCAAACCAACAAATTCATCTACATGACTGCCACCTATCACATCGGGTTATTTATATTACGTGTTGCTTTTTCAGGAATGATGCTAACGCACGGAATTCCAAAGCTTTTGAAATTAATTCAAGGAAACTTGGAATTTGGAGATCCTATCGGACTAGGAAGTACGGTTTCCTTAATTCTCACGGTGATCGGGGAAGCCATCTGCCCCATGCTGATCATTCTAGGGTTTAAAACACGTTTGGCGGCCATCCCTACGATTATCACGATGGCAGTGGCTGCCTTTGTGGTACATGGAAGCGATCCTTTCGGAAGAAAAGAATTGGCATTGGTGTATTTCTTTGCGTTTTTAGTGATCGCTTTAACGGGTGCCGGCAGATACTCTGTAGACAGAAGATAGTCTGTAAAGGACTTCATTTAGATCGAAGTTTTTATTTTTTCTGCGGAAAGAATAGACCTGGGTTACTGAAATATTCTAACCAGCAATTCTTTCAACAGATCACCTTGGGAAACATTCGCAGCTCCTACTCCTTTGCTTTTGAGATCGGCTTGGCGAATGGCTTCAATAGCCCGACTTGCTTTTTTCATTGAAAAGTTGCGAGCCGCAATTTGGTAGTCCTTGACGAAATACGGACTCACACCCAGTGCTTTTGCTGCATTAGATTTGTCTGATAAAGCGTGATAGTTTAGCAGTTTACTGAAGAAACTATACAGCAACGCTACGGTCATCACCAT
This sequence comes from Flavobacteriaceae bacterium UBA4166, assembly GCA_002379985.1. Lineage (GTDB taxonomy): Bacteria > Bacteroidota > Bacteroidia > Flavobacteriales > Flavobacteriaceae > DFVG01. Next base: position 18,251 of record DFVG01000058.1, read on the forward strand.
GGGATGGTTCTTGGGGTTTTGCCCGAAATATTGCACGATGGCAAAGGCCTTTTTCATATCGCGTTCCCCGATCGCATTCTGTAATTCAAAATTATTAAAGTCTTTACTAATCCCAATATTTTCTTGGATAAGTTCTGGCGTTATTTGTGCGCCAGGCTTCATAATGAGCTGTAATTTTTCTAGTTCATTATTGATCTTCCCCAAGTCATTTCCTAAGAATTCAACCAGCATTTGTGAGGCTTTAGGTGTTACGGTATAGCCTCTACCGGCCAAAACCCTCCGAATCCAATCGGGAACCTTATCGTCGTAAAGTTTTTTACTTTCGAACAATACACCGCCGTATTTTTTAATATTCTTAGATAATTTCTTCCGAGCATCCAGTTTCTTGTATTTATAACACATTACAAGAACAGTAGAAGTTTGCGGCGCTTCCGCATAAGGAGCCAAGTTTTCTATCGTTCGAGATAGGTCCTGCGCTTCTTTGACGATCACCACTTGTCGCTCTGCCATCATCGGGTAGCGTTTCGACTGACTCACAATGTCGTCGATACTTACATCCCTTCCGTAGAGTACCATTTGATTGAATTCGCGTTCGGTTTCGTTTAATACGTTTCCTTCAATAAAAGACGAAATACCATCAATATAATAGGGTTCTTCCCCCATTAAGAAATAGATCGGTGCGATGGTTCCGCTTTGAATGTTGTTGATGATCTGCTTGACCTCGTCTAACGCCACATGGTTTTATTTAGTAGATTTGATATTCATAATCCGGTCTATGCAATCGCTTTCATTTCCGAACTACTCCTTCCGCATCAAAAATAAAGAAAACAAAACGTTGATCTTTGATGTGGTACGGAAAAATTTCATGGTGCTAACCCCTGAAGAATGGGTACGGCAGCATGTAGTACAATTTCTTCTGAAAGAGCAGGAAATTCCTTTATCACACATCAATGTCGAAAAGCAATTAACGGTGCACCAAACCACGAAACGATATGATGTCGTTGTCTTCAACAAAGATGGAAGCATTTACCTGATCGTGGAGTGTAAAGCCCCGCACATCCCTATCTCGCAAGATACCTTCGACCAGATTGCTCGATACAACCTTGTGACACAGGCCAACTATTTGATGGTCACCAATGGGCTGGCTCATTATTTTTGTCAATTGGATTATGAAAATGAACGCTACATTTTTTTAGAAAACCTTCCTAAACGCAGTATTCATGAAGCTTAACTATCTGTACATAGCAAGTTGCCTGTTCCTGATTTTGAGTTGTCAACAAAAAAAATCGTCATCTCCATTAACCGAAAACGGTTCCATAATTCAAGACAGTTTAGAAACCAATCTCTTGCCAAATGCTGTTCAATTTCAGGTATACCTACCTCCCAGCTATGCAACGTCCAAGGCGAATTACCCCATAATCTATTTACTGCACGGTCATGGAGGGGATCACCAAGATTGGTTTCAAGAGGAAGAAGGTGATGTTGCGCGCTTGTTAGACTCCTTGATCCAGAATGAAGTCATTCCCCCACTGATCGCAACCACCATCAACGCCGGAAACTCTTGGTATGTTAATAGAGACGATATACAGATGGAAGATTTTTATCTTTCAGAATTCATGCCCTTCCTTGAAAAAGAATTTCGCATCGACACCAATCAACGTATCATCGCCGGAAATTCTGCTGGAGGATACGGGGCGCTACGTTTTTCACTGCAACAACCCGAAACCTTTCAACAGGTAATTTTATTGAGTCCGGCTGCTTACGAACCGTTGCCTCCACCCATCAGTTCTTCTCGAAAAGTGAACGCTTTTGCCAAAGACAGTGTTTTTAGCGATTCTATCTGGAGCGATTATTCATATACCCGTCGCTGGAGCGCACTTCAGAATTCAAAAAAGCCTCCTTTCTATTTCTTATCAGTGGGCGATGATGATGTGTTCAATATTGTTCCTGTAGTAACACAGCTACAACAGCAAATGCTTCAGGACAGCATCCCAAATGAATTGAGAATCTCTGACGGCGGTCACGACTGGAAATGCTGGCAGTTTCACACGGCGGACGCCTTGAGTGCCATCTTCAGAAAAAAATAACGGACTTATCGCGATACAGATTCAGCGCCTTCTGGTTTAGCAAAAACAGAAGCTTCCAAAGGCGTGGCGGTGACCGCTATATTCTTAAAGACAAGGTCATTTCGTTCGCTTGTAGGTTGATTGTTCTCAACCTCATACCACGTTAATTTCTCCGGAAGTAGGAGTCCGTTTACCTCTTTCCAACGGTCGTACTTTATAAAATGCCAGTCGGAACTCTTTTCACCCGAACGATAAGTTACCGTATACCCTAACCATTGCATGGTATGATCTTCCGGGTTTGTATAGAGTTTGTATTCGTCTTCCGGAGAAACTCCCGTACCGGAATCGTAAGATATTTTAACAACATCATAAGTGGTTCCATCTAAAGTTTCCTGAGGCAAGATTTCATATGCTATTCCGGGGTCGGCCAACACATAGGGCATGGCATAAAAATAGAACATCAGGTTGTAATAAAAATGCGCATTGCCTTGGTATGCATCTTCTTCATTCTCTAAAAGCCAAACCGTGCTGCCATCGTACCCCATGGACCAATCTTTATGTTCGATCTTCGTTTTTCGGTCGGGCAAAGAGACAGTATGGATCTCGGTTCCGGAGCGTCCTTTAAACTCAAAACACAAATTCTTCATTTGATTCCATGTTTGTGCACCGCCATGGGCCGCCAATACGCTGTTTATTTCTGAAGGGATATTTACTTCTGCGTCTTTTTCTTCGGAAGAAATATTGGTTTCAATGTCAGCATCCTCTGCGTTCTTCTCCTTATCTTGCTTACATGCATTGAACGAGAGAATCGCTAGGCTTACTAGGAAATAAGAGGCATATTTTTTCATAACGTAGTTTATTGTTTTATAAATCGTTGTGTTTCTGAAATACCATGGCTTTGGATTTGCACGAAATACATACCGGAAGCTAATTCGCTCACCGAAAGCGTTGGTCGGTTTCCTTCTAACCGACTTACACGAAGTGTTTTGCCTTGCATGTTGAGAATAGTTACCGAAGCGGAACGATGACCTTCTTCCAATTGAAAGGTCAACTTATCGTGAACGATAGTCGTTTCAAGCCACGGACGAACCGTAGCGACTTCTGCTACCCCAAAGGTTCCATCGGTACTGATCTCAAAAGAGAACAGTTCATAATCACACCCTATTTGCTCAGGATCCATACGCCCATAAATAAGTTGCGGATTACTTTCATTTTGATAAGTTTCTGGCTCTACAATAGCATTATCATACATTTCAGCATCCTCTTGAGACCGATAATAACTAAATTGAAACAAAAAAGGATCTTGGTCTCCCAATACGGCATCTTCATTGACCGTAAGATCAAAGATCGCACGACCGTTGCCATCGCCTTCAACGATCTCCACATCTACCGGTGGATTTACCACTTCAGGAATCAAGGGCACAATGATCTGAAAAGAAACCACTTCCCATCCTTGTCCGTTTGTACTTTGGAGTCGGGCGAAAATCAACTGCGGATTAGCCGTATTCGTGAAGTTTTCAGGGTTAGGAAACGCATTGTTGTTGCCCAGCGCATCTCCGGAGGTGGGATGATAACTCACCACTACATTCGATTGCCCATTGATGATCTGTTTTTCGGTTTCGGTAAGATCAAAGACTTCAATCTGGTCGCCGGGATTGTTCACATCACACTCAATGAGGTCATCAGGAATCCCTGCCACCACCTGAGCAGACAGTTGTAGAGACATTCCAAAAACAAAGAGTATAAAAAGTAATTTCTGTTTCATTGTATCATTTTTTTCAAAAGTAAAGATTATAATTTTCAAAGTATCTTTGCGATATGCCAAAATTTCTTAGCAGCCTACAAAATCCGTTGATCAAGCAATACCAATTGCTTCAGGAAAAATCGAAAGAGCGACGCAAACAGCAATTGTTTCCAATTGAAGGGCAACGAGAAATTGCGCTGGCACTGGAAGGAGGGTATCGGCTCCATACCCTCTTGATACAACCGGAGATCACTTCCGAAGCTTGGCTTCAAAACCTACAACCACAACTATCTGAAATAGAACAAATACATCTTAGTACAGAAGTTTATGAGAAACTGGCCTATCGGGGTTCTACAGAAGGCGTGTTAGCCTTGGCGCATCAAAAAGACCATGCCCTGTCGCAACTCTCTCTGGAGCATAAAAACCCCTTAATATTAGTAGCGGAAGCGCCAGAAAAACCCGGGAATATTGGTGCCTTACTTCGTACTGCTGATGCCGCAAATGTTGATGTTGTGATCATTGCAAATCCTAAAACCGACCTGTACAATCCAAATATCATTCGCAGTAGCGTGGGGTGCGTATTCACACAATCGATTGCTCTGGGAAGCACCTCAGAAATCATTGCGTGGCTGCAGCAACAAGATATCGCCATCTATGCTGCCACCCTACAAAACGCCGTCCCCTACCATATGCAAAATTATCACAAAGCAACAGCAATAGTTGTAGGAACGGAAGCTTCTGGTTTAACCGAACCATGGCGTGTTGCGAGCACTCAAAATATTATGATCCCGATGCAGGGCTTCATCGATTCTATGAATGTTTCAGTAGCCGCGGGAATTCTTATCTTTGAAGCGAAACGACAACGCAATTTCGAATGAGTCCCGAAGCTCTTTTTTATATTTTAATCGGAATTATTATTCTAAACTTTATTTGGGATACCACTCTAGGCATCTTGAATGCCAAACATTTTAGTGATCCGGTTCCGGAAGAATTAGAAGGCGTTTTCGACCCAGAGGAATATCAGAAGTCGCAACGGTATAAAAAGGAATCATTTCGATTCGGACTCCTACAATCGTCCCTTTCCTTACTTGTTACCTTGGCGTTTTTCTTTTTGGATGGTTTTGCTTGGGTAGACACTATGGCTCGCGGTGTTTTTACGGACCCTGTGGGTGTGGGTTTGTTATTCTTCGGAATTATTATGTTCGCATCTGATCTGCTATTTACCCCATTTTCGTATTACAGAACCTTTGTCATCGAAGAAAAATATGGTTTCAATAAAACCACGCCAAAAGTCTTCTTTTTAGATAAGCTGAAGGGATGGCTACTATTGGGAATTCTAGGAGGCGGAGTCTTGGCAGCGTTGATTGTGTTCTACGAGTGGGTAGGCACTTCCTTTTGGTGGTATGCGTGGGGACTTATTACGTTGATCAGTATTTTGATGAATTTGTTTTACGCCCGACTTATAGTCCCACTCTTTAACAAACAAACTCCATTAGAGGAAGGTTCTCTTCGAAATCAAATTGAAACCTATGCACAGCAGGTAGGCTTTGAACTGAAGAATATTTTTGTGATCGATGGTTCGAAACGAAGTACCAAGGCGAATGCTTATTTTTCCGGCTTCGGAAACGAAAAAAGAATTACCCTCTATGATACCTTGATCAACGATCTTGACGAAACTGAAATTGTGGCCGTATTGGCCCATGAGGTAGGCCATTACAAGAAAAGACATATCATTACCAATCTTTTTGCGGGCATTCTCAGTACGGGGTTCACTCTTTGGTTGCTTTCGTTACTCATTGGAAACCCAATTCTTTCCGAAGCGCTACAGGTTTCAGAACCTTCATTCCATATTGGGTTGATCGCATTTACCATTTTATTTACGCCTATTTCGGAAATCACCGGACTTTTCATGAACATGATCTCCAGAAAATTTGAATACCAAGCCGATCGGTATGCAGCCGGAACTTATGCCGCAGCACCTTTGATCAATGCACTTAAGAAGCTTTCAAAGAATAGTTTAAGCAACTTAACACCCCATCCGGCCTTTGTGTACGTACACTATTCGCATCCTACACTGTTGCAACGCGTCCAGCATTTGAAGCGTTGATCGCTAGCCATCCTATTTGAAATACGTATTTTAGTAGCATGAAACATCTGCCTTCACTTCTACTTGGTATTCTCGTATTCTTTGCTTTTATAGAGGTACATGCGCAAGTGACCGATTCTATCTCAAAAGAGATGGGATTACCTTCTAAAGACAGTGTAGTCAACCAGCGAGATGAATTTTACCCCAACCCTTTAAGCGACTACAACGAGGCGTATTACGTGGTCAACAGATTAAACGATCAAATAGGATTGCCGCCAACGCGATTCAATCTTCGCACGCCACAAGCGGCCTTAGAGCATTTCGTGTTGAGCGCTCGCAATAATAATTTTCAAGATGCGATCCACGCGATGAACTTCAACTTGATGCCAAAAACCCTGACGGAAGAAGACGCCATTACCTTAGCGAAGAAGTTATATTTTGTGATCAACCAGCGCGCCAATATCAACTGGGATGCGCTTTCAGACCGACCGGATGGACAAGTAGACATAAGCACCACCACCAACCAAGCGATTGCCGGAAAACCCAGAAGAAGTGTCGTCTTTGGCGAAGTAGCTTTAGGAGACCGTGATATTGTGTTTCGTGTGCAACGTATACGCTATAAAGAATACGGTGCCTTGTGGTTGATCTCTGCAAACACCGTTGACAATATTGAGCCTTTATATCAAGAGTACGGACCTCGAAAATTAGATCTAATGATGCCCGAATGGGCGCGAATTACCTTTTTAGGAATTCCGGTTTGGAAAGTGGCAGGAACGCTTGTATTACTGCTTCTCGCTTATTTCTTCGGAAGGCTGCTGACGTACATTTTCAGAAAGATTTTTCATCGCTCCAAAAAAATATGGATCAATCATATTGCTAACAAACTGGCGCGTCCTGCAGGTTTGCTCTTTGGAACCTTATTTTTTTACGTAACGCTAGACCAATTAATATCTCTTTCAGGAGGTCTGGCCAGTGTGGTTTACACCAGTTTGATCGTTTTAATGATCGCTTCGGTAACGTGGTTTGTCACCAGCTTTGTAGATTATCTGATGACCTATATTGCAGAAAATAAAATTGGTGATGTTTCCGAAGAAGAAAATGAAGAAGCCCGAAAAATGCTCACCTATATTTCAGTGGCAAGAAGGGTGGTAACCTTTGCTATTGTGGTGATTGGCGGCTACATTATCATTTCACAGTTTAGAGCGTTGGAGAAAGTAGGCATCTCGTTACTGGCTTCCGCGGGAGTGGTTACGGTTATTTTAGGGATCGCTGCGCAGAATACCTTAGGGAATATTTTTGCCGGACTTCAAATTGCCATCACCCGGCCGTTACGCGTGGGCGACACGGTGATCATTAAAGACGAATGGGGCCATGTGGAAGAAATAGGATTTACGTACCTCGTGGTGCGTACGTGGGATTTACGCCGACTCGTTATTCCGTTGAAATGGGTCATTTCTAATATCTTCGAAAATTGGTCGATGACAAGTTCCCATCAAATTAGACCCATTATCATTCATGCTGATTATCGCGTGGATGTTCCGAGAGTCCGCAAAAAGTTCGAAGAACTTCTAGAAGCTTCCGAAGACTGGGATCAAGAGAGTCCGCCGGTACTCCAAGTAGTTGACACCAACGAAAAGTCTATTCAGTTGCGAGCGCTTTGTAGTGCGAAAGATGTGAATTCGGCTTGGAACCTCCACTGTGAACTCAGAGAGGCGTTGGTGGCCTACATTTGTGAACTGGAAGACGGCACCTATCTCACGCGTGAACGCATCGACTTACAATCCAATTCCGAAGCAAAATAAACCCACTACCATTGCGTTATTAGCACCCATTTATCTGAAGCCTATTCAAATTCGGGCTCACAAAATAAATTGGTCAATTAAAAGGGAAATTGTACTTTTAATCTATGACGGAAGCCACTTTAGAAGAAGAGAAAAAACAACTTGCCAAGGAGTATAAAGAACTCTTACGGATAAGTTACAGAACCCTTTCTGATGAGGATAAAAAACTCATTAGAACAGCGTTCGATGTGGCTGTGGATGCACATAAAGACCAACGCAGAAAGTCGGGCGAAGCCTATATTTTTCATCCGCTGGCCGTGGCAAAGATCGTCGCTTCAGAAATTGGCCTGGATGCAACTTCTATTGCCGCTGCCCTGCTTCACGATGTGGTTGAAGATACTGCCTATACCTTGGCCGATATTGAGCAAATGTTCGGGGAAACGGTAGCGCGCATTGTAGACGGACTTACCAAGATCTCGAACATGCCGTACGATGGTGATGTTTCACTGCAAGCCGAGAATTTCCGGAAGATGTTGCTTACCCTCAATGAAGATATTCGGGTGATCATTATCAAAATTGCCGACCGACTACACAACATGCAGACCATGGATTCCATGCCGTCGCATAAGCAAGTAAAGATCGCTTCAGAAACCTTGTACATCTACGCGCCCTTGGCACATCGCATTGGCCTCTACAATATCAAAACCGAACTCGAGGATCTCGGACTCAAATACACCGAACCAGAGGTATACGATGATATTTTGAGCAAGATCAAGGAAAGTAAGGAAGAACAAGATGCGTACATAAAAGCATTTACCAATGTGATCCAAGAGACCTTAGATCAAGAAAAACTCAATTATCAAATAAAAGGACGACCGAAATCCATCTTTTCCATCCGTAGAAAAATGATGGCGCAGAACGTAAGTTTTGATGAAGTCTATGATAAATTTGCCATTCGAATTATTTACAAAAGCGATCCTGCGAATGAAAAGTTTTTGGCATGGAAGATCTACTCCATCGTGACCGATCACTTCCGCCCGAACCCATTGCGCTTACGCGATTGGATCTCTTCTCCCAAATCCACCGGATATGAAGCCCTACACATCACCGTGATGGGGCCCAAAGGACGTTGGGTGGAAGTACAAATTAGAAGTGAACGCATGCATGAAATTGCCGAAAAAGGATATGCAGCGCACTACAAATACAAAAATGAGGATTCCGATGATGGCGGACTCGAAGATTGGCTGAACAAACTTCAGGATACGCTGGAGAACTCAGAGATCAGTGCGGTAGATTTTGTGAAGGAATTCAAACTGAACCTTTATTCGAAGGAAATCTTCGTATTCTCCCCCAAAGGAGATCTGTATTCTCTTCCGAAGCATGCCACCGCATTAGATTTCGCTTTTCAAGTTCATACTGAAATCGGTTTACGAACCCGCGGCACGAAGGTAAACGGAAAGTTAGTGCCGCTGAGCCACGAACTAAAAAGTGGCGATCAAGTAGAAGTCCTTACTTCTGAAAAAGCCAAACCCTCCGCCAACTGGTTGGATTATGTGACCACCGGTCGAGCGCGTTCAAAGATCAAATCTTCGCTCAAAGAAGAGCAAAAACAGATCGCCGAAGAAGGAAAAGAGATCCTCGCCCGAAAATTAAAATCGCTGAAGATCACCCTGGATGAAAAGACCGTGAATCAATTGGTGGTGTATTTCAAACTGAAAACAAGTTTAGATCTGTTCTATCGCGTGGGCGCCGGGATTATAGATAACAGTAAGTTGAAAGATTTTGCTTCCTCACGTAGCAATGCTTTCGTTAATTTCTTTAAAAATCGTATTCGCAGACCCAATGATCCTGAAGAGATCAATAAACAGGAGTTCACAGAAAAATTTGATCAGTTGGTCTTCGGAAAAGAAGAAGAAAAACTGGACTACAAGATGTCACACTGCTGTAATCCGATACCAGGAGATGATGTTTTTGGCTTTGTTACGGTGAATGACGGGATTAAAGTTCATAAACAAAACTGCCCCAACGCCTTGCAACTACAGAGCAATTACAGCTATCGCATCATGAAGGCAAAGTGGATTGATTCTACCAAAGAAGAATTTAAAGCGCAGCTTATCATTACCGGTATCGACCACATGGGTCTGGTCAACGAAGTCACTAAGGTCGTTTCCAATAATCTTCATATTGATATGCGCGGCGTGCACTTCGATAGTGATGATGGTGTTTTTACGGGTAAGATTACGGTGGTCGTAAAAAACAAGTCGATTTTGAATGATCTGGTGAATCGAATCAAAAAAATAAACGGAATAGATAAAGTTACGCGCGCATAATTCGCTAAATTTGCCGAAACATATGAGTTCTAAGACCGACATAAACAACCAAGCGATCGTAAAGAATGTTTTTACGGGATACTTGGAAGAAAAAGGACATCGGAAAACCCCCGAACGTTTCGCAATTCTTCAAGAAATCTACGATCAGGAAGATCACTTCGATATTGAATCTTTGTACATCAATATGAAGAACAAAAACTATCGGGTAAGTCGGGCGACCTTGTACAATACCATCGAATTGCTGTTGGAATGCGGACTCGTACGCAAGCATCAGTTCGGGCAAAATCAAGCGCATTACGAAAAGTCGTATTTCGATCGACAACACGATCACGTAATTCTTCAAAACGGAGAGGTCATCGAATTTTGCGACCCTAGAATTCAAAGTATCAAAAAAACCATCGAAGAAGTTTTCGATATTGAGATCACCAACCATTCGCTGTATTTCTACGGAAATCGAAAATCTTCCAATTCAAATTAAATTATGGCTGTAGACCTACTGTTAGGCCTTCAATGGGGCGACGAAGGAAAGGGAAAAATCGTTGACGTCCTTACCAAAAATTATAACATTATCGCACGATTTCAAGGCGGCCCTAATGCCGGGCATACCTTAGAATTCGACGGCATAAAGCACGTGTTGCATACCATTCCCAGTGGGATCTTCCATCCGGATGCGATTAATTTGGTGGGGAACGGCGTGGTAATCGATCCGGTGATCTTCAAAAAAGAACTCGATAATCTTGAGCCTTTCAATATTGATATCAAACAGAAATTATTGATTTCAAGGAAAGCGCATCTTATTCTTCCTACCCACCGCTTATTGGATGCTGCTTCCGAAGCCTCTAAAGGAAAGGCAAAAATTGGAAGTACGCTGAAAGGTATTGGCCCAACTTATATGGATAAGACTGGTAGAAACGGAATTCGAGTTGGCGATATCGAAATGGATGGATGGCGCGAAAAGTATCGCTCTCTAGCGAACAAGCATGAAGCGATGATCGACTTCTACGATGTGGATATTCAATATGACCTTGCGGAATTAGAAGCTACATTCTTTGATGCGATTGAAACGCTGAAGCAACTAACGTTTATTGACAGCGAAGAATACCTCTACCAAGCGCAGAAAGAAGGAAAATCCATCTTAGCGGAAGGTGCTCAAGGTTCCTTACTGGACATTGACTTTGGAACTTATCCTTTTGTCACTTCCTCCAATACTACGGCAGCCGGTGCGTGTACCGGTCTTGGCGTTGCTCCCGGGAAGATCAAAGAGGTCTTCGGAATTTTCAAAGCTTATACCACGCGCGTGGGAAGTGGCCCCTTCCCTACCGAACTTTTTGATGACTATGGTGCGACCATGGGAAAAGTAGGAAATGAATTTGGCGCCACCACAGGAAGACCTAGACGCTGTGGCTGGTTAGACCTCGTTGCTTTAAAATACGCCGTACGTGTGAATGGTGTTACCCAACTAATGATGATGAAAGGAGATGTATTGAGCGGTTTTGACAAGCTAAAAGTATGTACTGCCTACAATTACAAAGGAAAGAAAATCGAACATCTTCCGTATAATATTGAAGCTGAAAATGTCACTCCGGTGTACACCGAAATGCCCGGCTGGAAGGAAGATTTGACGAAAATGACCAGTGTTGATCAATTTCCGAAAGCATTGAATGATTACATCGCGTTCTTAGAGAAAGAGCTAGAGACGCCTATTAAAATTGTTTCAGTGGGACCTGATAGAACACAGACGATTCATCGGTAAGCGAGCAATAGCTTCTCGAGAACAAGCGTTATCTTTACACCCTTGGTGAATTCAGTAAAGCATATCATTTTTGGAGCCTTGTTCCTTTGCGGACTCTTCACTTCCGTGGCACAAGTTCAAGATACTACAAGTACTACGAAGGTTTCGGTACAATCGGGCTATCTCGAAAAAAAGCCTGAATTTCCCAACGCTATTATCTATACGAAAGATCCCTCCGGTCAAGTATATATTGTACATGAAGGCGTGGAAATGTGGTGCGATCAAGCCTATGTTTACCTCAACGATAATTTTGTAAAAGCCTACGGAAACGTACGTCTTACACAAGGCGACACGGTAACCATGCGCAGCAAATACGGAGAGTACAATGGAAACACCTCTTTTGCTTTCGCCAGTGGCGATGTGATACTTACCGAACCGAAAACCACGTTGCGCACCGACACCCTTTATTTCGATCGGGTGAAGCAGCAAGCCTATTATCGCACAGGCGGAACCGTTCGTGATACGGCAAGCACTTTGACAAGCCGAATTGGACGCTATTATGCGGAAAGCAAGAAGTACCAGTTTTTGTCGAATGTCAAGATCGTCAATCCGAAGTACACCGTAAATTCAGAGCAGTTAGATTTTTATTCAGAATCAGGAGGCGCTTACTTATACGGCGAATCCACCATTGTAAGCGAAACAAGCACCGTCTACTGTGAACGAGGCTATTACGACACACGCGGCGACACAGGATATTTTGTCAAGAATTCTAGAGTCGATTATAATAACCGGATCTTGTATGGCGATAGTATCTATTTTGATCGGAATACCAGCTTTGCCTCCGCAACCAATAATATTAAGGTATTAGATACGCTCAATAAAAGTGTTATCAGAGGGCATTACGCCGAAGTCTTTCGCGAAAAAGATTCGGTGTTCATCACCAAAAGAGCCGTGGCGGTGACCTTACGCGATAATGATTCGATCTACGTGCATGCCGACACACTACAAGTTACCGGAAAACCCGAACATCGCATCATAAAAGGGTTTTACAGAGCCCGTATGTTCAAGCCCGGCTTGACGGAAGAAGCGCCCACCAGCGGGAAATGTGACTCGATCTATGTCGATCAACAACAGGGAATCACCAAACTATTGCGCGATCCCGTGCTTTGGAATGGCGAAAATCAAATGACCGGGGATACGATTCATATCCTTTCCAACAAACAAACAGAAAAACTAGACACCTTAAAGGTCTTCAACAATGCATTTTTGATTCAGATAGACAGTAGCGGATACAATCAGGTAAAAGGGGAACGCCTCATTGGCTTGTTTACGAACAACCAACTAGACACGGTCAATATTATTAAAAATACAGAGGCCATTTACTTCTTCAGAGATGATGCCGGAGAGCTTATTGGAATCGACAATACCACCTCCAGCAGCATTCAAATGTACTTGGAAAATCAACAGATCACCGGCATTCGATTTATAAAGAAAGTGCCCGGGAAGATCTATCCTCCTTCAGAATTTCCTGAAAACGCCCGTATTCTTCCCGGTTTTAATTGGCGCGGTGAAGAACGATTATTTACGGTAGAAGATCTTTTTAACGGAAAACCGAAACCCGTACTTCCTAAAATTCGAGGAATTCCGCTCCCCGAAGATGAAGGTACTTTCTTTGAAGAAATTCCGGAAGAAGAACTACTCCTTCCTGACATTTCAAAACTAAAACCGGAAGATCTTCAGAATAGAAAAGACGATCCAAAGCCCATGACGCGGCCAAAATCTGATTCCTTACAACAAAAGAAACCTCCGGAACCCGGGCCACTGAATCAAAAGAAGAAAGACCAGTGAAAAAGGATTTCTTCACCTTTCAAGCGCAAACAACACCACATCCGCTAGCGATGGAGGTATCGCATGCCAGCGGTAGTTTTATCTACGACACCGAAGGTAAGGCGCATTTGGACTTTGTCGCTGGCGTCTCTGCCTGTCCGTTAGGTCATGCACATCCAGCGATTATCGACGCAGTCACTCAGCAAATGGAAAAATACGGCCATGTGATGGTGTATGGCGAATACATTCAACAGCCATCGGTAACCTTGGCAAAGCGCTTAGCGCAAGTACTGCCCGAACCCTTGTCGGCTACCTACTTAGTAAATAGTGGTACCGAAGCCATCGAAGGTGCCATGAAATTAGCCCGTCGTGTGACAGGTAGAAGTGAACTTCTCTATGCAGAAAGAGCCTATCACGGCAACACCATGGGTTCCTTAAGTATCATGGGCTATGAAGAGCGAAAAACACCATTTGCTCCCCTACTCCCCGATTGTCGAGCCCTTCCGTTTAATGACGAAGCCGCACTCGCTACCATCACTACGAACACCGCAGCGGTTGTTTTGGAAACCATACAAGGGGGTGCGGGATTCGTAATGCCACAAAACAACTATCTTAAAAAAGTAAAAGCACGGTGCGAAGAAACCGGTGCGTTGCTGATTTTAGATGAGATACAACCAGGGTTTGGACGTACCGGAAAGCTTTTTGGGTTTGAGCATTTTGATGTTGTTCCTGATATTCTCGTAATGGGTAAAGGCATGGGCGGCGGACTCCCCATTGGAGCGTTTACCGCTTCGGAAGCGCATATGGCGTTGCTAAAAGACAATCCGAAGTTAGGACATATTACCACTTTTGGAGGCAATGCCGTCATTTCGGCAGCAGCGCTTGCCACGCTGAACACCTTACTAGAAGGAGATTTAATTCTGAAGACTTTAGCGAAAGAAAAATGCTTCAGAGCCCAATTAACCCATCCGCTCATCAAAGAGATTCGCGGAAAGGGCTTGATGTTAGCCTTGATATTGGATTCTGAAGCGATCGCCAATGAACTGATCCTAGCATGTAAGGAACGCGGATTGATCTTATTTTGGCTCTTATTTGAACCAAAAGCGGTACGTATTACGCCCCCTTTGACCATTTCCGAAGAAGAGATACTGCAAGGATGCGCCATTATTTCAGAAGTACTTGACAGTATACAGGAAAAAAACAATACCGCATAACCTCCTTTATTTCAATAAATTAACCACTTAAAATCTGTTGATAAGCCTGTTAACAAGAAAAAGGGCATAACTCTTGAACTTGTCTTTACATTAGTATCTTTAATTTGAAAGAAACGTTAACACTTGCGTATGCAATTAAGCCCTAACGAGCATAACAACTTTTCTCTTTCCCGATTTGAATCCATGTTAAAGACTAATAATGTGTACTTTTTCGACTCCGAAGAGTTCGAAAATATTATACAATATTATCTGGAGAACGGGAAAATTGCCTTGGCCAAAAAAGCCACAAAGTTGGGATTGGAACAACATCCAACCGCAACTAACCTAAAGCTTTTTCAGGTGGAGATGCATATTTTTGAGAATGAGTTGGATACCGCCGAAGCCATGTTAGACGATCTTTATGTGCTGGAACGCTTTAATGATGAAGTCTACATTCAGAAAGCGAACATCTACTCTCGACGAGACGAGCACGCCAAAGCCATTCAATTATTGGAACGCGCCCTAGAAATCACCAGTGATGAGGCTGATGTGCTCTCGCTGATCGGGATGGAATATCTGTTCTTAGAGGATTTCGAAAATGCGAAGTACTATTTTATGAAGTGCTTAGAACAAGACGAGTCTGATTATTCGGCACTTTATAATATTATCTACTGTTTCGACTATTTGGAGCAGCATGAAGCGGCCATCGATTATCTCAATGATTTTTTGAACAAGAATCCGTATTGCGAGGTCGCTTGGCATCAAGTAGGAAAACAATATTACACGCTTAAAGAGTATCAAAAAGCGCTGGCAGCATTCGATTTTGCTATTATCAGTGACGATCAATTTATTGGTGCCTATCTTGAAAAAGGAAAGGTTTTGGAGCGTTTAAAGCGGTATGAGGATGCCATTGAAAGTTATAGCATCACCCTTGGCCTAGACGACCCAACGTCGTTTGCATTGTTACGGATCGGAAAGTGTTATGAAAAGCTTCGGAAGGATGAACTCGCCCTTCAGTTTTACAACAAATGTGTTGAAGAAGATGCACTATTGGATAAAGGCTGGATCGCGATTACCGACTATTACTTCCGAAAGAAAAACTATCAAAAAGCGCTTTATTACATTGATAAGGCCATTCATATCGATAGTGAGAATGTTTTGTATTGGAAGCGTTACGCTAAAATCAACAATCATTTAAACCTGTATGAAGAGGCAGAACAAGGCTATCGAAGAGCTTTAGAACTTGGGAATTACGAGCAAGACACATGGTTGACGCGTTGCGATATCCTTATTCATTTAGGAGAGTTCAATGCTGCTATTACCAATCTATTTCAAGCGATTGAATTCTATTCGGAAAGTCCGGAGATCGAATTTCGTTTGGCAGGCTTATTCTTTGCCACTAATGAAGAACGAAAAGGGATCTTTCACCTTCGAAATGCATTGAAATATGACGCTGAATACGTGATTGTTCTCGAAGAACTTTTCCCTTCTGTTTATGAAAACACCCAAGTACAGGAAATTATCGCGCAACACAAAAACCCTTCTGTATAAAATATGTACTTTTGAGCGTAGCAACCATCTCGATCTATGCCCAAACGTTCCCTACTTCAATATTTAGTTGTCACTGCTAAAGGACTCGCAATGGGCGCCGCCGATGTTGTTCCCGGAGTTTCCGGAGGCACCATTGCCTTTATTTCTGGTATTTACGAAGAACTTATCGAAACACTCCATAAATTGGACCTAGGGTTTTTTAAGATTTGGAAACATCACGGGTTTAAAACGGCCTGGCGAGCCTATAACCTACCTTTTTTAACAGCACTGTTTTCGGGCGTTTTAATTAGTATTCTTTCTTTGGCCAAACTTATTTCTTGGCTCTTGGCAAATCATCCTATTTTGGTGTGGGCGTTCTTCTTCGGTCTCATCATTGCCAGTATACTTTTTGTCGGAAAACAAGTCAAAAAATGGAATATAATCACCGGTATAGCACTGCTAGTTGCTGTTGTAGCATCCTATCTCATTACCATTTCGGAACCAATTGGCTCACCGGATAGCATGTGGTTCCTGTTTTTCGCCGGCTTTATTGCCATCATCGCCATGATACTTCCGGGAATTTCTGGCTCTTTTATTCTATTATTGCTTGGAGCTTATACTGGTGTCATCGAAACCTTAAGCAATCTGATTGAAGGGGCCTTAGCCTTGAATTGGGGTCAGTTTTCCGATGCGGCCTTACGAATGATGATCTTTGGAGTGGGAGCTGTCGTCGGACTCAAATTATTTTCGCGCGTACTGAACTGGATGTTTCTTCACCATAAAAACTTAATCCTCGCCATACTTACCGGTTTTATGGTAGGCGCGCTTAATAAAATCTGGCCGTGGAAAGAGGTATTGGAATATCGATTGAATCATGAAGGGGAAGAAGTTCCCTTTCTGGAAAAAAGCATCTGGCCCACCCAATATCCTGAAGATCCCCAATTATTAGCAGCCATTGCACTCATGGTTATTGGTTTCTTTAGTATTTATTTATTGGAACGTGTCGCGGTTCAAAAGCCCAATGAGGATGGTACAACATGAGCCTAGAACATTCAGCGATAAGGTTTGGCTAGTAGTTAAAGGCCTCTCTATGGGAGCCGCCAACAAAGTGCCCGGGGTGTCCGGAGGCATGGTAGCGTTTGTGGCTGGTTTTTACGAAGAGTTTATCTATTCCCTTCAGAAGATCAATACCAAAGCCTTTGCCTTACTATTCAATGGTCGATTTCAGAGTTTTTTCAGATACATCAACGGTCGGTTTTTAGGTTTGCTGATACTGGGGATGGTCATCAGCTATTTTAGTGTTTCGAAAATCCTTGACTATCTCATCGTGCATTTTGAACTTTGGGTTTGGAGTGCTTTCTTCGGAATGATCATCGGCTCTATTTACTATGTAGCAAAAGATTTTGGTGCCTGGAACCGCAAGTATTTAGGTTATTTAATTTTGGGCGTCATTGCGGGGGTAAGCATCAGTTTTTTAGAACCCGCAAAGCAAAATAGCAATCTTTGGTTTGTGTTTTTCTGCGGAATCATTGGCGTTTCCGGAATGACCCTACCCGGACTTTCAGGATCGTTCATACTCATCTTGCTGGGAAATTATGTCTTACTTCTGGTAGATGCCGTCAATGCCTTATTTGATACTATTACAGATATCCTTCAATGGAGTTTTGATTTTATAAATGACCCTGTTCGTTTAGAACTATTGCAAGTGCTGGCCGTATTTTCGTTGGGATCTGTCGTCGGACTCGTATCGCTATCGCATGTATTGGCCTATGTTTTGAAACATTTTAAGAAAGCAACCTATGCGGTGATTATCGGGTTTATTACAGGCTCACTGGGTGTGGTCTGGCCTTGGAAAAGTAAAATATTACAACGCAATGCCGAAGGAGAAGTGATGTATGACGCCAACGGCATGGAAATAATAAGCGGATACGATCGCTATTGGCCCTCAGAATTTTCGCTCGACAATGTTCTTGCAGTTTTCTTTATTTTTGTGGGAATAGGATTGGTACTCAGTCTAGATCTATACTACAAAAAGAAATCGCGTCCTCATGGCTAAATACGGTTTAGTAGGAAAAAACATCGACTATTCCTTCTCCAAACAATTCTTCACCCAAAAATTTAAAAAGGAACGACGCAAAGATTCTTATGAAAATTTTGACCTTGAATGTATTGATCTTTTGCCTGACATCATTAGTGAAACACGTGGTCTCAAAGGACTTAATGTGACCATTCCGTATAAGGAAAGTGTGATCCCATTATTAGATCGTGTAGACGAAGAGGCGATGAAAATTGGCGCTGTGAACACGATCAAGGTTCAAAAAAACGGTAAGCTTTCTGGGTATAACACCGACCATTATGGTTTCGCTCAAGCTCTTATCCCTTTATTACCTATTAAAGATAAGACAGCACTTATTTTAGGGACAGGAGGAGCCTCCAAGGCCATTGCATACGTGTTAGACACTTTAAATTTTTCCTATCAGAGAGTTACCAGAGCTCCTTCTAAATCGCTTATTACGTACCAAGATTTAAGTGAATACGTAATAAAAAGCCATTATCTCATCATTAACTGCACTCCGTTAGGAACATACCCGAACGTTTCAGAATGTCCTAAAATACCCTATCACCATCTCACGAAGGATCATGTGTTATTCGACCTTATTTACAACCCTGAACACACAGAATTTCTCAAAAGGGGCTATGCACAGGGCGCACGGATAAGTAACGGACGTACCATGCTAGAACAACAAGCACTCAAGGCCTTATCAATCTGGCGCAGCTAGGCAGTTTTCAAGGCTTCAAAATAAAACAGTATGCTTTGCCGTTTGGGTTTCAGTTAGTATATTACCCATTCGTTAACGAACCTAACATTGAAAGATATGTCTGATAAAGAATTGCCCAAAAAAGAAAAAGAAAACACCCCTTCAGAAACTCCCTCTAACGAACCTTCCAAAGATTCTCAAGAGACCCCATTAGCTTCAGACCTAGAACAGGATCATTCTAAAGAGCAACAACAGGAATCCGAAGAGGCCACACTAGAAAATGCTATTGTGGATGAAGCCGCTGACAAGCAAGATTCAGAAGAAAATACTTCAGAAACAAAACACCCTGAAGCCACTACCGATGCCGATCTAGATGAGGAAGAAGACGAAGAAGAACAAGAGGATGAAGAAGAAATAGCGTCTTCAGACGATGAGGAAGAAGATGAAGATTCCGAAGAAGAAACCATTGATTATCACGACCTCTCCAAAAAAGAATTGATCGCAGCTTTTAAAAAATTGCTCAACGACAAACCTGTGCAAGCCATTAAAAAACAGGTGGACGAAATTAGATCTGAATTCAATTCAAAGTTTGATGAGGAAGTAGCAGCCAAAAAAGAAGAGTTCTTGGCGGAAGGTGGAAATATTATCGATTTTTACTACACCACGCCGCTCAAAAAGGAGTTCAATTCTCTTTATTTTGATTATAAAGAAAAGCGGAATAAATACTACAAGAACCTCAAACGTGACCTCAACGCAAACCTCGAGAAACGAAACGAATTGATCGAAGAGCTTAAAGGTTTGTTAGGTACCGAAGAGAATATTAATACTACCTACAAGCATTTTAAAGACATCCAAGAGCGTTGGCATACCGCCGGGCCTATCCCGCGAGATAAGTACAATCTAGTGTGGAATACCTATCATCATCACGTAGAGAATTTCTATGATTTTTTACATCTGAATCGGGAATTTCGCGATCTGGATTTCAAACACAACCTCGATCAAAAACTGAAGCTTATTGGGCGCGCCGAAGAACTTTCGCAACAGAAGGACATCAAAAAAGCGTTTCGTGAACTTCAGATGCTACACAAAATGTGGAAAGAAGATGTAGGGCCCGTCGCGAAAGAATACCGAGACGAGGTATGGGATAAATTTAGCGCGGCTACGAAGGTCATTCACGACAAACGACAAGCACTTATTGAGGAGGAAGAAAAAGCGTACGAGCAAAATTACCTCATCAAAGAAGAGATCATCAAGAAGATTGAAGCGCAAAAGGAGATCAAAAACCCCAGCCACCAAAAATGGCAAAAGGCCATCAAAGAAGTACAAGCCCTTCGCGATGCCTATTTCGCTGCCGGAAGGGTTCCTAGAGCTAAGAATAAAGAGATCTGGAAACGTTTTAAGGATGCAACGCGACAATTCAACAGAACAAAAAATTCTTATTACAAAGAACAAAAGAAGGCACAGTTCGACAACCTAGAAAAAAAGAAAGAGCTCGTTGCCATTGCAGAAGCCAATAAGGACAGTGAAGATTTTGAAACTGTGACACCGCTGATGAAGAAAATTCAAAGTGATTGGAAGAAGATCGGTCACGTACCAAGAAAACACAGCGATAAGATCTGGAAAGAGTTTAAGTCGGCTTGCAATCATTATTTCGACCGACTTCACGCTAAGAAAGATGAAGCCAGCGCCGAAGAAAAAGAACATCTAGAACAAAAGGAAGCTCTTCTCGAAAAGGTTACCAACCTATCGCTAAGTGGTTCTCATGAGGAAGACCTGGCCAAGATCAAGGAGATGATCGCAACGTGGAAAGGCATTGGTCGTGTTCCGTATAAAAAACGCAACATCGATCGAAAGTTCAACAAGGTCTTAGACGGTTTGTTTTCTAAACTAGATGTGAGCAAAAAAGATTCTGAATTGATTCGCTTTGATAATAAAGTGAGCGCCATGGTCTCTCAAGACGATGAACGAAAGCTCAAGAACGAGCATTTCTTTATTTCGAAAAAAATCAAAGAAGTACAAGACGAGATACGTCAATTAGAGAACAATCTTGGCTTCTTTCAACATGTGGATGATGACAATCCGTTGGTGAAAGAAGTGCATAAAAATATCGCGAAACAAAAGGAACAACTTGAAGTGTGGAAGGCCAAACTGAAAAAGATCAAAAAGGTCCGAAGCGAATAGTCCCTTCTTGTCTTCTCTGCGGAAAGGCCTCGACGCAACTGTATTTTGAATCAGACCATCATCGTTTCTACGAATGTACGTCGTGCCATACCCAATTTCGAGATCCCGAAACTTTTTTATCGCCGGAAGCCGAAAAAGCGCGCTATTTAGAACATAATAATGATGTTGAAGACGCGCGGTATCAACAATTTGTCGCTCCGGTGTTGGAAGCGATCTTCCAACGTTTTGACACCACCGCCCGTATTTTAGATTTTGGTTCGGGAACGGGACCGGTGGTTGCCAAGTTATTAGCGGATGCCGGATATAACGTACGGTGTTATGATCCGTTTTTCGCGCCAGATGCATCCCTTCTCAACGCATCGTATGATGTGATCATCTGTTGTGAAGTGATTGAACATTTTCATCAACCCTTGCGTGAATTTAAGCAATTATACCAACGCTTGCGTCCCGGCGGTGTGCTGATTTGCATGACCGACCTTGAAGTCGATACTACAAATTTCAAACTATGGTACTACAAAGACGACCCCACGCATGTAATCTTTTATAAACAACGAAATTTAGAATGGATCGTGCACCAGACCTCATTTTCTGAGGTCACTATCGAGGGACGCGTGGTGATCTTTGAAACTTAAGGGAGTTTTTTAGCGGCTTCCCAATGGATGTCCATTTCGGCTAGGGTCATATCTTTGAGGGACATTCCTTTTGCTTTGGCTTGTGCCTCTAGGTATTGAAATCGTTTGGTGAACTTTTTATTAGTGCGTTCTAAGGCATTTTCTGGATTTACGTTAAGGAAACGCGCATAATTGATCATGGAAAATAAAACGTCGCCGAATTCTTGTTCTATCTTGTCTGTATGTGCTTCGGAAACTTCGTGCTGCAACTCTTCCAATTCTTCTTTCAGTTTCTCAAACACTTGCTGAGGCTCTTCCCAATCAAAACCTACGCCCGCCACTTTATCCTGAATTCTATTGGCCTTGACCAAAGCCGGAAGCGAACGCGGAACACCTTCCAAAACACTTTTCTTTCCTTCCTTCAGTTTTAACGCCTCCCAATTCTTTTTTACCTCCTCTTCATCAGATACTTTCACATCAGCATAAATATGGGGGTGTCGGGCAATAAGCTTGTCACAAATGCTGTTGGCCACATCGGCAATGTCAAAATCGCCTGTTTCGCTTCCTATCTTCGCATAAAAAACGATGTGCAGCAAGACATCACCAAGTTCCTTCTTAACCTCCTCCAGATCGTTATCGAGAATGGCATCACCCAACTCGTAAGTCTCTTCAATGGTAAGATGACGCAACGACTCCATAGTTTGCTTTCGATCCCACGGACATTGCTCACGCAGTTCGTCCATGATGGTCAACAACCTATCGAAGGCTGCTAATTGTTCTTTTCTGGAAGGTGGGGTCGTTGTCACTTTAGGTTTTATTATTCTTCTTCGGAAGCGTCTAAAAATTGTGTGTGCCCGTTCTTCTGAAGCAAATTATACCACTGTACGATCTTCTTGATATCACTAGCGTAAACGCGATCTTCATCATAATCGGGCATTACTTTGAAGAAATATTCTTCCAGCTCGATCTTGGGTGCTTTATGACTAATGGCCGGTCCGCCATTCTCATTATCGTGAATTTTTGCGAACACTTGGCGCAAAGGCACCTCATCGGTCAAAGTGTAGATGGCGATTTCAGACAACAAACTTACATTGTGTCGTGCCCCCACGCTGATCTTCTTTCCATCAGAGAGCGATTCTGCTAAAAATCCGCTACGGGTTCGTGTCTTCAACTCATACAATCCAGGCTTTCCGCTGATTGTCAAAATTTTTTCTAAACTCATACTTCTTTTTTAATTCGGCTGCAAAGATGCTGGCTTCACACTACAATTGCAACTCCCTTAACGTTTCTTTTTAGCCATCGGAAATTTCATGCGATAGCCCACATCTATTTTCCCTTTGGAAATATTGGTTAACTTCTTTTTGATCAACCTTTTTTTCAAAGGGGATAGTTTATCGGTAAATAACACACCCTCAATATGATCGTATTCGTGCTGAATGATACGTGCTACGATACCTGTGAAGGTTTCCGTATGTTTTTCAAAATTCTCGTCGTAATATTCTATGGTGATCTTTGGACGTCTAAAAACATCTTCATTGACATCTGGGATGCTTAAACACCCCTCGTTAAACGCCCAAACGTCGCCTACTTCTTCTACCATTTGTGCATTGATAAATACTTTCTTAAACGTCGCTGCCACTTCCCGCTCGCTTTCGGTGAGCTCTTCATCATCTTCAAACGGAGTCGCATCTACGATAAAGAGTCGAATAGGCAACCCAATTTGAGGCGCGGCCAAACCAATGCCTCTTGCTCCATACATGGTATCAAACATATTTTCGATTAGTTCGTCCAGTTTCGGGTAGTCAGAACCAATATCTTCTGTTTCTTTTCGAAGTACGGGATCTCCGTACGCCACAATAGGTATTATCATACGATCTTTTTAAAGGTTATACAGGTAATCCTGCAGAATAATGGTCGCGCTAATCTCATCGATCAAGGCCTTATTTCTTCGCTGCTTTTTTTTGAGTCCGCTGTCGATCATCGTCTGAAACGCTCGCTTGCTGCTATACTGCTCGTCCACACGTTTCGTAGGCATTTCCGGAAATCGTTTTTTGAATTGCTTCAGAAAACCTTGTATGGCTTCTTCCACGTCGCTTGGAGTTCCGTCCTTTTGTTTAGGTTCACCAACAAGCACACATTCCACATTTTCGGCCTCAAAATACTGCGTCAAAAAATCGAAGAGCGTCTCTGTTGAAACGGTTGTTAACCCGGATGCAATGAGTTGCAGTTCGTCGGTCACCGCGATGCCGGTGCGTTTGGTCCCATAATCTATCGCGAGGATACGTCCCATATTCCCTGCAAAAATACAGGTTTGTTTGCTCCTATGCTAGAAAAGCTTCTTATTTACAAGTGCTTGAAGTATCTTTGTAACAAAGCAAATTTCATGAATACATTACAACCCATTATAGAAAGTGCTTGGGAAGATCGTTCCTTACTTTCACAACCCAAAACCATCCAGGCGATCCGTTCTGTGATTGCACATTTGGACGAAGGTAGTTTGCGCTGCGCGGAACCTTCAAAAGACGGTTGGCAAGTGAATGAATGGGTAAAGAAAGCGGTGGTCTTGTACTTTCCGATCCAAAAAATGGAAACGTTGGAAGCGGGTATTTTTGAATATCACGATAAGATCCCATTGAAACGCGGTTATCAAGAAAAAGGTATTCGCGTAGTGCCTCATGCGGTGGCGCGACACGGTGCCTATATTTCAAAAGGGGTGATCATGATGCCCAGCTATGTAAATATCGGGGCATACGTAGACGAAGGTACCATGGTAGATACGTGGGCCACAGTAGGAAGTTGTGCACAGATCGGTAAAAATGTACACCTTAGTGGCGGCGTTGGTATTGGCGGCGTGTTAGAGCCTTTACAAGCGGCTCCCGTCATCATAGAAGACAATGCGTTTATTGGCTCTCGCTCGATCGTCGTAGAAGGTGTTCGTGTTGAAAAAGAAGCAGTACTTGGTGCCAACGTGGTATTAACTGCCTCCACCAAGATCATTGATGTGACCGGAAGTGAACCGGTGGAAATGAAAGGTCGTGTTCCGGCACGTTCGGTGGTGATTCCGGGGAGTTATACAAAGAAGTTTCCTGCCGGAGAGTTTCAAGTGTCTTGTGCGTTGATCATCGGGAAACGAAAAGAAAGCACAAACAAAAAGACCAGCTTAAACGATGCTCTACGTGAATATGACGTAGCGGTTTAGTGATTGCGATTCCGTTTGCGGCGACGCAGTTTTTTGGAGTTTCCTTTTTTCTGAAATGCTCTGCTGTACTGCG
Organism: Flavobacteriaceae bacterium UBA4166; assembly: GCA_002379985.1. Classification (GTDB taxonomy): domain Bacteria; phylum Bacteroidota; class Bacteroidia; order Flavobacteriales; family Flavobacteriaceae; genus DFVG01. Next base: position 43,363 of record DFVG01000058.1, read on the forward strand.
TCATTAATTGATGAATTTTTTCTGAAGAAGCTCCGTACAACTCCGCGTAGATCGGCGCCATAATGTTGATCATGGTTTTCGACAGCCATAATCTTCGGAAGTTCTTCATTCGTTGCTCCAACGATAATTCTTCAAACCGCATGCGATTTAGATCGATCAAATAAAAATCATAGGTTCCATCCTCGTTTTTCAGGATCAACGTATTTCCCGGAGAATGGTCTAGAAAGTTAATTTGCTTTTCATGTAATTCGAATGTAAACGCAGCAAACTGCTCTAAAATCGCCTTTCGCTCAGGATAGTTTGGAGTATGATTCAACACCCGAAAATCGAGATCGTAGGCAACATATCTAGAAATGTAAAAGCTCTCTCGCAGGCCTTGGTCAAAATGTTCGTAATACGCAACAGGAAAAGGAGTTTTGATATCACTTTCTATCAGTTGGATGGCATATTCATAAGACCGTTTTGCTTTGCTTTTCCGAAGATATTGATACACCCAACGTTGAAAGGCATTCGGTTTTTTAAACTTTTTGAAGGTGTAGTACGAACCTTCAATCGCAATCTTTTTGATCTGATTTCTTCCTTCCTCCACCAAAAATTCGCCGGAGGTTTCAAAATTTTCTATCGCGTCGCGTATTTCAGAAGCAATCGACTTGAAATCGGGATGAATACAGAAGGTTTCCTTCATCTTACATTTTAATAACTAAGAAAAAAAAGATACTTTGCGAAGGTAACTGATATGAAGCAAATACTCGTAATACAGAACAAACGAATTGGGGATGTGCTCATCAGTTCGGTGATCGCACAGAACATTAAAAAAGTATATCCCGACAGCAAGGTCACCTATTTTGTATACGACTATACTGCAGGTGTTCTTGAAGAAAACCCGAATATCGACCATATTATTCGCGTTTCGGAAAAGTGGCTGAAAAAACTTCCCAACTTGGTTCGTACCTTGCGGAAGGTTCGACAACATAATTACGACATTATTTTCGACCCATACGCCAAATTTCAAAGCAGGATGATGTGTTTGTGTAGCGGCGCCGACTATCGAATCGGACTCAAACGGGCGCACAAACAATTGAAGCTTCCATTTTACACCCACCCCATTTCGTTTCTTGAAAAAGGGACACGTCTCTGCGGAAAAGCGATTGAAGACCGCGTACACATGGTGAGCGACGTTTTTCCGCTAGACAATCCTGATGAAGTGCCGAAAATCTATCTCACTTCCGAAGAAAAAAAGAATACAAAGATCGCTCACATCAATCGTCCCGTTCTCATGCTAGGCGTTCTAGGCAGCACTCCGAATAAATCCATGCCCTACCCCTACATCGCTACTATCGTAGATTGGGTTACCGAGAATTATGAGGTCACTATCTTATTTAATTACGCCCCTCATCAAAAAGCAGAAGCGCAGAAGATATACGAACAATGCCATCGGCAAGACCAAATAGAGATCGATATTTACGAGGATAGTATTCGAGGGTTTATTACATTAATGCATCAATGCAACCTACTGATCGCGAATGAAGGTGGCAGTGTTCATATTGCCAAAGCCCTCAACAAACCCACCTTTACGGTCTATTCGCCTTTTATTCATAAAGCGCATTGGGCGACTTTTGAAGACGGTGTCATGCATAAATCCATACACCTACGGGACGAAAAACCTGAAGCCTATCAGCAGTTTTCCAGAGAAGCGCGTAAAAAAGTAGAAGCAGATCCGGAGGAATTGTTTCAATTACTGACGCCCGAACTAATTATAGCTTCGCTAGCCCCGTTTATGGAGCATCACTTAAAAGCACATAAAAAATAATAACTTATGATTCGACGGGTTGCGGACCTTTTTTAATTCCGAAATCCGTCCAAGGCTTCCCGCCTTCTCGGGTTTCCTTTCTGATCGCATTGTTCTTCGCAATCGATTCTTGATTCTTATACCCTCTAGGATGATCCAAGTGGATCACCACGGCATTATACCGAATTTGCTTGCTTTGAATTCCGAAATTAATAAGTCGTTCACCTAATTCTCTATCTTGCCCCCCATATTGCATCCGCTCATCAAATCCATTAACGGCAAGAATATCTTCTTTCCAGCCGCTGGCGTTATGACCGTTCCAACTGGCATTGGTGGGTGTGATGTTATTGAGAAGCGTAGCGCGCGTGGCTCCTGCGCTGAGTTTATTGTTTTTAAAAGAAGAAGGCAATCCTTGTTGTTTCAGCCATTGCACATCAAAACAACGCTCGGCATAAATATCTTCTTCGGTAATCTTTTCTGAAATATCCATCGGCAGCATAAAATAGCCGCCCGACAAAAAATAACCCAACTCCCGAAACTTGACGTGCTGCTCTACAAAATCTTTTCTGGGAATACAATCGCCGTCACTCATAATGATGTAAGGCGCACTGCATTGAAGGATCGCTTTATTTAAGATCTGTGATTTCTGAAAGCCCCGATCTTCGTGCCATACATGGATTAAAGGATAGAAGAGGTCTTTCTGCATGCTATCTAACAGCGCTTTGGTGGCAGGCTTCGAGCCATCATCGGCGATAACCACTTCGAAGTTTCGATAGGTTTGATTATTATACCCCCACAAGACCTTCTGAAGCCAAGCCTCACTATTGTACGTGCTTATGATAATAGAAGTATCGATCACGGTATTCAGATTCAGTACAAAGGTACGGTTCTTTTTCAGTTTGAAGAAAAACAGGGTATCTTTGCGCTATGACCAAGCTCTCAGTAATCATTCCCACCTTTAACGAAGCATCCTATATCGAAGCAGCGTTGCAATCGGTGCAATTTGCAGATGAGATCATCGTCATTGACTCCTTCAGCGAAGACGAAACAGTCGCCAAGGCCAAAACGCTCTCCACAAAGATTATAGAGCGCCAATTCGATAATTTTTCCAACCAAAAGAATGCCGCTTTAGAACATGCTACCGGCGACTGGGTACTCTTTCTTGACGCCGACGAGCGTATTACCCATTCGCTTCAGTTTGAGATCGAAGCTGCGATACAGAACTCAAAATTTGGTGGCTACAAACTCAATTTTCCGCATTTCTTCATCAATCGGTTTTTATACAATCATAGCAATGATGTTTTGAGACTTGTGAAAAGAGAGGGAGCGCATTTCAGCGGACTCGTTCATGAGAAACTTCACTGTGAGGGACGTATTGGAAAATTAAAACATCCGGTGTTGCATTTTACCTATAAGGGGCTTAACCATTTTATTCAGAAAAAAGAACAATACGCTTGGTTTCAAGCCGAGCAACTCCACAAAAAAGGTAAAAAACCCTCCCTTTGGCTGATGTTCTTGAAACCTACCTATCGTTTTTTTAGTTCGTATGTACTTCGCGGAGGCTTTCGCGATGGCATCCCCGGCTTGGTTATTTCAGGAATTAACGCCTATGGAGTATTTCAACGCTACGCAAAACTTATGCTGTTGCGACGCGGACTCAGATAAGCTGAAAAATGGCTTGGTATCTCAGACGAAGGAAACCGTGTAATCTTGATAAAATATGTACTTTTACTCAAATTTTAACCGCGATTGAATACCCGTCCGCTTATTTCGGCACTCGCCATAACTAAGAACGAAGCCCAGGTTCTTGAAGGATTTCTGAAACAATTAGATTTCGCCAATGAGATCATTATTGTCGATTCGTTCAGCACAGACGGAACCCAAAATATCGTGCGCAACCACCCTAACGCACAACTCATCGAGCGGCCTTTTAAGAACTTTAGTGACCAAAAGAATTTTGCTATAGAGCAAGCCACACATCCTTGGATCGTATTTTTTGATCCGGATGAAGAGATCACCCCGGCACTAAAAGAAGAAATTTTGGCAAAGGTCTCACAGCCTGAAGCGGTTGCTTATCGTGTGAAGCGCGCCTTATATTTTATGGGTAAAAGACTTCGGTATAGTGGCTTCCAGAATGATTATGTGATTCGGTTGTTCCGAAAAGACAAATGTAGGTACGATGGTAGCTTGGTTCACGAAACCATCAAAGCACAGGGCAAAGTGGCAACCTTTTCTGAAATACTCCCACACCATACCTATCGCGGCTTCGACCAATACACATCTAAATTGCATCAGTACAGTAAGCTAAAAGCAATGATGATGTTTCAGAAGCATAAAAAAGCACGGTGGATCCATTTTATCGTTCGACCTTGGTACCGCTTCTGGCATCAATATATTATTCGTTTGGGGATACTGGACGGAAAAGAAGGCTTTGTTCTCGCCTATCTTAACGCTTTTACGGTTTTCAAAAGATACATCCATCTATGGTTATTGTATCGAAAAATTGAGTGAGTATGAAACGTATTTTCTTAGAATCGCACAATCTCAAGAATCCTTACTCAGGCTTCGGACAATACAACTACCATCTAATTAAGGGATTGGCCGCGCAAGATCTCTCTGACTGGAAGATCACCCTTCATGTAAAGAACGTAAAACGTTGGAAGAAAGAATTTGGTGACACCTTCCGATATCGCAAATACCGCTCACTAACGCGACACAAACCGTTTCGTATCAAAAAGAAATACCACCTTTGGCACAGCCTGAACCAAAACATCAAAATTGAGCCCTTTTTTCAACTTCCCTACGTGTTGACCGTTCATGATATACATTTTATCAAAGAAGGTTCTGCCCATGTGCAACGTAAACTATGAACGC
>DFVG01000014.1 GCA_002379985.1 Flavobacteriaceae bacterium UBA4166
TTTCAATATCTCAATGAACTTTTTCTATTCCTTCGCTCAAAATAAAAGGCCAATCTTATTGACCCCTCATCCGTTTTGCGGGTGCAAATATACAACGCTTTTTTATTCCTGCAATACTTTTCAAAAAAATATTTCAATAATATTTTCGTTGCTATTTTCACCTTTTCAAAGATGCCCTGAATTGTTTTCCAAAGCGGGTGCAAATATAAAATGCTTTTTTAATTAATCAAGCATTAATTCATTCTTTTTTTAAAAAAATAACACCCCTTTTCATTGTTCATCTGAACATCAGCTAATTATCAAAAAGAATCCTATTAACTTCCCTAAGTTTATTCAGAATTTAACAAACAACTTACCTCTATGTAACCTAAAACTAACAGACGATCATACTTCATCACAATTAAAAATCCACAATTCATCATAATTGCGATAACCAACGCATTCAAGCCGTCGTGAATCTATAAAAAAAGAGTGTGTTTCATAGGTCGCCTTGTAGATCCTCTGCATTATTTTTTGAAACTATTCAGACACTCCTATATTCGATTACGCCATATCAAGCGCCTTATACACTGTTTTTATAACAATTCACAGTATCGGAATGCAATATTTTGCTGTGACAGACATTCTAATTTATACCTTAATATATGTCTAATTATTTTCGATTACCTGAACAGTATCTACCTACCTCAACTGTTTCAAAATAGCTAGCTATTTTCATTTTTTGTGGTTGTATAACGGGGAAAGTCGTTTTATCTTTGCGCTTTAAACAAAGACAGCATGATTGCAATTACCTTACCGGACGGTAGTATCAAAGAAGTAGCACAAGGAACTACTCCTATGGATATAGCCATGGGAATCAGTGAAGGCCTGGCACGAAATGTTATTTCCGCCAGCTACAATGATACGAAGGTAGAAACAAGTACTCCGCTTAATGAAGACGGCAGCTTGGTATTGCACACATGGCGTGACGCGCAGGGAAAGGAAGCATTTTGGCATTCTTCGGCGCATATTTTAGCCCAAGCACTCGAAGAGCTCTATCCGGGTATCAAACTCACCATCGGACCTGCCATCGATAATGGGTTCTATTATGATATCGACGCTGGTGAACATGTCATTTCTGAAAAGGATCTGCCCAAGATTGAGGAAAAAATGTTGGAGATCGCGCGCGGAAAACATGTGTTTCAGATGCGGTCGGTTACCAAAGAAGAAGCGCTTCAGTTCTACAAAGAACAAGGCAACGAATATAAAGTGGAGCTGATAGAGAATTTAGAGGACGGCACCATTACCTTCTGTGACCACGACACCTTTACCGATCTTTGTCGCGGGGGACATATTCCAAATACCGGTATTGTAAAGGCGGTTAAACTGATGAGCGTCGCAGGAGCCTACTGGCGAGGGGATGAGAATAATACTCAATTGACGCGTATCTATGGAATCTCTTTTCCGAAGCAAAAAGAATTAAAAGAATATTTAGCCTTACTAGAGGAGGCCAAGAAGCGCGACCACCGAAAGTTAGGAAAAGAATTAGAACTTTTTACCTTCTCTCAAAAAGTAGGACAAGGACTTCCTCTTTGGATGCCGAAAGGAACGGCGCTACGGGAACGACTTGAGAATTTCCTGAAAAAAGCACAGAAAAAAGCGGGATATGAAATGATTATTAGTCCGCATATTGGTCATAAAGAACTCTATGTGACTTCCGGACATTATGCGAAATATGGAGAAGATAGTTTTCAGCCTATAAAAACGCCTTCGGAGGATGAAGAATTCATGCTCAAGCCAATGAATTGTCCGCATCACTGTGAGATGTACAAAAGCAAACCTTGGTCTTATAAAGACCTTCCAAAGCGATTTGCAGAATTTGGAACGGTCTATCGATACGAACAAAGTGGCGAATTACACGGACTTACGCGCGTTCGTGGCTTCACTCAGGATGACGCTCATATTTTCTGTACCCCCGATCAGTTGGATGAAGAATTTAAAAAGGTAATTGATCTTGTACTATACGTTTTTGGTTCGTTAGGGTTTGAAAAATTCAAAACACAGGTTTCGATTCGAGATCCAAAACAACCTGAAAAATATATTGGCGACGCCGATCTATGGGAAAAAGCCGAACAAGCGATCATCAATGCCGCCAGCGATAAAGGATTAGATTATATCATTGAAGAAGGGGAAGCTGCGTTTTATGGTCCGAAACTTGATTTTATGGTGCAAGATGCACTCGGAAGAAGTTGGCAGTTAGGAACGATTCAAGTGGATTATAATTTACCGAAGCGATTTGAACTAGAATATAAAGGTAGCGACAATGAAATGCATCGTCCAGTGATGATTCACCGGGCGCCGTTTGGAAGTATGGAACGCTTTGTTGCGATATTGTTAGAACATACCGGTGGAAACTTTCCGTTATGGCTTATGCCCGAGCAAGTTGCTATATTATCATTAAGTGAAAAATATGAAAAATACGCTCAAAAAGTTTTAAATTTGCTTGAAAATAACGAAATTCGCGCCCTTGTAGATAACCGTAGTGAGACCATTGGGAAGAAAATTCGGGAAGCCGAAATGAATAAAATTCCTTATATGATCATTGTTGGAGAGCAAGAAGAACAAAACGATACTGTAGCAGTACGCAAGCATAGTGAAGGAGATTTAGGCAGTATGAGCGTGGCTGAATTTTCGGAATTAATTAACACCGAAATTCAAGAAAATATCGTAGAATTTAATGTGTAATCATAATATTTATTAGTTATAGCAATACGTAGAAGAAGAAGTCGCGGCCCAAGACGGGTTCAGAAAGAAGACAAACACCGGATCAACCAAAAAATTCGTGCTAAAGAAGTACGTGTAGTGGGCGACAACGTGGATGTGGATATCTATCCATTGAGTAAAGCTTTATCCATGGCCGAAGAGAAAGGCTTGGATCTTGTAGAAATTTCTCCCAATGCAGAACCACCCGTATGTAAGATCATGGACTATAAAAAGTTTGTCTATGAGCAAAAGAAACGGGAAAAAGCCATGAAGGCCAAGGCCTCCAAGGTAGTGGTAAAAGAAATTCGTTTCGGACCAAATACCGATGATCACGATTACGAATTCAAAAAGAAGCATGCAGAGAAATTCCTTTCCGATGGAGCGAAATTGAAAGCTTATGTCTTTTTTAAGGGACGTTCGATCATTTACAAAGATAAAGGAGAGATCTTGTTACTTCGATTGGCACAAGATCTAGAAGATGTAGGGAAAGTAGAACAAATGCCGAAATTGGAAGGAAAGCGGATGATCATGTTCATTGCGCCGAAGAAAACAAAATAATTAAGCGCCTTTAGGTGCTTTGAAAATAAAGCGAAATAAATAGTAAAATTTAAGCAAGATGCCTAAACAAAAAACAAAATCCAGTGCCAAAAAGCGATTTAAGCTTACAGGAACTGGTAAAATCAAAAGAAAGCACGCGTTTAAAAGTCACATCTTAACCAAAAAGTCGAAAAAACGCAAGCTCGCCTTAACGCATGATACGTTAGTACACAAAAGCGATGAGGACAATGTTAAACAAATGCTTCGTTTGAAGTAAGCTGTTTAACCGGTTAACCCAATTTTATAACCCTGGAGTATGGCCAATTAATATTGAAAAGTGTTGTTATCAACCGCCTGCTACAAAACAAAGTAAATTATGCCAAGATCAGTAAATTCAGTTGCGAAAAGAGCTCGAAGAAAAAAAGTTCTTAAGCAAGCCAAAGGATACTTTGGAAGACGTAAAAATGTATGGACCGTTGCAAAAAATGCCGTTGATAAGGCGATGCAATATTCGTATCGTGATCGCCGCGCTAAGAAACGTAATTTCCGCTCCTTGTGGATTGCGCGTATCAATGCCGGTGCTCGTCAACACGGAATGTCCTATTCTAAGTTTATGGGAGGATTAAAAGCCAATAATATCGAATTGAACCGTAAGGTACTTGCAGATTTGGCGATGAATCACCCCGAAGCTTTTGAAGCCATTGTTAAAAAAGTAAAGTAGGCGAAAGCCCAAAACCTATATTTATTTCGTTTAAAGCCCGCATCTAGCGGGCTTTTTTATGCAAAACACTTATTTATTGTATATTAGTCAAAAAGCAACACAGTGCCTACCTTCAAAGTCCTCCTTATGTTTTTGCTTTTTACATCTGTTACCGCTTGGTCACAGCAGGGAAGTGACTTTGTTTTTCGAGACAATCATGGTAAGGCCGTTTATCTTCCCCTCGGAAAGATTTCTTTCGCAGATCAGGTGCACTCCTTTCATTTAGGGTATCCCAGACCTCTCACTATTTTTCGGGATAGCACGCAATCGCTGGGAGCTCCAAACTATACTGATTATCGAAACCCTGATTTTGTCTCGATAGGATGTGGAGGCCAATTAATCCTCTCCTTTACAGATAATGGCTTTATGAACTTAAAAGGAGATGATCTCTATATTTTTGAAGTAGGGCCCTCTCGTGAAGGTGTTCGCGTTGAGATCTCTATGGATGGGGAACGTTGGCATTATGCAGGAGCCACCACCGGCGGAAAATCTATGATCAACTTTAGTGAATTTCGTATTCCGGCCGACCAGATTTTTTATTACATCCGCCTCACAGACCTAAAAGATGAATGTACCGGGAGAACTGCCGGAGCCGACATTGATGCGGTGGCCGCGATTAATAGCGTGATCAAACTTACACTGAATGCAGATGTATTATTTGATGTAAATAGCACTTATTTAAAAGAGGAATCAAGAGCCACTTTGGATTCACTTTCTTCTTTATTGAAAGGGGTTCGTAGTGCGACGATACTGGTGGAAGGGCATACTGATAGTGATGGAGATGCTGAATACAATTACGACCTATCGTATAATCGTTGTTATTCAGTAGTACAAAAACTAAAAATACTATTGATGGATGAAACTCCGTTTGAATTCAAAATTAAAGCGCTAGGAGAATTGGCCCCTAAAGTGCCTAATGATTCTGAAATCAATAAACAACTAAATCGCCGCGTAGAAATCACCGTACTTCCACCGGAAAGCTACTACAGTAATATCAAGGAATAATTACGTTTTCTGCTTTTTCTTTTTTGCCGCCGGAAATAACACATTATTTAAAATAAGGCGATATCCTGGAGAATTTGGATGTAGCGCTAGTTCCGTTTTTGCATCGCCAACGCGATGTTGATAATCTTCCGGATCATGCCCCCCATAAAAGGTGAAGAACCCCTTGCCTCGTACCCCATGAATGTAACGTGCTTCGCCATTGGTCTTATTCTCACCCATAACAAGCACATTAGATTTTACTGTTTTTCTATCATATGACGTGGTTTGCCCCATAAATCCTTTTACCAAAGCGGTATGGTTTTGGACCAACATGCAAGGAATCGGGTCCCATTTTGCTGAATAATCCATCAATGAAAAGTAATCGGTCTCTTTTGGGATTCTTCGCTTCCGCGTCATATCGATAGATGAAAATTCATAGACCATCGGACTTCTTTCTAAGATAAAATCTGTAAAAGCGAAGGTATTATTGAAGTCAATTTTACCTTGATATCCTGCTTCGCTTGGATCTCCGTCAAACATCGGCTCACAAATATCCACCCCTTCAGCTGCCAACGCAATATCAAAGCTATCGGTAGCACTACACATCGCAAACATAAATCCGCCTCCCACTACGTAATCTCTAATTTTCAAAGCCACGTCTAGTTTTTCTTCGGAAACTTTAGAATATCCTAATTTTCCGGCCAAGGCTTCGGCTTCTTTTTTTTCCTGAATGTACCAAGGAGCCGCTCGATATGCACGATAGAACTTTCCATATTGACCGGTAAAATCCTCGTGGTGTAAATGCAACCAATCGTATAAAATGAGTTGATCATTCAGTACCTCTTCATCATATACGACATCATACGGAATTTCGGCATAGGATAACACCATCGTTACCGCGTCATCCCAAGGTTGGTTTCCTTTTGGAGAATAGACCGCAATTCGAGGGGCTTTCTCAAGCACAACGGCTTCCATGTTTTGCGACGGACTGCTAATTTCCTCTAAAATCTGTTGTGTTTTCGTATCGCTAATAATTTCAAAAGAAACACCACGGATCTGACATTCTTTCCGGATCGTTTCCGTATCGGGCAATAAGAAAGAACCACCGCGATAGTTCAACAACCATTTTACTTTTAAGTCCCTTTCTAAACTCCAATAGGTGATCCCATAGGCTTTTAAGTGCTCTTTTTGTCCTTCCGCATCCATAGGAATAAGGAGATAGGAAGCATACGAACTAACGGTAAAAACGAGAAAAAATAGGAAAGTAAATAATTTCGTCATCATGCGAATATAACGACAAAAATTGAGCCATAGTACCTTCTCGAAGGCTTTCTAAGATTTAAAACGGAATATCATCATCGTCATCCGGCGGCAATCGGTCTCCGTCATTCATAGAACTCCCAAAAGCCTCATCAGGCGAAGGCAAATGATCTGTTCGGAAGGTATCGTCATTAGCAGCGTCATTCATTCTAGAATGGATCTCTGTTGGAAAATCAAACGTATCTAAGTTTTCAAAGCGTCCTAGATGTCCAACAAATTTGAGTCGGATTTCATCTAATCCACCATTACGGTGCTTGGCCACAATGAACTCAGCTTGACCTTCGGTGGGGGTACGCTCTTCGTCGTCCCACTCATCAATTTTATAATATTCGGGACGATAAATAAAAGAAACAATGTCTGCATCTTGCTCGATGGCTCCAGATTCCCTCAGGTCACTCAACAGTGGACGCTTGCTTCCACCGCGCGTTTCTACCGCACGAGACAGCTGAGAAAGCGCAATCACCGGAACATTTAATTCTTTCGCTAACGCTTTTAAGTTTCGGGAAATGGTTGAGATCTCTTGTTCGCGGTTTCCTCCCTTTTGACTTCCTCCGGCGGTCATTAACTGGAGATAATCAATCATGATCAATTGAATGCCATGTTGCGAAGCCAAACGTCGTGCCTTCGCGCGTAAATCGAAGATCGATAAAGAAGGGGTATCATCGATAAACAGTGGCGCTTTTTCAAGCCCCTTTACCTTCACATTGAGTTGTTCCCACTCGTGCTTTTCTAGGTTCCCCGTTCGCAGTTTTTCCGAAGAAAGTCCTGTTTCCGAAGAAATCAATCGAGTGATCAATTGTACGGAAGACATCTCTAATGAAAAGAAAGCGACCGGAATGTTATGTTCTACGGAAATATTACGCGCCATGGATAAAGTTAGCGCGGTTTTACCCATCCCGGGACGTGCCGCAATGATCACAAGGTCACTAGGCTGCCATCCTGAAGTGAGTTTATCCACTTTAGAAAACCCGGAAGGAATTCCGGAAAGTCCCTCTTTATTCGCAATTTCTTCAATTCGCTTTTTTGCCTGAATCACCAAACTTTGCGCTGTCTCTGAGGAGCGTTTGATATTTCCCTGAGTGACTTCGTATAATTTTGATTCGGCTGTGTCTAACAGATCAAAAACATCGGTAGTTTCATCGTACGATTCTTCAATGATTTCATTCGAAATTTTGATCAGGCTACGTTGAATATACTTCTGAAGAATGATACGAGCATGGAACTCAATGTGAGCTGAAGACGATACTTTTTGGGTCAGTTGAATCAAATAATACTCCCCACCAATACGGTCGAGTTTCGCATCCTTGCGCAACTGGTTAGAAACCGTTAATAAGTCCACCGGTTCGCTATTTTCGAAGAGCCTGTAAATGGCTTCAAAAATATATTGATGTGCTTCTTTGTAGAATACTTCGGGGTGAAGAATATCAATTACCTCATCGACACCTTTTTTGTCGATCATCATCGCTCCTAATACAACTTGCTCTAAATCAACTGCTTGTGGAGGTATTTTTCCCTTTTCCAACGCAATAACCTGCGAAGAACGGGATTTCGGGGAGCTGTGAGGTTTGACCTTTTCCATGGGAGCGAATGTAAAAAAAATGTTAAGAGCAACCCCTGTTTTGAAGGGAATCTCTATTCACTAGCCATTAACAATTGCGTTGTTAATAACTAAAAAAAATTGTTGATAACGTGAAAAATTAAGATACGGATTTTTCCGAAAAATTAGAAACCGTTGCTATGGTTGCTTCTATCCTTTAAAAACTCCCATTTCGGAATATTTTTCCATCCGCTGATCGACCAATTCGGTTGGGGATAAGTTCTTCAATTCATCGTATACTTTTGCGATTGCTTTGGAAACTGCTAAGTATGTTTTTTCACGATCACTGTGGGCACCACCCAGAGGTTCTTTTACGATCTGATCAATGATTTTCAGCTTTTTCATGTCGGTTGCTGTCAGTTTCAACGCTTCCGCAGCCTGTTCTTTGAACTCCCAACTACGCCAAAGGATTGAAGAGCAGCTTTCAGGAGAAATTACAGAATACCAAGTGTTTTCCAGCATTAGAATCTTATCTCCTACCCCAATTCCTAGGGCGCCACCACTCGCACCTTCACCGATGATCACCACAATGATAGGTACTTTAAGACGTGTCATCTCTAAGATATTGCGCGCAATCGCTTCTCCTTGTCCGCGTTCCTCAGCTTCCAGTCCGGGATATGCACCGGGAGTATCAATAAGCGTTACCACAGGAACATTGAACTTTTCGGCTGATTTCATCAAACGAAGGGCCTTGCGATATCCTTCCGGATTCGCCATACCGAAGTTTCGATATTGCCGTGTTTTGGTATTGTATCCTTTTTGTTGACCGATGAACATATAGCTTTGATCTCCGATCTTTCCAAGACCTCCGATCATCGCTTTATCATCCTTAAAATTTCGATCTCCATGTAGTTCCAAAAAAGAATCCCCACAAATGGCTTTGATATAATCCAAGGTGTAGGGACGATTAGGATGACGCGACAGTTGCACGCGTTGCCATGGGGTTAAATTTTTATAGATTTCCTTTTTAGTTTCGTTGAGCTTCTTTTCAATCTGCTTACAGGTATTCGTTACATCAACATCGCTCTCTTCGCCTATCTGACAGGCTTTTTCATATTGTTCCTGTAATTCTTTAATGGGCAGTTCAAATTCAAGATATTCCATAAACTTGCTTGCTGTTAATTAAGTCAGTCTACAAAGATAGAATTTTGTTTTTAGGTGGCGGCTTTGCTGTGTCGTTTTCTTTTCCACACCTTCACTATTCCATTGGCAATCACGGTACCTAAGATCAAAGCGGCACCATAATAGAATTGCGGACTCATATATTCTTCGGAACCTAATATAAACAGCGCCAATAGAATGCCGTAAACTGGCTCTAAATTGATGGTTAGCATCACGGTATACGGACTCAACCAGCGCATGACATGAATCGAAGCAATAAAGGCATAGGCTGTGCAGGCGGAAGCTAGCAACAACAAATATCCCCAATCAGATGGAGAAAGCTGAAAGAATGCTGCTGAAAACCGACCTTCAATAGCGAGGTACAGGGTAATGCACCCTACCCCTGCTAATAATTCATAGAAAGAAATGGCCGCGGCCGAATACTTCAGCGCATAGCGCCCGTTGATGACCGAAAACAATGCTCCCAAAAAAGAAGCAGCCAAGGCAAGCAGGATCCCTTCCGTATAATCGGTTTCCAGATCAAAGATCAAATAGAGTCCTGCTACGACCAAGATTCCGAAGAAAACCTCATACCCGATCACTTTCCGCTTAAAAAATAAGGGTTCTAATAAAGAAGTAAAGAAAGCTCCTGTAGACATCACGGCCAAGGTGACTGAAACATTGGATACTTTAATTGCACCAAAAAAAGCCATCCAGTGCAACGCGATAATCAAGCCTGATAAGATAAATCCCCAAATAGTAAGGGCTTTGAATTTTAGATTGATCTTTCGCCATAGAATAAAAATTGCAATAAATGTACTCGCTAGAAGCATACGATACCATACCAGAGGAATGGCATCAATAGTAATTAACGCACCTAGTACGGCGGTAAATCCCCAAATAAAGACAATACCATGTAAATGTAGGTACTGAAGAAAATTATCGTTTCGCATTTCGAAGCAAGTAAATCGCTAAGATAGCAAAGACAAAGTTGGGAAACCATGTGGCAATAAAAGGAGAGAAATCACTCTGTTCTGCCATGGTTCCAAAGATTTTGTCGAAGAAAATAAAGACCATTCCAATACTGATACCAATCGCTAGATTGACTCCCATTCCGCCACGGCGCTTCATAGAAGATACGGCGACGGCAATGATGGTTAGAATATACGCCGACACCGGAATACTCCACCGCTTCCAACGCACTACTTCATAGCGATTGATGTACGAAGACCCTTTTGCCTTTTCGCGCTGAATAAACGTATTCAACTGCGTAAAATTTAGGGTCTCTGCAATGTACTCCACCGGCGTTAGGTCTTCAATATCGAAGGAAAATACGGTATCCAATTTTGGTTGATAGATCAATTCATCTTCCCGTTCTCCTATAATTCTTTTGTTATAATTGAAAAGAGAATAAGTACTATCCTCCACATTGTAGGTAATACGCCCGGCCGAAATTTTGTACTCAAGTTGATTCCCGTCAAAATGCTCCAGCGTGAAATTATTGCCGGTATTTTGATTCACATTAAAATAGCTTACATAAATATATTCATCGTCATTGATCTGACGGTATACGTTAGTTTGATCGCGATCTTGTTTCCCTTTTTTCAAATAATTATACTTGAATTCGTTGAACCCTTTGCTGGCCATGGGTGCTAAATACATTCCCAGAAATAAGGCCCCAATACAAACAATGGTAGCGCCGATCATATACGGACGTAAAAATCGATAGAAGGACACGCCACTACTTAAAAAAGCAACAACCTCGGTATTGTTAGCCAATTTTGAAGTGAACCAGATTACAGAAAGAAACAAGAATAACGGAAACAACAGATTTGCAAAATAGATCGTAAAATCTAAATAGTACTTAGCTACTTCAATAAAAGGAACCTCATTGGCTAAGATCTTATCGATCTTTTCCGCTAGATTGACCGTAATCCCGATAGGAATAAACAGCAAAAGCATGAGCACAAAAGTGCCTAGATATTTTCTCAGTATGTATCGATCTAGGATGCTCAGCATGCTTATAAACGTTTATCCATTTGTGCGACCATGGTATTCTTCCAAGCAAAAAAGGTGCCTGCTTTTATCTGTTTTCTAGCCTCACGAGTCAACCAAAGGTAAAATCCTAAGTTGTGAATGGTTGCGATCTGCCGACCCAACATTTCATTGACAGAGAACAAATGACGTAAGTATGCTTTGCTGTAGGCGGTATCTACCCAAGTGATTCCCATGGCATCGATGGGAGAAAAATCATCTTCCCATTTTTTATTTTTGATATTGATCGTACCTTCTGCCGTAAACAACATTCCATTTCTACCATTTCGAGTAGGCATCACACAGTCGAACATATCAATTCCTAACGCAATATTCTCTAAAATATTGATAGGGGTACCCACTCCCATGAGGTAGCGCGGTTTGTCCTTCGGAAGAATTTCTGTCACCACTTCCGTCATGGCATACATTTCTTCAGCGGGTTCCCCTACGGAAAGTCCGCCAATGGCATTTCCTTCAGCCCCTACGGAAGCGATATATTCTGCAGATTGTTTTCTAAGGTCTGTATACGTGCTCCCTTGAACAATCGGGAAGAACGTCTGCTCATAATCATAAGCAAATGGGGTTTTCTCTAAGTGTGTCAGGCAGCGGTCCAGCCACCGATGTGTCATATGCATCGAGCGCTTGGCATACTGATAATCACACGGATAGGGTGTACATTCATCGAACGCCATAATGATATCGGCACCAATGACTCGCTGAATTTCCATCACTCGCTCCGGAGTGAAAAAATGATAGCTGCCGTCAATATGCGACTTGAACTTTACGCCTTCTTCTTTGATCTTGCGATTATCGGAGAGCGAATACACCTGATACCCGCCGCTATCGGTAAGGATATTTCGATTCCAATTCATGAATTTATGGAGTCCGCCTGCTTTCTGAATAATATCTGTCTGCGGTCGCAAGTACAAATGATAGGTATTCCCAAGAATGATATCGGGGTTGATCTCCTCCTCCAACTCCCGTTGATGCACGCCTTTTACGGTGGCTACGGTACCCACGGGCATAAAAATCGGAGTTTCTACCGGTCCGTGTGCCAATTGTATCGTTCCTGCGCGTGCACGACTGTTTGGATCCGTAGCTTCTAATGTAAATTGCATGCCGATTGAGGGTTGTTTTTCTTGGACTGCAAAGATAGAATGATTTATGAGTTTCTTCGGAATTTCAATTCGCAATTAAAATAAGTAAGTAATTAACGACAATTCGTTAATAAATGCTGAAGTTGATGCTTTGCCACCCCTCCCTAAAGTAGTACTTTTGAAGCATTAAATTACTGCTATATGTCAGATACTGCTACCCTCAACGATTTGGTGATACAAGTGCGGCGAGATATTCTTAGACAAGTTCATAAGGTAAATTCTGGCCACCCTGGTGGATCGTTAGGGTGTACCGAATTTTTTGTGGCGCTCTACCAAGAGCTTATGGACCACAATCCTGATTTTTCCATGGATGGGACCAATGAAGATATCTTTTTTCTTTCGAACGGACATATCTCTCCGGTGTTCTACAGCGTCCTGGCGCGTTCAGGATACTTTCCGGTGGAAGAATTGCAAACCTTTCGACACATAGATTCTAGGCTACAAGGACATCCCACAACTCATGAAGGACTTCCCGGCATTCGTATTGCTTCCGGAAGTTTGGGACAAGGAATTTCAGTAGCGATTGGTGCTGCGGAAGCAAAGAAATTAAACAAGGACACGCACTT
>DFVG01000001.1 GCA_002379985.1 Flavobacteriaceae bacterium UBA4166
GGGGGACATCAGCATTGGCGCCAATTGGATCGGGCGTGCGTTTTACGCCAATCTCGTGGCGGTGACCCAACGCCCGAAGATCTATACAGACGAACACGTGACCTTTCATATTGGGGAAGACGGCGCTTGGTTGGTTTCTGATTTTTCAGAATTCGACCTCCACAACAAAAAAGAATTGTACGCCATTATGGAGGCGCTGCAAGCGCGTTCCCTTTCCGAAGAAAAACAACGCATACTTGCCAACATCAGAAACTTTATGGACGGTTATGGCGATACGCCAACAAACAATGCGCCAAACAAGCCCCCTTATGATCCCGGATTTACAACCCGAACCAAGAAAAAGATCAAAAAAATAATCAAGATCCTCCTGAACAAAGAATGAACTGGCGATTTCGTTTCCGCTGAAACTTAAAACCGTACCTTAGCTGTCATGATCAACGTAACCCAAACTTTTCTACCTCCGCAAGCCGAGTACCAAAAGATCGTCGCCCGCGCTTGGGACGCCGGGTGGATCACCAACCGAGGGGCTTTGGTCAAAGAATTAGAGGCTTCTCTAACAGAAACCTTGGGCGTAGACAACCTAATTGCCATGGCCAATGGCACCTTACCCTTACAGATCGCATTGAAGGCGTTTGGGAAATCCGGAGAGATCATCACCACGCCCTTCAGCTACGTGGCGACGACTTCCAGCATCGTGTGGGAAGGTTGTACGCCGGTGTTTGTAGATATTGATCCCACCTATCTAACGATTGACGAGCGCAAGATCGAAGCGGCCATCACGCCAAAGACAACGGCGATCTTGGCGACCCATGTGTATGGCAATCCTTGTGCCGTGAACGAGATCGAAGCCATCGCCAAAAAACACGACCTGAAAGTAATTTACGATGCGGCCCATGGCTACGGAGTGACCTATAACGACCGTTCTATTTTTGAATACGGCGATGTGAGCACCTGCAGTTTTCATGCCACCAAGATCTTTCATACGGGCGAAGGCGGAGCGCTGTTTGCAAAGAAGGAACACTTAGAAAAACTGTATTTCTATCACAATTTTGGGCACGACGGGCCGGAGGTCTTTCGCGGGTTGGGCATCAACGCCAAAATGAGCGAATTGCACGCCGCCATGGGGCTGGCCGTGTTGCCGTATATGGACGAGATCATTGCCAACCGCCGGAAGGTGGTAACACAATATCGAGAAGACTTGAAGGTACACGGACTCAGCATTCGCCCGGGAACGCAATGGAATGCGGCCTATTATCCGGTTGTATTCGATTCGGAAGCGACATTACTTCAAGTGGTAAACGCCCTTCGTGCCGAAAAGATCCACCCGAGACGCTATTTCTACCCTAGTTTAGACCAGTTGCCCTACATAGAAAACGCAGATGTGCCCGTATCACACGATATTGCCACGCGCGTGCTTTGTTTGCCGATCTCACATGCGTTGGGAGAAGCCGATTGCAACCGAATTATCAGTTTGATCAATGCCCACCTCTAATGCAGCATCACACGCCCTTTTTCATACTGGCCAATCCGCGTAGCGGTTCTTCCTTGTTGCGCATTATCTGTGAATGCAATGCGCAGCTTACGGTACCGCCGGAAAGCGGTTTTTTGTTGTGGTGGGAACAGCAATATGGTGATGTTTCTTCGGAAGATCTGGCCGATCCTACGAAATTGGAACAGATGGTAGACGATGTGCTTACGTCCAAGAAAATCGAAACTTGGCAGTTGGATAAGGAGAAATTACTGTCCTTTATTAAGCAGCAGCAACCTAAGGATTATGCGACTTTCGGTTCGTTGGTGTATTATTTCTACGGAAGCAGTCAAGGGAAATCGCCGGTGTATTGGGGCGATAAGAACAATTATTACATTCATCATCTGGAAGCGATCCTTCGCCTTTATCCCGAAGCGCGTTTTTTGCATTTGGTGCGCGACGGAAGAGATGTGGCCTGTTCGTACTTAAATCTAAAGCATATTGAATCCAGTAGCGCCTATTTTCCAAACCTTCCGACGACCGTCGAAGCGATCGCTTCCGAATGGGACGAGAACAATAAGCGTATTGCTACATTTCTAGAAACGCTTCCGAAGCAACAATCCCTACTCATACACTATGAAGAAGTGGTGTTGCACCTGGAAGCTACGGCGCGAAAGATTTGTGAGTTCTTGGGGGTCGCCTTTGATCCTAATATGCTCACCTACCACCAATGGAACCAAGCGCGCAGCATTGAACCGCAAGAAACCTTAGACTGGAAAAAGAAGACCTTAGAGAAGCCGGATAGCAGTAGGATCAATCAATATCGCAACCAACTATCTGCTTCAGAAATAAAACAATTTGAAACCACTGCAGCCCATTCCTTACAGCACTATGGATACCTCTAACCCCCACGATCTTTTGTTAAGTGTACGGTTAATGACCTACAATCATGCGCCCTTTATCGAAGAGGCCATGCGTTCGGTAGATGCACAACAAACCAATTTTGAGTATGAAGTGGTGGTGGGCGATGATTTTTCTACCGACGGGAACATGGAGCGCATCCAGCAATTTGAGTCGGAGAACCCCAAAGCGCACTGGAAGATTTTACAGCGCAGCAAAGGCGATGCCTATCACAAAGAACGTTTAAAGAACGGTCGCGTGCAGAACTTCTACGACTTGATGAAACATTGCAAGGGCAAGTATGTAGCGCTGTTAGACGGAGATGATTATTGGACGGATACGAACAAACTTCAGCTTCAGGTAGATTTTTTGGAAGCCCATCCTGAGGCGGTGGGGTGTTTTCACAATTCGGTGGTTGTGGATGAACACAGCAAGGAAACCTGGCCGCGCTATTTTGAAGGCGAAGATGGCACCTGGTACGATCAGGAGGCTTGCTTGAAGACGCTTCGGAGTTCCTATAGTACGGCGGCACTGGTCATTCGCAATGATGCCATTCAAGACCAACTGGAGCAGTTCTTGCAAATTGGTACCGATTTTATTCTGGAATTGATGGTCACCAATCACGGGAAGTTGTGTTTTATCGATAAGAGCATGTCGGCCTATCGCTTTCACGAAGGAGGCATTTGGCAGGGGAGTACCGAGGCGCAGAACAATGCTGAGATCATCAAACGCTATTTGTTTTTATATCGCAATGAGCCTTTCAGAAGCCGTTACAATAACTATCTCTGGAATTTTATCATCAAATTCTATCACAACCAGCTGCGTCGCGCAGAAAGTGATGCCGAGCGTAAAGCGATCAAAAGACAAATTCAAACCTTCTTAGCGCCTATGGAATGGCGCACGTTTCGGTATTATGGAAAGCGGTTGCAGGATTCGTTGCGGTACCGATTCAAAAAACTTCGGAAGTAATAGGCGTTATTCGCCAAATTCAAACCCAAAATAGTCGATCTCCTTTTTGTACAATTGATACACAAGATCTTTGGTGGTATCGGTATAGCCGTCGGTATAGTGGTTGTATTTTCGTACCAATAACTTCGGAAGTGTACTGTCTTCAACACCCAACTCCTTGCAAACGATATCGAAATCGGCTTGCAATCGCTCAAATCGACCAATAAAGTCCATGGGCACCTCCCCATGGCAGTCGGTGATAAAATGCAGTTGCGAAAAGGTCTCGTGATTGATGTGATGTTTCAGAAACGCTTCAAACGAAAGCTCATTCGATTGGATCTTGTTCTTGCGTTTGTGGATGTCGTCTTTCATCACATTGGCATACCAAGAATAGATACGCGCCCAAGAATTCCGTACAAAGGTGAACTTGTAAAAGGTGTCGTATTCGTGGCGCGTCAGCGGCGGATGAATGGCTTGTTGAAGGTGGCCGGCGATCTTGCCGAATTTCCCTTTCTTTAGGCAGTAGGCAGCCGTGCGTAGGTGTTTGTCGCGCCGTGTTAGGAGTTCAATGTCGCGAAGGGTTCTGTGGTCTTGCACATCGCGCGCAAGTTCTTCAAAATGCCCGAGTTTCTTTTCGATACTCGTCCCTCCGGTTTTAAAATTATGGATAAATATGAATTGACCTTCTTTTGAAATCATGCGAACCTGCTTTCTGCGGAAACCATATAAAGGAAACCTGTATCTTTACGCACCAATCGTTACCGTGCTGTTTGAATGCCAAAGCTAACAATAATAACCGTAAATTATAACAATGAAGTTGGGTTAAGACGAACGCTTGAAAGTGTCTTTTCCCAATCTGATCCATCGTTTGAAACGATCGTGATCGATGGAAACTCTACCGATGGAAGCCAAGAGGTCCTCCAATCGTTCGATGCGCAGCTTACAAAATGGAGCAGTGAACCCGATCAGGGCGTGTACGACGCCATGAACAAAGGCATTGCGCAGGCTAGCGGAGAGTATGTGTTGTTTTTGAATAGTGGCGATCATTTTTATGCGGAAGATGTTTGTGAAAAAGCGATGCCACACCTTGAGGGTGCCGAAATCATTGCGTTTGATGTGCAGCTAGTGGCAGCCGATTTCCAGCGGAAGAAAACGCACCCCAACACGATGACTTTCGGGTATTTGTACGAAGACACCTTGGCCCATCAATCAACGGTGATCAAGCGAACCTTGCTTGCCGATTTGGGCGGGTACGACACCACTCTAAAGATCGCATCAGATTGGAAGTTTTTTCTGAAAGCATTTGTGGAACACAAGGTGTCCTACAAAAAAGTGCCCCTATGTTTGTCGACCAATTATCTGGACGGCATGAGCTGTACGCCCGAAGGGGTCAATACACGCAAGGAAGAACGCAGACGTACCCTAGCCTTGGAATATTCTCTTTTTCTAAAAGATTACCAGCGTTTGGAATTGTTTCAGCGAACCCGGTTTCAAGATTTGGAAGCCGTAGAACGGTCTAAAGTAGGGAGAAAGCTAAATTCCGCTTGGCTTCGTATGATCGCGTTTCTCTTCGGAAAAAAATAGACGGCTGTTATTCCTTTTCGGAAGCGTTTGAATGCATATCAAATCCCTCCGGGACCTTTACACCTACAAAGGCGCCCAACTGTTGCCACTTTTCAGGAGCTTCCAATTGCAGTGATAGGAGTCGGGAGCGATCGTGCTGCTCGAAGAACTCCAGGACTTCTTTCTGGCGAGTTTTATAAAAGGTCGTGTAGTGTTCACGATGCGGTCGCATGTCGATCAGTTTTTCGACACGGTCAAAGCTCGGGCGAAAGTTAGGATCTTGTTCTAATTTTTCATAAAAATCAGCTTCCCGATGGTACATTTTGCAATGATGGCGTGCATTGCTGAGGTTTTTCCCATCGTGGTGTTTCAACATCGAATCGAACCAGCGGTCCGGATCGCGATATACAAGGATGAAGCGAGCGTTTGGAAATCGGTGGTAGAGGTATTTATAAAAATCAAGGCACCACCAAGGGTCATCTTCAAACACCTGTCGCTGTTTAAAATCTTCGGTATCAAAGATCGCTTCATAATTGCCGTCAAACCATGATCGCGTCCATGCATTGTCTCGCGAGTGCTTGTAACGTGCAGTGGGATACCCGAAATACGTAAAAAAATCGCCCACAGACGTGGTTCCTGTCTTTTGGAGGGCAATGCAAAAAATACGCGTTTTGTCTCCTTTCCATCGAAGCTTCGGAAAACGTTGAATGACGAGTGATTTCAAAGATTTCGGAAAGCGTTTCTTTACGGTTTGCAA
The DNA here is from genome assembly GCA_002379985.1 of Flavobacteriaceae bacterium UBA4166. Lineage (GTDB taxonomy): Bacteria > Bacteroidota > Bacteroidia > Flavobacteriales > Flavobacteriaceae > DFVG01. Next base: position 5,637 of record DFVG01000001.1, read on the forward strand.
AAAAGAAGCATGGCTCATGGTTGGGTTTTGAGAACACATCATTCTGTTATTGACAGAAGAATGGCTGTGTATGGTGGTTAAAATTAAGAATTTCTTTCCAACGAAATACTACCTTTGCGACACCTCAGTTAGAAAAGCGACGTACAAGATGTCATTTGTGTTAAGAGCATTGCGAAAAGTTTACGGAAAGACGATCGGGCATCCTCCGGCACCCGTATTCACCACAGATCACTTAGCCCTCCGGGGGCAGGCGGCTGCAGATGCGATGTACGCGCTTCTTAAAAAAGAGGCACCGTGTATGATCGGTCGCTTCGGAAAGGTAGAATTGGATGCTTTGGTCTATCACCGGCAGTCGCAATCAAAATTAAGCTTGTACCGCAATTATATCACCGGAGTAACGAAAGCGTATGATTTTCCGGAGTCATTACAGCATCGGTTGGAAAATAATGCCGGGTTTTTTCCTGCCACCGAAGCAGCCCTCGATCAATTTGCCGGTTTAATGCATCATCACATACAACATTTGGACGTTTTGGGCTCGTGGTTGCCAAAAGAAAAACAGTTTGCTGACGCTTTGGCAAACACGACCATCGTCCATTTGGAAGACCTCAATGCCTACATTCACGAACGCCCTTGGACACGTGCGTTGGAAGGAAAAAAAGTATTGGTGATTCATCCGTTTGTGGATAGCATACAGACCCAATATAAGAAGCATTCCTCACTTTTTAACAATCCCGAAGTGCTGCCGGAATTTGAATTGACCACGTACAAGCCTATTCAGTCCTTTGCCGGGAATCATGAACGCTGCGGATTTGAAACTTGGTTTGACGCACTCGAATCGATGCAGCGAGATATTGCCGCCATTGATTTTGATATCGCTCTGATAGGGTGCGGCGCTTATGGATTTCCGTTGGCAGGATTTGTAAAAGAGTTGGGCAAAAAAGGAGTGCATTTGGGCGGTGCCACTCAGATCTTATTTGGTATTATTGGGAAACGCTGGGAAGAAGAATACGACCTTTCAGCGCATGTCAATACCCATTGGAAACGTCCTTACGACCACGAGAAACCGCCTAACTTCACAAAGGTTGAAAAAGGCTGCTATTGGTAGCAATGGGGTTGCTTTTTAAGCGCTTGCTGAAGTAATTGTATGAGTGTGAGCGTTCGTTGTTGTCGGGCTTCGGTGTGGAGATGATACACAAAATCATAAAGTTGGGTATCGGGAAAAACATGATCTTCGGGGGTTCCCAAGATCGTTTCTCCCAAATTGGAAGTTAGGTCTTGCTGAAGTCGGGTGATCGCTCTTTTGTTCTTATCGTATTCTGTTTCCGCGTATGCGGGATAGGTAAGAAATACACAAACATTTTCGGCCTTTGCCCTGTCGATAAGATTCTGAAGAAGACTAATGCCATCCCAATACACCGACTCGTAGGTGCTTCCACCGTCAAGCTGGCTTCTCCTATCTCGAGAGAGATGTGCTGCTACATCTCCAAATTTATTAAAGGCGTCACTGCTATACACAGGATTGGGAGCATGCCGTTCCGGATAGAACATAAAACGAAGGTCGGTACGGGTTCGGTCTATTTTATTCAGAATAAACTGCTTGAGAGAACCTTGAAAATAAGAAGAAGCCTCAGGGTAGAAACTGCTCGCCAACTGTTGCAACCCGTATTGCCCTTCAATACTTTGATAATATTCGGGTGCGATAAGTACGATATCGCCGGGGCGCCACACCTCCATCACTTCGTTACAGACAAATTCGAGCCCCAGTCCCGCATGCAACGCCAAATTAACCACCGGAAGTTTTAGGCTGTCTTGAATGCGTTTGCTGTCTATTCCGAAGGCCATGTTGGAACCACCGGTGAGGATAATACGCGTTCCTTCTAGCGAATCGGCCCGTTGGTGCTTGGCGACGATCGCATGGAGGTAATCATTCTTTTTCACCTCATTGGTTTCGGCCCACAGCGTCAGCAACCAAAAGAGCAGCAGCGTAAGGCTGAAGAACAAGAAGACCCGAAGTAGAAACGTTCGCATGGTGGTTAAAATTGAAAATAAATAAATTCTTGCTGTGCGCCTTTAAAATAAAACAAAAGGAAGATGATTCCGAAGTAAAAACTCCACCGAAGCCAAACCGGCCAACGTTCCTTGAGGTGCGCAATCGCAAAGTCGCCGTGCCTTCCCAACCATTCTATAAGGATAAAGAACACCAATAAAATAAGGATGGGTTTTACCAGATCGTCTTGGTGAAATACGGGGCGTTCAAACACACCATGGTGCCAGATGTTTGCGATATATTCAAAAGCATGCCGAACCGATTCGGCTCTAAAAAAGATCCACGCAAAGACAGTTAAGGTGAAGGTGACGGCCATTCCGAAGCACTCGCGCAGGGTTGGCAACCACCTGCCAGCGGCCACGGTGTCCAAATGTTTTCTGTTGGTTCCTAAAAGCATTAAGGGAAGAAAATAAACGGCGTTTAGTGCTCCCCAAACGATAAAGGTCCAATTGGCACCATGCCAGAATCCGCTTACAATAAAAATGATAAAAATGTTTCGGATCTGAAACCAAGTACTGCCGCGACTCCCGCCTAGCGGAATGTAGAGATAATCCCTAAACCACGTGGAGAGCGAAATGTGCCAGCGCCTCCAGAATTCGCCAATGTCTCTGGAGAAATACGGAAAATTGAAATTCTTCATTAGATCAAATCCAAACAACCGAGCCGTTCCAATCGCAATATCAGAATAGCCCGAAAAGTCGCCATAGATCTGAAATGTGAAGAAGAGCGCGCCCAATACGAGCGTACTTCCGTTATAGGTATCGTGATGTTCAAAAATAATATTGGCGTAGGTCGCGCAATTATCGGCAATCACCATTTTTTTAAAGAGTCCCCATAAGATCTGTCGCATGCCATCGGTGGCTTTTTCATAATCAAAGGTTCGCTTGTTGTAAAATTGTGGAAGCAGGTAGGTGGCGCGTTCAATGGGGCCTGCCACCAATTGAGGAAAAAAGCTGACGAAAGCCGCAAAAGATACCAAATTATGGGTAGGCGCCATTTTGTTTCGGTAGACGTCAATGGTATAACTTAAAGTTTGAAACGTATAGAAGCTGATGCCCACCGGAAGGATGATCTGCAACGATGGTGCGTTGAAAGAGGTTCCGAAGAGCGTAAATGCCTCCTGAAAATTCTCCAGAAAGAAATTATAATACTTAAAGAAGCCCAGAAACCCTAGATTGACAGCAATACTTACCCAAAGCAACGCTTTTCTTTTTTGGGTATTCGTTACGTTGGCCATGCGTTTTGCCACCCAAAAATCGACCAGCGTACTAAAGATGATCAAAAAGAGGAACCGCCAATCCCACCAGGCATAGAAAACATAACTGGCAGCGACAATCAGTAGGTTTTGACGCTGAATATTGCCTTTGAAGACACCCCAGTACAATGCAAATACAAGGGGTAAGAAAAAGGCGAAATCTATGGAGTTGAACAGCATGCCAGCAGGTTGATCGTCATCAATATGCAATTCCGAAGGGACGCTTTTGCTGAAACCAGATCATAACGCTTTTTCGGATCGATGCTACGAACATATTAAAATTATTTGCGTTGAAGAAGCGAAGCCTGCTAATAATTCTGCTGTAACTGCTATATTTGTTCGCACGATGATCCCTAAAACCTTACATTATTGTTGGTTTGGCGCTGCTACGAAACCGGCAAGCTTTGAGCGCTGTTTGCAAAGTTGGAAGCGTTTTTGTCCCGACTATGACATTGTGGAGTGGAATGAGCAGAATTACGCTTCCTTCCAAAATCAATTTATTCAGGATGCGTTGCGAAAACGTAGCTATGCCTTTGCAGCCGATGCGCTTCGCGTAGAAATTTTGTGGGCGCAAGGCGGAATTTATTTAGATACGGATATGTTGCTGTTGAAACCATTAGATAGCCTCTTAACTCATGATTTCTTTACGGGTTATGAAGTAGAAGGACGTCCGGCATACGGACTTTTTGGTGCGGTACCAGAGCATCCTATCGTGGAAGAGATGTGTGCGTTTTACCGAAATCACCGCTTCGATGTATTCTCTCCACCGGTGATCACACATGCGTTTAAGGAAGTGGTTCATCAAACAAATCTGGGAGCACACGATATCATTCTCGAGCCATCGGTGTTTTATCCGTTACCCTACGAACATCGGGGTGAAGACTACCAGAGTTTCGTTCAAGAAGAAACGCTTGCGGTTCATCTGTGGGATCATTCATGGAAGAAAGCAAAGGAAAATAGCTTTTGGAATCACTTTAAAAAGATCCATACGGTAGCGGTCGATACCCTTTTTTATGGATATCCATGGGCGTATTGGAAGCGCTATACAAAAGAATTTGCACGGAAGGCCTACCATCAACTCAAACGGTCATAATATGAAGGTGCTGCACATTACAACCTCCCCAAAAGGCGGTGCCGGTATCGCGGCACTTCGATTGCATCACGCGCTTCGTGCTCAAGGAGTGGCATCGGCCTTTTTATCAAAAACATTGAGCATTGATTTTAATGGAAAGGAAGTAACAGATAATTTCTTCAAATACCAACGTCCCGGTTTCTTTCAGAAAGTTCGCAATAAACTCCTGCCCAATCGACAACAAAAGCTGCATAGCGCTGTTGCTAGAGCCTTAGCTGGTTTTACCCATGAAGGATATTCTCTTCCCTGGTCGGTCTATGCTACCGAGCAGCATCCCTGGGTACACGAGGCCGATGTGATCAACCTCCATTGGATCAGCGGAATGGTTAATTACAGTACTTTTTTCAGCAGTATTGATATTCCCTTGGTTTGGACCTTGCACGATATGAATCCGTTTAAAGGGTTGTTTCATTATGAAGGCGATGCCGTTCGAACCGCTGAAGCCGTAGGGACGATCAATCAACAGATCAAAAATGAGAAGGAGCAAGCCATTCAGACCTTAAAGAAAGCAGCACTTGTGAGTCCGTCGCAATGGTTATTGGAAAAAGCCAAGCAGCACACAGTGGCTCATCATTTTCAGTTTAAAAAATGCATTCCCAATTCAATTGATCTGGATCGATTTTACCCGATGGAAGTTACGGCGGCGACCAAGCAATTTTCAATTTCCGATGAAAACCCGGTATTGCTGTATGTATCTGATTCGTCCACAAGTCTGCGAAAAGGACGAGAGCTGTTGCAAAAAGCGTTAGAAAGGGTTACCACTCTGTGTAGCCTAGTGGTTATCGGGAAGACCCCTATTACTGTCGAGAATGAGAAGGTTGTCGTTCATTCTTTAGGATTTGTGGAACAGGGAGACGCTTTGGTTTCCTTATATTGCAGTGCCGATGCCTTATTGCTGCCCAGTTTGGAAGATAATTTACCCAATGTGATGTTAGAAGCTTTTGCTTGCGGAACCCCTGTGATCAGTTTTAACAATGGAGGCATGGCCGAACACGTTCAAAACAGGAGCACTGGAATTTTGGTAAAGGAATTGTCGGATGCAGCGTTCGCGGAAGCGATAGAACGGTTTTTTGCCGAACGGGATGTGTATGCGCGTCAAACGATCAGAGCGTATGCGGAAGCGAATTTTTCCGAAGCAAAGCAAGCCTTGAAATACATAGAAATGTATCACCAACTTATCGCGCAATAGCTATCGAAATGCACTCATTAGAATCGCCTTTTTTATCGATCATTACGATCAATTTCAACAACCTTGAAGGGGTTAAAAAAACGATGGCGTCTGTGTTCTCACAATCTTTCGAATCCTTAGAATATATCTTTATTGACGGGGCTTCAACAGATGGTAGCAAGGACTATATTTCAACCCATGCCGACCGACTTTCTTACTGGGTGAGTGAACCGGATGCGGGAGTCTATCAAGCCATGAATAAAGGCATCAAGGCTGCCCGTGGCACTTATGTGTTATTTTTGAATAGCGGAGACGAATTTACGACTTCAAGGGTGTTGCAGGAAGCCATGGAGGCATCCAACTTCTCGGCAGATATCATCTACGGGGACTACGAATTTGAGAACGGTCGCAAAACCTACCCTGATACGGTTACCCCTTACTTTCTGTTCAAATCTTCGCTGCCTCATCAAAGCACGTTTTTTAAACGAATCATCTTTGATCGAATGGGGTATTATAACGAAACGTATAAAATTACCTCAGATCGGGAATTCTATCTGAAATGTGTCTTGGAGGGAACCATTCAATTTGAGCACATTCCCTTGGCTGTTGCGCGTTTTGACCGAAAGGGAATAAGCAATGATGCCGCGTTTCAGGAGCTGAAGCGCAAGGAGAATGAACAGATGTTACGATTCCATTTGGGAGCATGCTACGATGATTATGTGCGTTTTCGAGAGATGGAGCATGCGTTAAACAAGCATCAACGCAATCAATGGCAATGGTATTTGAATCGGTTTCGGAAAAAATGGAACACCTTATGGAACAGCCGCTCGTAAGCATCATCATACCTACCTACAATAGAGCGCAGCTGTTGTTGGAAACGCTGCGTTCTATTAGCGAGCAGACGTTTGGGAATTGGGAGTGTATCGTAGTAGACGACGGAAGTTCAGATGATACCGAAATGCTTTTGAAACGGATGGTTTCGGAAGATAACCGATTTCGATATTATGAACGGCCTGCCGCACTTCCGAAAGGCGCTAATGCTTGTCGGAATTACGGTTTCGAACAAGCCAACGGAACCTTGATCAATTGGTTTGACAGTGATGATTTGATGCATCCCGAAAAACTACAACGACAAGTGGCCGCCCTTCAGCAGCAGCAAGTTCCCTTTACGGTTTGTCAAACATTGGTGTTTCAGGACACTCCAGAAAATATCCTCGGATTGCGGAAGGACGCCATAGCTTCAGAAGATTTTTTTAATGATTTTATTCAGAATAAGATCAAGTGGTTGACACAAGCGCCCTTGCTTCGGAGAGATTTTGTTGATGCTGAAAACCTTCGGTTTGATCCTTCCTTAGCCCGCTCTCAAGAACGGGACTTTTTTGTTCGGGTGTTGAGCAAGGTTTCCGAATACCATACTGATGACACCCCCTTGGTCTATTTCAGAAAACATTCAGATTCTATTTCCAACGGACCCGCAACGATCGAAAAGATCCACGCAACATTCCGCGTTAATTTCAATATCTTACAAACCTATCGATCGCGATTGACAGAAGCTTCAATGTTGTATCTTAAAATTCATATGAAACGAGATCTCGCGCAGTTGTTGCATAATAAGGCGTGGGAAATAGCATTAAGCGAGATAAACGCTATGCGAGACGAAAAAATGATTACAACTGCAGAATATACCAAAATGCGCTTGGGAATATTAAGTTTTAAAGTATTCGGAAAAGGCACCGTTTTTATCACATCATGAGAATAGGAACCAACCCACAAAAGGACCAACATCAACCCACAATGGATCACTTTCATCAAGTGGTCATTCCTGTTTATATTCCTGATGCAGGTGATTATTTTAAAGAGTCTAAGACCATTTTGGAATACTGTTTAGATTCGTTATTGCTTACCGTGCATAAAAATACCTTCATCACCTTGGTAGATAATGGGAGCCGTAAAGAGGTTTCCGATTACCTAAGGAGCCTCTATGAAGCAGGGAAGGTGCACGAGTTGATCCAGACCACCAACATAGGGAAGATCAATGCCCTTTTTAAAGGAATGATGGGGCATCGCTTTCCGCTGGTCACCTTTGCAGATGCCGATGTGCTGTTTTGTAAAGGTTGGCAAGAAGCCACCTACAAAATATTTGAAACCTTTCCGAAGACCGGTTTTGTTTCCCCTACGCCCAACCCTAAATTATGGAAGTACAATACCGCAAATATCCTTAGGGCCTACCGAAAATCACCACAGCTACAATTTCAATCGGTGGTAGCGTCAGAAGCCTTAGAACGTTTTGCAGAAAGTATTGAAAACCCTAGGTTTTATAACTCGGTGCACAAGGAAAAACAATTGGTAGTAACGCAAAATGATATTCAAGCGGTGGTAGGAGCCGGACATTTTGTAGCAACCTATCGTCGGGATGCATTTCAAGGGCATGAAACGCCGGTGTCTCGCTTTGCCCTTGGCGGAAAAGAAGTGCGTCATTTTTTAGATACCCCGGTTTATCAAAATGGGTATTGGCGCTTGGCAACAGCGAACAACTACACCTATCACATGGGAAATACGTTAGAACCTTGGATGCACGAAGAATTAACGTTGCTAAAATCGTCGAATCCTGTTGCATCAGTGCCAAAGAACCCGCTTCAAAAAGTCTCGGTACGCAAACCCGGCAACCGCCTCCGTGTTTTTGAAAAGCTATTGCATCGTGCAGGGTTTTCGCGACGTTTTCTGAAGCGCAAAGGGTTAACAGCTACGGAAGCCGAGATGTATTAATGAGGTGTGACCGTGTCAATTCTAAATGTTCATAACAATTGGAAAGCCAAAGAAGGCATCATTTCCCCAATTCAATATTAATAGTACCTTTGGATAACCAAACCTATCGCTGTGATCACGACCATTGCTGAAATAGGACAAGCCCACGAAGGAAGTTTAGGAATGGCACACGCCTACATCGATGCCGTTGCTAAGACCGGGGCTTCTGCCATTAAATTTCAAACCCACATCGCACAGGCAGAAAGTAGTATTCACGAGCCGTTTCGAGTCCGTTTTTCTACTCAAGACAAGACGCGATTCGACTACTGGAAACGCATGGAGTTTACACAGACGCAGTGGAAGGAATTAGGAGCACATTGTAAGGAAGCGGGGCTTACCTTTATGAGTAGTCCGTTTAGCAATGCCGCCGTAGACGTCCTAGAAGCTGCGGGGGTTGCGCAGTATAAAGTGGGAAGCGGAGAAGTATCTAATTTTTTGTTGCTGAAAAAGATTGTTGAAACCGGAAAACCCATCATTATTTCAAGCGGAATGAGTTCTTATGCTGAATTGGATGATACGGTGGCTTTTCTGAAAGAACACAAGGCCTCCTTCTCAATATTACAATGTACTACAAGCTATCCTACCCAACCGAAGCAATATGGTTTAAACATCATTCAAGAACTTAAAGACAGGTATGAGGTTCCGGTAGGATTTTCTGATCACTCTGCGGAAGTGGCCACAGGAATCGCAGCGGTGGCGTTGGGGGCCACGATCTTAGAATTTCATGTGGTGTTTGACAAAGCACAATTTGGGCCCGATGTATCTTCGTCACTTACCATGGCTGAGGTTTCACAATTAGTGACGGGTGCAACTGCCATTTCCGAAGCGCTACAACATCCGGTAGACAAGCAGTCTAATGCTACTTTTTCCGACCTAAAAAACATTTTTGAAAAGTCGTTGGCCGTGAATAAAACCTTACCAAAAGGGCATGTGTTGACTTTTGAGGATCTGGAAGGTAAAAAACCGAAAGGATATGGCATGGACGCAAAAGCATTTAGAACCGTCATCGGGAAGAAAGTAACACGCGATATGAACGCCTGGGATTTTTTAACGCAAAACGATATCGAGCATGAGTAAGCCTCGTAAAATATGTGCCGTAATTACGGCGCGACCTTCTTATAGTCGGGTGAAAACAGCCTTACAGGCGATTCAAGAGCATCCCGACCTTGAATTACAGCTCGTGGTGGCGGGATCGGCCTTGCTCGATCGGTATGGGAATGCGATCCATTTCATCGAAAAGGATGGTTTTACGATCAATGAAAAAGTGTTTATGGTCTTAGAAGGCGAAAATAAAACGGCCATGGCCAAAACAACAGGCCTGGGCGTTATGGAACTTTCTAATGTATTCTATAATCTACAACCGGATGCTGTGTTAACCATTGCAGATCGATTTGAAACCATTGCTACTTCCATTGCCGCAGCCTACCAAAACATACCGTTGATTCATTTGCAAGGCGGAGAAGTGACCGGAAATATTGACGAAAAAGTACGACATGCCAATACCAAACTGGCTGATATTCATTTCGTCACTTCGGAAGACGCCAAAGAACGTGTGATCAAAATGGGGGAAAACCCGGATACTGTGTTCAACACCGGTTGTCCCTCGATTGACATTGCCGCGGAAGTAAAAAACTCTCCTGCTTTGAATTTTGATCCTATTGAACGCTACGGCGGCGTAGGAGGGAAGGTCATTGCCGAAAATAAGTATTTGGTGGTCATGCAACATCCGGTAACGACAGAATATCACCAAGCCAAGCAAGATGTGTTGAAAACGCTTCGAGTAATTGATGCCTTGAAGATTCCCACCTATTGGTTTTGGCCGAATGTAGATGCCGGAGCTGATGGGACGTCTAACGGAATTCGGTCGTATCGTGAAAAACACAATCCGCAGCACATTCGATTTTTCAAGAACATGGAACCCAACGATTTTCTAAAGCTCTTAGTGAATAGTGCCTGCCTTGTTGGAAACAGTAGCGTGGGAATTCGAGAATGTTCTTTTTTAGGCGTTCCGGTGGTTAATATTGGAACCCGCCAGAATCGCCGACTTCGAGGAAATAATGTGATCGATGTGCCGTACGAAGAAAAGGCGATCGAAGAAGCGATTCAGCAGCAACTGAAACACCCCAAAAATGAACCTAGCGAGGTCTATGGCTCGGGGAATAGTGGAAAACGCATCGCAGCTATTTTGGCGAACACTCCCTTGACCTTTCACAAAACCATTTCGTATTGATGCGCATTCTAGGCTTGATACCGGCCCGTGCGGGAAGCAAGGGAATTCCGAATAAAAATAAAAAATTATTGGCCGGAAAGCCTTTACTGCAATACACTGTGGAAGCAGCCTTGGCCGCTACAGGATTGACCGATGTGGTGTTTTCTTCGGAAGACGAATCATTACGAAAATTGGCAAAAAACTTCGGTGCGCAGGTACTTTTTGAACGGCCCGATGCCTTGGCGACAGATACGGCTCGGTCTATTGATGTGGTAATACATGCGCTGGAAGCATTAACAGCATTAGGCAAATCGTATGATGCGGTTTGCTTGTTACAGGTCACGACGCCTTTTCGCACGGCTCAACAAATTGATGAAGCGATCGCAAGTTTTACGGCAACGAAGGCGGATTCGCTGATTTCAGTGATCGAAGTGCCCCATCACTACAATCCGCATTGGGTATTTGAAGCCACCCAAGACAATTGTTTAGTGCTCGCAACCGGCGATGAAAAAATTATAACCAGAAGACAGGAGCTGCCAAAAGCGTACGTGCGTGATGGAGCGATTTACCTTACCGATACGAAAGTGTTAAAAGAAAAGCACTCCTTTTTCGGAGATATGCTGGGGTATGTTACTTCTGATGTAGAGGCGCATGTGAATATTGATACCGAAGCAGATTGGCAACGAGCAGAAGCTCTTATGAAGAACTCCCAAGGATGAAACGATTGATCCAAAAACACCTTTTGAAGCGCGTCTCTACCACCGGCCTGGGCGTGTTTCGTTTTTTATTTTGTTTGGTCCTGTTTTTTGAGGTGCTCTTCATTTATCGTCATAAAGAATTGTACTATGGGCAACTTCCGGATCTAACCTTTTCAAACCCATACATTCCCACACTGCTCTTATGTTGGCTTTTAATATTGCTGCTCTTGGCCTTTGGCGTAGCTACCAGAATTACTGCTCTTGTCAACTACATATTGGCGGTTTATCTCCTAGGCAGTTTCCCGGGGACCATTTATCATATGGCATATACCTACTTGGGAGCGAGCTTCTTATTTGTTTGTTTGCCGGTAGGGCGATCTTTTTCTGTGGATGATCTTTGGCGAAGGAAACGCACTGAGAATCTAACTAAACCACAGACGATTCATGTATGCGCCTATTATTTAACGATCTTGATTGGTGTTGGGGTGGTATACCTCGATTCCATCTTGTTCAAGGTGAAGTCGGATGTCTGGACCAACGGTTTAGGATTGTGGCTGCCGGCATCCCTGCCCCATTTTTCAAACGTACAGTGGGGGTGGTTGCTAAATCAAAAGTATGTATTGCTCTTCTTTGGGTATTTGACCTTTGCTTTTGAGTTGGTTTTTCCGTTTACCTTTTTTCTGAAACGCATGCGTATCCCGCTGTTTGTCGTAGGATTTATGCTACATCTAGGAATCCTGATCTTTTTCCCGATCCCGTATTTTGCCTTAGGGGTCCTTGCATTGTATGTGCTGCTGTTGCCTATTGGATGGTGGGATCAGTTTCAAACAAAGGTGTATCGTTGGTTTGGAGTGGACGGGTCGGTGTCAGAAACAACACCGTTGGTATTGCGGAACCCATGGAACAAGAAGGTGGTCATTGGCTATGGCCTGTTGACGCTTCTCCTCTTACTTTTTCAGTTCAATGCCAGTTTTAATTTTCCTTTTAGTGGTGCTATCAATTCGCGCTTAGCCAATTATCCGGAATACAAAGAAGAAATTTCCTTTGCGAAAGATCAGAAAAAAGCGGTACGTCAGTTTTCAAAAAAATACCTAGGAATCACGCCACATGGCGTCTTCGTGGATAATCATTATCGAAATTTCGATGAACTCTATGCGCTAGAACATCGTGGGGAAATTCTTCCTATGTTTGATGAGAAAGGGGCTCCGGGACCCTATTTGCAAGGTGGATTGTGGGTGCATTATTTATTTCGGGTGAATCGTTCGATAGAGGTACAAAGTCGAGGCAATTTGAAAGATGGATTATCTCGATATGGAGGCTACTGGATTCAGCAACAATCCTCATCAGACTCAATAACAACGCTAACAATCGTTCGGAAAAAAGTAGCGGTTAATTTTCAATGGCAAAAAGATTGGCTTCAGAAAAACCTTGATTATGAATGGGAAGAAGTGGGCGAATTGATATGGGATGGCACAACAATTACGATGAAACTATGGGAAGAAACGACCATAAAAAAGCCCTAGTGGTAGGTTCCAATAGCTTTTTGGCGCGAGCACTAAGTGAGCAATTAGTGGCGAAAGGTCATCACGTTACCGGTGTGTATCATTCCAACAAACAACATCTATTAGCAACTGTTCGTCAGGTTCCATATAGCGCCCTAGATCGTTTGGAATCTGATTACGATTGGGTGTTTATAGTCGCAGCTTATATTCCGAAGAAAACAGATGAGCATATAGAAGAAAAGCTTCAAAAGACGAACATCGATCTCGTGGTACAATTGATTCAAAGGTTTTCGAAGGCAAGAATCATTTTTTGCTCCTCAGTGTCGGTGTATGGCCCATCTCCGGGGATATTGAAAGAGACCAGTGGGCTTCATCCAACAACCTTGTATGGAAAAAGCAAAGTAACGGCAGAAGAACGGGTTTCGGAAAGCAGTTCGTATGCGATCGTACGTTTTTCTTCCCTGTTTGGATGCCGAATGCGCCCCACCACCTTTTTACCGCTCATCATTAAAGACGCTTTGTCTGATGCAAGAATTCGTCTTTTCGGAACAGGAGCCCGAAAACAGAACTATATTGCAGTTGTTGATGCGGCAAAATATTTAGTCAAAGCCGCCGAGGCTGAAAATAATGGGGTATATTTGGCCGTAAGCGAACAATCCATAAGCAATTTGGAGGCTGCTCAAGTGGTACAAACGTTATTGCCAAATACAACAATAGCGTTTGCCGGAAAGGATAGTGCTCCTTCTTTTTTCTATGATAACACGATGACCCGAAAGACGCTTGGGATTGTTGATCATATTCCATTTAAGAACGCTATAGATATATTGATCGAATGCCTCAAAAAAGAATTGTAGTAACCGGAATTGGTGGAAATGTAGGGCAGGGTATTATTAGAAATATCCGAGCAGCTCCCTACGATACCTATGTGATTGGTACCAATGTGGAGGCATTTTCAGGGGGAAACCATTTATGTGATGCCTTCTATAAAGTGCCCTATGCATATCATGAGGAGTATCTTCACGCGATCTTAGCTATAGTCGCGGAAGAAGCGGTAGATCTTATTATTCCGGCAACCGATTATGAGGTCTACTATTTGGCCGCTTTCAAAGATCAAATTCCGTGTGCCGTAGCGGTTTCTGACCTCGATACGGCGCGCATCTATCTCGATAAGTATGAGACCTATCGTTTTTTTAAGACCCATGAGATTCCTTTTGCGGAAGCCTACCTTCCCAGTGCGTATGACCATTCTTTTACAGAGAGTATTGCAAAGCCCAGAAAGGGGCGAGGGTCACGCGGACTCGTACTAAATCCCGCAGATGTTTCGATTTATTCTGATGAAGAATACATGGTCCAGGAGTTGATTAGGGGCGAAGAAATTACGACCGCATTCTACGTGAACAAACAACAGGCGCTACATGGGCATATTACCTTTGTTCGGACGCTGGAAAATGGAGCGACGAACCTGTGCACTGTTACCGAACGTTACAATACTTCCGTAGAAAAAATTATAACCAAAATGATTTCAGTATCCTCTATTCAAGGTGCTGCCAATGTACAATCCATGGTCACAAAAAACGGAGACATCATTCCTTTTGAAATTAATTGCAGGATATCAGGCACCAACTCTATTCGTTCCCAATTTGGATTTAAAGATGTAGAATACACATTAGCCGAATATTTATTTGAGGAAGCACCTGAACCTCCGGTAATCGAACCGGGAAGCGCCGCTAGAATTTTGATGGATGTCATTTACAAGGGAGCCCATGACTATTCCGGTCTTTCAGACAAAAAGTACCCCCATTACCTATTCTAAATGACGAATCCGCCAATTAAATACGTGCTTTTTGATGTTGCCAACACCTTGTTGCACAAACCCTTATTGTGGGAGCGTATGGACGCTGTATTGAGGAGTGAAGGTCATATTATTCCGCTACAGCGCCTACAGTACGTACATAAAATTACAAGTGAAACGTTGGTGTTTCCAGACACCACTTCCGAAGCCTTTTATACCACTTTTAACACCTATTTTCTGAACAATTTAGGGATCGTCGCAGAGAAGCCGCTGCTAGAAACCTTATTTCAAAAGTGTAAAAACTTACCGTGGGAACCCTTTGCGGATGTTTCTGTCTTAAGGGATATTCGGGTGAAGACAGGAATTTTGTCTAATTTTAATTCTGGTTTGCGTTCGCTATTGGAAGAAACAATACCTAACGCTACCTTCTCAGATCTATTTATTTCAGAAGAAATGGACGTTCGAAAACCAGACTTGGCTTTTTATCAGCAGGCGGTCGCCCAGCTCAATATTCCCGCAGCACATATCTTGTACGTGGGAGATTCTGTACGGCTAGATCTGGCTCCGGCTTTGGAGGTTGGCATGCAGGTGAGGCTGATCGATCGCAGTGAATTTTTCGTACCGACAGCATCTCGCATTACCTCTTTGAAAGAACTCTTAACTGATTTTGACGTATGAAATTATCGCTAGTCGTGCCGGTATATTTTGAAGAAGAAGTGATTGCGCAGTTCCTTATGGAAACTTCTGAAGCACTAGCGGAATTGGGGATTGCTTATGAGATCGTTTTCATCGATGACGGAAGCACCGATCGTACCGTTGCGATCATTAAAGATCACGCGGTCAACAATCAACGTATTAAACTCATTGAACTTTCCTACAATCATGGAAAGCAGGCGGCACTAACCGCGGGTATTCATCATGCAAAAGGTGATTATTTGCTATATATGGATCCTGATCTTCAAGATCCGCCAAAGGAGATCTCGCGTTTTATTACAGAAATAGAGAAGGGATACGATCTAGTATTTGGAGTGCGAAAAGAAAAAAAGGACTCCTTTATCAATCGTATTTTCTCTAAAATATTCTGGTCGGTATTACGAAAATTTACCGGACTACAACTACCGAAAGGATTGGCGGTAATGCGGATTTTTAACCGACGTTTTGCCGATCAATTCTTGCGCTACCAAGAGCAAAATCGATTTATTGAAGGGATTTTTATGCATATCGGACTCCGTCAAACACAGATCGAAATTGAACAACGTCCACGATTCGCAGGAACAAGCAAATTCAATTTCCGAAAGAAAATGGAATTGGCCTTCAATGCGATATTTGATTTTTCGGAATTGCCCTTAAAACTTGCTCTCAAAATGGGGGTTTTCTTTATTGCCTTCGGAATACTAATCTTGCTCACCATCGTTGTTTTGAAGATCACGCTGGTCGATTTTCAATCAGGATGGCCTTCTATCATTGGTGCCATGATCATATCTACGGGAATCTTGCTATTTTTTATTGGAATTGCAGCATTGTACATTGGGAAGATCTACAAAGAATCGAAAGGCAGACCACTATTTTCTATCAAAGAACTAACCAATATTGAACCGAAATGAAGAGGTTAGCCATCATAGGAGCCGGAGATTTAGGACAGCTTATTGCGCATATGGCCCAAGAGACCTATGAGGTGGTGGGCTATTTTGATGATACGAAAACGGTGGGAGAACATATTGATGGTATTCCGGTGTTAGGTGGGGTGTCGGCACTTGATGCCTCTTTTCAAGAAGGACTATTTAATTCTTTGAGTGTGGGGATCGGTTATAAGCATTTCGGATTCCGAAAAATGATCTTTGACCGTTACCTGAACCACATTCCTTTTGCCAATGTTATTCATAGTACTGCCTATATCGATGCTAGTTGTACGTTAGGAGAAGGTATTGTGGTTTTTCCGGGGTGTGTGGTCGATCAATATGCACAACTAGAAAATAACGTGCTCCTCAACTCAGGTTGTACGATAGCGCATCATTCTCGCGTAAAAGAGCACAGTTTTTTATCGCCTCGCGTTGCTATTGCCGGCTTCGTTACGGTGGGAGCCTGTTGCAATCTAGGTATCAATACTTCCGTCATTGATAATATTCAAATTTGTGATTATGTGCAAACCGGGGGAGGCGCTGTAGTGGTCAATGATATTGAGAACAGCGGATTGTATGTTGGAATTCCCGCAAAATTTAAACGATGATTCCCTTTAACAAACCTTATATATCCGGAAAGGAACTTCAATACATTGAAGATGCCGTAGCGCGTGGTAAACTTTCCGGAAATGGTGATTATACCAAGAAATGTCATACCTTCTTTGAACAAACCTATGGTTTTTCCAAAGTACTGTTAACCACCAGTTGCACCGATGCATTAGAGATGTCGGCGATATTATTAGACATTCAACCCGGCGATGAGGTCATCATGCCGGCATACACGTTCGTTTCTACGGCCAATGCTTTTGTCTTGCGCGGAGCCGTTATTCGTTTTGTTGATTCTAGAACCGATCATCCGGGCATGGACGAAGTTGCTGTGGAGAACTTGATCAATGAGAATACCAAAGCGATTGTGGTGGTACACTATGCGGGAGTGGCTTGCGACATGGATGAGGTTCAGAGAATTGCTCAAAAACACAATGTCCCTATGGTGGAAGATGCTGCGCAGGCTTTCAATGCTACATATAAAGGAAAACCCCTGGGAAGTTTTGGAGCGTTGAGTGCATTTTCGTTCCACGAAACCAAGAACATTCAATGTGGCGAAGGAGGATTATTAGTCATAAATGATGAGACATTGCAAGCACGTGCTGAAATTATCTGGGAGAAGGGCACGAATAGAAGTGCTTTTTTTCGAGGTGAGGTTGATAAATATGGTTGGGTAGATATTGGGTCTTCCTTTTTGCCAAGTGAATTGAACGCCGCTTATTTGTTTGCTCAATTAGAAGAAAGCGATCGCATCCAAGAGCAACGTAAAAAGATCTGGGATGCCTATTACAAAGCGTTGGAAGAGTGGTCGAACGAGTTGGGCATACAGCTTCCTGTCTTGCCCGAATTTGCCTCAAACAATGCCCATATGTTCTATATTAACTGCCGGGATGCTATGCAACGAACCCAATTGATCACACACTTAAAGAAACAGAATGTCCATGCGGTATTTCATTACCTCAGCCTACATGAGAGTCCGTTTTACCAAGAAAAACACGATGGCAGAACGCTTCCAAATAGTGATGGGTACACCGAACGTTTGTTGCGATTGCCCTTGTATTATGAACTAGATCCGCAACCAGTTATTAACGCCCTTTTGAGCTATGACTCGTAAGCTATTTCATACGATATTTCTCGTTGTGATGGGCGTTTACCTAATGTTGAACGGCTTTTATTTCCTTTCGAAACCAGCGGGAGGTGGAGACGAATCACTTTTTTTGAGCGATCTCGCATTGATCAATGATCAGGGATGGATATCGGCTATTGAAAAAGGAATCTCTGTACCGTATATGCTGGTAAGTTATCCGTTGACGTTCGTTGTGGATAGTGTTTGGGCCCTTCGTTTAGCAAACCTTCTTCTTTTGGCTGCCCTCGTGTTGTACTGCTACCACAACCTCAAGCTAACATCTTTGCGGTTTCATGCCATCTTACTATTTGTTTGTTGTACCATTGGTTATTTCATGGTAGGGCTGAACGACGGTTTATTTGCCGTTTGTAGTATTATCTTTTTTGCGGAAACATACAAATTGATAACGCAGCGATCGTACACTTCTATTGCATGGTGGGGAGTAGCGCTACTACTTTTGATTTTTACCCGAAAATTATGGATTGTGTTTATTCCGGGGATTGCGTTCTCAGTTTTTATGATGTGGCGCTATGCTTCTGTCAATGCTCGAACCTCAATCGCACCTTTGGTGCTGTTAGCACTATTAGTAGCCCTCAATGTTCCCTCTTTGCTGGCGGAAAAAGGCATTTCTTACGACCAAAAACAACCGCCCGAAACGACACAAGCCACATGGGCACAACGACAATACTTAGCCCAATTGCAAGTCAATGAAGGAACATTGGCCAATTTTAATCATCCCACTTGGGAAGCCACCGATGCCTATTTAGAAAAGCATGGAAACAATGCGCTTCCAGCTTCTCTTTTTTCAGCATTAACCTACGATCCAATATTTACGATCAAAGAGTTTTTTAAAGATCTTGCGTATATACTTACCTATAGCATTCGTTCTGTGGGGTTATTGTTGCTTACTGTTATTGGCTTCGGAATCGTTCGCATTTGGAAAGAAAAGGCCATTACGAAGCATCAATATATCCCGATCTTAGTAGGATTGATGCTTTCCGTATTTGCATTGATCATTATTTCGTTTGTTGAATTGCGCTGGCTTACCTCCTTATTTGTGATGACAGTCATTGGCTTTTGGAAGCTTTCGGAAACAAAACAACTTCCCAACCTTGTGGTCCTTGGTAATTATGCTATTTTGATGCTGTTAGCTGCTTACGGAAGTTATTCTTATTTCAATAAAATCGAATGGTAACAGAAAAAGGCAACATCCTATTATTGGTTCCAGACGGTACCGGAATTAAGAATTATCTGTATTCTCGAGTATTTCAAGATATCACCCAACCCATCGTACTCTTTCATAATTTTGATGAGGAAACCTTGGCCTATATCAAACAACACGTTCCCATTGCTCGCGATATAACCATCCCAACCTATCACGAAAGCCTTAAAGAGCGGTGGTATCGCGAATTGATCCACGTAGCGCGTATCAAGTACAATGCACGGATCACTAAAAACTCAACCATTCTTAAGTTTTGGAAAAAGAAAAAAGGAGGGCTTAAAAAGAAATTGTTCTACGGTTCGGTAGCGCGGGCGTCTCGTTTGATTCGTTCGTATGAGAAGATTCGCAAGCTGGAAGAAAAATATCAAGCCTCGTTGCGGGCCAATCCATTTTATGACGAAGTAACTACCATATTGGAAAAAGAGCAGATATCTTCTGTTTTTTGTACCCACCAACGGGCGCTTAAAGCGCCAACCGTTTTTGCCGCAGCGCAAGATCTGGATATTAAAGCCACTACGGTGATCTATTCCTGGGATAATATTCCGAAAGCGCGACTCGCATTGCGTGCCGATCAATATTTAGTGTGGTCTGAACACATGAAAAAGGAGTTGCTCTATTTCTATCCCGAATTGTCTTCGGAAGCCATTCACGTCACCGGAACCCCGCAATTTGAGTTCTATTTCGATACCGAAAATGTCATGTCAAAAGAAGCACTTGCGGCACAATATGATCTTGACCCTAATAAAAAATGGATTTGCTTTTCGGGCGATGATGTGGGCACCTCGCCTCATGACCCTCAATACCTCCATGATATTGCTGAAGCGTTGCGTGTATCCGACCTGCAGAATGAGGTGCAGCTTATTTTTCGGCGTTGTCCGGTAGACCTTTCCGGACGCTATGACGCGGTCGTAGCTAAATTTGAAAAGTTGATCGTTCCTATGCCGCCACTTTGGAATTTCAATAAGAAAGTATGGACCTCTGTATACCCTACTTTTGACGATGTAACACTCTTAGTGAGTTTGGCAAAACACGCAGATGCCGTGATCAACGTAGGGTCTACCATGGCATTCGACTTCGGAATGTTTCAGAAACCCTGCATCTATATCAATTACGATGCAGTTGATGATCCCAGTTGGTCGACTAAAATCATTTATCAATACCAACACTTCCGAAGCATGCCTTCACAAAAGGCTGTATATTGGATGCAGGACAAAAGAACGATAGCGGCGACCATTCAACAAGCGCTGAGTGCACCCAATACCGACATACAATCATGGTTTGATGTGGTGGTGAATCACCCTCAAAAGGCTTCTGAGAACATTAAAAAACTGTTGTGATGCATATCGTCTTTATTTCACATGAGTATCCCTTATGGTCTCCCGGCGGGGTGGGGAGTTTTCTGCAAACCTTTGGTCGCGCTTTGGTGAAAGAAGGACATCAAGTGACCGTCGTGGGCGCAGGTATGGATGCTAAAGAAGTGATCTTGGAAGATAAAGGCGTGCAACTTATTCGCCTTCCGAAGAAAACAGGGTGGAAGCCTGC
Organism: Flavobacteriaceae bacterium UBA4166; assembly: GCA_002379985.1. Classification (GTDB taxonomy): domain Bacteria; phylum Bacteroidota; class Bacteroidia; order Flavobacteriales; family Flavobacteriaceae; genus DFVG01. The sequence goes on from DFVG01000001.1 coordinate 26,360, forward strand.
ATTTTGGCATAATGCTAATGTGCTCAACCGAAAATTAAGGGTCTTGCAGGAACAGCATGGTATCGATATCATTGAATCCGCAGAACTGGGTTTGGCACTGCTATCGAAAAAGCATCCGGCGAAAAAGGTCATCCGACTTCATGGAGGGCATCATTTCTTCGCCGAAGCAGAAAACAGAGGGATCGACAAAAAGAAGGGTTGGCTCGAAAGGCGATCGTTTGCCAAAGCCGATGGATTTATTGCAGTGTCCCAGTATGTAAAAGACCACACGGCCAAGTATCTCAGTTATCACAAGAAGCCGATTGCCATCATTCCGCATCCTATGGATACTGATATTTCCATTCCGCAAGTAACTGTTCAAAAAGACCGGATACTCTTTGCGGGAACCATTTGTGAGAAAAAAGGCGTACGACAATTGTTGCAAGCTTTTTATTTGCTTCGGAAGGAGTTCCCCGAAAAAGAGTTGGATCTCTTCGGAAGGGATTGGTACTATCCCAATGGAGATTCCTACATAGAACGAATTCAGCAGGAAATACCCGCATCTCATTTTGACAATGTGACGTTCCACGGAAGCATTCCGAAAGAAGACCTAATGGTTCGCTATGCCGAAGCTGCTTTTTGTGTGTTTCCTTCGCATATGGAAACCCAAGGCCTCGTAACATTGGAAGCCATGTTGATGGAAAAACCGGTAATCTTTACAAAATACGGGCCCGGGCCTGAAACGATCACCCATAAAGAAAACGGACTCCTATGTGATGTGTACCAACCCGAGGCCATTGCAGCACAGATGCTATGGTGTATACACCATCCTGAAAAAGCAACGCAACTAGGAAAGGCCGCCCGGAAGCATATTCAAACACACTTCGATAAAAACCGTATTTTAGAGCAAAATATCGCGTTTTACCAAAGCCTTTAACATGACTTTCGCCATCATTACACACACCCCTCACTATTTGCAAGAGGAGAATGTTTGGGCATACGGTCCTTATGTTCGCGAGATGAACTTGTGGATTCGTCATGTAGACAAGGTGATCGTGGTCACACCGGTAAATAAAGAAACTACTTCAAAGATCCATTCGGCGTATCAACATGCTCATTTAAAGATCTATCGAATTCCAAGACTGGGGTTTGTTACCCCATGGATGGCGTTCATGTCCATAGTATTGCTACCCTGGGTGGTTTTTCAGATGCTTCGGGCGATGGTCGAAGCGCAGCATATTCATTTACGGTGCCCAGGAACTATCGGCTTGGTAGGCTGTGTCGTACAACTGCTATTTCCGTGGAAACAAAAAACAGCAAAATATGCGGGTAACTGGGACCCCAATGCGAAACAACCGTTTAGTTATCGATTGCAAAAGCGATTGCTTCAGCATACTGCGATCACTAAGAATATGAAGGTATTGGTGTATGGCGATTGGCCTTTGCAGACTAAGAATATTCACCCTTTTTTTACGGCAACCTATTCCGAAGAAAAAATTCCCAAACATCTGGCAAAAGAGGTACAACAACCCGTGCAATGCATTTTTGTAGGGGCACTTACTCCTGGGAAACAACCGGGATACGTCTTAGCATTGGTAGCCGCGCTTCGTGATAAAGGTGTGGAGGCACACTTAGATATATATGGCGATGGTGTAGAACGAACATATATGGAAGAATGGATAGCAACCCATGATGCCGAATGGGTCGTCTTGCATGGGAACCAAACTTCAGAAACCGTAGAGGAAGCATATAAGTCGGCGCACTTTTTATTATTACCTTCCCGTTCTGAAGGCTGGCCGAAGGTAGTGGCAGAGGCTATGTTTTGGGGGTGTATTCCTGTGGCCTTAGGGGTGTCTTGTATTCCCTGGATGCTTGGAGAAGGGAATCGAGGAGTGTTGCTTTCCGGTGATATTGCAGCAGATGCATCGAAGTTACAAACGTTGATCGCTTCCAAAGAAACCTATACTATGATGAGTGTTTCAGCCCAACGGTGGTCGCAGCAATATACGCTCGATGCTTTTGAAGCTGAAATAAAAAACTTTTTACAATGAGGGTGTTGCAATTAATAGATTCGCTTGCACCTGGGGGAGCAGAACGCATGGCCGTTACCATAGCAAATTCGCTAAAACCCTATGTAGACAGGTCCTATTTGGTGACAACAAGAAAAGAGGGAGCGTTAAAGGCCTCGTTGGATCCGTGGGTAGGATATTTGTTTTTGAAGAAGGAACGGTCTCTGGATGTGAAGGCCTTGCGGAAACTCTACACATTTGTTGCCAAAGAAAAGATCACTCATGTTCATGCGCATACTACTTCGTATTTTTTGGGAACGCAACTGAAGATACTGCGCCCTAACATACAACTCATCTGGCACGAACATCATGGCAAACGAGCAGAAACAGAAGGAAAAGAACATCGGGTCCTTCGCTTTTGTTCTAGCCGCTTTCAAACGATTATCACCGTAAACGAAGCCCTTGAAACTTGGTGTAAAGAACAGTTGCGATGTCCGCAGGTTACCTACTTGCCCAATTTTGTTTCGGATGAAAGTTTCACTTCAGAAAATAATGAAAGACCTAAAAACATTATTTGTTTGGCCAATCTTCGAGCGCCGAAAAATCATTTGAATTTATTGCAGGCGTTTCAAAACATTGCTGCCGATTTTCCAGATTGGCAATTACTTTTAGTGGGGACCGACTATAGAGATCACTATTCCGAAGCGATTAAAAGCTTTATAGCGAAGCACGACTTACAATCACAGATCAACGTAATGGGACGTAGAGATGACGTCCAAGAATTGCTTCGTACTGCCGCTATTGGAGTTCTTTCCAGCGACCACGAAGGGCTGCCTATGGCGCTCTTGGAATATGGTGCAGCGCGATTGGCGGTAGTGGCAACGGCGGTAGGACAATGTTCCAAAGTAATTAGTACCTTTGGCCATGTAGTGCCAAAGAACACACCGGATGCCTTGGCAATGGCCTTGCGTACTTTGATGAATGATCCTAGCGGTCTTCAAGAATATGCTTCCGCCTATCAAAAACACATTCAACAACAATATTCGGCTTCAGCAATTATGCCCCAATTGATGAAACAATATAGTTCCTAGTAGGATGAAAGCAGTCACCAACATATCGTATGTACAATTGCTGTTACTTCACCTTGGGATGGCAATGACGATCTACGTGTCGGAGGCGACCTCAAAGTTCTTCTTGTTTGGAGCAGTACTATTCTTTCTATATCTTATTGTTACCAAACAAAACAGAAATGATGAGGTGCTCCTAGCCGCAGCATATGTCACAGGTTTTGAGGTGTTTTCCAGAATGACCGGCGGTGCCATCAGTTATGAGTTTGCAAAGTATTCCGTCATCGGTTTTTTGACTTTAGGCATGTTCTACAAAGGGTTCAATCGTAAAAGTTGGGCATATATCTTCTTTATCATTTTTCTAATTCCAGGGATTCTCTTTTCAGCGATGAATTTGAATTATGAAACGAGCATGGTGAAAGCCATTGCCTTTAACCTGAGCGGTCCAATAAGTTTAGCGATCTGTGCTTTATACTGCTATAATCGAAGAATGCCGATGAAACGACTACAAAAGATCTTGTTGGCGGCATTACTTCCTATTGTGGCCATGGCTGCGTATCTATATGTCTACACACCTAACATCCGGGATGTGCTCACCGGAACACAATCTAATTTTGAAGCTTCCGGAGGATTTGGTCCAAATCAGGTGTCTACCATCTTGGGCCTAGGAATGTTTATTTTGTTGAGTCGGTTGTTCTTAATCAAAGATCGAATCATAAACATCATTGATGTATTGCTTTTAATATTTGTGAGTTATCGCGGTATCGTGACCTTTTCACGAGGAGGTGTGATCACTGCGGGGGTATGCTCTTTAGTGTTTTTGGCAATACTGTATTGGCGATCCGGAGTGCAACAAAAAGTAGTGATGTTGCCAAAGCTTATTGCCATTGCCCTAGTATTTATGGCAACATGGGCCTTTACATCATTCAATACTTCGGGAATGATCGATAAACGTTATGCGAATCAGGATGCCGCGGGGCGTCAAAAAGAGGATTTGTCGACCGGCCGGTTAGAATTGATTAATTCTGAATTAGAAGCCTTCTATGATTATCCCCTTACAGGCATTGGGGTAGGGAAGATCAGGGAATATCGACAGGCACAATCAGGACGATTATCGAATTCCCATAACGAGATCACTAGAATGTTCTCAGAACACGGACTCTTTGGAATGCTTGGTCTCTTTATTCTTATCTTTACTCCTTTGATATTTCGGATATACAATCGAAGCAATGTGTACCTTTTCGCCTTTATGGCATTCTGGTTCTTAACCATTAACCACTCGTCTATGCGTATTGCTGCCCCCGCATTTATCTACGGGCTTTGTTTACTATCTTTGGTACGTGAAAAAAGGAAAACTCCTCTACATCGGAAACAAGCTAGCCCGCAAAGGAATTACGGTTACTTCCATTGAGACTTTGGGTAGTTTCCTATCGGAAGAGGGATACGATGTAATTACCGCATCTTCCAAAAAAAATAAATTTCTCAGACTTGTAGAGATGCTTCTCGCAGTTCTTGTACATGGCAAGACTGTGAAGGTTGTTCTTATTGATACTTACAGTACTCAAAATTTCTATTTTGCCGTAGCCGTGGCTAATGTATGCCGACTCCTACGAGTTCCCTATATTCCGATACTTCGCGGTGGTGACTTACCAAACCGTCTTCAACGTAGTGAACGTCATTGTCGGCGTTTGTTTCATGGAGCCAAAGTAAATGTAGCTCCTTCTGCTTATCTTTTGGATGCCTTTCAGAAAGAGGGATACAGCAATGTTGTATACATCCCGAATACGATCCAATTAGAAAACTATCCCTTCAAATTGCGACCCCAATTGCGACCTCGTTTGTTGTGGGTACGTTCCTTTGCTGAGATCTACAACCCTATGTTGGCGTTGCGTATTGTTAAATCTCTTCGGAATAAAGGAATTGAAAGCACGCTATGTATGATTGGGCCTGATAAGGACGGCAGTATGAAAGCGTGTAAAGAAGTTGCAAGTGCTGAAGGATTAGCAGTTACCTTCACGGGTAAACTCTCAAAAAAAGCGTGGACCGAAAGGGCCGCTCACTACGATATCTTTATGAATACAACCAACTTCGATAACACACCGGTGAGTGTTATTGAAGCCATGGCCTTGGGGCTCCCCGTGATATCTACCGATGTTGGTGGGGTACCGTACTTGATTGAAACAGGTACAACCGGTATCCTCACGCCTCCTAACGATGTGGATGCCTTTACCAACGCCATAGAAACATTGCTCCAAAAATCTGAAAAAGCGACCGCGATGGCAACCGCAGCTCGTGCTCAAGTGGCAGAATACGATTGGGAGGTGGTTAAAGAAAAATGGTTTCCGTTATTCGATGAATAAATAGTACTTTAGCGATAGAAACTAACCTATGGCACAAGCGTCCAATATTCATTTTGAAATATCGGAACGAAAAGTCTTACTCCGTGTATTCGATATCGCTAGTGTGCTTTCTTTGCTGTATGCGGTAGGACTTATTTTTGACTTTGATTACTTTAAGATCAATTCAGAGCACTGGGTTTGGTCTATAGTTCTTGCCGTCTATCTCTCTATTTTTGCTACGATCTTTGAACTTTACAACTTACCGAAGGCCAGTAAGTTTGAAGTCATGGTGCAGAATATCATATTGACGTCTTCGGTCACTGTGTTGTTCTACTTATTAACACCCTTCTTTACGCCAACCCTTCCGGAGAACCGACTCCAGATCGTGTATTTTTACATCGCCATGAACCTGGCGCTATTCTCGTGGCGCTATGCATATATTGCCCTCATTGCGGCTCCCAGATTTAATAAGCGTGTGCTGCTTATTTGTAACGTGGCAGACATACAAAACATTCTTTTTTCACTACATCGTTCAGACCCTAATTACAAAGTGATTGGGTATATCAACACCGGCGCTCGAGAAGTTCCGGAAACAGAACTCACAGAAGATGTGTTGGAATTTTCAGCGGAAAACGTGGAAGCCACCATTACCGATCACGCCATTTCAGAAATTGTAGTGGCGAGTCCGCAATCTCAAGGGATCACCGTTTCCCTTTCCAATCAATTGATCAATTTATTGGAGAAAGGCTGCGCCATTCGAGAATATACCCAAGTGTATGAGGAGATTACACAACGAGTGCCAGTGCAGCATGTAGATAAAGACTTCTACCGTTATTTTCCGTTTAGCCGAAGCAACCAAAACAAGTTATATCTATTCTTTCACCGAATTTTAGACCTAGTATTATCGGTTGTGGGTTTGGCCTTCGGAATCCTTATTTCTCCTATTATCCTCATCGGAAATCTCTTCGGAAACCGCGGACCGCTATTCTACACACAAACAAGAGTAGGGCGTAACGGGAAACATTTTAAAATTTATAAGCTGAGGACCATGGTGGTAGATGCCGAAAAGCAAGGTGCGCAATACGCTACGTTGAAGGATACGCGAATCACCAAATTTGGTCGCTTTTTACGTCGAAGCAGGTTTGATGAGATTCCGCAATTCATCAACGTGATCAAAGGAGACATGAGTGTTATTGGGCCGCGCCCAGAACGTCCTGTGTTTGTGGCGAAGCTGGCGGAAGAAATCCCTTTCTACGAAGTGCGTCACGTTGTTAAGCCCGGCGTAACGGGTTGGGCGCAGGTAAATGCAAAATATGGTGTTTCCGCAGAAGATGCGTTGGAAAAGCTTCAGCTAGACCTGTATTACATTAAAAAACGAAGCTTATTTCTAGATATTAGCATTGTCATCAAAACGCTCAGTACCATTATTTTCTTCCGAGGACAATAAGTTCATTACTCCACTGAAATCTGCCGCTGTTTCTTTAGAAACGAAACAACATATCCATACCGAACGAACAATGCAATGAACAACGGGATAAAACCGATGGCAAATCGTTGAACTCCGGTAAGCCAGTGAAAGGTAAGTAGCAGCAGCAGTAGGATCAAAAAGATCACGTAGCGTTGTAGCCAATGCTTCGGAAACTTTTTACTGATACCATAACAAAAAAATAAGGATAGTGGGAACGCCCATAACAAATTGTAGTTAAAGGCGGTCGCGCTGTGATCGGTGCCCCACCATAGAAACGCTAAGGCAACACCAATGAGCCCGGTTATTAAGAAAAGAAATCCATCTAGAAACCGACTTCGATGTCCTTGTTTCCAATCGCGGTAGGTCACCCATACAATGAGGAGTGCTAAGATTCCGAAGACGAACAACGGACTCATAAAAAAGGAGGATCCCTGAGGAGGGGCTTTCGATTCGTACAGACGATTGCTTTCTCTCACCAAGGGAACACGAGTGCCATTTTTTACAATCGTTGCGGTAGCGGTAGCTTTATGCACATATTCCGGCAAAAATTGGTGTTCCCATGGGGTCGCTTGTTTGTCGGTTACCGCACCAATAGCAACGTCCATCCCTAAGCTTCCCCAGGAATTCAATGCAACATTTTCGCGGATCAACTCTCGAAAGGTTTTAGGATCTTCCACATACGTGCCGTATTGCAGTTCGCTATTGGCCAAGACTTCTGCGAGTACATCCCGAGGTTGTGTGGCGCAATTGTCGTAAAAGAAATCGTACAAGTATTTTTTGTTTTCCGGCTTAGCATTGTTCTGAAGGTATTCAAAAAAGGCTCGTTTTTGCGCTATGCTAAGGTCTAAAACTTGTTCTTTAACGGTTCTGTCTTGACGCTCGTAAATGGCAAGAAATTGATCGAAGGGCCATACCTCAAGCTGGTACAATAGTTTTCCTTGCGCAAATTTGGTGTAGAAGTTGGGCGTGTCAAAATCATACACTCCGTAATTATAGGCATAATCAAATTTTGGGTCTTGAATTCGGATGGCGGTGTGCCCGAAGGAATCGTAGAGGTTTTCCCCGGGGCCTACGGTAATCAGGCTTACTTCTGCTTCCGGCGAAAGGGAAATAGGTTGCGCTGTTGCTTTTGAAATCCACAGAAAGATGATGCATAGGAGCAACTTACCACAAGCTTGGATGTTTTTCATACTCAAAAATACAGCAATTATTCGGAATGAATTCCGCTAGGAATTAACGAAAGATACTCCAATCCAATTTTAAAGAAAAGATATTGGAATACAGCGCGGCACTTTGGTCGCCAATATCGGTCAAGGCATAATCTACTTGAATGCCTTTGTATCTAAAACCTACGCCAATATTGGGTTGAAAGCCTACAGAATCGCTTCCGTCTAGTTGCTGGATGTTCTGAAAATTCCCTACTCCGGCGCGCACAAACACCATATCGATATATCCAAATTGGAGTCCGAATGCCGGTGTCATGCTCGCAAAAGAACTAGAGACGAGATCGTTGGTTTCCGCGAAGCGGAAATTTAAATCTAACTCGGTCAACAATTTATAGTCATAGTGAAACACAAACTCTTTGGCCATTCCCAACTGTAGCTTTGGGATGGTAATTTCGGTAGTTTCCGGAAGTTCTTGGTTTTGGCCTTCTACCGCACCTTGAATCGTAGCAAATTGTTCTTCATCAATATTCCACGCATTAAAGGTGGTGGTAATATCTCGCGCCATGAGTCCGAATTTCCATTGGTTCTTCGTTTCAAACTGAATGGCAGCATCCAGTCCAAACCCCCAAGAAGATGCAAAATCTCCAATAATTCTACGGATCACCTTTGCGTTCACTCCAATGTTGAGTCCGTCGAGCGGCAATTTTCGTGCATACGAAAAAGTTACGCCATAATCGGCTGTAGAGAAAAGGCTAATACGGTTGTAGTCAATATTACCTTGATCATCAATCAGCTGTGTGGTGTTTAAAATATCATCCACTCCAAAGCGGATCACCGACAAAGCGACGGCACTTCTGTCATCTAACGGCATGGCAAAAGCGGCATAGTCGTAATTAGCGATATTGGCAAAGTAGGAAGCGTGCATCAACGAAAGTTGATTGTCCTCCAGATGCACCAACCCAGCCGGATTCCAATAGCCGGAATTTACATCCATGGAAGAAGCCACCACGGCATTTGCCATACCGAAAGCGGCCGCATCAACCCCAATATTCATAAATTCATTCGAATATTTTCGGGTGGTTTGCGCTCCGGCGGTTAGAAAGACCATGAAAAAAGCAAGGAGTACTGTCTTTTTCAAGCTATTAATTTTGGTGCAAATATCTCATTATTTTACACAATAGTAAACTATAATTTTAATCACATATTGTATGTGGAAGTGTTTAGACGCAAATAGTTTCTTATTTTTACAGGAATCACTCATTTTATGCGAAAACAAGTACCAAACATTATTACCTCCCTTAATTTACTCTGCGGTTGCATCGCCATTCTTTTTGCGGCATCGGGGGCATTGGTAACGGCGGCGGTCTTTGTTTTTTTAGGAATTTTCTTCGATTTCTTTGATGGACTTGCTGCACGTTCGCTACAAGCAGAAAGCAAAGTAGGTTTAGAACTCGATTCTCTGGCAGATGTGGTTACCAGTGGTGTAGCACCTGCTGTGGTAATGGTGCAATTGCTTTCGGAAGCGTTTACCGGCAGCTATATTGAAATGGAATCTTTGTTAGGGGACAACACCTGGAATCATAGTTGGGCGGAGTGGTTACCGTTCATCGGACTCCTAATCGCAGTGGCTTCGGCCTACCGATTGGCAAAATTCAACGTGGATACGCGACAAACCGATTCTTTTATTGGACTCCCAACGCCGGCCAATGCTTTGTTGCTCTTAAGTATTCCGTTGATCTTGGAATATCAAGCAACGCCGGCCTTAACCTCTTTTTTGCTACAACCTTGGTTTCTGATCGTGTTGACCATTATTAGTTGCGTGCTATTAAATGCGGAAATACACCTCTTTGCCTTAAAATTTAAGACCTGGGGAGTCAAAGACAATCTGTTGCGCTATTTGTTTTTAGTGGGAAGTGTGGTCGCAATAGTATTCTTGCATTTTCTTGCCATTCCGATCATCATCATAAGCTATATACTGCTTTCATTACTCCTTCCGAAGCAATAATTAGAAGAGTAATTTTTTCTTCCGAAGCTCGAAATTCTGCCCTAAATAAACTTTTCGAACCATCTCATCACTAGCCAATTCTTCGGGCTCTCCGTGTTTTAAGATGCTTCCTTCAAACATTAAGTAAGTACGGTCTGTAATGGCCAGGGTTTCTTGTACATTGTGATCGGTAATGAGAATCCCGATATTCTTGTTCTTCAACTGTGCAACAATGCGTTGAATATCTTCAACCGCAACCGGGTCTACTCCGGCAAAAGGTTCATCGAGAAGAATAAAGTGTGGATCTGTGGCCAAGGCTCGGGCAATTTCTGTTCTTCGGCGTTCGCCACCACTCAATAGATCGCCGCGATTCTTGCGAATATGGCCTAAGCCGAATTCTTCGATCAGCGATTCCATCTTCATGTGCTGCTCCTTCTTAGAAAGATCGGTAAGTTGCAACACACTTAAAATATTGTCTTCAATGCTTAATTTCCGAAATACAGAAGCTTCCTGCGCCAAATAACCAATTCCGTTTTGAGCGCGTTTGTACATCGGGAATTTCGTGATATTAGTACCTTCCAAGAAAATTTGTCCGCCATTAGGCTTGATCAAACCAACGATCATGTAGAAGGAGGTGGTCTTTCCAGCTCCGTTGGGACCTAGAAGTCCGACGATCTCCCCTTGGTTCACTTCCACAGTAATGCCTTTCACCACCTTACGACCTTTGTAAGATTTGATGAGGTTTTCGGCGCGAAGTTTCATTTGTTTCATACCCACTAGCTGAACGATAAAGGTAGTATTATATTTTCCGAAGCAAAAATTATTCCTTGGCCTCTAGGGCTTCCCAATATTCGTAGGCACGTCGTAGGTGGGGTATCACGATGGTTCCGCCAATGAGCAGCGAAATGCTAAGGGCTTCTACTACCTCTTCTTTTGATATACCCAGTTTGTGGCAGGTTTCCAAGTGGTACCGCACGCAATCATCACAACGTAGGACTAGAGAGTTTCCTAACCCCAGTAATTCTTTGGTTTTCTTCGGAAGGAGTCCTTCCGCGAACGCATTGGTATCTAGGTTAAATATTCTGCGGATCACCTTGTTATTGTCGGCCAGCAGTTTTTCGTTCATTTTCGAACGATAGGCATTAAATTCATCAACGGGATTAGCCATGGGATTGTTTTCTTTTTTTGTTTTGGTTCCGAATGACGGCTCGGGAAATAAAAATGCTGATTTCGTATAAAATGATGACTGGAACGGCTACGATCACCTGACTTGGAATATCGGGTGGTGTGATCACTGCGGAAACAATAAGCACGATGACCAAGGCAAATTTTCGGTATTTCCGAAGGAATTCCGGTGTTACGAGTCCGATTTTCGTCAAGAAGTAAATGATGATAGGGAGTTCAAAAATGATTCCGCTGGCAAGCACAGAAGCCCGTACCAAGCTGATGTAACTACTCAGGTCAAAATCATTGAAGACCTGTTCACTTACTTGATAATTTCCGAGGAAATTAATCGACAATGGCGTGACCACGTAATAGCCAAAGAGTACGCCTGTAAAGAATAAAAGCGAAGCTACAATAATAAAACCGCGCGCACTTTTACGTTCGTTATCGTGCAATCCCGGACTCACAAATTTCCAGAACTCATAGATCACATAGGGGAAAGCCAGGATAAAACCGGCGGTAATGGAGGTCCAGATATGCGCGGAAAATTGCCCGGCCATGGTTCTACTCTGTATTCGAAAGGGAAATTCGGCTTCACAAAAACTACCTTCAAACCCTAAGAATTGCGCTCCTTGGCATAAAAGTTTATAGGTAGGAAATTCCGCTTTGTTCTTCGGCCCTAAAATGAGCACATCAAAGATAAATTCTTTGAAAATAAAGGCAATCGTGCCAAAGATCACAACCGCCAAGGTAGAGCGAATTAAATGCCAGCGCAGTTCTTCGAGGTGATCGAGAAACGACATTTCAGGTTCCGGCTGCGGTAATTTTTTTGCCATTATATAATTCCTTCTTTGGTCAGATTATGAATATGAACCACTCCGGCATACCGTCCTTTTTTTGTGGCCAAGAGTTGGGTGATCCCATGCGTATCCATCATTTCCATGGCTTCAACAGCCATAGCGTCATTCTCGATGACCTTTGGGTTGGCGGTCATAATATCTTTTGCGGTAAGTCCGTCGAAACTATTTGCCTTGGTCAGCATACGTCTTAGGTCTCCGTCGGTAATGATCCCCACTATCTTATTATCTTCAACCACTGCGGTGACCCCGAGCATCTTTTCGGTAATCTCAACAATCACATCTTTTACGTTCGTGTTAGGGTGTACCCGTGGTTTTTCATTCAATTCAGTGAGGTCGCTTACGCGTAGATAGAGTTTTTTCCCCAAGGAGCCTCCCGGGTGGAATTTTGCAAAATCCTTGCTTGAAAATCCGCGAAGGTCTAACAAGGCCATTGCTAAAGCATCACCAATTACCAACTGTGCTGTGGTACTGGTAGTAGGGGCTAGGTTGTTAGGGCAAGCCTCTTTTTCTACATAGGCGTGTAGAACAAAATCGGCTTGTTTGCCTAAAAAAGACGCTCTATTCGAGGTAATGGCAATTAATTTATTGTCAATGGCTTTTATCAAAGGCACCAAGACTTTAATCTCGGGTGTGTTTCCACTTTTAGAGATGCAAATCACAACATCGTTCACTTGAATGGTACCAAGATCGCCATGAATGGCATCTGCGGCATGCATAAAGATAGCCGGAGTTCCGGTGGAATTTAATGTGGCTACGATTTTCGTCGCGATATTCGCGCTTTTTCCAATTCCGGTAATGACCACTCTTCCTTTGCTATGAAGGATATGTTGTACGGCTTCGGCAAATTCTTCATCTACTAGTTCTTTCAGATAAGAAATAGCGTTACTTTCTGTCTCGATGGTTTGTTTTGCAACCGTAATGATTCGATCTTTTTCGTCCAAATCTTCCGTGGTTTTAAATTTGTTACTGTTTCAGAATTTAGTATCTTTAGGTAGATAATGATGGCGTTTTGCCCCCATAATGAACCTTTATACGCCGTTCATTCTTTACAAGTGTAATACAAAGGTTGCAAAATTACAATTGTTATCCAGTTAATACAATAGTATTTGCAGAAAGCAAGACAGGAAAAAACCTATATGCAGCGTGGCTGAAGAAGTGGATATTTACAAATCTCTGAAGCATTATTTTGGATTTAGTTCTTTTAAAGGACTTCAAGAAGATGTCATAAAGAGTATTCTCAGCGGTCATGATACCTTTGTGATTATGCCCACAGGTGGTGGGAAGTCGCTCTGCTACCAATTACCCGCGTTGATGAAAGAAGGGACCGCCATCGTGGTTTCTCCATTGATCGCGTTGATGAAGAACCAAGTAGACGCTCTTCGTTCGGGTTCCTCAGACGACGGTATTGCACACGTCTTAAATAGTTCCCTTACCAAAACAGAAATAAAAAAAGTGAAGGACGATGTTTCTTCCGGTATCACTAAGTTGTTGTACGTGGCACCCGAGTCGCTTACCAAAGAGGAAAATGTTGCCTTCCTAAATTCGGTGACGATTTCTTTTGTAGCCATCGATGAGGCGCATTGTATTAGTGAATGGGGGCATGATTTCCGCCCGGAATATCGCAACCTTAAAAAGATCATTGAGCGCATAGGTTCCAATATTCCTATCATCGGCCTTACGGCGACAGCCACCCCAAAAGTACAGGAGGATATCCTAAAGAATCTTCAAATTCAAGATGCCAATACCTTTAAGGCTTCCTTTAACCGGCCTAATTTATATTACGAAGTCCGCCCTAAAACGAAGAACATTGATGCCGATATTACTCGATTCATCAAGAAGAATGAAGGAAAAAGCGGGATCGTTTATTGTTTGAGCAGAAAACGTGTTGAAGAGCTTGCTCAGACCTTACAGGTTAATGGAATTAAAGCCGTTCCCTATCACGCAGGGCTAGATGCCAAGACACGCGTACGCCACCAAGATATGTTTTTAATGGAAGATGTGGATGTGGTGGTGGCAACCATTGCCTTTGGAATGGGAATCGACAAACCCGATGTTCGTTTTGTGATCCATAACGATATTCCCAAAAGTATTGAAAGTTACTATCAGGAAACAGGGCGCGCCGGAAGAGATGGAGGCGAAGGACACTGTTTGGCGTTTTACAGCTATAAAGATATTGAGAAATTAGAAAAATTTATGAGCGGCAAGCCAGTGGCCGAACAAGAAATAGGACATGCGTTGCTTCAGGAAGTGGTCGCTTTCGCGGAAACTTCTATCTCTCGCCGAAAATTTATTCTCCATTACTTTGGGGAAGCATTTGATAACGAGACCGGCGAGGGAGGCATGATGGATGATAATATGCGTCATCCCAAAACAAAGATAGAAGCGACTAAGGAAGCCAAAAAACTCTTAGAGATCGTTCAGAAAACCCACGAGCAATACAAAGCGAAGCAAATCGTCAATGTGTTGATCGGTAAGATGAATGCCATGATCAAATCGCATCGAACCGACACCCAACCGTATTTTGGGAGCGGGTCTGATCATGATGCGGAATACTGGATGGCGCTGCTTAGACAATTATTAGTAGCCGGATATCTTCGGAAGGATATAGAAAGTTATGGCGTGATAAAGCTCACCAAACGAGGATCTGAATTTATTGCAAACCCGGGTTCGTTCACGATGACAGAAGATCATTCCTACAAAGACGCGAACGATGATGGGGTGATTACAGCCGAGTCGGGGAGCGGTGCTGTGGTAGATGATACTCTTTTTAAATTGTTGAAAGCAGAACGTAAAAAGGTTGCTGACACGCTACAACTTCCTCCTTTTGTTATTTTTCAAGATCCTTCTTTAGAGGATATGGCCTTGAAATATCCGGTAACGGTCGATGAGTTGAGTAACGTACACGGAGTAGGAGAAGGGAAGGCTAAAAAATATGGTGGAAGCTTCTTGACATTGATTCAGAAATATGTAGAAGACCATCAAATTGAACGTCCTGACGACTTTGTCGTAAAATCCACTGGAAGCAACAGTGCCCTTAAGCTGTACATCATTCAGAATGTAGATCGAAAACTGCCTCTTACGGATATCGCTTCGGCCAAAGGCCTTGAAATGGACGCCTTTATCAAAGAAATGGAAGCCATCGTCTACAGCGGAACCAAGCTTAATATTGATTATTACTTGGAAGACATATTAGATGAAGACCAACAAGAAGAAATTCATGAGTATTTCTTAGAAGCAGAAACCGATAAGATCGATGTGGCTATGGAAGAATTTGAAGGCGAGTACGACGAGGAAGAATTACGACTCTACCGCATTAAGTTTATCAGTGAAGTGGCGAACTAATCCAATTTTTTTTCAAAACAAACACTGTTTTCAACTCCTTTGTAAGGTCCGTAATTTTCAATCAACTTATAGCCCGCTTTTTTATACAGTGCAATGGCTTCCGGTTGTCGTTTTCCGGTTTCCAAAACCGCTGTATCAAAACCTATAGAAACCGCCCAAGCTTCCAGTGCATTCAAAAGTTCAAGGGCAAAACCATTTCCGCGGTATTCAGGAAGGGTGTACATACGTTTGATCTCAATACGTTTGCTGTCTAATACTTTAAAAGCCCCACAACAAACCGCGGTGTTGCCTTGGTATCCAAGGATCTTATGACGGAGTAGTTCAAGACTATTGAATTGGTCATAAAATGCATGCTCGGCACCATCTCTAGCGGCTAGCTCTTTATTGAGATGATCAACCAGCATGATAAAATCAGGATGCGAAGTTTCATGCCGAACGAATTGAATCCTTGCTTTATCCTGTAAACTTGATGTGGGTGTGACTGCCATCGCAATACGGTTTATTTTTTGAGGCACCGCAGCGGCAAAACGCTGTGGTGGTGGTTTTTTCAGCACAACTACCATCGATCAACGTGACTTTCGCTCCGCCATGTGCTAACAACGGACCGTTCTCAACCACCTCAATTGCGGCACGTCCCGTCTCTTTATTATTCTTTTCAGTAGTATTAGGGGTTTCAAAACGCAAAGCGCCTGAAGGACAAGCTTTAATTTGCTTTTTGAGTTCAGTAACAGAGGCATGTTCAACCTGAATCCATGGACGTTCATCAGGACGATACACCTTGGGTAATTTTGAAACACAAACTTTAGAGTGAATACACAGATCAGGCGTCCAAACTACCGTTAGCTCATCTTTTTTATATTCTTTGGAGAAAGGCTTCTTATTCATGAGGGAAGTTTGACATTTTCGGCAAGTAAGGGTTGCCATTGCGGATGTTCCTTGAGATAATGAACCACAAAGGGACACCAGGGAACAATTTTGAGATCACGCTTTTCGATATCCTCTAATACAGCCCCAACGAGTTTGCTTCCTATCCCTTGACCTTCTAATTCTTTAGGTACTTCGGTATGGGTCAAATAAATCTTATTTTCCTTCTGCTTGTACTCCAACTTTGCAAGATGTTCTTTGATATGAAGTTCGTATTGGTGTTTCTCTTTGTTGTGATGTAATTCGCTTGTCATTTGAGTTTCTTTTTCAGGCCTTCTAAGATACTAATTTTCATGCTCTTTTAAGGAATTACTTTGCTTACATAACCATAACTTTAACCCTACTTTACAACAAAAGCAAATCATTATTGGTACCTTATAGGCTCCATAGAAAAATAGATTTTTCTTTTCGAAATTCAACAAACGATAACGATACGCAATAACTTAATAATTCAAATAAATTACATCTTCTTTATCTTACGCATAAGGAAGTGTATTTTCACATAAATAACCGAAAATAGAAAACAATGGATAGTAAGAACTCAAACTCAAACGGAAGTCCAGGAAACGTATGGGAGGTCAATGAATCTTCTGCTTCTTGTCCGTTTCTGAATGGAACCATGCATCAAGCCGCCGGAGGCGGAACTTCCAATCGCGATTGGTGGCCGAATCAATTAAACTTAGGAATTTTACGTCAACACTCAGAATTGGCTGATCCTATGGATCCCGATTTTGATTATGCCGAAGCCTTTAAATCGCTTGATCTCGCAGCGGTGAAGAAAGATCTTAATGACCTTATGACCGACAGTCAAGATTGGTGGCCAGCCGATTACGGACACTACGGTCCGTTTTTCATCAGAATGGCTTGGCACAGTGCTGGAACCTATCGTATTGCCGATGGTCGTGGAGGTGGTGGATCGGGTTCTCAACGTTTCGCCCCATTGAACAGCTGGCCTGATAATGCCAACTTGGATAAAGCCCGTTTGTTGCTCTGGCCTGTTAAAAAGAAGTACGGAAAGAAATTATCCTGGGCCGATCTCTTGATCTTAGCCGGAAATGTTGCGCATGAGTCTATGGGACTTAAGATGTTTGGTTTTGCCGGAGGTCGCGAAGATATTTGGCAGCCGGAAGAAGATATTTATTGGGGTTCTGAA
>DFVG01000027.1 GCA_002379985.1 Flavobacteriaceae bacterium UBA4166
TTTGTTCTTATGTTGTGATTTTTGGTCTTGACATTGCGCCACCAAACCAGTAGGTTCGTGTGTGAGGCGTACCGCCGAATAGGTTGTGTTTACCGATTGCCCACCCGGTCCTGAGGAACAGAAATAATCGATACGCACATCTTTCGGGTCGATTTCAATATCAAATTCTTCTGCTTCCGGAAATACCATCACCGTAGCCGCACTGGTATGAACGCGTCCCTGCGTTTCGGTTTGTGGTACACGTTGTACGCGGTGCACCCCGGCTTCGAATTTTAAAATTCCGTAGACATCTTCGCCTTCAATCTCAAATTGGATTTCTTTGTAGCCACCACTCGTTCCTTCACTAAAGTCGACGACACTAGTCTTCCAACCTTTTCCTTCGCAATACTTAGAATACATACGGAATAGATCTCCCGCAAAAATACTAGCCTCATCCCCTCCGGTTCCGGCTCTAATCTCCATAACGGCATTCTTAGCATCTTCCGGATCTTTTGGAATCAATAAAAACTTGATTTCTTCCTCGAGGGTTTCAATGTTAGATTTGGCCTCATCCAATTGCATTTTAGCCATTTCTACCATCTCACTGTCACTTCCATCTTGAATGATCTCTTCGGCTTCTTCAACGCGTTCAGTGGAGGTTAAATACGCCTCACGTTTATCCATAAGAATCCGTAGATCTTTGTATTCTTTGTTTAACTGAATATAGCGCTTTTGGTCTGAGATAATATCGGGTTGGATGATCAAATCACTCACCTCATCGAAGCGCTGCTTAACTATTTGAAGTTTTTCTAACATATATGCGTTACTAGTCTGGCAAATTTACAATAAAATCAACGATTACATCACTGTGAAATTCAGTGAAAAGAAGCCCTGTTAAAACACTTTGGAAGCTAATCGTTCTCTGTTATTCTTATGAAGCGTAGTGAAGTGAACCAACAGAGAGAAAGCGGTAATCAATAAGGCACGAGCAAGATACACAGCGATATCGGCCAATTCAAAATCATAGTAGGCTATGGCTCGAAATACTTCAGAAAAAATTAAAGCGAAAACGAACAAGGTAAACGTAAGTGACGCCGGACTACTATTCACATGATTGTAGACCATAGCACAAAATCCCAGTCCGATTAGCACCATACAATTGAGTAAAATGGTAAGATAGTGTACGTTGCTCAAGGTTAGATCTCGCATCATCAAGATAAATTCATAAAGAATGTAAGAATTGATAAGAATGAGCAATCCCAAACCAACACCGAGGAAGACACCAATCTTTTTGAAGGAAACTTTTGGAACCAAGGCTCGTAAGAGTACAAGCAACCCAAGCACATTTACCGTCATGGCAGTAATTGCCAATACGTTATTTTCGTACCATATGGTAAGCACACTTGAAAGTCCGTAGCACACGGTAAAGGTTACAATGAGGTAGTTGATGGGTTTTCTATATCGATACAACATGACCGGAAGAAATGCAAATACAACCACTCCGCGAAGCAGGCGATACCACGTGAAATTTCCGAGGTTATAGACCCAAATGCTGGCGAGCAACAAGACTATTGCAATAAGGAATAGCAACAGTGGGGTATTATTGCGATATGTAAAAAACCCTCCCATTTTTGAAAGTGGAAGGTCTTTTAGAGCAATGATTGTTCTTCGAGACGCTCTGACTCCCACTCGTATACGGTCTTAGAATTCTGAATCCAAGCGTAATATGATAACAAAGTTAATGAAATCAGATAAAAAAGTCGTTCCGGATAGAACGCTGCTTTAAATTCAAAAAAGTAGGCGGCTAATCCACATAAATCAGCAAACACCAAACTTAACGTAAGGTACAAGTAAACGAGAGGCAACTTGCCCCTAATTCGGTCGTGATATAAATACCCTGCCAAGGCCATGATCATCATGATAGCTCCTTGAAGGATGAATAAAACAAGTTGTAAGTCATTATCGAGTCCGGGTTGAATTGCTTCTGACAGATAAAGAACATTAAAGACATTCAGTCCTAAAATAACAACCACAAAAAGAAATACGAGCGATGTACGAACAAAAATCTTTATTTTCTTAAACACCATTAGGGTAATGAGGCTATAGGCTGCGATGGTTACTAAGAAACCTATAGTTTTTGCAATGGGTATTTCGTAGAAAAGCACTGAGACATCCCGAATTAGAAATAAGGAAAAAATAGCGAGCAACCGACCATATTTCCACCCGGATTGAACGATAAAATAGAGGAAAAAAATGAAGTAGGTTCCTAATCGAAAAAGTCGACTCCACCCAATATCGTAATTTGTGATCACCCACATGTGTAGGAATCCCACCAACAAGAGCAATGGCACCCACACGCCCCTTTTTTGAAACTTATGCATTCTATATAGTTAAGTAACTGAACGCGCACAAGATACAGAACTTATAGGAATTTTCTTGTTAATAAGTGAATTTTCCGTGTTCAGATTGAATTGTAAGTTTCTTTGCCTCTGCTTTTTCAACCCTGCCAATAATCTGCGCCGGAACATTAAAAGCTTCAGAAACAGCAATAATTTCGGAAGCGACCTCTTCTGAAACGTAAAGCTCCATTCTGTGTCCCATATTGAACACTTGGTACATCTCTTTCCAATGTGTTTGGCTTTCTTCTTGAATCAATTTAAATAAAGGTGGTGTTTCAAAGAGGTTATCTTTAATGATATGAAGTTGTTCTACGAAATGCAGAATTTTGGTCTGCGCGCCACCACTACAATGGACCATTCCGTGAATCTCTTGTGCTGAAATTTTTTCCAGAATCTTTTTTATGATGGGAGCGTAGGTTCGAGTAGGTGAAAGCACGAGTTTTCCGGCATTGATGGGGCTATCTTCCACTACATCTGTCAACTTCTTGTTTCCGGAATACACCAATTCTTTTGGAACACTATGATCATAACTTTCGGGGAAACGTTGTGCTAATTCATTATGAAATACATCGTGCCGCGCAGAGGTGAGGCCGTTACTTCCCATTCCCCCATTATATTCCGTTTCATAGGTAGCCTTTCCGAAGGAAGCCAAGCCTACAATCACATCTCCAGGGCGAATGTTAGCGTTATCAATGACCTGATCCCTACGCATGCGAGCCGTTACGGTAGAATCAACGATGATGGTGCGTACAAGATCCCCAACATCAGCCGTTTCGCCTCCTGTAGACCGAATGGTTACTCCGTAATTTTCAAGCTCTGTAATCAATTCTTCCGTACCGTTAATGATGGCTGAAATCACTTCTCCGGGAATCAGGTTTTTGTTTCTTCCGATGGTTGAGGACAATAAAATATTATCGACCGCGCCTACACACAGAAGATCATCTATATTCATGATGAGCGCATCTTGCGCGATTCCTTTCCACACAGAAAGGTCTCCGGTCTCTTTCCAATACATATAGGCCAAAGAAGACTTTGTTCCGGCTCCGTCTGCGTGCATTACCAAACAATAATCTGGGTTTCCGGTGAGATAATCCGGTACAATCTTACAGAAGGCTTTTGGAAACAACCCCTTATCTACATTCTTTATGGCATTATGGACATCTTCCTTTTGCGCGGAGACTCCGCGTTGGGCATATCTTTTGGAAATTTCTTCACTCATGGTACAAAGGTAAAAAACAAAAACCTCATAGATTCTATGAGGTTTTATGTTTCTTCTGAAATTATGAGCTTATTCCCAGTCTGGCATAAAGGATTCTGTAAACAATAGCTCTCTTAAATTCTGGTTGTTTAATACGGTTTGGTAAATATTTCTTGGGGAAATACCATCGTTTGAGGTATTCACGTAGATGACAGCCCCCTCATTTGGAGAAAACTTTGCGTCTAGGTCGTTCGTACCCGGAGGTTTAGCAGTATCTATTTCAACAGTACTATCTGAAGCAATGGTATAAACAAAAATTCTGCTGTCTAGTTGCCTGTATTCAGGACCTTCAAAGCCTGAAACATCGCGCGTATATAAGAGTTTAGTTCCGTCGATAGAATAGTCAATTCCTCCAAGAGCACCGGGAAGATTTTCAATGATAACGTTTACCTCAATGCCTGTATTTGGGTTGATGATCACTATTCTTGCATCGTATCCATCTGCGTTATTGGTTTTAATGGCCACAAGTGAGTTGGTTTCATTCACATCAATTTCTGTAATGAATCTACCCATTGGCGCTTCGTATACCAGCCTATTCCCAGTTCCCGTGGCATTTATTGAATAAAGCTTGTTTAGGTTTGGATAATACAATCTCTGGCCACTGAAATACCAAGTGAAATCCACTTGATCTTGCCGGAAACCAAGTACTGGGATGGTACTGGTTACTTGGTCTACTTCGGTACCATCAGGGTTCATGGTAAAGAGATGAACGTCACTTCCTGCCGATCGTAGAAATGCGATCTTTCCGGCTGTATTATTTTTTCTAGGGCGGAAACTGTTCTCGCTATTTGACGTAAGCTGAATGACATTCTCATCGGGCTCATCATCGCTTTCAGAATCACTACCACTATAAATAACGTTTCTACTTCCCTCTTGTCGCACAAATAAAAATCGATTATTATTTGGGTCGCGCGTTGCAAAACTACTGATACTGCTTTCTACCGGCGGTGTGATATCATCATCTGCGGTGACTTGCCAAAAATAATTCACCCCAAGCATAAGATTATCTACCGTATAGGTTGTATCCTCAATACTTTCTACCATCAAAACCTCATTAGTCGTACCGTTTCGTAACTCAAAAGAATATAGAATTGGATCTGTGTCTGAATTGGACGATGTCCAAACAAACTGTGCTTCTGTTCCTACGTCGGTAGCATTGTCTTCCGGACTTACTAAAATAGGTTTCAGTGGCGGATTGTTAGTAGAAGAGGATAAAGAAAGTTCAAAAACCACGGTACTTGATTCTCCTGTTACCACGGTAACCCCTTCAAAGGCGGTTAGATAATCATCCAATTCGGCTTGTACAGAATAATCCCCTGAAGGAACATTATCTAACACAAACTGTCCGCTTGCATCAGAAAAGACCGTAGTAGAAGAAGGGTTTGTAGTAATCTTTACGTTCGCCAGTGGCGTGTTCTCACCATCTACGACAACCGTTCCATCAATAATTCCTGTGCCATCTTCATCGATCCCATCCTCTTCGCAAGCTGCAAAAAAGAGGGTTAACAGCAGAAAAACCCCAGCTAATTTTTGTATCTGTATTCTCATTCTTCTATGGTATTTTCGAGTTCGAGTGTTTCTCCCTCCGATGTATTAATTTGTTTTGAGCGACTTCTTCCGAAGTGATAATTGAGCCCTACGCCAAAAGCATAATAAAAATCATCTCGTTTTCCACGTTCAACTTCATCCACTTCGTCTGAAAAAAAGAAATTTGCCTCTGCAAAGGCGCGTACAGAAAAAGAATCTGATAATTTCGCATCTAACCCTACCCCGGCTTGTGCTTTGTATTGGTCTTCCAGTTTGATGTTATTATCGAATTCATCGTCGATATTGACAGTATAACCTGCTCCTGCATAGATAAAAGGTGAGATATCATCGTAGGGCAAAATGAATCCTTCTAAATTTAAATCTGTAGCGATATATTCTTCTTGGTACGAACTTCCAGCCTCCAGTGTGAAATAACTACCTTTGAGCCCCAGCCCAAAGTGATCTGTAATTCTTCGAGAGTATCCAAAGGAAGCACCATAACTCAGCGGTTTTTTTGAAAAGTCACTTTGGAAGAGCGTGGTAAAACCACTAACATGGAAACTATTCTTTTTTGATACCGGCTTTTGTCGTCGCTCATAAAGCAACGTTGATTCTTCCATTGCTTTTTCCTCATTATAGGCAGCCACCAATTGCTGGTTGGTTTCTTCACCAGCACCGGTAGTCCATAATTTTTCTTCGATCCCTTCAATGATCAAAGCTTCCACGGCTTTTTCAATGGCATCTTTCATTGCCAATTGTACAGGCTCGTTTTTGGTAATCCCTGTTTCTACTTCTAACAGACGTTGAAAATTCACATAACGAAACAAGCTGGCATCAATCGCTTGAGAGAGTATCGTTTTAGAAATATAAACAGTTTTTAAAATCTTTCCATTAGACGTGGACACCGCACGTAAATAGAGCGTCAGACGATCTTCACGATATTGTGTGGAACCTCCAACACCGAAATAACGAGCGCCCAAGCCTCCGGTGATGATATTAGAATCGTAGGAAACGATTCCTCCTTCTAATAAGATCCCGGCAAACAATAAGGGAGGAAGGGCCGGTTGCGGATTTCCTTTTTTTGCAAACTCTTCTCGAGTGGAGCGTATAATATTTCGTTCTTGCGTAAGGTTTCCGAAATTCTCACGCTCAATGGGCGTAAACCAGTTAGAGTCTTCAAGGGCTTTTATCAACATGGTGGTAGCCCCCTGACTTACCGCCGTGCTAAAGGAACTCCCATTCTCCACATTCTTATACTGTCCGGTTTGATCTTTAAAATTATATACCCCAACGATGATGGGTTCTTGCGGAGGAGGCAGTTCACGAAGGGTTTTACTCTTCGGAGTTACTTCACCAGTACGAGCGTTTTGCACTCGTATAGGTTGGTTTAAATAGGTGCCACATCCTGCAAATAATAGGCTAACAAGAAAAATTGAGATAAAATTACGCATCAAGAAGATTCTAATTACTTATTGAGGAACAACTATTTGTGTTTGTTCTCCTGTAGTTATGTCTAAAATATTAATGACCAGCCCTTCTGCTGAATCAAATATTTCCAATGAAAGGGTTCCTAAACTATACGTTCCCGCTTGCAACCCTTGCCCCAATTGTTGTCCAAATATAGCTCTCGACAATTGTCCTAACACCTGACGATTGATACTTTCAGAAAAGTTATCGAGGTCAGACAAACCAAGTCTACTGTCGGGATTGGTAAAAGAATTTTGTGCGTTGGCAGAACTAAGCAGTTGTTGATAGTTGAACGTATCTCCCCCAAAGTTCGGATTGACTGGTTTGTATACTAGTTGTTGGGAAAAACCTATTCCCACACAACCTATCACAAAAATTAAAAAAGCTAATTTCTTCATATCAGTATCGTTTCACGTAGTTGTCACCCCGCTTTTTAATAAATTGAAAATATCGGTTTGTACGGTCAATGGCCGCATCGACCATTTGATCTAAATATCCGGCGCGTGGATTCACAAAAAATTCAAAAATTAACTCTCCTTCTACCAAAACCTGAAGTTTTGTATTTATTCCAAACGCTAATATCTCTTTGACAGCAACAATCTGTTGTCCATTAATTTTATCGTTATCGTACGCCTGTTTGTACATGCGATAAAAGTCCCTTCCGGGTTTGGTTTTTGTATCCTCAGTGACTATTCCGACAAGCCCCACATAGCCATCTTCTCCTGCATTTGATAAATCCTCGGATATGGCATTTTTCGCCTCAATTATAAGCTTAGTAGGATCGACATTTTCAGGTCCGTTGAGAACGATCCTATCTTTTCCTACCATTTGATCCTCCTCATCATAAAGTAATAAAAGTAAAATGGTTCGTTGTGTGGGATCCACATTCCGAAACACGCTTGCGAGTTCTTTTCGTTCGTCTGGCGCTAATATGAAGCGCCCCTCTTCTTTTTCCGGAGTTGCTGCTTTTTCGCTAACCTCTTTGTCAGTAATAGTTAATACAAATCGAAGGGAGTGATTATTAATCGTTTTATTGATTGCAAAAGCCTTTATAGTTATAAACTCTCCATTAGATTCTTGAAAAATCTTTGCTTCTATATCGGAGTTAATGTCTTGTGAGAGTGAAGGGTACGATAGAAACAAGAGTATCGTCAATCCAATATAGGAGAAAACCTTCATAGTGGTTAGTTAAAGCTTCGAACGATAATGGACTGGCTATTCCCTTCCATATTTATTTTCATTTTTTCTGAAATAGAATTCGTTCCGTGGAATATTAAGTTCTGATCGCTTCCACGCTGAACGATCTCTAAGTCTTGAACGTTAGGGTTGCTACTAAAATTAAGCACTTCATGCCCATCACCATCTTGCAGAATATTTTGGATCAAGGTTCTTGCCTGTACACTTAGATATACCAAATTGTCGTTACCTGTTTGAGCAATATCCAATGTACTGGAACTACCAATTTGATTTGCAACTTCTACTGCATTTCGGTCTCCAATCTGATTTACAAAGATGATGTTATCGGAAGCGTTTGCCGTAGCTTGATTTTGACTGTTTAATAGATTATTCATTGCTCCGTTGTTTAGTGACGTTGAGAATCCTAACGTATTCGCATTTTCACTAATGTAATTTTGGGCATTTGCTCCCGCAAAAGCCAATAGTACAAAGAATAATAGGTTGAATAAATTGATACGACTTCGTTTCATAACCAGACAATTAGTTGCAATATAAAAATTTTGTTTAAAAGTAAGAGCAAAAACGAATAGATGTTTTTGCTCCTACAAAAAAGTTAGGTATGGATATTATTAGTTGCTCTGTGTAACTGTAGAGCTATTTCCATTTCCAATTTGGAATACCCAGCTTGTGTGTGTGGTACCTGATTGGCTTACAGTACTACCATTGTTGTTTCCATCTTGGATGACAACACTAAAGTGTCCCATTCCATTTTGAACAACGCTGCTTGCGTTACCGTTTCCATATTGACCTACTCCAGAGATGTTGTCATTTCCGGTTTGGATCACAGCACTAATATTGGAATTACCAAACTGTTCAACAATACTAAAGTTATTGTCACCAAGTTGCTTTACGTCGCTAAAGTTGAAGTCTCCAACTTGCTCAACGCTACTTTCATTTAGGCTTCCTTGTTGGAAAACACTACTATTGTTCAAGGTTCCGTCTTGATCAACGTCACTGTCGTTGTCATTTCCTACTTGAGCAACCCCAGAACCATTGTTATTTCCGGCTTGATCTACGTCAGATTCGTTTCTGTCTCCATTTTGGTTGACTAACGAATTGTTAGCATTCCCAACCTGATCTACAGAAGAATCGTTGTCACTTCCGGTTTGAATAACAACACTTCCGTTAAAGTTACCGTCTTGATTATCAACACTTGTATTATCATTTCCTACTTGCGTAACAAAAGCATTGTTATTGTTACCCAATTGTTCTGAATCAGAATCATTGCGATTCCCATCTTGTAGGGTCACGTGACCATTGGTCTGCCCCACTTGCACTACATCGCTTTCGTTGTCGTCTCCCAGCTGATCTACATCAGAGTTGTTCATGAATCCGGTTTGTGACACATCAGAATCGTTTCCAGATCCTAATTGATACACATCACTAGTATTAGATTGCGCGAACATGAGAGAAACAGACAATACAGCAACGATGCTAAAAAGTAATTTTCTCATAAATTTTAATTTGGTAGCGAAAAGGGACCTTCCTTGGGAGTACCCAATAAGGTCCCGATTTTCTATTAATAATGTGGCTTAGGCCTACTCTTAGTTACTCTGTGTAACTGTAGAGTTGTTTCCGTTACCAATTTGATCTACCAAACTACTGTGAGTAGCTCCGGTTTGAGTGGTAACGTTTGTGTTCATGTTACCATCCTGTAACGTACGGCTAAAGTTGCTTACACCATCTTGAGTAGCAGTAGCGTCGTTACTATCTCCCAATTGAGTGTTCTGAGCGTCGTTCATGTTACCATCTTGGTCAATCTCAGCGATGTTGTTGTTACCATCTTGGTAGTTACCAAAAAGCCCACCGTTAGCGATGTTATCGTTACCTGTTTGAGAAATGTAAGACTCGTTCATATCTCCATACTGTCCAGCACCAGAAGTGTTATTGTCACCATCCTGGTCATTGTCAGCGATGTTATCGTTACCCAATTGACGGATCCCCCAGATTAACCCTGGAGAAGGATCTCCACCACGGTTGCTCACACCATTTTGGTCTGAAGTTGCAGTGTTCCCGTCACCTGTTTGAGTGATCAAGAAGTAGTTGTCATTTCCAGTTTGGAAAGAAGTTCCGAAGTTACCGTTACCGTACTGTCCGATCTCAGTGTTGTTATCGTTACCAATTTGACGGATACCGAAGTTTCCACCGTTTGCAACGTTCGCGTTACCAACTTGGTCGATTACAGCCATGTTACGTTCTCCTTCTTGAGACGTACCAGCGTTGTTGTTGTCACCAACTGAAGAGGTAGATGATTCGTTGTCTGTACCTATTTGACGTGTACCCCAAATTAAAGATGGACCACCACCAAGGTTACCATTACCGTCTTGTAATACAACAGACTCGTTGGTAGTACCAGACTGATCAACATCGTAGTCGTTGTTGTTTCCTTCTTGGTCAACATCAGAATCGTTAGATGTACCAGATTGTGTTACTTCA
Organism: Flavobacteriaceae bacterium UBA4166; assembly: GCA_002379985.1. GTDB lineage: Bacteria > Bacteroidota > Bacteroidia > Flavobacteriales > Flavobacteriaceae > DFVG01. The sequence goes on from DFVG01000027.1 coordinate 10,303, forward strand.
GAAGCGTTTCCGTCTCCTGTTTGATCTACATCAGAAAGGTTAGTCATTCCAGCTTGAATTACTGAAGATGAGTTGCCGCTTCCTGTTTGTGTCACTGTACTCGTATTCGATTGAGAGTACCCAACTGCAGCAAAGATTAAAGCTGCTGCACTTAACATTAATTTTTTCATAATTCTGAAAATTTAAAAGTTTAGTTAATAAATATGTAATAGTTAGTAATCCAATTTAATAGGCACGGTTATATGCGTGCGCCAAGACGCAAGAATCAGATAAATACTTTAAAGGGGATACTAAGCAAGGATTGTTATTGTGTTACCACAACGCAGAAGTTTGTTGGAAGAAATTTGGAGCTTGGCAGGGGGATGTTACTTGCTCATCTTCAATAATTCTTATCCCTCAACTTTCTGAATCAAATATCCAAAAAAATTGGTTACGCGACATACGTACTTCTACGTATGTCATTGATTTACAGGAAGGATAGGAAGTTTTTTCCTACAAAAAATTTTAACAAAATCGGTTCAATGGCATCTTAAATCGCCCAACAACACTAAAACTCTTAAAAATCAGAAATGTTAAATAAATGTTAAATAAATAAACCGCCTCATTTGAAGCGGTTTAGATTACGGTACCATGAAATTTCTATTAAATTATCTGGTAAATAGTAGTTCTCTGTACTTAGTTAGCGGCCAAATTTCATCGTCTACCAATAGTTCTAACTTGTCACAATGGTATCTGATCTCTTCAAAGTAAGGTTTTACCTCGTTGCAGTACTCAAAAGCACGTTTTTCAGAATCTTCCATTTTATTGGCTTTCTTCCTTGCTTCGATCATGTCTGTAATCCCTTGATTGATTTTGGCAATGTGATCGCTAATGCTTTCAACCAATTGCATTTGTTCTCCAGCTACTTTTTTAAAGTCATTTCCGTAGATACTTTTTAGGCCTTGTACATTTTCAATGAGAAGGTTTTGATAACGGATTGCTGTAGGGATCACATGATTTCGTGCGACATCTCCTAAAACACGCCCTTCAATCTGAATACGCATCGCGTATTCGTCTACCTGAATCTCATGACGTGCTTCAATTTCTACCTTGGTCATAATTTCGAGATCTTCATACAGTTTGATATTCTTCTTAGAAACGTTGGCCTTTAGAGCTTCCGGAGTTGTCTTGTTGTTGCTAAGTCCGCGTTTCTTTGCTTCCTTCTCCCAAGCTTCTCCATATCCGTCTCCTTCAAATCGAATTTTCTTTGAGTCCTTAATATATTCACGAAGTACATTGAAGATGGCATCATCCTTCTTCATCTTCTTCCCTTTAATCAAGCTATCAACTTCTTCTTTAAAGTCTTGAAGTTGTCGAGCTACGATGGCATTAAGCACGGTCATGGGTTGTGCACAATTCGCCATAGATCCTACCGCTCGTAATTCAAACTTATTCCCGGTGAAGGCGAATGGAGAAGTTCTGTTTCGATCGGTGTTGTCCAATAAGATTTCTGGAATCTTACCTACTACATTCAGTTTAAGGTCTGTTTTTTCTTGAGGAGAAAGTTTTCCATCGGTTACTTTTTCTAGTTCATCCAGAACGGCTGTCAATTGCGATCCAATAAATACTGAAATGATTGCCGGAGGCGCTTCATTAGCACCTAGGCGGTGATCGTTACTAGCGCTTGCGATGGCGGCTCGAATCAGTTCTTCGTATTCATACACCGCTTTGATCGTATTGATAAAGAACGTAAGAAATTGTAAGTTCTTCATCGGCGTGGTTCCCGGACTTAACAAATTAACACCCGTATTGGTACTCAATGACCAGTTGTTGTGCTTTCCACTTCCGTTGATCCCTGCAAATGGTTTTTCGTGAAAGAGAACCATAAAGTTATGACGATCGGCAACTTTATCCATTACGTCCATTAGTAAGGAGTTGTGATCTACTGCTAGGTTGGCTTCTTCAAAAATAGGCGCTAATTCAAATTGGTTGGGAGCCACTTCATTATGACGTGTTTTTACTGGAACTCCCAACAACATACATTCATTCTCTAGATCACGCATATAATTAAGGACACGTGTAGGAATACTTCCGAAGTAATGATCATCTAATTGCTGTCCCTTAGCCGAAGCATGCCCTAATAAGGTGCGTCCAGCCAACATCAAGTCGGGTCTCGAGGAAGCCAATGCTTTATCGATTAAGAAGTACTCTTGTTCCCAACCCAAGGTCGCATTTACTTTCGTTACACTCTTGTCAAAATACTTAGCCACCTTGGTTGCAGCATGGTCTACCGATTGTAATGCACGTAACAATGGCGTTTTATTATCTAATGCTTCTCCCGTATAGGCTACAAATACGGTAGGAATACACAGTGTTGTTCCGTAGATAAATGCGGGCGATGTTGGATCCCATGCTGTATATCCTCTTGCTTCAAAGGTATTTCGAATCCCCCCATTGGGAAAACTGGAAGCATCGGGCTCCTGCTGTACTAATTGTCCGCCGCCAAACTTTTCAATGGCTTGACCACCACCTGTCGTTTCAAAAAAGGCATCATGTTTCTCTGCAGTAGATCCTGTAAGCGGTTGGAACCAGTGGGTATAGTGGGTAGCTCCTTTTGAGATCGCCCATTCTTTCATTCCGGTTGAAATGTGGTCTGCAATGTTTCGATCAATTTTAGCGCCACTTTCAATAGCGTCCATTACGCTGTTGTAAGAAGTTTTTGTTAGGTATTGACGCATCGCCGCCTCGTTGAATACGTTGCTTCCAAATATTTCAGATCGACGGTTGGGTTCTTTGACATCAACCGGTTTTCGATTGAAGGTCTCTGCAATGGCTTTAAAACGTAACGTTGACATAGGGTGTTTTATTAGATTTTTAGTTTTTTGAACGGCACAAAAATAACTGTTTTACAGAAACACCCCCTATTTTTTCATGTTAAGTTATTAATAAAAGTAGATTTTCATGTTAACAACCCCAATAAAAATAGGGTTGCCTCTTGAAATAGAAATTAATTGACGAAAGCAAGGCTTATAAACACACAATAGGCAATAACGATAACCAGTCCTTTTATTCTTCCGATTTCGAATTTCTTCGGAAGGAAAGCAAGCGGTATCAACACCGCAGCAAAGCCCAACATCCAAAAGATATCATTGGTCAGAACCATTTCACTTTTGACATCAATCGGTTGAATTAAGGCCGTAACCCCTAATACGGAAGCAATATTGAAGATATTAGACCCGACAAGGTTTCCTAAAGAAATGGCTTTCTCCTTTTTCAGCGCTGCGATCACAGATGCTGCTAATTCGGGAATACTGGTGCCCACCGCGATCATCGTCACGGCGATCACACGCTCACTTACTCCTAGTACTGTAGCAAGGTCTACGGCGCCTGTCACTAACAGTTCGCTTCCGCCCCAGAGCGAAACACCCCCAATAAGCAACCAAAATATAATCTTGAAATTTGACGCTTTTGAAAGTCCGTCGTCAATACTATCGTCAGTAGGTTCTGTTTTTGCTTTTAGGCGTGCACGACGAATCAATAATATCAAATAGATAATAAGGAGTACAAGCAGTACTGCTCCTTCCAACCGACTCAATGATGCGCCACTCCTTAATAAAAAATACAGCGCGACCGATAGAAACATCATTACGGGCCAATTGAATTTGTAAAAGTCACGATCGATCGCCAGTGGTGCAATAACCGCCGTGATTCCTAAAACAAGACCAATATTCGCAATATTAGAACCGATAACATTCCCCAAAGAAATATCACTGAACCCGGTTAACGCGGCGTTAAGGCTTACCAGTAGTTCAGGTGCGGAAGTGGCAAAACTCACCACTGTGAGTCCGATTACCATTTTCGAAAGATGCAATTTAAAGGATAAGGCCACTGAGGATCGAACTAAGAATTCACCCCCTACCACCAGGAATAATAACCCAAGAAAAATGTAAAGTATGCTCATATTTTTATGAAACGAGAAAGATACTAAGAAACTCATGGCTTACGCAACCAGACAATAAATAACTAAAAAAGAAGTTATATAACTATAGATATCGTTGTATAACTACAAAAATAGTTTATATTTGTTTTGTTAACGACAATTTTCATGGAACGACTTACCAATAAAGAGGAGGAAATTATGCAAGCGCTCTGGCAATTAAAAAAAGCCTTTGTGAAAGAAATAATAGCCTTGCTACCAGAAGAACAACACTATAATACCATATCTACTATTGTTCGAAATTTAGAGGAAAAAGGGTACGTTGCGCATCAGGCCTTCGGAAAAACCCATCAATACTATCCTACTGTTTCGAAAGAAGAATATATGGAGCGCTTTATGGGATTGGCAACTAAAAAATTCTTCGGAAGCAGCTACAAAAGCATGGTCTCTTTCTTTGCAAAGGAGGAAAAGATAAGTGCCGACGAACTTCGGGAAATTTTGGAACTCATCGAAAAAGGCGATTAATATGGAACTTTCTATCTACCTAGCCAAAAGTGCATTGCTCTTGAGTTTCTTTTTCGGAACCTACCATCTGCTCCTCCGCAGCGATACCCATTTTAAAGTACATCGCTGGTTTTTGATTGGCGGAATCATTGCGAGCATCACCCTTCCTTTTATCGCCTTTACGCGAATTGTCTATAAAGAATTGACCATGATTCCTGAAGGAACCACAGCCATGCTAGCTCCTACGGAAACACTCTCTGCAACTGAAATGCCTATCGAAGCCTTCACGTGGGACACCATCGTACTATACGTATATATAGCCGGCGTGCTCTTTTGTTCATTTCAACTGCTTTGGCGGTTAACCACCGTGCTATGGCAAGTTTCTAAGCAACCGGCTATTCGCAAAGGAAATTTTAGACATGTGCAAGTGAAGGAGACCATACAACCTTTCTCCTTCTTTCACTTTATCGTTTACAATCCTACGCTGCATCCTGAAGAAGAACTACAGATGATCTTAAAGCATGAAATCGCGCATGCGCGACAATGGCACAGTATTGACGTTATTCTTGCGCATCTGCTCGTCGCATTTCAATGGATGAATCCATTTGCCTGGTGGTACAAGAAAGACATGGAACAAAATCTTGAGTTTCTGGCCGATTATACAACCGCTCAATATGTTCCTTCCAAAAAAGAATATCAATTAGCACTGGTTCGAATTTCATCACCCGAACAAACACCGGTGCTTACCACACCTTTTTATCAATCATTTATCAAAAAACGAATTATTATGTTAAACAAAGAGCATTCAAAAAAATCGAATTTATGGAAAATGAGCTGGGTCCTTCCGTTGATCGCCGTATTCCTATGGAGTTTTAATGTGAAAGAGGAAATAGTCTATCAACCCAAGCAGACCGCTGTGCAAAACACGCTTCCTGAAGTCATTGCTTCAGAAACGGTCGTCGCGACCGCTATTGCTTCGAAAGAAGTTAAACCCACCCCAATTTCAGAAACGAAAACTAATTCCACTCACAAAACGACTTCAAAAACGGAAGAAAAAGCAACCACAATTGATTCCGAAGAGAAACGCAACACCCTAAACACAGGTGCTACTCAGAATCAAAAAGTTGTCAACCAGTCTTTTACCGTCAAAGAACGATACCTCATCACAAAGAATACCACCGATGCTGAGTTGGATGAAATTAAAGCCGACATCAAAAAAGCACATAATATCGACCTGAATTATGAAGTACGGCGCAACAGCAAGGGAGAGATCTACTCATTGCGCATGCAACATAGCGGGAATGGTAATAATGGCAACTTCCATGTAAACAACGATGAAGGTATTAGTGATTTTTACTTCTTGATTGATGATGAAGGTCGTAGTAGTTTTTGGTCTGAAGGACAAGAAGAACGCACCAAAGAACTAGCGCTTCGCGCGCAAGAGCGTGCCAAACGACTGGAAGAACGGATGATAGAACGAAAAGAACGCCTAAACGAACGCTTTGAAGAGCGAAACGAAGAGCGACTTGCACTCATGGAAGAGCGCCGGGGCAACCGACTCACAGAAAAGCGAGAGGAATTGGCCGAAAGACGTGAAGAACTTGACGAGCGAAGAAAAGAACTCGCGCTACGCCGCGCCGAGTTGGCCGAGCGACGCACACAAATGAATCGATCTTCAAACGGCCTCAACGTAAATGGAACTGTATTTTATGAATCGTCAAGAAGCAACGAATCGGTTACAATCAACAAAGATATGAGCGATGCCGACTTAAAAGCTTTGAAAGATCGCTTGGCGGAAAAGGGTGTTGAATTTGACTACAGACGCGTAAAACGAAACGAACACAATGAGATTACCAGCATAAAAATTGAAGTAAAAAAAGGGGATCGTTCAAAGACTGTAACGACCATTGACTCTGATGACGGAGCACCGATAGAACCCCTATTCATTGCGATGTAGTTTTTGTACCATTTTAAGAAACCCTTCTGACAGGAAGGGTTTTTTTATTTGTACATTTATGATATGAAGCAACAGTTTTTCAAGGGCTTAGCAAAGCTGAATAAAAAAATACTTCCTAGCTTTACGAAACAAGGAGTAGATCTAGCCAAGGCCAGCAAATGGCAATTGGCGTTGTTTGCATATCGCATGTGGGTGACTAAAAATGCGCTAGATTGACACTAATAAGTGATCAAGGAACGGACCTCTTGCCCTTTCAGCTTTTGAGCGCCTTGCAAAAAAGATAATTCAATAAAGAAATTGCACTGCACGATTTCTCCTCCAAGTTTCTCGATCAGTTTACAGGCGGCCTGTGCAGTTCCCCCTGTGGCCAACACATCATCATGCAACAACACCTTGTCGCCGGGACCTATTGCATCTTCATGAATTTCCAAGGAGTCCATTCCATATTCCAAAGAATAGGGCTGTTTTAAGGTATCAAAGGGAAGCTTTCCCGGTTTTCTCAGGGGTACAAAACCCGCCTTGAGTTGTAACGCCATTGCCGTAGCAAAGAAAAAGCCGCGAGACTCGATCCCCACTACCTTATCAATAGTTTGCTCACCCACCAGTGCAATCAACTCACGAACACAAGTATCCATAGCTTCAGGATGATTCAAAAGGGGTGTAATATCCTTAAAGGTCACTCCGGGCTTCGGAAAATCAGGAACATCGCGAATGAATTTCTGTAAATCGATCATTTTTTTAGTAAAGTACTTGGTCTATAAAGGTAAAAAGAAATATATTTGCAGCCCGAAACAAAATAGTGATTTTCATTTTTGTTTCAGAAAATACAAACGGCCTCGTGGCGCAACTGAATAGCGCATCTGATTACGGCTCAGAAGGTTGCAGGTTTGAATCCTGCCGAGGTCACGAATAAATTGAAAAGCAAGCAAAATCATAAAGCTTGCTTTTTTGATTTTGAGGGTTTTTGATTTTCAGCGCGTAGCGCTAAGGATCAGGAGCGACAGCGAGTAATCCTTCTTGCCATACGTACCTTAAAGCTCGCTTGAGCGTTTTTTTGTTTGGGCTATTTTAAAATTGCATCCGACGAGCAATGTAGTTGCGAGAGGAATGCAAGATTTCATTGGGATAAAGAACAAAGCGAACAATCCTGCACCACAGAGGCCATCGCACCATCTGGCCCCTCTCTGCAAAAGGTCCACAGGACCTTTTACAACCGTTCGGTCCCCTGCCGAGCCTGCCTGCCGGCAAAGGCAGGGTCACGACACTCAAGAAACCACGTCCCAAAGGGCGTGGTTCTTTATTTTAGGGAAAAGCCAGGCCTTGTATTATCTTCAGCCATCAAGTACGATATCAATAAAAACGGTACTTTAGCACTTCGCTTTTTAGGAATTGGCATATTTAAAACAACTGGACCATATTCACATGAAATTAAATACAATCATAGCATTAACGTACCTTAAGAAATTACTTCCCATAGTATTCCTGCTTCTTTTTCAAACTACCGTTGCTCAGAAAACTACGGTAACACCCTTTACGATCGGGGAAACTCTAACCTTCAATTCTAAGGTATTATCAGAAGAGCGAAAACTTAACGTCTACCTACCCCTAAGCTATAAAGATTCAGTCCATAAGAACTATCCGGTTATTTATTTGCTGGACGGTTCTGCTGACGAAGATTTTATTCACATCGCAGGGTTGGTGCAATTTGGTTCTTTTCCGTGGATCAACATGATTCCGGAAAGTATTGTGGTAGGAATAGCGAATGTAGATCGAAAACGGGATTTTACGTTTCCTTCAAACAATGAACTGGATCAAACAGAGTTTCCCACTTCGGGAGCTTCGGCGAACTTCATACGATTTTTGACCAAAGAAGTTGCAGAAATAATTCAAGAGCAATACCGAATATCAGAAGAATCCACCCTTATAGGGCAATCACTTGGCGGTTTGTTAGCTACTGAAATCTTATATACGAGTCCGAATAGCTTTGACAACTACATCATTATCAGCCCTAGTTTATGGTGGGATGACCAATCGTTATTACAACGCCAAACACCAAAATTAACACCGCCAAAAAAAGTATATGTTGCTGTAGGCAATGAAGGACCCACAATGGAAGCAACCGCTATGGAGCTTATCGCAAAACTTCAACGGCTGCGAAAGCGCGAAACCGAAAATACGCTTATCATTCGGTACGATATCATTAAAGAAGGTAACCACGCAAACATTCTACACAATGCAGTATATCGAGCGCTCCTTCATTTTAATGAGAACTAAAAAATATAGTGTTAGCAGATTCTCCTTTCAGGAATTATTCACAAGTTCCTTGGGTCCAATTTGTGACGCCACTTTTTCTGGCGTGACATTCATTACTGTACGTCACCTCGTTGCACCCGCAGACCGGTGCATATTCATAGGTACAATACCCATCTTTCTCAATTTTTGATTCGTCGATACAGTCTTTTTGAGGCCCGGAGCCGCAAGCGGATAGGAGCATGGTGAACATTCCGAAGGAACATAGAAACGATTTCAGCATAATACGATTGCTTTTTATAAAAGTAACGAAATGATGAGTAGGAAAAAAGGATTATACCAACACTTCAGAAGTTACGTCAAAATGCTTTAAAAGACCTTGCAAGCCACTCATGTCAATAGGATTCAATGAAGAAACTCTAAGAATACGATCACAATCTTCAAGGTCGAAATTCACTTCATACTTGGGGTAGGTCCTTTCGATCTTATTCAAAATGATTTGTGCTTTCGAAGGGTCTGAAACATTTGTCTGAAAGATTTCAATCTGCGGTTTCATGCTTATATTACTATCTAGAGCGAATGCTCAATTAGATTCAACGTATTTCATGAAATTATCTAAAATGGCCTGCCAGCCTTGTTGTTGCATCTCTTCCGAATTTTGATCTTCAGGCTCAAAAGACTCTGAAACCAACACGCCGCCCTCTTTCTCTTTGAAGGTGACGGTAGCACGACGATCATCATCTAATACATATACCAGTTTCTCTTGTTCTGAAATCTCCTCATAAGTGCCTCCAAAATCGAAACCTACACTCCCATCCTTGGCCTCCATTCGATAGACGAATCTCCCGCCTTTTTCTAGCTCGTTTTCTGCTTTTGGTGTATGCCAATCGTCTGAAGGACTGTTCCAATTTACAATATGCGATGGGGACGTCCAATACTCCCAAACACGTTCTAGCGGTGCGTCAATGCTCGCTGAAACTTGAATTGATTTTTTGTTGCTCATAATTACTTCTGATTTAAATGATTTTTAAAGTTAGGAATAGTATAATCACTGATACGTTTTTTAAAGTCTTATCTCGCTTCCATAAATAGCATGCCCCAACGATGTCCATCCAGATCAACAAAACCCATAAGATACATCCAATCCTCCACTTCAGAAGGCTCAGCAAAGACTGTTCCTCCTGCCTTTTTTACTAGGTCTGCAAACGAATCAACGTAGGCCCGTGTAGGAGCGTCAATATTGAGAAATGCTTCGGTACCTTTATTGGTATCTGCGATGGGGTTTCCGGAAAATTCAGCAAATCGATCTTCCGGAAAGAGCATTAGTACTGTCTTCTTTTCATCTAAATAAAAACCAGCATATTCATCATCCTCCGGTTGATGTTCCGTTTCTAAAAATCCTAACTGCTTGAAAAAAGCTTTAGATCTTTTCACGTCTTTTACCGGTAGATTGATCCAAAAGGATCGTACTTTATTTTTCATCTGCTGCTATTTTTAAAACATAAGACTTCATTTGTTTGACCTTGGGATTTTTAAAACCACTCAATGTATACACATCAGAAAAAGCATAGCGCACCATGCTTTCATTCTTCATCATTTTCATGACGCCGTTTACAGCGGCACTACTTCCATGAGTAATTACCTTATCAATGGTTAATTGCACTTCTGTATTGGTCTTCATGGTCTCCACAGCTTTGCTGAACGCATCAATTCCCGAGATCTGTTGGTCTCCATAGATCGTCCAAGCAATATCCTTTGTAACATGAGCTATCAGGAATTTAGTATCTCCTGTAGCAAATGCCTCGTTGAACTTTCGTAAGAACTCCTCCTTTTTCGTCATATCATTAGGGTTATTGATAACATATTGTTTTTCAAAGATAAAGCAAATGACACCCTATGTACCTGTGTAAATACGACAAACCAAAGGGTTGATTGCGACAGTTATGCTCTTCAATTTAGTTTCTGAGTTCCAAGAAGCTTCCGTATCTTTAAGAAGATAAAAATCATGTTATGAAACCATTTCATCTTTTCATTACCCTCTGTTTTATTATGGTTACCGCCTGCGCGCAAGAAACGAAGCACACGACCGTACTTGAAAAGTCAGATTTTAAAAAAGCGATCTCTTCAGAAAATGTTACGCTGGTAGATGTGCGTACTTCGGAAGAATTTAAAGAAGGACATATTGAAGGCGCGCAAAATATCAACTTCTTTCAAGAAGCGGTTTTCCAAAAGAAATTCGAGGCCTTCAACAAGAACGAACCGATCTATCTGTATTGCCGTTCCGGAAACAGAAGCGGACAAGCAAGTAAGAGGCTTGAAGCTATGGGTTTTACAAAGATCTACGATCTCAAAGGCGGATATTTAGGCTGGGTAGAGTAGAAAGATGCCTCATGGAGTTATCAGAAGCCTATTGGGAAGGTCGGTATCGTGAAGGAAGCACTCGCTGGAATATCGGCAGTATTTCTACCCCTCTACAAGCCTATTTCGATCAATTAGACGATCGCTCCCTCAAAATTCTCATTCCGGGGGCAGGATATGGTCATGAAGCCGAATATCTACATCGCAACGGTTTTCAACATGTGACGGTGGTGGATCTTTCAGAAACTGCCTTGCAGCATTTCAAAAAACGTGTTACAGATTTCCCTAAGCAACATATTTTGCATGCAGATTTCTTCGATCTCACTGCTTCTTACGACCTAATTATTGAACAAACATTTTTTTGCGCCTTACCCCCGTCAATGCGTGGGGCTTATGTTGAAAAGGTGTATGAGCTATTAGTTCCGAAGGGAATACTGGTAGGGCTTCTTTTTAATTTTCCGCTTACGGAAGAAGGCCCTCCCTTTGGAGGAAGTATTTCTGAATACCAAAACCATTTCCGCCCTTATTTCAACCTTCATACCCTTACGCCTGCCTACAATTCGATTCCACAACGTCAAGGCAACGAACTCTTTATTCGGTTCAGCAAAAAAGAGCCCTAAAAATAGGAAAGTCCGCTTACAGCGGACTTTCACGTTGATGGTTAGAATATTTACGCCATTAATACATATTGTTCAATGCCGTAATGTCGTTTGAGTTGAATTCTCCACTAGCTCCTGAACTAAAGCAAGCCAGCATAATAGAACTAGAATCATAGCCTGTAGGGGTTCCGTTTACGTGAACGGCTCCCACAGAACCGGACCCTTCATTTACGTTTTGGCCACAACTTTGACGGCTAAACCAGTCGGTATGACGGAAGCCTACTGAGTGTCCAATTTCGTGCGTGATCACATGTTCGTTTACGTTTGTTGAATATCCATCTAGGTTATAGATCTGAACGAACTTGTACGGCAACCCGTTACTTGGGAATCCGGCACTACCCCCTGCACCACCGGGATTGTTAATAGAGTTGTCGTACACCACCATATCTTTACTTTGGTAGTTGGTACCAAACGTAAGGGTGAAACTAATGCTCACACCGCTTAAACGATTGTAGTTGTTCACCGCCCATTGCAATGCAGTACGCGCCTTGCTGGACAGGGCCTGACTACCACCGGTGTATCCAATAATGGAAATATTTCGACCCTGACTTACTAGGTTAAAGGTACGATACTGTCGGTCGCCAGGGGCTTCGTCCAGTTGCTTTCCAATGTCTAGAATTTGATCTTCGGTAAGCACCACATCTTCTTCAACAAAAATGCGTTCTTCGGTCGATCCATCCGGGAAATGAAAGTCTCCGTAACGTACGAAGTTGGTGTTCATTTCCATCTCTTCTAAGACATCCATTAAATGTTGAGGGACTTCTTTGGTAAGATTGGCAGTTGGATTTGTTTCTTCGGGTTGTGTTTCTTCATCTTTAGAACATGAGAACAACACAAGGCTTAGCGCCATCGCGCTTAAAAGCCCAAATTTAAAATTCTTCATAAATAATAGAATTAATGATTAGTGATTAATTTATGTGGGGATATTCCTTCTAAAGATAAATAATTCACAAAGAAATCACAATATAATTCTCATTCATCTAAAATATTTAACATTTTAGTACGAATTAATGAAAAATCTATAATCTTGATAATTTATTGAATTTCAGCCGTTAACCCGGCGTCGAGAAGCATACTGCATCGTGGTTCTAGGTCATCATAGGGACCTGTCTTGACCGTGCATTTTCCTTTATAATGAACAATAATGGAGCACTGTTCTGCCTGTTCCGGAGTATGATCACAAGCCATGATAAGCGTATTGATCACATAATCGAAGGTGTTCACATCGTCGTTAAAGAGCACAATTTGGTTTTCGGTAGCTTCTTTTTCTAAGGTGGCGAGGTCTTCTTGGTATTTTTCTTGGGTACTCATAACTTCCTCTAAATTACAAATTTTGCTGCAATCCATTGGTTTTTCTCTTTATTTCCAACGTATTGAAAGCCTAATTTATTGCAGGCAGATTGTAAGAGCGAAAGGTCTTCTACATAAAAACCACTAAGGTATAGTTCGCCCGGAGATCGTAGGCACTGGCGGTACTTCGGAAGGTCTTCCAATAAGATATTTCGGTTGATATTGGCCAATATGACATCGTAGGTAGGCTGTTCGGGAAGCACGCCTGCATCCCCCAACTTCACCGAGATCGTGGCATCATTCCGTGTCGCATTCTCGATACTGTTCTCAACACACCAAGGGTCGATATCAACTGCAGCCACCGGCTTTGCACCTCTCATAAAAGCCAAGATCCCAAGAACGGCAGTGCCACACCCCATATCCAACACGCTTTTATCGGTCCATTCGTTCTCAAGAATATAAGACAACATCATGTAGGTAGTTTCATGATGTCCTGTCCCGAAAGACATTTTAGGTTCTATAATAATTTCATATTGTACCTCTTTCTTTTCATGAAAAGGCGCACGCAACCTACATTGCGCTCCTACTTCTATAGGGTGAAAATTCTTTTCCCATTCGGCATTCCAATTAACCTGCGCTATCTCGCGATGTGTAAAGGACACCTTGGCGATATCAGATTCAAATATTTGGAGGTTCGGTACTAAAGCAGGATTGAAATGTTCTTTCTGAACATACGCTTGCACTCCTGTATCGGTTTCTACAAAACTTTCAAATCCTATGATCCCTAACTGAGCCATAAGAATATCACTGCCGGGTTGCGGCGGATCTACTTCAAACGTATATTCAACATAGACAGGTGTCACTTAAAATGCATTTACGATTTCCATAAAGCTAGACACTTCAAGAGAAGCTCCGCCAATGAGTCCGCCATCCACATCTTTCTTCCCAAAGATCTCGGAGGCATTGTTGGGTTTTACACTTCCGCCGTACAAAATAGACACGGCATCGGCGATCTTTTGCGAAGCAGCAGCAGCGATCTCTTTTCGAATGAAAGCATGCATTTCTTGCGCTTGATCTGGTGTTGCTGTTTCTCCGGTACCGATGGCCCAAACAGGCTCATATGCCAAGATCACTTGCTTCCAACTATGGTCTGAAATATGGAACAAAGAATCTTCTAATTGTTTTTTGACGACGTTGAAATGATCTCCCGACTTACGGTCGTTCAATTCTTCTCCAAAACAAAAGATAATGGTCATGTCTTCTTCCATAGCGGCATTCACCTTTTCCGCGAGTGTATCGTGATCTTCATTAAAATAGGCACGACGCTCACTATGGCCTAAGATCACTGTATTGATACCAATACTGTCGAGCATTTTTGCGGAAACTTCTCCGGTAAAAGCACCCTTCTCAGCCTGATGCATATTTTGTGCTACCACGGTTACCGGATGATCACGTAAGGATTTATAGGTGTGATGTAGCTGGGTAAAGGAGGGAGCGATCATCACGGACACTTCTTCCGGAAATACTTGTTCTTTTAGTCGAACTAAAAAGCTTTCTGTTTCTGCCAGGTCATGGTTCATTTTCCAGTTTCCGGCGACAATCTGTTTTCTCATAAATAGGGTATTACGTTCTAATTTTTGGATCCAGCCATCCGTAGATGATGTCTACAAAAATATTAATTAGTATGAACAACGTAGCAATAACCAATACGGCTCCCATAATAATCGGTAAGTCTAATGTATTCAAGGCATCTACGATTTCTTTTCCGAGGCCATTCCAACCAAAAATATATTCTACAAAAACGGCTCCGGCCAACATGGAAGCAAACCAACCCGAGACTGCAGTCACCACCGGATTTAACGCATTTTTCAAAGCATGGCGCTTTAAGACTTGATAAAATGACAAACCTTTGGCTTTAGCGGTTCGGATGTAATCCTGACTCAACACTTCCAACAACGAGTTTCGCATCAGCTGACTGACCACCGCAAGCGGTCTAATCCCCAGTACAATGGCCGGTAAAATCAAATTCTTCCACTGAAGGTACTTTCCTTCTCCAAAATCATCTACAGCATATAAACTTCCGGTCATGTTCAGATGGGTATATTCATGCAATAGAAAACCAAAGATCCACGCAAAGATTATCGCGCTAAAAAAGGAAGGAACGCTCATCCCCAAAGTGCTAATCAATTGTATCGCTTGATCGGGCCATTGGTCTTTGTAGATCACAGAGATAATTCCCAAACCTATTCCTAAGATTATAGCGATCGTAATCGCAGAAATGGCTAAAATAAAAGTGTTTGGTAAGGTTTCAGCAATGACGGCGGTTACTTTTTTTCCATTCTTCTGAAAAGATTCTCGCAGATAGGGCGCTTTTAGCACTACCGTGGTGGCGCCTGCAGTGAAAAGTTTTGTTGCGCTGTATTTATCTTCGGAAAGAAATGTATACGACGAAGGGTCTGTACTGTGAAAAGAGACGGGAGACAGATCGTTCAGGTAGTACAAATACTGCTTATAAATAGGTTGGTCGAACCCATATTTCTTTTTGACGATCTCCAATTGCTCCTGACTCTCATTTTGCCCTAACATCATGCGCGCAGGGTCTCCGGGCAAGAGCGTAAAAAGTAAAAAGATCACGGTTATAACACCCCACAGCGTGAGTAAAGAATACCCTATTTTCTGAAGGATGTAGCGACTCACAGGCTATTGGTTTAAAACGTCAGCTTCGAGATTCCCCTCTTGTGAAAGACTGTCGCCCTGATCCAGCGTATCGACCTCCATCGTAGGTTCTTCAGGTATCATTTCAATGGTAGGTTTGGGTGCCCCTACCTTCTCCAGCTGCAGCTCTTCAAGATCGTTCCAGTGAAGTTTTTGCTTGATGGTTCCTTTGTCCAACTCCAATACTCCGGGATTGCTTCGCACGATTGTTTTGAGCGTTGTCATATCGCAGAAATAGAAATTGAAATTTAGATTGTATTCTTCCGTCAAGGCTTCCGTTCTTTCTCTGTTGTCTGCGGAAAGACCAATCACGCGATACCCATTTGCGAGCGCTTTATCAGTCACTTCACGCACCGGAATAAATCCTTCCATTTCACTATTGCTCAAACTATAGGCGATCACCACAATGAGGTTTTCTTCATTCAGAAAGCGTTCTGTGTAATCGGCACCGTCGCGTTCCATGCTAAAATCGTGTATGGGCGGCTCATAGCCTTCCTGAATATTGCGCGTTTCTACTTCCAAGAAGGTTCCTTCCTGTGCAGGATAGTCACCATTGGTCGTTACAATTACCTCTTCCCCATTCACATCAAATTTCCAATCGTATTCAAAAATGGGTTGCGGTGCTCCTTCCGGAACCGTCATTCCTTCTTGAATATTTGCGCCAATTTTGTACGGTCTAAAGTCAACGATGGGCAAATGCATCAGCACATGATATCCTAACCATAAGCAGAGAATCAGAGATATGAACACTACGATACTTCTGATAGATCGTGTAAAGAATGGTTGAATGTATCGTTTTCCGAAGAACAAAATCAAGATCAATACCAACAGCACAACATCCTTCCAAAACGACTCCCAAGGGGTTAATTTCAAGGCATCCCCGAAACACCCGCAGTCAGTCACTTTGTTGAAATAGGCCGAATAAAACGTAAGAAAGGTGAAAAAGACGATCATCAGTAAGAGACTCCATAACGTAAACCGCTTGGCATACCCTAAAATGATCATGACTCCCAACATCACTTCATAGATCACCACGAAAATAGCGATTGCCAAGGCATAGGGTACTAGAAATTCTAGGTTGAGTACCTCAGGAGCGAAGTAATCCTGTAATTTGAAGCCGAAGCCAACGGGATCGTTCAGTTTTATGAGTCCGCTGATAATAAATAAAATTCCGACAAATATTCTGGAAATTCCTACAAGTATTTTCATGATGGGTCCTGGGTTTCAGAAAGATGGATCATAGCAAAAACAGCATAGTTGATCATGTCTTGATAATTTGCATCGATGCCTTCACTAACAAGTGTCTTGCCTTCATTATTTTCAATTTGTTTTACTCGAAGTAATTTTTGCAAGATAAGATCGGTAAGAGAGCTCACGCGCATGTCGCGCCATGCTTCCCCATAATCGTGATTTTTGTCAAGCATCAATTGTTTGGTGACAGCTACTTTTTCATCGTACAACTGGGTAGCTTCTTCGAGCGTAAGATCCGGCTGTTCAACCACACCTTTTTCTAGTTGAACCAACGCCATGATAGCATAATTAATGATCCCGATGAATTCACTCATCGCTCCTTCATCTACCCGTCGTTCTTTATTTTGCTGCAAGCCTCGAATGCGTTGGGCTTTGATGAAGATCTGGTCGGTAAGCGAGGGCAATCGCAAGATCCGCCAAGCGCTTCCGTAGTCTTTCATCTTATTCATAAAGAGATCCCGGCATTGGGTGATGACGTCGTTGTATTGTTTTGAAGTATCAGACATCCCGTCTTTTAGATTTTGCGTAAATTTCGCTTAAATAAATCACTTTAGAAAATTGTACACACTTAATTGCCGCGGAAGACTCCTAGATTTGAGTCGGCCCAAAGTCATGGGAATTCTCAACGTGACACCCGATTCATTTTACGATGGCGGTGCTCATCAAGAAATGAGAGAGTTGGTTGCTAAAGCCGCGAAGATGCTTGCAGAAGGAGCGACATTCTTAGATGTGGGTGGGTATAGTTCCCGTCCCGGCGCTTCAGAGGTTTCGGAAGCCGAAGAAATAGATCGCGTACTTCCGGCGATCACCGCTATTTTAGAAGAATTTCCGGAAGCCTGTATTTCGGTGGACACCTTCCGAAGTAAGGTCGCAAGGCAAGCCATAGAAGCCGGTGCTTGTATGGTGAATGATATTTCCGCAGGAACCCTTGACGATTCCATGCTCTTTGTGATGGCTGAACTTCAAGTTCCTTATGTGATGATGCATATAAAAGGAACCCCTCAAACCATGGCACAAGAAACCGATTATGAGCATTTGTTGACTGATATTGTATATCACCTTTCAGAACGTCTCGCTACGGCTCGGGCAGCAGGTATTAACGATGTTATTATCGATCCGGGCTTCGGATTTGCAAAAACACGCGAACAAAATTTTACACTTCTCAACTCCTTAGAAGTATTACAGGAATTGGAGGCTCCTATGCTAGTGGGTGTATCTCGAAAATCAATGGTGTATAAAACCTTGGGCATTTCTGCTGAAGCTGCGTTGAATGGGACCACAGCACTGCACAGCTGGGCGTTGCAAAAAGGCGCTCATATCTTACGGGTACATGATGTGGCACCTGCCATGGAATGCATACAACTCTTTGAAAGGCTGACTTCAGGTTAAAAAAAATCTGTTACTTTTACACAAACCTTTGCCTGTGGAATTTTTAGACCTTTATAAGATCAGGATCATCGACATCATTGATATTGTATTGGTTGCTTTTTTGCTCTACTACCTCTACAAATTGGTGAAGGGTACCGTAGCCATCAATATTTTTGTAGGAATCGTAATTCTCTATGCGATCTGGAAGCTTACAGAATTGCTTCAGATGGAACTTTTTAGCAAGATCTTAGGCGGTTTCTTAGGCGTAGGGATGTTTGCCTTGATCGTTGTTTTTCAACAGGAAATACGCAAATTTCTACTCATGTTGGGTTCTACCAACTTTAAGGCTCGAAAACGCTTTTTTAAGCGATTCAATCTACTTTCCAAGGAAGCCACGACGCTTCACAATACCAAAGCTATTGTGGATGCTTGTCGGAAAATGTCGAAAACGAAGACCGGAGCGCTTATCGTTATTCAGCGAAACAACAGTTTGGATTTTGTAAAGAATACCGGCGACACCATGAACGCTGAAGTGAATCGCCCGATCATTGAAAGTATTTTTTTTAAGAATAGCCCGCTTCACGACGGTGCTATAATCATCGAAGATAATACCATCACTGCAACGCGCGTGATCCTTCCCGTTTCTAACGATCGAAGAATTCCGCAACGTTTCGGACTAAGACATCGGGCAGCGGTAGGAATTACTGAAAAAACCGACGCCGTGTGTTTGGTGGTTTCCGAAGAGAATGGGCAAATTAGTTATTTAAAAGAAGGTGATTTTGTGCTGTTTGAAGATATGGAAGAATTGAAAAATCAATTGGAGGCAGATTTAATTCAATAAAGACAATCCATGAAGCAATGTAAGAATTGTGAAAGGTCGCTTTCTGAAGCGGCCATCTATTGCGAGACCTGTGGTGCGAAGTATGTAGATCACCGACTCACCATGCGGTATCTTGCCGAGGAAAGCAGTAGGTCTTTCTTTAACATCGATGCCAACAAACCCGTGCGTACCTTTATTGATCTTTTTAAACGTCCGGAAGCCGTTATCGACGGCTACATCAGCGGAATTAGAAAGCGCTATATACACGTGATAGGTTATTTCACCATTGCGTTGACCATTAGCGGATTTTTTATGTTCGTGCTGCAAAAATGGGCTCCTGATCTTTTCAACAATATCTACACTACGATCTACGATACCGAAGCACAGGCAGAAGCATTTAAGGAATGGATGAGTTTTACCTTCGAATATCAAAGTTTAATCATCTTTCTCACGATTCCCTTACTGGCGGGAATTTCGAAATTGGTCTTTCTTCGGAACAAAAGATATAACTACACCGAGCATTTGGTCATTAATACCTATGCCTATTCTCATGCCTCTATTTTTTCCACCTTGCTGTATTTCGCCACCTTTTGGAATCAGACAGCTTTTGGGTATCTGGCCGTGAGTATCCTACCCATTCAGATTATCTATTTTTCGTATGTTCTCAAACGACTGTTTAGATTATCTTGGAAACAATTGCTGCTGAAGATCCTTTTGTTCTTATTGGTGCTGTTGGTCGTGTATATTGTCTTGATCATTCTAGGAACGATCTATATGATGTTCTTTACCGACATTTTTCAGGAAATGATGGAAATGGAAAAGGCGAAACGAGGCGTTTCTTATATGGTTTCTTCGGCCATAAATTGGACTTCGTAAAGATTTCTGTAGAACCCGTTTTCTTTTTTGAGCAGTTCTTTATGGGTTCCCATCTCTACAATCTGTCCGGCATCCATTACCAAGATCTTATCGGCTTTTTTGATGGTGGCCAAGCGATGTGCGATTACAATAGAGGTTCGGCCTTGGGTGATCTTATCGGTAGCATTCTGAATGAGTTCTTCGGAATAAGAATCTACGGAAGAAGTGGCTTCATCTAACACCAATACCCCCGGATTACTGACATACGCTCGCAAAAATGAAATAAGTTGTCGTTGCCCGGAAGACAACATGCTACCGCGTTCTTTTACATTGTAATCATAACCATTCGGAAGCGAGGTTATGAAACGGTGTACCCCAATTTCTTTGGCAGCTTCTATCACGGTTTCTCGTGAAATGTCAGGATCGCCTAAGGTAATATTGTTATAAATGGTATCCGCAAATAAGAATACATCCTGTAGTACCACCGCAATCTCCTTCCGAAGGGAAACCAACGAATACTCACGAATCGAGTTCCGATCGATCAAAATATCGCCTCCATTGATCTCATAGAAACGAGACAAGAGGTTGATGATGGTAGATTTTCCCGCACCGGTCGCTCCTACCAAAGCAATCGTCTCTCCCGGATGAACGGTGAATGAAATATTCTTGATGACCTGCTCGTCTTCATTGTAGCCAAAGGATACATTCTTAAACTCAATATAGCCCTTGGTATCTTTCAATTCGAGCGAACCGTCATCGTCAATATGCGACTTGGTGTCTAAAATTCCAAAAACGCGGTTGGCGGCCACCATTCCCATTTGTAAGGTATTGAACTTATCGGCGATCTGTCGAAGCGGACGAAATAACATTTGAGTTAGTTCAATAAAAGCTACGATCAATCCTAGGGTGATCGCACCATTTTCAGTTACATTGAGTCCGCCGTACCAAACTAGGAGTCCGATTGCCACACTGGATGCCATTTCAGCAATAGGAAAGAAAAACGAGTTATACCAAACCGTTTTGACCCAGGCACTTTTATGCTTTTCGTTAATTTCTTTAAAGATATCATACTCCTTCTTTTCGCGGGTGAAGATCTGGACGATCTTCATTCCGGTAATGCGTTCTTGCACGAAGGTATTTAGGTTGGCCACTTGATTTCTAACGTCTTCAAAAGCGGTTTTCATGGCCCGCTGAAACACCCGAGTGGCATATACAATCAACGGTAAGATAGCGAATACGATCAAGGAAAGTCGCCAACTTTGGTACAGCATGTATCCCATGATCACCAACATTTTTAACAGGTCGCTAATGATCATAAACAACCCCTGACTGAAAATACTCGAGATGGTCTCAATATCATTTACAGCACGTGTGGTTAGTCGGCCCACGGCACTTTTATCGTAATACTTCATTTTGAAACTTAACATTAGTTTGAAAAGTTTCACGCGGATATCCCGGATCACATTCTGCCCTAGCCAGTTGGCATAGAAAATAAAAGCAAATTGAAAGAGCACTTCAAAAACAAGTACTGCTACCATTAAACTGATGAACAATACTAGCGACTCATTATCCTTCGGCAGGATGCCATCATCTATTGCCTTCTGAAGCAAATAAGGACGTAATACCGATAATCCCGACATCACGACAGCAGCGAAGCCTACAAAATAGAACGTCCATTTGTACGCTTTTGTAAACTGCAATAACCTTCTAAAAAGTTTAAAATCGAATGCCTTACCAGAGCCTGCCATAGTTACGCTGATTGGTGATTTAGAAAAATTGTGTTAGGATATTGAACTTGTGTTAAAAAAAGACCCTGTGCCGGTGCTGATGCTCCCGCTTGCGATCGATCTTTGCTTGCTAAGATACGGCGAAAATCTTCAATAGAACGTTTTTGTAGTCCTACATCTACTAAGGTTCCTACAATGGCCCGCACCATGTTTCTAAGAAAGCGATCGGCAGTGATCGTAAACACCAGTAACTTGTCTTGCTGTTCCCACTGCGCTTCCCTAATGTCACAGAGAAATGTTTTAACATCCGTATTTGAACGCGAAAAACATTCAAAATCTTCATGAGATAGTAATGCTTCGGCGGCTTGGTTCATGAGGTTGATATCCGGAGTCCGCTGTAAGTGCCAAGTCAGTTCTTGTCGGAATGGGTCTTTTTCAAGAGTGATCCAGTATTCATAGGTACGTGCTGTTGCATCAAAGCGAGCGTGTGCTTCCGAAGTTACCGGAAGAATTTGCTGTATGGAGATATCTTTTGGCAAAAAACGATTCAACTTAAAACGTGTTTCTTCCTGTTCAAAAACCGCTTCAATATCAACATGAAAAAATAATTGACGCGCATGTACGCCGGTATCAGTACGGCCTGCCCCTATAATATTTATGGGAGTTCTGAAGTAGGTGCTCAGGATTTCCTGAACCACTTGCTGCACCGAGATCGCATCCGGTTGAATTTGCCATCCGTGATAGTGTTTTCCGTGGTAGGATATATCAAAAAAGTAGCGCAATTCCTTTATTTTTGAACGAACAAAAGTACGAAATCGGATGCGTCTATTTTCTCGATTCAGAAAAAATTAGCCCACGTTACTATGCGAAAGATTTTATTGCTGAGCGATACCCACGGATATATGGATGAAACCATATTAAAACATGTAAAACAGGCCGATGAAGTTTGGCATGCTGGAGATATAGGCACGCTAGATGTTACAGATGCCATTGAAAACATAAAACCGCTTCGTGCAGTGTATGGCAATATAGATGGTGTTGATATTCGAGCAAGTTTTCCCTTACATCAACGCTTCAATTGTGAAGGAGTTTCTGTTTGGATTACGCATATCGGCGGCTATCCGGGCCGCTATAATCGCGCGTTGCTTTCAGAATTAAATAAAAACCCACCCCGACTGTTCATCTGCGGGCATTCACACATTTTAAAGGTAATGCCGGATAAAAAACGGAAGTTGCTGCATATGAATCCCGGTGCTATTGGAAAACACGGATTTCATACGGTACGCACCATGCTTCGTTTTCAGATCGATGGGAAAGAAATCCAGCACTTAGAGGTCATTGAAATACCCCGATAAAAAAACCCCCAAAGATGGCATTCTTCAGGGGTTCGCACTAAAATATACTAAGATGTTGTTTTAACGTAATCTGTCCACAGATTTTACAAGGTCCTCGTCCCTTTTGATGGCCTTATTGGCCAGCACTAAAAAAACGATAGAAATGATGGGTAAAAGCACCCCAATACCCTTCTCAGAAACCAAGGTCTCTCCGGATAATGTTAGGGACCGATATACGAAAACGCCCAGTAATACAAAGTTTAATATGATGTTCAAGCGATTCAGCACAAATTGAAGCTGTCGCTTTTTAAAACTCAAAATGGTGATTATCGCCAAGGCAATGGAAGCGAATATCAAGCCAAACACTAGCGGTTCTTCTCTGGAAATGATCACAACACCAGAGGCATCCTCAATCGCAGGAAACCAAAAATACAATGCTCCTAGAGCCAAGGCTGATAGGATCATATATACGGTTTGAATGCGTTGTAACATAGATTTGTGTTTGGATGGCAAAAATACATCTTCTTTTGAAGAAAATACAAGCACAATATAAATTATTGTTGTATTATTGCAGTAACAATTCGTAACCACTTCAATGTAGGTTACTTAGTCTTCAAGAGTAAATTCAATCTCAATTACTTCGAGAATTCATTCAAAAAATATCATTAATTATATCATTTAGTTTTCTATAATGTTTGAAATTTCAGAACTAAAAGCAAAAAAAATGCCTGAACTTCAGGACATTGCTAAAACCCTAGGCGTTCCTAAATACAGAAGCCTTAAAAAATTAGACCTCGTTTATAAGATCTTAGACCACCAAGCGGCCAACCCCGAAGCTGTCAAAGCTATTGCTGCCGAAGAAAAAAAATCGGATACTTCTGATTCCGGCGCTTCTAAAAACAGTAAAGATTCTAATCAGCAGCAGAACCAAAAGAAGAATCAACGCTCTAATAATTCTAATAAGAGCAATCGTGGGCCCGGGAGACCCAAAAAACAAGACCAAGACAATAAAGGGCAATCCCGCGGGAAGTCAAATGACAATTCGAAGAACAACGACAACAACAATAATCGAAAGAACCAAAATCAGAATCAAAACCGAGGTCGTTCCAACCAGAAGAACAACAATCAGAACGATCACCGGAAAAACGGAAACAAAGACAACCGAAACCGTTATAAAGAACCTGATTTTGAATTTGACGGCATTATTGAAAGCGAAGGAGTTCTTGACATTATGCAAGACGGCTATGGCTTCTTGCGTTCTAGTGATTACAATTACCTTTCTTCCCCTGACGATATTTATGTATCACAATCGCAAATACGACTCTTTGGACTGAAAACCGGAGATACTGTTCTAGGTGAGGTACGCCCTCCGAAAGAAGGAGAAAAATATTTTCCGCTCATTAAGGTAACCAAGATCAATGGCTTGAACCCAAACGTGGTTCGGGATCGCGTAGCTTTTGAACACCTAACACCCTTGTTTCCGCAGCAAAAATTCAATATTGCTGAAAAACAAAGCACCATCTCCACTCGTATTATTGATATGTTCGCTCCTATCGGAAAAGGGCAACGTGGAATGATCGTAGCGCAACCTAAGACGGGTAAGACCATGCTATTAAAAGATATAGCCAATGCTATTGCTGCAAATCATCCGGAAGTATATCAAATCATCTTACTCATAGACGAACGCCCTGAAGAGGTGACCGATATGCAACGAAATGTTAGCGGTGAAGTGGTGGCCTCTACCTTCGATAAAGAAGCGACCGAGCACGTACGCGTGGCCAACTTGGTTATTGATAAAGCGAAACGTTTGGTAGAATGTGGGCATGACGTTGTGATCTTGCTGGATTCTATTACCCGACTTGCACGTGCTTACAACACCGTACAGCCTGCCAGTGGAAAGATATTAAGTGGTGGTGTGGATGCCAATGCGCTGCACAAGCCAAAACGATTCTTTGGTGCTGCCCGAAATATCGAGAATGGCGGTTCTTTAAGCATCATCGCTACTGCATTGACAGAGACCGGATCGAAAATGGACGAGGTGATCTTTGAAGAA
>DFVG01000048.1 GCA_002379985.1 Flavobacteriaceae bacterium UBA4166
GGGCGGTGGTTGTTTAGACCATTTTGTAAATTGCGAAGCACAAAATGGGATAAACTTTCCGTAAGAACCAACCGAGGAGCTTCCGGAGGTTGGTGATCTTCAACAACATTTTCAACTTTATAAGTATTCTAATTCAAGCCGCCATAACGGGCGGTGGTTGTTTAGACCATTTTGTAAATTGCGAAGCACAAAATGGGATAAACTTTCCGTAAGAACCAACCGAGGAGCTTCCGGAGGTTGGTAATCCTAATAATTAATTTTCTCAAGTTTAATAGTACTCGAATGTAAGCCGCCGACTATGGTGGTGGTGCTATTTCTAGGTTTTGTAACTTTTGGCACAAAACATAGGAATAGTACCGTAACATCACTAATGGAGCTTCTGAAAACTGTTCAATTACCTCAACATTTCCAAGTTTAAAAGTACGCAAATGTAAGCCGCCGTAACGGGCGGTGGTGCTGTTGCTAGGTTTTGTAGCTTTTAGCACGAAACATAGGAATAGTACCGTAACATCACTAATGGAGCTTCTGAAAGCTGTTAATTTGCCTCAACATTTTCAAGTTTGTAAGTAGTTTAATGTAAGCCTCCGACTATAGTGGTGGTGCTATTTCTTCCGAATATATATCGTAATCGGCACCCCGTTAAAGTCGAATTGGTCACGCAACTTATTCTCTAAAAACCTCTTGTACGGATCTTTTACATACTGCGGAAGGTTCGCAAAAAATGCAAAACTTGGATAGGGTGTTGGTAATTGTGTACAGAATTTGATCTTTACATATTTTCCCTTGGTTGCCGGTGGCGGTGTTGCCTGAATGATGGGCAACATCACGTCGTTCAGCTTGCTGGTCTTGATCTTTTTCGTACGGTTTTCATACACCTTCACAGCCGATTCGATCGCTTTAAATATCCGTTGTTTGTTCAATACCGAAATGAAGACAATCGGCACATCGGTAAATGGCGCGCATTCTTTTTTGATATACGCCTCCATTTCTTTGGTGGTCTTATGGTCCTTTTCCACCTTGTCCCATTTATTGGCCAAGATCACAATGCCTTTGTTATTTCGTTGGGCCAGCCAGAAAATATTCTGCACCTGCCCGTCGAAGCCGCGTGTCGCATCGAAGACCAAAATGGCTACATCGCAATGTTCGATGGCGCGAACACTACGCATCACGCTATAGAACTCTAGATCTTCTTTTACTTTGCTCTTTCGGCGAATCCCTGCCGTGTCCACTAGGTTGAACTCAAACCCAAACCGACTGTATTTCGTATCGATACTGTCGCGAGTTGTTCCGGCTATGTCAGTTACTACAAAACGATCTTTCCCAATCAAGGCATTGATAAAGGAGGATTTCCCGGCATTGGGACGTCCTACCACGGCAAAGCGTGGCAAGGTTTCTTCTTCAGCTTCGGGCTCGTCGGGGAGGATCTTTACCAAATCGTCTAAGAGCTCTCCCGTGCCACTGCCGTTAATTCCAGAAATGGTATAGTATTGTTCAAATCCTAAGGAATAAAATTCCACGGCATCATTAACCCGTGTGGCAGAATCTACTTTATTTACTGTTAAGAAGACAGGCTTTTTACTGCGTCGTAGCAGTTGTGCGACTTCTTCGTCCATGCCGGTGACGCCTGACTCCACATCTACCATAAAAATAATGGCATCGGCTTCCTCGATGGCGAGTTCTACTTGCTTGTCGATTTCGGCTTCAAACACATCGTCGCTACCACGTACATACCCTCCGGTATCGATCAAGGAGAATTCTTTCCCGTTCCAATCTGATTTTCCGTAATGGCGATCGCGCGTCACGCCGCTTACGGCGTCAACGATGGCTTCACGACGTTGGATCAATCGATTGAAAAACGTGGACTTCCCAACATTAGGCCGACCCACAATAGCAACAATACTGCTCATAACCTTAGAATTGACTGCAAAGGTAACGCATTAGCGGAATATGTACGGAGAACGCCTTAGTTTTTCTGAATCGCGTTAGGGATAGCAGCGGCATCGCCCAAGGGGCATATAGCGGATAGCCCGACCGTGCCGTAGGCGCGGAAACGCCCTACTTATTTTTGTTGGTAACCGAAGCGCCGTAATTGTCGGTTGTCACTTCGCCAATTCTTATTGACCTTCACAAAGGTTTCTAGATGGACTTGCTTACCAAAGAAGGCTTGTAGGTCTTTCCGAGCTTCCACCCCTACCCGTTTAATAGCTTCGCCTTTATGGCCGATGAGAATGCCTTTTTGCGTCTCGCGCTCTACCATAATGACACTGCGAATGCGAATGATATCGTCTTCTTCAAAAAACTCCTCGGTGTCGATCTCCACCGCATACGGGATCTCTTTTTTGTAGTGCATCAGAATTTTCTCGCGAATGATCTCGTTGACAAAAAAGCGCTCGGGTTTGTCGGTTAATTGGTCTTTCGGGTAAAAAGGGGGCGATTCGGGTAGTAATTGTAGAATGCGGGAAAACACCTCTTGAACTCCGAAATTCTCCAGCGCTGAAATAGCAAAAATTTCAGCATTGGGTACTTTTTCTTGCCAAAGGGATAGCGCTTCGGAAAGTTGTGTTTCATCGCCTTTGTCGATTTTATTGATCAGTAGCAGTACCGGGATCTTCGCGTGGGTGATCTTCTGAAAAAACGCTTCGTCCTTCAGGTCTTTTTCGCCTAACTCCACCAAATACAGGAGCACATCGGCATCTTCAAAAGCCGATTTCACAAAATCCATCATGTTCTCTTGCAGCGTATACGCCGGCTTAATGATTCCCGGAGTATCGCTCAAAACCACTTGAAAGTCTTCTCCATTGACAATCCCTAAAATACGATGTCGGGTGGTTTGCGCTTTGGAAGTGATAATAGAAAGTCGCTCGCCTACAAACGCATTCATAAGCGTACTCTTCCCAACGTTAGGGTTTCCAATGATGTTTACAAAACCTGCCTTATGTGCCATAGAAAATTTTTACAAAGATAGGCAATACGCCCTTGGCAACTACGCTCTTTTTTACTTCTATGAAATATACCGTACCTTGTCAAAAAACAACCTCATGACCGCATCAGAGCAACTTGCCAAGCGTTTCAGAGAAGCCTTACTTAACGGAACCTCTATCGCTTTTACGAACTATAAAGATCAACTGGAGGGAACTGGCTGGGAACTGGCCACCCAACAAATACATTCCCTCAACACGCTATCATTACTAGCGCAGCATGTACATTATTATATAAAAGGCGTGCTTCAGGTTTTGGAAGGAGGCGAGCTTACCATACGGGATAAATTTAGTTTTGATTTTCCTCCTGTTACCTCACAAAAGCAATGGGACGATATCCTTACTTCTCTTTGGGAAGACGCTGAACGTTTTGCACAACAGGTAGAGAAGTTGACAGACGACCAACTCCAAACAGGCTTTGTTAAAGAAGCCTATGGAAGCTACCATCGAAATATAGACATGATGATCGAACATTGTTATTATCACTTGGGACAAGTGGTGATTATCAAAAAAATGCTACTACAATGATGTCGCTCTTCTTTTCTGCGGTAGCTCGTAAGCTAGCCGTAATTGGTTTGATGACTGGCTTTGTTTCCTTCGGAACCGCACAAGAGGTTGTTTTTCAGAATTTCGACGGGTTTCTTTCCATCGGAACCCAATCCAATCGCACGGCCGGTATTTCTCTAACCGACCTGGACAATGACGGCGATTTGGACGCGCTCGTTGCCAATGGTCGTCATTGGGCCGAACAGAATTATATTTTTTATAACGACGGAAAAGGTAATTTCAAACAAGGGCAACCTATTGGCCTTATGGGTGCCAGTTATGAAATGGTCGCGGCCGATGTCAATCAGGATGGTTATATGGACCTACTGGTCGCTAACGACAATATTCCTAACACCCTTTATTTCGGCGGAAAAAATCAAGAATATATTTGGCAAGGGACTTTCGGTGCCGTTGCTCCTACGCGAGGCATCATCTTGGTGGATCTCGACAACGATAGCGATCTTGATATCGTCATGGCGAATCGAAATGCGCCAAACGAGATCTGTTGGAACGACGGGTCAGGAAATTTTGATACTTGTACTTCTTTTGGGGGTGAAAAAGATCCTACCATTCAAGTAGCCATCGCTGATCTCGATAAGGACGGCTGGTTAGACATTGTAACTGCAGAACGAAAATCAACGAACCACATTTATTTTAATCAAGGCAATCGAAATTTTTCTGATCCTATTTCCTTCGGAAGTGCGGAAGATGACACTCGCTCTGTGGTTGTTCATGACATGGATCAAGATGGTTTTACGGATATTATCGTGGGAAATCTAGGCAGTCAAAACGAAATATATTTCGGGAACGCAGCAACAAATTTTACTAGAACCCATAAATTCAGCGAAGCGAGAATGACGGCGTCTATAGCGATAACCGACTTCAATAAAGACGGCTGGCCCGACCTGGTTTTTGGCAATGCGGAGGATGTGAATTATGTCCAATTGGGAAGCGAATCGGGAACCTTTACCGAGATCGCCCTGAACAAGGATCTCAAAGAAGACACCTATAAGGTAACCACAGGCGACCTTAATGGCGACGGACTCCCGGACATTGTAGAAGCGAACTCAGGAGCGTGGAATCTTATCTACCGGACGAGAATTCGGGAATAAAAATCGTATCTTAAAGGGGTAACCTTAATTCATTCTATGCGATACTACCGCCCGTACTTTTTGTGTGTGTTTTTTATCACAACCTTCTATCTAAACGCTCAAAACGCCGTCGAAAAAACACAAGTACTGATTCTCGGCACCACACATTTGAGTCAGATTGACGAATTCGAACCTCAGATGATTGAGCCCGTTATTCAGAAGCTCGAAACCTTCAACTTTGATGTGATCTGTATCGAGAAAATGCCCGGGCGGTTGTTGTATGATATTGATCGAAGAAATGATCCTGATTTTCAGTTGACCGAACGAGATCAAAACCATTTGAAATGGGCCGATTCGGTGCAGCAATTTCAAAAAGCTTCCTCTCTTGAATCGGAACAACGCATCTACACGCTTCTGAAAAAAGAGAGGCTTTCCACTCAAGAACGAAAACAATTGCTTTATGATTTTGTCGCGACCGCTAATATTCCTTCGGCTGTCCTTCAATACAAATACCTACAGGGAAACCCATCCTTATTTGATTCTGAATTTGACAGATCGTTAATGAGGTTTCTTTCGGGAAAAATAGACAATGCCAACGAGTATTACTCCATGGCCGTTCCGCTCACCTTTCGAAGCGATCATAACATTATTGAGCCTATCGATAATTTTCTAGAGATGTCGTTTCAGAAGAAGTATTTCCCGATGTTTGAAAAAGACCTAGAAGAACATCCAGAATTCATTGCTATGGTGATGGAACTACCTGTATATACCAAATCACAGCAACTCATGAATACAGGGGTGACCGAAAAGGACCTTACCGCTCTTTATGAGTATATCAATAGCGACACCTATATGGAGCAGGATTACAAAGCACAGTGGGAATTATGGCTGAAGACCGAATTCGATTCGCGATCAGACCGGGCGCGTTATTCCTATTGGGAAATGCGGAATTTACAGATCGCCGCCAATATTCTTACGGTCGCTGCGAAGCATCCCGGTGAAAAAATACTCGTCATCATCGGGTCGGCGCACAAAAGCTTCCTTGAAAAGTATTTGAAACAAGTAAAAGATTTTGAAGTATTGACCTATTAACGAATGGATCGAAACATAGAGATATCGTATCTTTCTGTCGAAAGTTACGGTGATACATTGACGAATTTTTTTAAACGCCAGCTATGGGAAAACAATTGGATGCCATCACTCCAGAATTGAAAAACTTTATTGAAAAACAGCCCATCTTCTTTGTGGGTACTGCGGCTGCGGAAGGGCGTGTAAATATTTCTCCGAAAGGCATGGATTCCTTTCGCGTGTTGAACGAAAATAAAATAGTGTGGCTCAACCTCACCGGAAGTGGTAACGAAACGGCTGCACACCTACTGAAATATCCGCGAATGACGATCATGTTCTGTGCGTTTGAAGGGAAACCGCTTATCCTTCGGCTCTACGGAAATGCCACTCTCTATCATCCTCGTGATGCTATATTTCAAGAGCACATTGAGCTTTTTCCTGAAACTGCCGGGGCGCGTCAGATCATCGAAATGCAGGTAGATCTGGTACAAACTTCGTGTGGTTATGCCGTTCCCTTTATGGAATTCAAAGAAGAACGAACCGTTTTAAAGTCTTGGGCAGAAAAGCAAGGGCAAGAGCGTATTGAAAATTACTGGCAAGAAAAGAACACCAAAAGCATCGATGGTTTCGAAACGAACATTTTAAAGAAAAACTAGTCGGCTCATTTCTGGCAACTGACAAAAGTCATAAAAATGCTGTTTAACCAAAGTTACCTTTGCCCTGTAACTATTAAAAATCAGTGGTATGACAACCTTTGCTCAGTTAGAAAAAGATTTTACCAATAATGTGATGGGCTATTCTGCCTTGGGAATTATACTATCCACCTGTTTGGGTTCCATTGCGATCATGCAGATACTTTCCTTTGGTCATAGCTTCTGGCACATGGCGTTAGTGATGATCTGCGTAGGCATATGCACAGCCCACAATGCCGCTATTCTTACGGTTCAGAAGCCAAAGTTGATCTTCCAGCTTCTAGTGGCTAGTACCATCCTCAATACTTCGGTGATTCTAGTGAGTCTATTTCTATGAATAACAATAGCTCATTAGTTGCCAAATATAATGTTGCGGGACCGCGGTATACTAGCTATCCCACGGTCCCTTACTGGAATACCGAACAATTTACAGCTGTGGGCTGGGAGCATTCGGTGCGACAAATGGTAAGGCCTCATACCGGCATCAGCTTGTACATACACCTTCCGTTTTGTGAAAGCATGTGTACTTTTTGTGGTTGTACCAAGCGCATCACCAAAAACCATTTGGTGGAACTCCCGTACATCAAAGCGGTGTTGCAGGAATTTGAAATGTATTGTGAGTTGTTAGGGTTCGCTCCTACCATTCAACAACTTCATCTGGGAGGCGGTACGCCTACTTTTTTTTCTGCGGAAAACCTTGAAACTTTGTTAGCCGGTTTGTTTACGAAAGCTTCTATTCATCCTGAAGCTGAATTCAGTTTTGAAGGACATCCAAATAACACCACCGAAACCCATCTACGCACCTTATATCGCAATGAGTTCCGACGGGTTTGCTATGGCGTACAAGATTATAACGACAGAGTGCAACGTGCTATTCATAGAGTGCAGTCGTTCGAAAACGTAGAAAGGGTAACCCAACAAGCCCGTGCTATTGGCTATACTTCTGTGGGACATGATTTGGTATTCGGACTCCCCTTTCAAACCGAAGCCCATGTACAACACACTATCGCGCAAACGCTGCTATTGCGGCCCGACCGACTCGCATTCTACAGTTATGCCCATGTCCCTTGGATCAAAGGAAACGGGCAGCGCGGCTATCGAGATGCTGATTTACCTACTGCTTCTGAAAAACGCCGACAGTACGAACTCGGAAAATCGATGTTAGAGCAGGCCGGATACCGTGAAATTGGAATGGATCATTTTGCGCTACCTTCAGATGATCTTGCCTTGGCACAAGAAAGCGGACAACTTCACCGTAATTTTATGGGCTACACAATGGCCGCTACAGAGGTGATGCTGGGATTGGGTGTTTCGGCCATTGGGGATAGCTGGAACGGATTCGCTCAGAATGTGAAAACCTTACCAGAATACTATGCTGCGCTACGTGAAAATAAATTGCCCGTGTTTCGGGGGCATCTTTTGACTAAAGAAGACCTCATCGTACGAAAACACATCCTGAATCTCATGTGTCGATTTGAAACCTCTTGGTATTCCGAAGCCATGCAACTTCCTCAAATGGCGCAGATCGTAGCACAGTTATCAGAGCTCCAACAGGATGGGTTGGTAGAAATTAAACCAAACAGCCTTCACATCACGGAAGCCGGAAAACCGTTCGTTCGAAATGTGTGTCTTCCGTTTGATCTACGGCTGCAGCGAAAACGTCCGGAAACCCGATTGTTTTCCATGACGGTATAGTACTATTCCCCTTTTTTGTTAGTAGTCCTAGAACGCAGCCTCGTCTGCGTTCTTCTTTTGTAAGGAGGTTTGTTTGGAATCCCTTCTTCGGAATTCCATACGGATCATGCTTCCAATGCTTCCGAAGAAAGCAATCAGAAGAAAAAGGCCAAAGCATCCTACTAAAATGATAGCGAGCGTTTCCATGATTTATTGGTTAGCTTGATGTTGGTCGTTATTTTTCTTTCCACTGTTCATAAATCCAATGACAATGGCTACAAGGACAATACAGACAAAGGCGAACACTCCAATAATAATCGTGCCCATATCCCAATCTACTAATGGTACGTAAAGTGATTTCATATTTTTAAGATTTAACAATTAATGACAACTATGTTTTGAGCTCACCTGCTCGATGGCCACCGAATCTGGGGGCGATATAAATTTGATACCAAGTCCCATACCACGCAACACAAATAATAAGCCCACGAGCACGATCACCACGGGAATTACTTTTACGATCTTTTTCCGAAGGCCGCCCTTTAAGAAATTTCCGAGGTACACCGCCGTAGTCATCAAGGGAACCGTCCCTAAGCCAAACAAGACCATATAGAGTGCTCCGTAACTCACCCCACCCATCGCCATCGCTCCAAAAATAGCCATGTAAACGAGTCCGCATGGCAACAACCCATTGAGAAAGCCAATGGTAAAAAAAGTGCCCGGATCCCGTTTTATTAATTCCGTTCCCAGCGCAGCTTTGATGCTTCCGACCCATCGGTAGAGCGGTTTCGAGATCGCATAGCGATTCAAGACGCGATGCGGAAGGAGTACCGTAGCGATCATCAGCACACCAATGATCACCGAGAGTTGTTGCTGAAGACCAAACAAGTTCAATCCTTGCCCTACCCATCCGATCAACGCCCCTAATAAGGCGTACGTACTGAGTCTCCCCGAGTGATAACTGATAAGTTGCAACCAGCGTTTGCTTCTGCGTTTCCGGTCCAGCGGAAGCAAAAAAGCAATGGGACCACACATGCCTACACAATGCAAGCTACCTAGGAGTCCGAATAATAAGCCCGACCAAAGCATCTTAATAGGTTATAGATTCTTTATACATATAATCTTTTCCTTCATATTCCCATTCTAAAGTGAGGTTCCAGCGTCCTTCAATCAGATGTTCTTTAGGAATTAGGAATTTGGAATTTTCAAGTTCAAGCGGCCACTCGCTATCAAGATCTTCGTTGGAAGGGCGATATAGGTATAGATTTCCTTTGACCCTGGACGGCTCCAATTCCGACGGAAACATCAGCTCCCATCCATCCGCCACCTTGCGGCTTTTAATCTTGCCGTTCAGGTTCTTCGTATTGGTCTCCGCGTCAATTTCACGCTGATAGACCATTTCTTTGGCGTAATAATTTTCAGTGACCATGTCGTGATCAAAGGCTTCTTCTGTTGTCATTCGTATGACCAAATACATAATAAAACTAATGAACAAGGTCATGCCGATAACGATTCCGATTCCCCAATTAATTTTCATGATTTCATACCGCGTTAACGGATTTCATTGATGATACGTTCGATGTTGCAGCCGGCGGGTGTTGCTGTTTGCCTGCAAGCAATCGCAGCGCACAGGCTTCGTTCTTTCCGGGGCTTCCTCCCTGACAATCTTTACAGCAGTTTTGTTTCTTATGAGTTTTCATACGTTTCCTTTTTGGGCGTGTCCACGCCTAGACGTGGTCGGGCATTCCGTTGCAATTCCTCGCCTCTCATTGCTTCTAGGCTGCGGGATTTCCACTGCATTCCCTCACGCAAATTCAATTCACAATACGCATATAGATATAACATCGCCATTCTTATTTATAACTTCTTGGGCCCAAAAAGGCGGTTGTGGTGGTTTCTATCACCACATCGCCGCTCAACACTTCAATTTCAACACGATCCTTATCACCTGTTAGCGCACTGGCATTGATCTCGATGAACAGCGTTCCCTCTGCCATGCCCTGTTCAGGAATATCAAAAGAATCATGTGAGACGACTTTTATGATTCCTTTGTGCGATTTCAATTGAAAGGTGACCTCTTCAATTTCATCAACCGTCTTGTTCACTAATTTGAAGGTGTACACGTTGCTGATCATGTTATTCTCCTTTCGCTCGTACAACTGTCCGGGTAAACGCAAGACACGCGCTTCTACGTCATTCCGCAAGAACAACATTCCCACGAAGACAGCGACCAAAATGCCCAGCACCACCGAATACCCTTTGAGACGCGGGGTAAATTCAAATTTCTTTTTCTTCTCGATATTTTCTTCACTGGCATAGCGAATCAATCCCTTCGGCAGCTTTACGGCTTCCATCATAGCGTCACAGGCATCGATGCAGGCCGTACAGTTTACGCACTCCAGTTGTGTACCATTTCTGATATCTATTCCAGTAGGACATACCTGTACACATTGAAAACAATCGATACAATCGCCCTTTCCGGTCGCGGCGCGGTCTTCATTCTTCTTAAAACGCGCACGCCCTTCTTCCTTCTCACCTCGTTTGTGATCGTATGCCACGACAATCGATTTGGTATCGAGCAGTACGCCTTGTAAACGACCATACGGACAGGCAATAATGCAAACCTGCTCTCTAAACCACGCGAATACAAAATAGAAAACACCCGTAAAGATCAGTAGTGATAATAGCGTGCTTAAGTGTTTAAACGGACCTTCGGTGATGTATCGAAGGAGTTGATCGCTTCCAATGAGATAGGCCAAAAACACATTGGCAATCAAAAAGGAAATGATAAAAAAGACGATCCATTTGGTGATCCGCTTCCTAATTTTTTCCTTGTTCCAGGGCATTTTGTCTAAGCGTATCTGCTTTCCGCGATCGCCTTCGATCCAATATTCGATTCGACGGAAGACCATTTCCATAAATATGGTTTGTGGACAAACCCACCCACAGAACAATCTACCAAAGGCCACCGTAAAAAAGATCACAAACACCACCCCAATGATCATCATGATCACGAACAGGTGAAAGTCCTGAGGCCAAAACGGAGCCCCAAAGATATTGAAGCGACGCTCCAACACGTTAAACATCAAAAACTGGTTACCGTTGATCTTTATAAAAGGGGCACTGAACAAAAAAATCAAGAGTATGTAGCTTACATATTTTCGATATTCATACCATTTACCTGAGGGCTTTTTTGGATAGACCCAGGCCCGCTTTCCTTCTTCGTTGAGGGTTCCGATGGTATCTCTAAAATTATCTCTTCCTTGCTCTGCCATAACTTGTCTATTGGCTGGTTTGGGTATTTGCGTTCATCAGTAAAAAGACCGCGTCAAATACTCCAGTAATCGAATACGGCTCTTCGGGGACGTCGAAGGAATCAAACCGTTCCAGACGGTAGCTATGTGTTTCCGTATTCACATCGATTTCCCCTTGTACCACCATAATTTTGGTTTTAGGGCTGGATTGATACTGATGTAAAGTAGCTCCGTGTGCCAATCCCACAGCGATCAATTGCTTTCCTCGATGATCATAGATCTTTTGAACGACAGGAGACTTTTTCTGCGTTAGGTTAAATACTATGTCATTGAGTACTAACATGGCTATTGTATAGAATCGTTAACAACATCACCGGTGACCGGCTGATCTTCAATAATCATGTGGATCTTCGTGCTATCAATTACCTCCACCTCAATTTCTTCAACCGGGGCGTCGGGATCTAACCAGATATCGCCTTCCGGTTCTTTTCCGTCCGGTGGATTGCTTCCATGCAAGCTGAGGACGTAACTGGCTACCTGAGCCATTTCAGACGGCTTTAAGTCGGCTTTCCAGGCCACCATCCCCTTTCCGGGACGTCCTCCTTCAGAAATCGTATTGAATACATTTTTAATTCCCCCACCCAAGATCCAGTGATCATCGGTTAAGTTCGGTCCTATACCCCCGCCACCACTAGCCTTGTGACAAGCCACGCAATTGCCTTCAAAAATGCTTTTACCCGAATTCAGATCGCTTACTTCGGTAAGCAGTTGTACCGTATTGACATCGACCAGGTCTTTGGCGGTCTTTTTATATTCTTCAATTTCTACCTTGGCCTGAGCCACGGCGGCTTCGTATTCGTCAACCTGATTGTAATCTTTGAACAATTCAAACCGAACCAGATAAATGGCGGC
This sequence comes from Flavobacteriaceae bacterium UBA4166, assembly GCA_002379985.1. Taxonomy (GTDB): domain Bacteria; phylum Bacteroidota; class Bacteroidia; order Flavobacteriales; family Flavobacteriaceae; genus DFVG01. The sequence continues at coordinate 12,216 of DFVG01000048.1, forward strand.
AAAAATGATCGTAGCATAAAACCCGTATACCCACCACGGCGGTAGCTTGTTATCCAATTCACGAATGCCGTCATAGTTGTGATCCAGTATGATTTCCCCTTCCATCTCGATGGGTTTACCGCCTACAAGTTTCTTATAGGTTCGCTTCACCCATCTGAATTGGTTGGCCTTCACTTTGGCACGTTCTTGATCATAGTTTACTTTGGCCTCGGCGGATAGCGTGCGGTACAGTACATTTTCAAGTGCCCCCAGACTAATCTCAATGGCCAAGTAGATCAGCACAACTACCGCAAGTACCGCCCACAGCCAGGGCTGTTCTACAAATATGGAGGTATCGCCCGTGGAGCCTATATAATTGACAAATAGGTATCCAAACAGGGTAAACCCGATGACTCTAATAATAGATGCCGTACTTCTCATAATTCATTTGATTTTTGGTTGGTGCTATTTTTATCTTCTAGCGGAATGCGACTCACTTCTTTGATATGTGCTTTCTTGGCCGTAAACACCCACCAGAATAACCCTACAAAAAAGAGGAAGAAGATGAGCAATGAGATGATCGGGTAAAGTGCCACCCCATCAATGTTTTCCAGATTTCCTTTCACAAATTTCAACATAGCTTAGTCGTTTAAGTTTACTGCCGTCTCTTCTCCTTCAGGCACGTTAATATCGGTTCCTAACCGCTGTAAGTAGGCGATTAGGGCGACTACTTCGCGATCGCGCATCTCAATAAATTCTTCGCCATTTTCAGCCGCATAGGTCTTATCGGCTTCATAGGTTTTAGCGAAGTCGGGATCGGCATATAGGTTCTCCTCGATCTGTGTTCCTTGTTCGCTCATCCATGTTTGTGCGCGCGCTACATCTTCTTCAGTATACGGTACTCCTAAAGAGATCATGGCCTCCATTTTCTTCTCGGTCATGCTCTTATCCAGCCTATTCCGAATGAGCCACTTGTACGATGGCATGATCGAGCCTGAGGAGGTACTCTGCGGATCGTAAAAGTGATTGAGGTGCCAGTTATCGCTGTATTTTTGCCCAATTCTATGCAAGTCGGGTCCGGTTCGCTTACTTCCCCATAAGAAGGGGTGATCGTACACAAACTCTCCTGCTTTTGAATATTCGCCATAGCGTTCTACCTCGCTTCGGAAGGGGCGTACCATTTGCGAATGGCAGGCGTTACAGCTTTCACGGATATAGATATCGCGCCCTTCCAGCTCTAGTGGCGTATAGGGTTTCACACTAGAAATTTTTGGAACGTAGTCATCCACTAATAGAGAGGGCATGATCTGTACAATCCCACCAATAAGAATCGCAATGGTCGCATACAGCGTTAACTTGACAGGACGTCGTTCTAACCAGGTATGCCATCCTTCTTTCACGGTTCTTTTCTTTGTGACGCGTTCTAACGGAGCCGCTTCGGCCAGCTCGTCGGTTACCTTACTTCCGGAGCGAGCCGTTTTATAGGCGTTGTACACCCCAATAATTGCCCCTACAATATAAAGGCTTCCACCAATGGCACGCATCCAATACATGGGGATGATCTCACTAACGGTTTCCAGAAAGTTTCCGTAGACCAAAGTACCATCGGGATTGAATTGTTTCCACATGAAGGCTTGTACAAATCCGGCTACGTACATCGGCAGCGCATACATGATGATTCCCAAGGTACCGATCCAAAAATGGACGTTCGCTAATTTGGTGGACCACAATTTGGTTTTGAATAACTTCGGAACCAACCAATACACCATTCCGAAGGTGAGGAAGCCATTCCAAGCCAGGGCGCCTACGTGTACGTGGGCAATGATCCAATCGGTGAAGTGCGCAATGGCATTTACATTCTTCAAAGACAGCATAGGACCTTCGAAGGTCGCCATCCCGTAGCCGGTAATCGCGACCACCATAAACTTCAATACGGGGTCAGTGCGCACCTTATCCCAGGCACCACGCAAAGTTAGGAGTCCGTTGATCATCCCACCCCAGGAGGGAGCAATCAGCATCACGGAAAAAGCAACACCTAAACTTTGTGCCCACCCTGGTAAAGAGGTGTATAACAAGTGGTGTGGCCCTGCCCAGATATAGATAAAGATGAGCGACCAAAAGTGGATAATCGACAGCCGGTACGAATAGACCGGTCTATTGGCCGCCTTCGGAACAAAATAGTACATCAACCCTAAAAACGGGGTTGTTAAGAAGAATGCCACTGCGTTATGCCCGTACCACCATTGCACCAAGGCATCTTGCACTCCGGCATAGGCCGAATAACTTTTTAAGGCACTGATAGGCAATTCGATACTATTAACAATATGAAGCACCGCAACCGTCACGAAGGTGGCGATATAAAACCAAATGGCGACATAGAGGTGACGTTGTCTACGCTTTAAGATCGTACCAATAAGGTTGGCGCCAAAAGCGACCCAAACCAAGGCAATGGCAATATCGAAGGGCCACTCCAGTTCTGCGTATTCTTTGGAGGTTGTGTATCCCAGCGGAAGTGTGATCGCAGCGCCTAAAATGATAAGCTGCCAACCCCAGAAATTGAAGTTACTTAGCCAGTTTTTCCACATACGCGCTTTCAAGAGGCGCTGGGTAGAGTAATAGACTCCGGCAAAGATGGCGTTTCCCACAAAAGCGAAGATCACCGCGTTGGTATGAAGCGGACGCAATCGCCCGAAACTCAACCAGGAAATCCCATCCGTAAGGTTAGGGAATAAAAACATAAAGGCGAGCAGGAGTCCGACGCTCATCCCTACAATGCCCCAAAATAATGTTGCGATTACGAACTTACGAACGATCTTATTGTCGTAGTAAAAAGTGTCTAATTTCATAATGATCCTTGTTGTTCTTGAGTTGGTGTTGATTGCTTATTCTTTGTGGTTGCTTCCCTCGTTCCTTTGACGAGTTCATCATCAAACAGCATCCGCACAGAGGGAGTGTATACATCGTCAAACTGTCCTTTTCGCACCGACAGCACAAAGGCTACGAAAAAGCCTATGGCAACGATGACACTAATGGTTAAAAGCAGGTAAATAATATTCATATTGACGTTTTAATACGGTGTAAAAGTAGTATGGCCTGATTCCCTAAATGATGACTTTTGTCAGTTCTCTCATATTTTTAGTATGTAACGGTCTCCCCCATTTCGTACTCAGTTTGAATTTTCAATTGACGGCTCAAATAATGCGTGTACAGAGTGGTAAAGACCACAATGCTAATGGAACTCAGAGGCATTAAAATAGCGGCAACCACTGGCCTTAACTGTCCGGTAACAGCAAACCCCAATCCTATAAGATTGTAAATCAAGGAAAAAACAAAGGCATACTTGATCACCTTTCGGGCCTGTTGTGATAGCCGGATGAATGTCGTTAAATCGGTGAAGCGAGAGGCATTTAAAATACCATCACAGGCCGGTGAAAAGACATTGATGTTTTCAGAAATCACGATACCCACATCACTCTGTGCCAGGGCTCCCGCATCATTCAGGCCGTCCCCAACCATAAGCACTTTTTTTCCGTCCTGCTGCAACCGCTTGATAAACGCTAACTTGTCTTCTGGCTTCTGATTGAATACAAATCGAGTTTTATTCGGAAGTAGTTGCGATAAATAGGCCTTCTCGCCATCATTATCGCCAGATAGAACCACCAAATTATTGGTCTCAGACAATTCCTGAAACACCGTTTGCACTCCGGGACGGTACTCATGATTGAAGACATAACATCCTTTATATTCTTGATTGGAACTAACGTGTACCGAAGTGCGGTTGAGCGTTGTGCCTTTTACGTTGCCTCGAGCATCGTTGGCAACAAAATCGTACCCACCTACTTTGATTTGATTGTATTCCTTGCGACCCGTTAACCCCTTCCCTACTTCTTCTTCAAAAGAATCCAGCGTGTAGATTTCATTTTCTCGAAGCAGTTCATATAGCGACCGACTCAAGGGGTGATTCGAGGCACGTAAGGTAGCTGTGAGTAACGTTTCCTCTTCCGAAGTAAGCGCAATTCCCTGATAGGTAATAACTCCTTTTTTATTGGTGGTAAGCGTTCCTGTCTTGTCGAACACCACCGTATCTACCTCGGCCAATTGCTCAATAACCGAGCTGTTCTTTGCATATAATTTGTGACGCCCGAAAATTCGGAGCATGTTCCCTAAAGTGAAAGGCGCCGCCAGTGCAATCGCGCAGGGACAGGCCACAATGAGCACTGCGGTAAACACATTCAGCGCCAAGGAAGGTTGGTAATACCCCCAGAAGGTAGTAGCAATAATCGCGATCGTCAAGAGACTTATCGTAAAGTGTTTGCTCACCGAATTGGTGATGCCTTTGTAAAAAGTGGCTTGTCCCTTTGCAAATACATCGTTAGACCACAATTGAGTTAAATAACTCTGGTCAACCGATTTAATAACCTCCACTTCTATGATGCCCGCCTGTTGTCGCCCTCCTGCATACAAGGTGTCTCCCGACTGTTTCGCAACGGGTTCGGCTTCACCCGTCACAAAACTATAGTCTATCAAGGCAGTTCCGTTTATCAAGATCCCGTCAACCGGTATCAATTCTTCATTCCGAATTAAAATTCGATCTCCGGGACTTAATTCGTTGATAGGCACTTGCGTTTCTTTGGAATCCATAGGTGCTTCCGAAGCGGTTTTGTTCAAACGCGTTACCGCAATGGGGAAATAGGATTTGTAATCGCGCTCAAAAGACAGATAGGAATAGGTTTTTTGCTGAAAAAATTTGCCAAGCAGTAAGAAAAACACCAAGCCCGATAGGCTATCGAAAAAGCCGGTTCCCCAATCCATTGCAATTTCCAGCGTAGAGCGTATAAAAAGCACCAGAATACCCAGTGCTATAGGCACGTCAATATTGAGTAGTTTTGCGCGGAGGCTTTTGAAGGCCGAAATCAAATAATCCTGGCCCGAATAAAATACCACTGGGATCGAAAAACCAAACATTAACCATCGAAACAAATGTTTGAATCGATCTAGCCAAAAATCGTGGACTTCAAAATATTCGGGAAACGACAAAAACATGATATTTCCAAAGGCAAATCCAGCCACCCCTAATTTGTAAATCAAACTTCGGTCGATACGAGCATCTTTCTCGGTGGTGTCCTCTAAGGATATATATGGTTCGTAGCCAATCTTGCTCAACAAAACAACGAGGTCGTGCAGAGTTAGTTCGGCAGATCCGTAGGTAATTCGTGCGGTTTTCTTCGGAAAGTTCACCTGTACGCTCTGCACAGCAGGTTCCAGTTTGTGTAAGTTTTCCAGCACCCAAATACAAGAGCTACAGTGAATGGAGGGAATGGTAAACGATACCACGTGCCTATCATTCTCATCGAAATCTAACAAGCTCGCTACGATAGACTCGTTTTCGAGAAAATCAAACTTTCCATCAAATCGCGAAGGGGAAGTGCCAGGAGCAGACTCAAGATGATAGTAATAAGAAAGGTCGTTTTCACTTAATATATCGTACACCGTTTTGCAACCATGACAACAGAAATGCTTGTCTTGCTCTTCAATGATTCCTTCTTTGCACGGGTCTCCGCAATGATAACACGATTTCATATATTCTAAAATTCAAAAAGACCATAGCCGTCTTTTTTTGATAGTACAAAGGTGGAAAAGCCGGAAACTAAAAAAGATGACTTTTGTCAGCACCCACAATTTTTAGGAATTTGTTGACACCTTGTTTACACGGTATTGCGTACCTTCTTTTAAAATTTCTTATGAAACTATCTGCGATTACCTTATTAGGAGTGACCACCGTTCTCCTCATTACTACGGTTTGTTCTGCGACCGTAGGGCTGCCGTACGCTTGGGTCTTTTTTCTCTGTTGTCTCGGTCAGATTCTTCTGGTGTATACTGTCTATCGCGTGCTACGAGATGGATATAAAACCGACAAAACCTTTGACGATTTTTATGAAGATCGCCCTGATCTGGGGAGAAACTGATCCTATCAGCGCCCCACTTTCAAATTCTACAGAAATCCGTTAGCTTTGTGATGCAATGGACGAAAAGAATCAATCGCGCTGCGAAAATTGTATTATTCGGCAAATGAACAGTTTTAAGGCCTTGAAAAAAGAGGAGTTAAAACGCATGTCGGATAGCAAAGAAACCCGACACATCAAAAAAGGGGAATCCATTTTTAGAGAGGGCGAGCGACTGAATGGCGTCTTCTGCGTACGAGATGGCATATCGAAGCTATCGAAGATGAGTGATAACGGCCGCGATCAAATCGTAAAGATCGCTTCTAAGGGAGAAGTACTGGGACAGCGGTCTGTGATTGCTTCGGAAACAACCAATTTAAGCGCCAAAGCACTGGAGGATATGGAAGTGTGTTTTATTCCGAAGACACATATCGAAGAAAGCCTTCAAAACAATCCACTCTTTACCAATGCGGTTCTAAAAATGATGGCTCAGGAACTCAAATTTGCCGACGATATCATTGTAAATATGGCGCACAAAAGCGTCCGCCAACGTCTTGCCGAAGTTTTATTATACCTCGATAGCCATTTCGGCGAAGACGAAGACGGATACCTATACCTTCAGTTATCCCGGGCTGACATTGCCGACGTAGTAGGAACGGCTACCGAATTACTCATACGAACACTTACCAAGTTTAAGAAAGAAGGACTGGTAAGCACTTCCGGAAAGCGCATCAAACTGGAAGACAAGAAGTCGCTTTACAATCTTTCAGAAGGACTTTAATTCCTATAATTTCATGGTAAGCACCGGTTTGTGGGAGTGGTTTGCCACATCTTCGGAAATGCTCCCGCGGAGCAAATGAGACAAGCCTCTTCGACCATGAGTAGGCACCACTATAACATCTGAATCGATAAGGTCGCTATAGGCGAGTACGCCTTGTTCTACGGTCTTATCGGAAACAACAGACACTTGTGAAACCACTTTCGATGGATTTTCATATCCGGCTTCTTCAAAGAAATCATAGAGCAATTTGTCTATTTCTGAACTCGTTTTGAAGTTCCTTCCGGGAATATTGACATATACCGTTTTCATGGTGGCTTGAAACAGGTCGAAAAATTGCTGCGCTTCCTTATAGACACTCACCGCTTCCGAAGAAAAATCGCTCGCAAACACACCTAAATCAATATCAAAATCGGCTACAAATTGCTTGATCACCAACACGGGGATTTCAGAGGTTCTGATCACTTTCTCTGTATTCGACCCTAAAAATAGCTCTTCGACACCACTGGCACCGTGAGAACTCATTACGATCAAGTCGGTTTCAAGTTCCATGGCCAGCGTATTGATTTCTGAAAAATTCCGGTATTTTTTTACCATAGACTTCACCTGAATATCCTTTAAATATGACTGGTCTAGCAATTCAGAAAAGCGTTTTTCGGCCAATTTCACGTAGAACACAGAGGCTTCGGTGGGTAGATCGGTATTCGACGTTAGGAGTCCGCTTTCCAATCCAATCATGTGTACCACCATGATCTGGGCGTTCTTTCTCTTGGCAATGCTCGCGGCAGCTCTCAAGGCATTCTCAGAATGCGGTGAAAAATCGGTAGGAACTAAAATGGTCTTCATAGCGTTGTGATTAAAAGTTATTACGAAGGTAGTGCGAGACGCTAAGGAAAAAGATGATTTTTGTCAGCTGCTCAAATTTGTTTAATTAGCTTTATGTGGCGAGGGTATTGCAAAAAAGAAGAGGAATATATGAAATGTGAGAGGTAGATACCCGACTATCGATACGGCAATTCAAAACATTCAATGAATACTAATGAATAGGTATGTACATGGCTTTATAGAGGCGTTTATGAACACCCTGGATTGGACCTGGAACTCAATACTCTTCAATGTTCCCTGGTATACCAATTACTTTTGGGGGTTAATTTTGATCTCCCTCATCATTTGGGGTTTGGAAATTCTATTTCCCTGGCGGAAGGAGCAGGCGATATTCCGCCAGGATTTTTGGCTGGACGCTTTTTACATGTTTTTTAATTTCTTCCTCTTCGCGATTGCGATTAGTGGTATTTACAAACTCTTGCAGTTGGGATTTGAAGATTTGGGCATCCAAGAGGATACGTTAGCCCTTTTTGATCCTTCGGAATGGCCTATGTGGTTACAATTAGTGGTCTTCTTTATTGTATTAGACTTTGTTCAGTGGTTTACGCATGTATTGCTTCATAAATATTCGTTCTTGTGGAAATATCACAAAGTGCATCACAGCGTGAAAGAAATGGGCTTCGCGGCACATTTGCGGTACCACTGGATGGAAAACATTCTCTACAAGCCCTTAAAAACGTTCGGGGTGATGATTTTGTTTGGCTTTGAGCCGGCACAAGCGTTTATCGTCCACTTTTTAGCCATTACCATTGGACATTTTAATCATGCGAACATTAAAATTACCTGGGGACCGCTCAAATACATTTTTAATAATCCTGTCATGCATCTGTACCATCACGCGTATGAGTTACCAAAAGGCACCTATGGTGTCAATTTCGGGATTAGTTTAAGTTTGTGGGACTATCTATTTAAGACCCATTATCTTCCGGAAGATAGCGGCACCATTGAATTAGGGTTTCCCGGAGATGAAGACTTTCCAAAAGATTTTGTTCGCCAAAACACCTATGGGTTTAAGAAAGGGCAAAAGTAAAAAGACGAAGCGCCAATGTGTAAGGCATAAAAAAACTCCTCACTTCTGAGGAGTTTTCTTTGTAGCGGGGACTGGACCTGCCTGCCGGCAGGCAGGCTCGAACCAGTGTCCGCCACGGCGGATATGAGCACCTTCATTATTTTAGAGCATGCTCTTTAATCCAATCTCTTCCTACCCCACTCTTTAACCACTTTTCTCTTGCCATAGCTTGCCGCTTTGTTGAGAACAATTCAAGATGAATCACCCTCCATGGGCGATACCTTGCCGTCCAGCCTTTGCCCAGCTTATTATGAGAGATCATTCTAGAAATTAAGGTTGAAGTAAAACCGGTATATAATTTTTCGGTAGAGTCAGACATTAAAACATATACCACATATTCTTCCATAAAAAAACTCCTCATTTCTGAGGAGTTTTCTTTGTAGCG
>DFVG01000018.1 GCA_002379985.1 Flavobacteriaceae bacterium UBA4166
GTTTGGCCCCTACCCTTTCTATGAAGATTCCTTTAAATTGGTGGAGGTTCCTTATTTAGGAATGGAACATCAGAGCAGCGTTACCTACGGAAACCAGTATCAAAATGGTTATCTCGGCAGTGATCTCTCAGGAACGGGATGGGGACTGAAATTTGATTTTATCATCATCCATGAAGCTGGTCACGAATGGTTTGCCAATAATATTACCAACAATGATGTGGCAGATATGTGGCTGCATGAGGGTTTTACAGCCTATTCGGAAAACCTCTATTTAGATTATCACTTCGGAAAGGAAGCTTCAGCCGATTATGTCTTGGGAACACGCAGGCTCATTTCCAACGATCGCCCCATTATTGGCACCTACGGTGTGAACCATGAGGGAAGTAGTGACATGTATTACAAAGGTGCGAACATATTACATACGCTTCGGCAATTGATCGAAGATGATGAAAGGTGGCGTCAAATATTACGCGGGATCAACAAAACGTTTTATCATCAAACGGTTTCTTCCAACACCATAGAAAAATATATCAGCAAAGAAAGTGGGATTGATCTCACTGAATTTTGGCAACAATACCTCCGTACCACGAAAATTCCTACATTAGAATACACCTGGACGGGAAAAAAATTATCCTTCCGATATACAAATATTGTCGATGGTTTTGATATGCCGGTCATCGCTGTTATCAATGGTTCTGAAAAATGGATCTACCCTTCCGAAGCATGGAAAGAAATTGAAACGGAAACTCCGATTGATTCCGTTACGATCAAAAGAGATTTTTACGTAATTCCGAAGAAAACAAAATGATGAAAGATCGTCAAGAACTCTATTTTAAAAATGATACCGAGTGGCGTTCTTGGCTCCAAAAACATCATGATATAAGTCCCGATGGCGTTTATTTGATCTTCTACAAACTCGAAACAGAAATTCCCACCATGCGTTGGGAAGAAGCTGTAAAGGTTGCACTGTGTTTTGGTTGGATCGACAGCACGGTTAAAAGCCTGGGAAATGGCAAACGACGGCAGTATTTCTGTCCAAGAAACCCAAAAAGCAGTTGGAGTCAATTGAATAAATCCTATATCGAAGAATTGGATAAAAACGGACTCATACACGAGCGAGGATACGCCATGATTAAACAAGCCAAAGACAACGGTGCTTGGACGGAAATGGATGATGTGGAAAATGGCATCATTCCGGAAGATTTAGATGCCGCTTTTACAAAGCATCCTAAAGCCTGGAAACATTATCAAAGCTTTGCTCCAAGCTATCAAAAAAGTTATTTGTCTTGGCTGCATTCAGCCAAAAGGGAAGCCACACGAGAAAAACGAATTTCAGAAATCATCCGGTTGTGTGAGGCCAATCAAAAATCCAGATAACGCGATTAATCGTATTCAAGATTTTGCAGCTAAAGGGATTTCCGTATATTTGATTTCAGGCACTCTGCTGAAGGTCCGGTAATTCTCCCCAGACAAGTGATTTCACCTGTCGCCCGGTAATTCACTAAGTGCCTTTTTTGACATAAAAAAAGCCTCAGTTGTACTGAGGCTTCTTTTTTTCTATTGGATTTAGGTTATGCTTTTGGCATTACTACTGCGTCAATTCCATGAATCACTCCGTTAGAAGCATCCACATCTGCCATAACAACAGTCGCTGTTTTACCTTTAGCATCTTTCAACATTACGTTACCGTCTTTTAATGACAATGTAATGTTTTCGCCTGCCAAGGTCGTTACTTTATAGGCATTGTTGTTATCGTTGATCGCCTTGATAACTGCATCTGCTTTCCACTCTCCTTCAACCACGTGATACTTCAACAAGTTTTGCAATTGCGACTTGTTCTCAGGTTTCATCAAAGTAGTTAAAGTGTTCTTCGGAACTTTGTCAAAAGCAGCATTCGTTGGAGCGAATACGGTGTATTCTCCTTCATTTTTAAATGTTTCAGCCAATTCTGCTGATTGTAGCGCTGAAACTAATGTAGAAAACTGATCGTTACTCATAGCTTTTGCAGCAATGGTATTCTGTTCAAATTCCATCTGAGCTTTCATAGCAGCTTCTTCATCAGCCTTCTTTTGCTCCATCTCCATTTTTTCTTTCTCTAGACGAGCTTCTTCTTCTTTTTTCTTATTGTCGTTACATGCAGTAAACAAAAAGGCTCCCACTGCAAGAGACATTACTAACATTCTGATTTTCATAATTATAGTTTAAGGTTTGAGAGTGTAAAGATAGCTGCTAGTATGCTAAGTTTGTATTAAAGCAGCATAAGATTACGTTAAATATTTAGGAAGCTTTCTCTTCAGTATTAACGGTGTAAGGTCAGAAACTTAATACACCCAGAATATGCTTCAATAGAGAAAATTTGTATCTTTAAAATTCAATTAAAAACAAGTATCATGGTAAAAGCCAAATATCAAAGCGTATTGGATTTAGGTGAAAAACTGAAAATCCAAAACGGTGATGTAAAAGTAGAAGGAAACCAATTAAAAGTTTGGGGTACTGCCAACACTCAGTACGAAAAGAACCTACTTTGGGACGAAATTAAACGTGTTGGAGGTGAGAATCCAACAGATATTACAGCCGACATAAAAGTAGCCGACAAAACGGCCTATGCTTACCACACGGTGGAGAAAGGTGAATCGCTTAGTAAGATCTCAAAACATTACTACGGAGATCCAATGAAATACAATTCAATTTTTGAAGCAAATCGCGATCAATTGGATAACCCAGATATGATTCACCCCGGACAGGAATTGGTGATTCCAAACCCATAGTTCTTACATTCCGAAAATCTTACATCCCGCATCTTGCGGGATTTTTTATATCATGAGTATATTATCTGAACTTTCACCTTGGTTGCTACTAGGTCTCTTCGCCTTGGGAGCCTGCACGTTTACGCTGTCTACTATCAGCGGCGGTGGCGGCGCCTTGATGCAAATCCCGATACTAAACTTTTTGATTGGTACTTCCAAGACAGCACAAGTGATCAATCTGGGCACGTTTGTGAGTCGGCCCACGCGCATCATCATTTTTTGGAAACATATTGTGTGGAAAGTATTTTGGTATTATGTGCCGGCAGCCATGCTCGGTGCCTTTGTTGCCGGTTGGCTTTTTGCTGAAGTGAAGATCTATTGGATCCAAATTGTGGTTGGCGTATTCTTGATTAGTACCTTCTTTCAGTATCGCTTCGGAAAAAAAGAACGTTCTTTTGAAGTCAAACTGTGGTATTTCATTCCGCTAGGATTTTTTATCGCTATCATCGGAACGTTCACCGGTGGCATGGGTCCTGTGCTCAATCCTTTTATGTTGAATGCCGGAATAGATAAAGAAGCTTTGGTAGGAACTAAATCGGCGCAATCCTTCTTTCTCGGCCTTTCACAAATTGGAAGCTATGCCTTTTTTGGACTTCTAACTCCCGAATTATGGACCTATGGAATTGCTATGGGTGGAGGTGCTATCGTAGGGAATTTAATCGGTAAATGGTTGCTTCAGCGCATGAGCAAACTCGCCTTCCGAAAGTGGGTGATCACCCTCATGGTCATTAGTGGCTTGGTACTACTAGTAAAAGCACTCCCTGAAGTATTTCAGTAGATCAATTTTTTCACCTGTGGCATATATCCTCTGCTTACGCGAACGATATTGCTACAGATCACTGATATAGCCTCCGTACACATCCTTGAATTGCACGCCGTCACTCAAATTATATTTGCTGAGTCTATTGTATTCTGAAAGCGCCCAAAGGATCATTTCTTTGAAGAAATACTGCGATTCTGAAGGCAGATCAGGTACGTACTCTTCCAAGAGATCGTCTAACGGCTCAATACGGTCTAGCTGTAATTGATAAGCATCATCAGTGAGATGATCTTGCAATTCGAAACTACTTTGTTCAAAAAACCATCCCACCACATCTGCATAGGGGTCTTTGTCTGATTCTTTCTGAAGTTTTGCCACTTTCGGAAAATAGGTTTCAAACTGGGTTTTTACAGCATCGGCGATCAATTGCTTCGCCACTCCGATGGCGCCCTCTTGTTCGCCTTCATAGACCAATTCCACTTTCCCTGTAATAGCGGGAATAATACCCATAAAATCGCTCAATCGAACGGTCGTACTTTCGGAACCATTTTGCAGCCCGCGACGCTCAGCGGTGCTTAAGAGATTTTCGAAGGCAGTAATACTCAATCGGGCACTAACGCCACTTTTGGCATCGATGAATTCACTTTTACGCGCTTCAAAACTAATTTGCTCTAAGATATCCATAGCTACTGAAGGCACTTGCACGGTTTCTTTTTCAGATGCGGCTTCGGCGGTCTCTTGCCGGGTAATGGTTTTTGCTGTCTGAATATCTTCCGGGTAATGGGTAATGATCTGAGAACCGATACGGTCTTTGAGTGGCGTTACGATACTTCCGCGATTGGTGTAATCCTCCGGATTTGCCGTAAAAACAAATTGAATATCTAGCGGAAGGCGAAGTTTAAAGCCTCGTATCTGCACATCGCCCTCTTGGAGAATATTGAAGAGCGCCACTTGAATCCGTGCCTGAAGGTCCGGGAGTTCATTAATCACGAAGATACAGCGATGTGCTCTTGGGATCATTCCGAAGTGAATCACGCGATCATCAGCGTAATTTAGTTTGAGGTTCGCTGCTTTTATAGGGTCTACGTCACCAATTAAATCGGCTACGGTCACATCTGGTGTGGCGAGCTTTTCAGCAAATCGTTCGTCACGATGTAACCAGCTAATAGGAGTGTCATCTCCCATTTCGGCAATACGTTCTTTCGCATATCGGGAAAGTGGCTGTAACGGATCATCATTGATCTCGCTCCCTTCCACAACGGGGATGTATTCATCGAGCAAGTTTACCATCTGTCGTGCCAGACGTGTTTTTGCTTGTCCACGTAACCCCAGTAAGTTGATATTGTGTTTTGAAAGTATGGCACGTTCCAGCTCAGGAATCACAGTATAATCGTAACCATGAATTCCTTCGAAGGTGGTTTCTTGCTTCATGAGCTTCTGAAGCAAATTGCGTCGCAACTCTTCCTTAATTGATCGTTGTGTATATCCTGCGGCTTTTAATTCGCCAAGGGTTTTTATGTTTTCTGTATTCATTTCAACATTATATTAAAAGCAAGTAAAAGACTCTAAGATCTGTCACTTCTCTATTCTCTATTTTATTCTGAATGTTCATTTCTGTTGACTCCTACGTCCTATATCCTAAGTCCTACGTCATATATCCTAAGTCCCGCGTCTTACGTCTTTTAGACTGATACCAATCAACATCTCACTATCTATCAACGTAACCGTTTCTTCCTATTGGTTTCATAATCGGTAAAGATCATTTCCCCCAATCCTTTTAATCCCGTATAGAACGCTTTTCCTTGGTTTGCGGCAGTAAAGTGATCTACAAATTGCATCAAATAAGGATCTTGTGCGATCATAAAGGTAGTAATAGGAATATGCATCTTCCGTGCTTGGCGCGCCATCATATAGCATTTCTTTACAATATGCGGATCGAGTCCCACACTATTCTTATAGTATTGTCCATCGGGCATTCGCAAACAACTTGGCTTTCCGTCGGTGATCATAAAGATCTGTTTATTGGTATTCCGCTTTCGGCGCAGCATGTCCATGGCCAACTGTAAGCCGGCAACGGTATTGGTGTGATACGGCCCCACATTGAGATACGGTAGATCCTTGATCTTAATAGGCCAGGCATCATTTCCGAAGACTAGAATATCTAAGGTGTCTTTCGGATAACGCGTGGTAATTAATTCGGAAAGTGCCATGGCTACTTTCTTGGCAGGCGTGATACGATCTTCTCCATACAAGATCATGCTGTGGCTGATATCGATCATCAATACCGTGCTCATTTGGGCCTTATAGGTAGTTTCTTCCACCACAAGATCATTCTCGTTCAATTGAAATGTTCCCAAACCATGATTGATCTGTGCGTTCTTCAAACTTTCGGTCATTGAAATTCGTTCAATGGCATCTCCAAAACGATAGTTTCTATATTCTCCGGCTTGCTCGTCCCCTTGCCCGGTGTAGGGTGTCTTATGGTTTCCACTTCCGCTGCGTTTTAATTTTCCGAAGATCTGATCTAACGCACGCTTCCGAAGAGAACGCTCTAGCTTTTCAGTAATTTTGGTACTACCGTCGCCGCTTCCGCTTCCACTTCCATTGGGTTTCATTTCTTCACGAATGTATCCGCGCTTTTTCAAATCTTCCACAAAATCATCCAAGGTATAGTCGTCGGTGGTCAATTGATATTCTTCATCTAATTGCCTCAACCAATCCATAGCTTCCTCAAAATCACCTGAGGTATGCGTAATTAATTCTTGGAAAATTTCGAAAATACGTTCAAAGGGAGATTGTTCCTTGGGGGTGTGTTTTGTAAATACAAATCCCGTCGGGCGATTTTTCTTTTTCATACCTTAAAGATACTAACTATCCTGTGAAATTAGCAACTGTTAACAAGCTGTTAAGAATTTAGGTCGCCTACATTTTAGTACCTTTAGCAACAAATCAACCATAAGACTTCTATCGGATGAAAAAATTACTCTGCTTCACGCTTATTTTACTGACTACTCAACTTTTTGCACAACAATTAGATCTCAACCTTTTAAAAGATATGGAACCCCGAAACATCGGTCCTGCCGGGATGTCGGGACGGGTAACTGCGATTGACGTAGTGACAGATGACCCCGATGTAATGTTCGTAGGAACCGCCTCAGGCGGACTATGGCGTTCTACCAGTGGCGGGATCAAATGGGAACCCGTTTTTGATGACCAACCTACGGCTTCTATTGGGGCGGTTGAAATAGATCCGAACAATCCTTCTGTGATTTGGGTGGGTACCGGTGAAGGAAATCCAAGAAACAGTTTGAACGGAGGTTTTGGTGTTTATAAATCCCTTGACGGTGGAACCACATGGCAATCTATGGGCTTGCAGGAAACGCGACATATTCATCGTGTCATTGTAGATCCTCGTGATTCTAACACGGTGTATGTAGGCGCTATTGGCTCGCCTTGGGGGGCACACCCAGAGCGTGGTGTCTTTAAAACTACTGATGGGGGAAAAACTTGGAATAAGATTCTTTTTGTAAATGAAAGTACCGGAGTGGCTGATATGGTCATGGACCCAAGCAACCCTATTAAGATAATCGTAGCCATGTGGGAACACAAACGCGAGCCTTGGTTCTTTAAATCGGGGGGCGAAGGAAGCGGACTCTACATCACTCATGATGGAGGTGAAACCTGGAAAGAACGTACTGAAAAAGACGGACTCCCAAAAGGGGATCTCGGAAGAATGGGAGTGGCCATTGCGCCCGGAAAGCCTAACGTGGTCTATGCGCTCGTAGAAGCCAAAAAAAACGCCTTATATAAAAGTACGGATGGCGGGGCGAATTGGAATATGATCAACAACAAAGAAGATATTGGCAACCGTCCTTTTTACTATTCTGAAATCTATGTAGATCCGCAGAATGAAAACCGCGTATATTCTGTTTTTACCTATGTGAATGTTTCGGAAGATGGCGGAAAGAACTTCTCTGAACTCATGCCTGCTTATGGCGTTGACAACGGAGTGCACCCAGACCACCATGCGTGGTGGATCCATCCTGAAGATGGTGATTTTATGATCGACGGAAACGATGGCGGAATGAATATCACACGCGACGGTGGGAAGAGCTGGCGGTTCATCGGAAACCTACCGGTAGCACAATTCTATCATATTGCCGTGGATAACGAGTTTCCGTATAATGTGTATGGCGGAATGCAAGATAACGGAAGCTGGCGTGGTCCAGCCTATGTTTGGAAATCACAAGGAATCCGAAACAGTTATTGGCAAGAGATCAGCTTTGGGGATGGGTTTGACGTGGTGCCTGACCGCGATGATAGCCGTTATGGCTGGAGTATGAGTCAGCAAGGCTATGTAAGTAGATACGACTGGCAAACCGGAAACAATTACATCGTACGGCCTACACACCCTGATGCCAAAGTACACTTACGCTTCAACTGGAACAGTGCTATTAATATTGATCCGTTTGACAATAGCACTATTTACTTTGGAAGTCAGTTTGTCCATAAAAGTACCGACAAAGGCCTTACCTGGAGTGTTATTTCTCCCGACTTAACAACCAACGATCCTGAAAAACAAAAGCAAAGTGAAAGTGGCGGGCTCACCATGGATGCGACCGGAGCAGAGAATCATACAACCATTCTTGTGATAGAACCCTCTCCCGTAGAACAAAATATGATGTGGGTAGGTACCGACGACGGTCGCGTACATTACACACAAAATGGCGGAAGTTCTTGGACAGAAGTTAGTAGCAATATAAAAGGATTGCCCAAAGGGAGTTGGATCGTTCAGATCAAAGCCTCGAACAAGCGAAAAGGAGAAGCATTGTTGGTGGCAAATGACTACCGCCGTTACAACTATGCCCCTTATGTTTTTAGAACCACGAACTATGGTAAAACCTGGAATCGCATTGTAGATGAAAATGATGTGATCAGCTATGCCTTATGTGTTATAGAAGATCCGGAAGAAGACAATTTGATGTTCTTAGGGACTGACGACGGACTCTATGTTTCCATCGATGCCGGACAGCAATGGACGAAATGGACAAAAGGATTTCCTACCACTTCTGTCAAGGATCTGGTAATTCATCCAAGAGAACATGACCTAGTGATTGGAACCTTCGGAAGAGCTGCCTGGGTTTTGGATGATATTCGCCCATTACGCGCTATAGCGAAGGATGCTTCAGTCCTAAATAAAAATATCGCAGTGTTCAGTCCGCCTACAGCCTACCAAGCCGCCTACCAACAACCTACCGGGAGCCGATTTGGAGGTGATGCCCTATTCAATGGGGAAAACAGAGGATATGGAGCACGTATTTCCTATTATTTTCAGAAGGAAGAGACTACAACAAAAACCGATTCAGAAGAAAATTCCGAAGAAAATGATTCCGAAGAAACCATGGAGGAAAAAGAACAGGGAATGAGTAAAGATTCTTTGTATATGAAGATCTATGATGGAAATCGATTGATTAGAACGCTTACGCGGAAAAAACCGGACAGCACCGGACTCTATACTTGGACGTGGTACATGGATGAAGCCGGAAGCGCACGACCCTCTCGTTCCTTACGCGAACGAAAAAGTGAACCGGGCGGTGTATCGGTAAAGCCTGGAACCTATAAAATTACCCTTCATAATGGAGACGAGCAAGCCTCAACATCCATCAAGGTAGAAAGTGATCCTAGGTTAGAAGTACCACAAAAAGCGATAAACGAGGCATATTCCGCAGGAAAACAATTGGAAGAAATGACGCAAATAGCTGCCGAAGCCGTAAAACAATTGGTAGAGAGTAAAGAAACGGCTGAAAAGCTTAGTAAGGAAATGAAGGATAAGGACAAGAAGAAATATAAGGATGCCATTGATGCGAGTAAAGAAATCGTCAAGAAGATCGACTCTGTAACGGCCATGTATCTTGGAAAAATCGACAAGCGGCAGGGCATTGTTAGAAGTCCGGAGCCCAATGTCATGACCAGATTGCGAACAGCCGGCGGATACATCGATAGCAGGCCCAACGGTTTAACGGCTACAGAAAATCGATTGATTGCTCAGGCAAGAGAAGAATTAAATGCAGCGCTGCAAGCCACCAATGTATTTTTTGCGCAAGATTGGCCTGCGTATAAAGCAACGATTGAAAACAATGAAGTCTCGCCATTTGAAGAGACAAAGACCTTTACGCTTAAAAATTAATACATGAGATTGCGATCTATTCTAGTTCTTTGCATATTTTTTTTAACCTTAGGAAGCATCGCCCAAAATGGCGCCGATCAAGAAACGGGAACTTGGTATATTTTGAGTACCAACAATCGGGTTACCGATAAACTCACGATTAATGCGCAAACGCAATTAAGATATTTTGAATTGGCTTCAGAAATACAACAATTCAAGATACGTGTGGGAGCTACATATAATTTCAACAGTACAATCGGTGTTACCGGCGGGTATGCCTACTTCAGAAATGATTTTTCATACCTATCAGACACCCCTGATGAATTTACTGAACACCGCACCTATGAAGATGTTCATGTTCGAAATGCGATAGGAAAACTCAGATTATTACATCGCTATCGATTGGAACAACGCTATATTCAAGGGCCAGGGGACAACGATTTTCAACAATGGATGCGGTATCAGTTAAAGTTGGTATATCCATTGACCGAACAATGGGCGCTTGATCTTTATGACGAGGTATTTATTAATTTAGAAGAACCGCTGTTCGCTCAAAACTGGTTGGGTGCCGGCGTGACCTATCAATTCATTACAAGTTTGAAAGCGCGTATCGGGTTTCAGAAGATTCACTTAGACGGCCCGGATTTTGAACGCATATTGTTAGGATTGAACTGGACAACCGACTTCTTAAAAGCCACCGATAACGATTCATAAGCATGAATTTTCAAAAAGTTTCTTTCACCAATGCTGAAGGGCATACACTGGTAGGCCGACTAGAGCTTCCGGCGCATAGAAAGCCTCATAATTTTGCGGTATTTGCACATTGCTTTACGTGTACTAAGAATCTTTCGGCTGTAAAAAATATAAGTCGCGGACTTACCACTGAAGGGTTTGGTGTATTGCGGTTCGACTTTACGGGATTGGGTGAAAGTGAAGGTGATTTTGAAGATACTAATTTCTCAGGCAATGTAGAAGATTTGATCGCTGCTGCGGAATATCTGGCGGAAGAATTTTCGGCCCCTACCCTATTGGTCGGACATTCGTTGGGCGGAGCTGCCGTGCTGGTCGCTGCAACAAAATTAGCTGCTGTCAAAGGGGTAGCCACCATTGGAGCGCCCAGTACGCCAAAACATGTTACCCACTTGTTGAAAGACGAATTAGAACAAATAAAAGCCAAAGGCTTGGCAGAAGTACAGCTAAGCGGAAGGAGTTTTACCATTAAACAGCAATTCTTAGAGGATCTTGAAAAAGAATCGCTCTCGGAAATTGTGGGGAGTTTACGAAAACAAGCATTGCTGGTTTTGCATTCTCCGCAAGACAAGTTGGTAGGCATCAACAACGCAGAAGAACTCTATTTGGCAGCCCATCACCCAAAGAGTTTCGTTTCTTTGGATGGCGCTGACCATTTGTTGACCGATGCAGGAGACTCTACCTATACCGGACTCGTAATTGCAAAATGGGCATCGCGCTATGTGCCATGGCCCGAAGTGCAAACCATTGAGACCGATCACCAGGTGGTGGCGAGTCTCGCTAAAGAAGATGGCTTTAGTACACAAATGCGCTTAGGGACACATTTTCTAACTGCCGACGAACCGACAGACATTGGCGGACAGAATTTTGGCCCCACCCCATACGAATTGCTTTCAGCCTCTCTTTCGGCTTGTACGGCGATGACACTTCAGATGTATGCAAAGCGAAAGAAATGGAATTTAGAACATGTTGAGGTGCATACCAGTTATGACAAACGTCACGCAGAAGACTGTGAGAATTGTACCGATGATTCGGCAAAGATCGATACGTTCCTGAGGGAGATTAAAATTACCGGAGATCTTTCAGAAAAAGAAGAAAAAAGACTGCTGCAAATTGCCGATAAATGTCCGGTTCACAAAACACTGCACAGTAGCACACAAGTGATCACCAAAATTATATCCTAATGCCGTTGCGCTCTAACACATTTACTGTGAGCTTGGCAGGATCGCATTCTATCATACTACCGGAGTCTCCACTTCAGCCTTTTTTGGAAAATGAACATGCTCGTGTAATGGCTATTGCTAGCTATCAAGGTAAATCAGTGACCTTCCACACGGCACTAAAGCAATATCAGGGCACTTATCGGGCTACCTTTGGAAAGCGACTGCAAAAAGAAATTGGGTTAGACCCGGAAGCAACATTTGAATTACAACTTATGGAGGATACTTCAAAGTATGGTGTTGAAGTTCCTGAAGAATTTGAAGCCGTGATGGAAAGTGATCCTGAGGCGTTCGAAATATTCGAATCGTTTACTGACGGAAAAAAACGTAGTCTTATCTATTTTGTAAAGCGATTTACCGTATCGCAAACACGCATCGACAAGACATTATTGATCACAGATCGCCTGAAATTAGGAGTGCGTGATACACGTGATTTGGTGAAGGCGAAGCTGTAACTGCTAAGATTTTTGTAAAATTTTGTGATTGGAATAGAATCGCCGTACCTTACCTATTAATAACCACTCAAACCCTATAACAATGAAAAAATTGACACTAATGCTTATGGCGGGAACAATGCTTTTTGCTATAAGTTGTAACGATACTAAAAAGAAAGATTCTGAAATGGATGCAGAAAACACTGAAGAAACAATGACGGATTCCGAAGAAACCATGGATAAGAAAATGAATAACGAAAAGAAAGATGTTTCTTTTATGTTGGAATCTAGAAGTGAGAGTAATGCTACAGGCAAAGTAATGTTTCAACAAGTCAACGGAAAAGTTACTTTTGAAGCCTCTCTCTCAGGCTTAGCTCCGGGAACGCACGCAATTCATATTCACGAAAAAGCTGATTGCTCTGCTGCCGACGGCGCTTCTGCCGGAGGGCACTGGAACCCTACCTTTCAACCTCACGGCAAATGGGGTGATTCTGAAGGATATCACAAAGGGGACATAGGAAATTTTGAAGCAGATCAAGACGGTAATGGCCGTATTACTATGACCACCGATGAGTGGTGTATTGGATGTGGCGACAGCAATCGTGATATTTTAGGAAAAGCAGTGATCGTTCACCAAGGTACGGATGATTTTACATCACAACCTAGTGGTGCTGCAGGCGCTCGTGTAAGCTGCGGTGGCATTATACAGTAATAACGAAC
>DFVG01000038.1 GCA_002379985.1 Flavobacteriaceae bacterium UBA4166
GATGCTCTGCCAACTGAGCTACCAGGTCTTTCCTTGAATGCGGGTGCAAATATACTATCATTAAATTTATTATTCAAAGCTATTCTTTAATAATTTTTGGAATTTGTAACAGGGTAGGACGAGAGGCATCTTGTTCTTATCTTTGAACCAATGAAAGTACTATTATTAGGATATATGGGCAGTGGCAAGTCGGTTATAGGAGCTGCCCTCGCTAAGGCACTGAATTATAAATATATCGATCTAGATGCGTATTTGGAGGAACAGGAAGATCGTTCAATTGCTCAGCTTTTTAAAGAAAAAGGCGAACTTTATTTCAGGAAAAAAGAGGCCGCTACCGTGTCGCATTTATTGCAGAAAAAAGGAAATCAAGTCATTGCTCTTGGAGGCGGAACGCCTTGCTACGGAACGGTGATGGAAGACATTCTTAACACCCCTAATGCACGTACCATTTATCTTAAAGCTTCCGTGAATACCTTGACGGATCGTTTGTTTCCGGAACGCGAACACCGTCCGCTGATCGCTCATTTAGAAACTCAAGAAGTACTGGAGGAGTTTATTAGGAAGCATCTTTTTGAAAGAGGGTTCTATTACAATCGTGCTTCGGTGGTTGTTTCCGTAGACGATCGTGCCACCAATGCTATCGTAGAAGAAATTGTATTGGGATTATTCTAAGATGGCTCGGTCATTTTTTCCATCCAAGTAGACCTTAATATTTTCATTGAGAGAAGTGGATAAGGAAATTCCTTTAAAATCAGCTTTTATGGGATATTTCTTGTGATTGCGATCCACAAGCACCGCCGTCTTAAATTGCTTCAATGGCGCTGCTAGAAAGTGACGTACTCCATAGATAAGTGTGGTTCCTGAATGTAGTACATCATCCACCAATACGACCGATTTGTTTTGGTATTCAGAAACCGATAGACTTGTGCTAATGGCCTCTCTAGGTTCTTGTTTGTTGATGGTTACCTCACAGAGCAGCACCTTGATGGGAGATATTTTTTCAACCCATTCTTGCAGTCGTTGTGCCAAAATAAACCCGTTGGCCGTGATTCCGGCAATGACAATTTGTTCTTCCGAAGCATTGGTTTCATAAATCTGAAAAGCCATGCGTCGAATCTTATAAACGATTTCGGTTTGATTGAGAATGATCGTATTCGTCACTGCTGCGATTTTTTTCAAATATACAAATTCCTTATTCCTCTTCTGATTGCGTTTCGGCAAAATCTTCGAGATCTCGACGGTCCTTTTTGGTGGGTCTACCAGTTCCTTTCTTGCGATAATAATCTTGAGCTTCTTGTAAAAATTCCTGCTGTGCAAACGCTTCTTTCGGGGTATGGTCTTTCCGGTAGCGATCTACCCATTTGGCACCAACTCTACTAGGCGGAAGCTCTATAACTTCTATTTGATGCTGCACTTGATTCTTTCGAATTTCTATGCGGTCTCCCGGAAAGACATCTCTAGCCGGTTTTACAGACTGTTCTAACACCTTAACATGCCCTTTTTTACAGGCACGAGTAGCCTGACTTCTGGTTTTATAATACCGAATACTCCACAAATATTTGTCAACTCGCATACAAGAAGCTAAAATTGGACGTTACAATAAGTGACAAAAATACTAGAAAATTGTATCTTGCGCCCTCAAAAAAAGGATGATGAATAGAAAAGTTTCCCTACTATTTACAACGCTTATCATTGCTTCGCTTTGGACTTCATGTCGGAAAGATGATGATCTTGATGGAGCCGAAGGGGTTCCACTGCGAGACCGTGTTGAAGAAGCAGCCGAATCACAAGCGGAAATTGAAGAATTTTTACGAACACACTTCTATAACTACGAAGAGTTTGAAAATCCGACAGCTGATTTTGATTACCGTATCGTGATCGACACCTTGGCAGGTGATAATCTTGATAAGACGCCTCTTATGGAACAGGTTAGATCTAAGCCAGTGAATGATCCTAGAGAATCAGGGTTCATGTACACTTTATATTATTTGGTTGTAAACGAAGGAGGAGGCGATGAGATTTCGTTTGCTGATACCGCAACGCTACGGTTTGAAGGACGTCATTTTACGGAAGAAGTATCTGTCTCAGAATACTTTGAGTTATTTAGTAGTTCAGCGACCCCTATTAATTTTGATCTTACCGGTGTGGTGAATGGATTTCAAGATGCCTTGGTAGAATTTCGAGGTGCGGCCTCTCAAGAAACGAATCCTGATGGATCTATCACATTTGAAGACTTTGGAATTGGAGCTGTTTTTGTACCCTCCGGGTTGGGCTATTTTGCTGATGTGCCTCCGTCCTCAGGTATTCCTTTGTATGCACAGCTTGTATTTACTTTTAATACGTATGCGCGTCAGGTTGGAGATCAAGATCAAGACGGCATCCCTTCTGTTTTCGAAGACCTTAATGGGAATCAAACCGAAGAAGATGATGATACCGATGGCGACGGGAACTTCAATATTTTTGATGCAGATGACGATAATGATGGGCGTCCCACACGAGATGAGATCATCATAAATACCTACACTTTTACCGAAGGAGAGGAACCAACACTTAATGCAGCAAAGGATGAAGTGGAAGTGGCTCGGGAAGTAAACACTTCAAACAATACAATAACTATTACGACCATCATCTTTGATGATGATGAAAACGGCGTTAGAGATCATTTAGATGCTGAAAACTAATGGATTTCTAAGATGAATACTAAAAAAGCCCGGCATTGCCGGGCTTTTTTTATGAAATCATAGAGCTATCATACTTAAGATTTTCTCTTTATGACCTTTTGAGTGGCTTTTACGATCGCCGTAGCATTGAGTCCGTATTTATCCATAAGTTGTTCGGGAGTACCGGATTCCCCAAAGGTATCTTGCGTTGCTACAAACTCTTGAGGGGTGGGTTCATGTTGTGCCAAGACGCGAGCAACACTTTCTCCAAGTCCGCCGTAATAGTTATGTTCTTCCGCAGTTACCACACAACCTGTTTTACGAACACTTTTTAAAATAGCATCTGCATCTAGGGGCTTGATGGTGTGTATGTTGATCACTTCCGCCTGTATTCCTTGATCGTTCAGGGTTTTAGCTGCTTCCAAAGCTTCCCAAACCAAGTGGCCGGTTGCAATGATTGATACATCAGTTCCTTCTTGCAAAGAAACGGCTTTCCCTATTTCAAAAGTTTGATCTTCAGGTGTGAAATTTGGCACTTTTGGACGTCCAAATCGAAGGTAAACAGGTCCGTTGTGCTCAGCGATAGCAATCGTGGCCGCTTTGGTTTGATTGTAATCACAGGTATTGATCACTGTCATTCCAGGTAGCATCTTCATCAAGCCAAGGTCTTCTAAGATTTGGTGGGTAGCACCATCTTCACCTAGCGTTACACCGGCATGAGAAGCACAGATCTTTACATTTTTGCCGCTATAAGCGATACTTTGCCGGATTTGATCGTACACCCGTCCGGTAGAAAAATTGGCAAACGTTCCGGTGAAGGGGATCTTCCCGCCTATGGTCATTCCCGCGGCGATTCCCATCATGTTGGCCTCTGCGATGCCTACCTGAAAAAAACGTTCAGGATGGTTTTCTTTAAATTCATCCATTTTCAAAGAGCCGGTGAGATCAGCACACAAGGCAACAACATCAGGGTTTGTTTTTCCTAATTCGGTGAGACCGGCGCCAAAGCCAGAACGTGTATCTTTTTTTCCGCTATCTGTATATGTTTTCATGATTGTTATTTCCAGATTAATAATCTCCTAAAGTTTCAGGATTTTG
>DFVG01000032.1 GCA_002379985.1 Flavobacteriaceae bacterium UBA4166
GGGAGTGAGAAAAGATCATTTCTAACATTTCCTTAACAGTGCAAATATGTGAACAAAATATTTAAAAAAAAAACGGATACCCTATTGATTATTCTGTTTTGTTTTTCGCAATATGTTGCTCCTTCAAACATACAAAAAACCAACCACTCTTCAGCTTAAAATCATGAAAAAAAACAGAACTAAATTACGTGTGCGTTACGGAGAGACCGATCAAATGGGGGTGGTTTATTATGGCGCTTATGCTGAATATCTGGAACAAGGCAGAACCGAATGGCTAAGGGAATTAGGCTTTTCGTATAAGTGGATGGAGGAAAATAACATCTTGCTTCCTGTCACCCAATTGCACATTAACTACAAGTTACCCGCGCGTTACGATGATGTTATTACCATCACTACCGAACTGAGAAAATTACCCTCGGTCAAAATTGAATTCGACTATCAAATTCACAATGAGGAAAATGCTTTGTTGGTGACAGCCAACACCACCTTGGTTTTTGTGGATGCTACCACGCGAAAATTGCGAAAAGCCCCCGACTATTTATTGGAAAAACTTTCATCTTAAGTATTCTCCTCCTTTTTCTTTATCGTCACTTTATACATACTGGAAAACAGTTCAAAGATTCTATCGGCTTCCGCTTCGCGAACCGCAATATGAAAGGTGCATTCTAAATGCATCTTTTGCTCAACGATCTCGATTTTTTCGTCCTTTAAGGTGCGCATCACAAGGTCCATTTCAGGATATCCAAAGGTGAGTATGAAATTCTCGTCGATGGTTCGCGTAACGATCTTGGCGGTTTCCAACGCATACTGTGCAGCCGTTTTATAAGCTTGTATGAGTCCGCCTACCCCCAATTTCGTTCCACCGAAATAACGCACCACAACCACCAAAGTATTGGTAAGATGATACGATTGTAATTGACCATAAATAGGCATGCCGGCACTGTTATTAGGTTCGCCGTCATCATTCGCTCTATACTGCTCATAGCGCTTTCCTAATTGCCAAGCGTAGCACCAATGCCTTGCATTGTAATGTTCTTTTTTTACTTCTTCCAACCGTTCTTTCACTTGTTCTTCATTCGTTACCGGAAACGCATACCCATAAAATTTGCTTCCGCGATCTTTAAAAAGGGCTCCTTCGGAAGGTCTTACGAGGGTTCTATATTGGTCGGCTTGATCTTCCATCTTAAAAAGTGTTGAGCGCAATTAATATGATGCTGATGACGGCAAGACCAATCCCAGCCCAATTCTTCGGAAGCAACCGCTCTTTAAATAGAGCAATACCCACTAAGGTAGAACACATGACGATCGCGACATTGTTGACGGTGAAAATTCCGGAACTCTCTAAAATTCCGCTTCGAAGGGCTTGCACCAAGAAATAGATCGAAAAGTAATTTGGAATTCCTAAGGCAATTCCCCCAAGAACATTCTTCCAGGCAAAAACAAAAGTTCCCTTGAGCTTTTGTTGCAGTAAGATGATGAGTCCAATGGAAGCAGCAGCGGCAAAAATAGTGGCGGAAAATAGAGGCACTTCATCTTCTGCGACGTACTTGTCTTCCAAGAACTTGATGCTGGTATCTATGATTCCACTTCCTAAAAAGACCAACACAGGATAGATGAGGTTCTTGGTTTTTATTTGGAGTCCGTCTTCGTTCTTATTGGAAGCCAAATACACCGCGATCAACGCCAAGACAATTCCGATACCTTTAAACACGCCCAGCTCTTCTTTGTAGTATAGGAGTCCGAATAAGATAGGAACCACCACACTCATTTTTGTCGCTACCGAAACAACTGAAAGTCCGCTACGCTGCGTAGTAATGGCCATGAGGTTGAATATAAGGATGAACAAAGCGCCTAATGCTACACTGAAGTAGAACCAGCCGCGTTCAGGAATGGTAGCAATTGAAAAGGATGTACCATAACCTATTAAACCGGTAGCACAGGCGACCACATAATTTACGACAATGGCGTGCAAGGTGTTGATCCGAAATCGATCAAACAACTTAAACGCTACAAAAATAAGGGTGGAAGCAAGAATGCTAAGAAATAGATAGATCAAGAATTTGGGTTTTTGTAGTGATGCAATATATCATTGCCCAAGGTTTTAGTGGTAATTTTTTTTCCGTTGAAAGCAGGGGCTGCCACTCCCTCGCTAAAGGAAACGGATCCTTCATACACGAGGGCTTCGTCCCATATGCCGTCATTAATAAAATGTTGCAGGGTGTGGGCACCTCCTTCTACTAAAACACTTTGAATACCACGTTCAAACATGGCGCTCATCATCTGAGTCGGTAGCGCTTCTGAAAAATCCAAAGAAATATAGGTCACATCTTTCGTGTTCGAAATTTCCTGTTCTGTAAACACAACCACCTGAGTGTCGTCATTAAATACAGCGGCATCCTTTGGAATGCTTGCGTTTCGATCAATGATAAAGCGTTTTGGGTTATCTCCTTGCCAATGGCGTGTGGTCAGGCTGGGGTTGTCTTTGTGAACCGTATGTGTTCCTACTAATATGGCTTCTTCCTGAGCGCGTATTTTATGGACGTGCTGTCGTGCTGTTTGTTGCGTGATCCATACTGGGGCTTGCGAAGTTCGCAGCGTATCGGAAGGCGCTATTAAACCATCCTTGGTCTGCGCCCACTTCAAAAGGATGTATGGTCTTTGTTGCTGCTGAAAAGTAAAAAAACGCTTGTTCAATGCCTCGCATTGCGATTCCAAGACTCCTACAGTAACCTCGCATCCGGCATCTCTTAAGCGTTGAATACCTCGTCCTGCGACTTTGGGATTGGGATCGGAAGTGCCCACCACCACTTTCTTGATCCCTTTTTCAATGATCAAGTCGGCGCAAGGGGGTGTTTTTCCAAAATGACTACAGGGTTCTAAATTTACATACAAGGTTGCTTCAGGCAGTAGTGAGGTATCTACCACACTTTCGATCGCCAATACTTCCGCATGGGGTTTTCCGGCCTTTTGATGCCAACCTTCTCCAATAATTCTTTCATGGTAAACGATCGCGCTTCCCACAAGCGGATTCGGGTAGGTGGTACCCAAGCCGTTTTTTGCCAATTGGATGCAGCGATTCATGTATTTTTCTTGTAATTTCACACCGTAAAAGTACAAGGAATTACCCAAATGATCACTCCCACCATCAGGCCTATTCAGAAGAAAGATAACGTACCTATTGCGAAGGTTATCCGTACCGTGCTTATTGAACACGGCGTTCCCAAAGTGGGTACCGCTTATGCCGATAAGGCTTTGGATGAAATGTTTGAAACCTATCAAAAAGAACGCGCCACCTATTTTGTAGTTGAAGAAAATGGAGCCCTTATCGGAGGCGCAGGGGTGGCACCTTTAGACAATTACGAGGGCAACGTCTGTGAATTGCAAAAAATGTATTTTCTAAAAGAAGCACGCGGTCGTGGTATTGGAAAGGCGATGATTAAACTGTGTTTGCTTGAAGCAAGAAAATATGGTTTCGAATCTTGCTATTTAGAAACCATGCCGAATATGGAAAATGCTCAGAAATTGTATCAACTCGCCGGCTTCGATTATATCGACGGTCCTATGGGCGATACCGGACACCATGCCTGCCCGGTGCATATGATCAAACCTTTGTAGTGTGACACTTTCTGAACTTCAGGAACAGTTTGAAACCACCTTAGAATCTTTATACCCAAATGAAGAGATTCAAACCTTTTTTGCTTGGCTTACAGAAGCTTTTTTGGGGTGGAATCGATTTGAAGCTTCTTTGCATAAGCGGGATATTATCACCGCTTCGGAAATAGAGCGATTTGAAACGGCGTTAAACCGACTCAAAAAGTTCGAGCCGATACAATATATCTTAGGCGAAACCGAATGGTTTGGGCTGACATTTCAAGTAAATAAACATACCCTGATTCCGCGTCCCGAGACAGAAGAGCTACTTCGCTGGATCATTGAAACTTCTTCCGAAGCCCCAAAAAATATTCTAGATATTGGTACCGGAAGCGGTTGCATTGCCACTGCACTAGCGCTACAATGGCCAAAAGCCAAGGTAACCGCCATTGATATTTCTTCGGAAGCGCTACATGTCGCTAAGAACAATGCGGAATATCATAGAGTGTCAGTTTCCTTTTCAGAAATAGATATCTTAAAACAAGCATCACTGCCTGAGCAATACGATCTCATTATTTCAAATCCGCCATACGTGCGTCGTTCTGAACAAGAAAAAATGCAGCCCAATGTACTTCACTACGAACCAACATCTGCCTTGTATGTTGAGGACGTTGACCCCTTTCTTTTTTACCGAAAAATCGCACAACTTTCTAAGCATCATTTAACACCTTCGGGCAAGCTGTATTTCGAGATTAATGAGTATCTTGGTAAGGAATTACAAGCGGTGTTGAAAAACATTGGTTTTAAGGAGGTTATCCTTAAAAAAGACGTCTTTCAAAAACATCGAATGATCTGTTGTAGCCTATGAATCGTTTGCGTCATATTTGTGTTTTCTGCGGAAGTAGTGAAGGGAATGATCCCGCCATTACCGAAGCTGCTGTTTCCCTAGGAAAAGTATTGGCTTCCGAAGGCATTACCTTAGTGTATGGCGCCGCCAAAATTGGCATCATGGGGGTAATTGCAAAAACGGTTTTAGACTATCATGGACGTGTCGTAGGCATTATTCCGGGATTCTTGAAGAAAAAGGAGGTAGTTCATCTCGGACTTACAGAATTGGTGACCGTTGATAGCATGCACGATCGAAAATTAATGATGCAGCAACGCAGCGATGGGTTTATTGCCTTGCCCGGTGGTTTAGGAACCCTAGAAGAGCTATTCGAAATTATTACTTGGCTGCAATTAGGATTGCATGCCAAACCTATCGGTCTTCTTAATGTCAACGGTTTTTATGATTCGCTCTTGGCGATGTTAGAGCATATGGTGCGTACGGGTTTTGTCTCTATGGAAACCTATGAATTGTTATTGGTAGACACAACAATAGAAGGGTTGTTAGAAAAAATGGATGCTTTCAAGCCACCGAGACAACCCAATTGGTTGAATGAAGAGCGGTCGTAGTATTTCCCGCTTTGCTTCTCATAAAATACTATTTTTGTGTTCATGAAAATAGCTGATCAGATCCAACAACTTCGCGACGAATTACGCCAACATAACCATCAATACTACATTTTGGACGCCCCAACGATCTCAGATTATGAGTTCGATCAAAAATTAAAACAACTTCAAGATCTGGAAGCAGCTCATCCCGAGTTTGACGATCCAAACTCACCCACACAACGGGTAGGAGGTGCCATCACTAAGAATTTTAATACGGTTACTCATACTTTTAGAATGTATTCTTTGGACAATTCATACTCTAAGGAAGATCTGGAAGATTGGGAAAAACGAATCAAGAAGTTGATCGATGGGCCTATTCGTTATACTTGTGAACTCAAATATGACGGAGCTTCAATAAACCTTACTTATGAGAACGGAGAACTCGTCCGCGCGGTCACTCGTGGCGACGGAATTCAGGGAGATGAGGTGACGGCAAATGTAAAGACCATTCCTTCGGTTCCGCTAAAACTGAATGGTGATTTTCCCGACTATTTTGAAATTCGGGGTGAGATCGTATTGCCCTTTGAAGGGTTTGCGAAGATGAACGCCGAACGCGTGGAGGCAGGGGAGGAGCCGTACCGAAACCCAAGAAACACTGCTTCCGGAAGCTTGAAACTTCAAGATAGTGCCGAAGTGGCAAAACGACCTTTGGATTGCTTGTTGTACAGCATCAAAGCGAATGACCTTGCTGTTGAAACACAGTTTGAGAGTTTACAGAAAGCGCGAGAATGGGGATTTAAAGTTCCGAAGGAGTCAACATTAGCGGAATCCATAGAAGAAGTACTGGCGTTTGTTGCCTATTGGGATCAGCATCGACATGACCTGCCCTACGAGACAGATGGAGTGGTGATCAAAGTAAATAACTTACAACAGCAAGAAGAACTAGGGTTTACGGCCAAAGCTCCACGCTGGGCGATGGCCTATAAGTTTAAAGCGGAACAGGCACGAACTACCTTACATACCATTACCTATCAAGTAGGACGCACGGGGGCGATCACTCCCGTAGCCAATCTAGAACCGGTTTCATTGGCTGGAACGATTGTCAAGCGGGCCTCACTCCATAATGCCGATCAGATCGCAAAATTAGATATTCGAGAAGGAGATACGGTGTTTGTCGAGAAAGGTGGCGAGATCATCCCGAAGATCATTGGTGTTGATTTTCAAGAACGAGATCCAAAAAGTAATCCCACGGCTTACATAACAAATTGCCCAGAATGTGGCACCGAATTGGTGCGTGCTGAAGGGGAAGCCCTACATTATTGTCCGAATGCCACTACTTGTCCGCCACAAGTCATTGGAAGGATCCAACATTTTATTTCCCGAAAGGCTATGGATATTGAAGGTTTGGGTAGTGAAACCGTGGCCTTGCTCGTAACGAACGATCTTATTGAAAACTATGCAGACTTATACACATTAACCATCGCCCAAGTGCTTCCGTTAGAGCGTATGGCAGAAAAAAGTGCTACGAATCTAATAGAAGGTATAGAAGCCTCAAAAAAGATTCCTTTTGAGCGCGTGCTCTTTGCTTTGGGAATTCGATACGTGGGAGAGACCGTTGCCAAGAAGCTTGCCAAGCATTTCAAAAGTATGGTGGCATTGATGGAAGCTTCCGAAGAACAATTAATTGTTGTGGATGAGATAGGAGCACGTATCGCGCAAAGTGTTGTTGCTTTTTTTGCTTCCGAAGAAAACCGAGAAATCGTGGGTCGACTTCAGGCATACGGAGTGCAAACGGCTATTTCCGAAGAAAAACTTGCTGATCAAACCGATCTTCTAAACGGAAAAACCTTTGTGGTGTCTGGGGTGTTTGAAATGTCCCGAAATGATTTAAAAAAATTGATCGAAGATAACGGTGGGAAGGTCTCCGGGAGTATCTCAGGAAAAACGTCCTACGTCGTGGCCGGAGAGAATATGGGGCCTAGTAAGAAAACCAAGGCAGATAATTTGGGGGTGCCTATTATTTCAGAGCAGGATTTTTTGCAAATGATCCGTTAAAGAACAAGGGAAGTAGCTTCTTTCCTGTATTTTTGTTATCCAAGCAGCTTACATGACCTTATTTAATAGTTTAAAACGAAAGGCGATACAAAAGCAAACGCGCCAATTGTTGCAGCATCGGGATACATCTCACATCAATGATCCCTTGCAAACGCTAGGATTTTTGGTAGATGAGCGTGTGTTTAAAGATTTGGAACCCTTGCAGGAATGCTGGCAATTTTTTGGGCTACAACCAAAAGACGTCAAGGTATTTTCTTATTTGGAAGTGAAAAAAAGCGCTCCGAGTCTGCGAAGCAATCAAATGACGAATAAGGACGTGACATGGAAAGGTGTTATCAGTAATGTAAATGCTGTTGAATTTTTAGAAAGACCTTTTGATGTGTTGGTAGGGTATTATTCTGGTTCACACCCTTTGTTAGACCTACTGATGTCCAAAAGTAAGGCAAAGTTCAAGGTAGGCTGTCAAGATGCCACTCCGGGAGTGTTTGATCTAATAATCGATATGTCACCGTTGGAGCATGCTTCGTATCTAGAAGAATTAAAGAAATATTTGATCGTATTAAACAAATTGAAATGAATAAACTGAGAGGAACGGGCGTGGC
The DNA here is from genome assembly GCA_002379985.1 of Flavobacteriaceae bacterium UBA4166. Classification (GTDB taxonomy): domain Bacteria; phylum Bacteroidota; class Bacteroidia; order Flavobacteriales; family Flavobacteriaceae; genus DFVG01. The sequence goes on from DFVG01000032.1 coordinate 7,683, forward strand.
GTTAATTACGCCCTTTACAGCAGAAGGATTGGTGGATGTGAATGCACTGAAGCATCTTGTGGACTATCAAGTGGAACACGGGATTGAGTATCTGGTACTATTAGGAACCACGGCGGAAAGTGCAACGTTAACGTCTTCCGAAAAGAAAACTGTTATTGAAACAGTGATCGCTTCTAATGCCGGGCGAGTGCCTATGGTTTTGGGAATGGGCGGTAACAATACACAAGCAATTGTTGAGGAGATCGAGGCTACAGATCTTTCTCCTTTTACGGCAATCCTTTCGGTATCTCCTTCCTATAACAAACCTACTCAAGAAGGAATTTATCAGCATTTTAAACAAATAGCCAAAGCCTCGCCAATTCCTGTTATCCTTTACAACGTTCCGGCGCGAACGGCCAGCAATATGCTTCCGGAAACGGTGCTTCGATTGGCACGTGATTTTGAAAACATTATTGGTATCAAAGAAGCTGCCGGAGATCTGGTTCAAGCCATGCGTTTGATCAGCGGCACCCCAAGCGATTTTATGGTGATTTCCGGCGATGACATGTTGGCGTTGCCTATGACGCTAGCGGGTGGCAGTGGGGTGATCTCGGTCATCGGACAAGGATTTCCGAAAGAGTTCTCTCAATTGATTCGCTTGGGATTAGCAGGAAAAGTTGCCGAAGCGTATGCACAGCACTATCAATTAGCACCGGCAATCGATCTTATTTTTGCAGAGGGAAATCCCGCCGGAATTAAGGCGGTCTGCAAGAAACTTGGAATTTGTGAGGATGTTGTGCGTTTGCCATTGGTTTCGGCCACGCCTCAATTGCAGGGTAAGATCGCTACTTTTGTTGATAATTTTTCTACTTGAAATAAGGGCAGACAGAAACAATAATCGCCTTTATAATAAGTTTTTATTATAATCATTAATTCCTTATTTTTGCACGATGTTTTTGAAATCTATGAGAAGCTTTTTGTTTTTTCTTTTCGTTGCGGTGATGTTAGGGTCTTGCAGCAAATACCAGTCGGTGCTCCGCAGTGAGAGTCCGTCTGAAAAATATGCTTTTGCAGACAGCTTGTACAACATTGGAAAGTACAAGAAGGCGTTGAAGTTGATGGAGCAGATCGTACCGATATACCGCGGAAAACCACAAGCGGAACTATTGATGTTTCAATATGCCAACACTTTTTACAATTTAGAGGATTACTATTTGGCAGGGTATCAATTTGATCGATTTAAAACCTCTTATCCACAGAGTGATAGTGCTGAAGTCGCTGCGTATAAGTCGGCGAAAAGCTATTATCAGCTTTCTCCACGCTATACACTCGATCAGGAAGAAACAAATACGGCGCTTGAAAAGTTGCAGGAATTTGTCAATACCTATCCAGAATCAAATTACCGTGCGGAAGCGAACGAATTGGTTGTAGAACTACGTCAGAAACTGGAAAAGAAAGACATTGAAATTGCCGAGCAAATGCTTGAATTGGGAGACTACTTAGGAAGTTTCCGGCCGGCCATAGAGAGTTTTGAGAATTTTATTTCAGACCATCCGGGTTCCATTTACAGAGAACAAGCGGCCTTCGGAAAACTAAAGGCTACCTATTTGTTTGCAGTGAACAGTTTACCATCGTTGATTCAGGAACGACTTATAGATGCGAAGAACGAATACAACAGTTTTACGAAATATTATCAAGAAGGCGAGTACGGCGAAGAGGCCAATCAAATTTTAGAAGCGATCAATGAAGGTCTCGCTGAACAAGAACCTACAAGTTAAAAATAGCAGTAATATTATGAGCGACGTTAAAAATTCTGAAGCCCCCATCAATACAGTAACCATTGATAAAAATCGCGTGGATGATCCAACAGATAACATCTACGAAGCGATCTCTATTATCGCAAAAAGAGCGGTACAGATCAATGCTGATATCAAAAAGGAACTGCTTGAAAAATTAGATGAATTTGCTACCTATAACGACAGTTTAGAGGAAATTTTTGAAAACAAGGAGCAAATAGAAGTATCTAAATTCTATGAGCGATTGCCAAAACCTCATGCGATCGCCATCCAAGAGTGGTTGGAAGATAAGATCTATCACAGAAACACTCAGGAAGATCTGGATAATCAATAATTCTCATGTCGGTTTTAAGCGGTAAAAAAATTCTACTGGGCATCACCGCCGGTATTGCCGCTTATAAGTCCGCTTTCCTAGTTCGCTTACTAATCAAAAAGGGAGCAGAAGTTCGTGTGGTTGTGACACCAGCGGCTAAAGACTTTGTGACTCCTTTGACATTATCAACCCTTTCCAAGAACGAAGTGTGGTCTGAGTTCACCAACGAGGAAGAAGGGGACGGTGCTGTTTGGAACAACCATGTGGAACTGGGAGGTTGGGCCGATCTCTTCTTAATTGCTCCGGCAACAGCCAATACGATGTCTAAAATGGCTTCAGGAGCATCAGATAATCTATTACTTGCTACGTACCTTTCAGCGAAGTGTCCTGTGTACTACGCGCCGGCAATGGACTTAGACATGTACGAGCATCCTTCTACCCAACAATCGTTTACAACGCTTGATTCCTACGGAAATATTCAAATTCCTGCGGAACATGGGGAGTTGGCTAGCGGTTTGGTAGGGAAAGGAAGAATGGCAGAGCCTGAGTCGATTGTAACTTTTTTAGAAACTGATCTATTATCTAAATTACCTCTTCAGAATAAACGCATTTTAATCACGGCAGGGCCTACGTATGAAGCCATCGATCCTGTGCGATTTATCGGAAATCATTCCAGCGGGAAGATGGGATATGCTCTCGCTACTGCGGCAGCACAATTAGGTGCAGAGGTGGTGTTAGTTTCAGGACCTACGCAACTTACGTTGGAACACGACCGGGTATCTGTTATTCGGGTGGTTTCTGCAGCAGCCATGTATGCAGCAGTTCACGATCACAAGGAGGGTTGTGATATTGCCATTTTAAGTGCAGCCGTAGCTGATTTCCGCCCTAAAACCATCGCTTCCGAAAAGATAAAAAAGAAAGGAGCGGAAATGCAATTGGAGCTCGAGCGCACCCAAGACATCCTAGCTTCCTTGGGAGCGGAAAAGGGAGCAATGCTACTCGTAGGGTTTGCCATGGAAACCGAGGATGGCATCGCCAATGCAAAAAGCAAACTCAAAAAAAAGAATTTAGATTTAATTGTCTTAAATTCGCTCAAAGACAAGGGGGCCGGCTTTCAGGGAGATACAAATAAAGTGACCTTAATAGACGTTCACAATAATGTAGTGCCTTTTGAAGTTAAACCTAAGATTGACGTTGCGAACGATATTTTTCAATACATACTAGAACACTTCTATGCGTAATTTTTTAATCACATTATTATTTTTTGGGGCTGTACTAAGTTCACAAGCACAAGAATTGAATGCCACGGTGACCATTGACGCGGTGCAAACGGGCCAACCCAATCTTCAGGTCTTTAGAACGCTCGAACAGCAATTGACCGAGTTTCTCAATCAAACTCGCTGGACCAACCGTGTTTATAAGAACCAAGAGCGCATTGATTGTAATTTTTCGATTATTGTTTCCAGCTTTGATAGTACCACTTTTTTAGCATCTTTGCAGATACAGGCATCAAGACCAGTCTATGGATCGACGTATGATTCGCCTATCTACAATTATAACGATCAACAATTCAATTTTGAATATGTTGAATTTCAACCGTTAAATTTTAATCCAAATACGTTCAGCAGTAATTTGGTTTCAGTGTTGGCCTATCACGTCTATACGATCATTGGCTTAGACGCCGATACGTTTGAAGCAAATGGTGGTATCGAATATTTTCAGACGGCTAAACAGATTGTCAATACGGCTTCGGTAACCGACTTTTCCGGATGGAAAGCAACTAGTGGACGCCAATCGCGATTCCAGTATAATGATGCGTTGTTATCTACGGTTTATGCTGAATTTCATGCGGCTATGTATGATTATCATCGCTTCGGAATGGACAATATGGTGGAAAATCAGTTGGATGCAAAACAAAATATCATCTTAGCACTGGAAAAGTTGAAGAACATCAACGACCGCCGTCCAAATTCCTTTTTGCTGCGAACTTTTTTCGATGCCAAGGCAGAAGAAATCGCCGGAATCTACAGTGGCGGACCCAAAGTAGATATTGCGCGACTTACCGAAATCTTAAATCGCATGGCTCCTACCAAAAACACCTATTGGGGCGAAATAAAATACTAATTACTTTTTTCTTGCGGCGCAGTAAAAACCCTTGTATTTTTACATAGGAAGTTACTAAACACCACAACCGCTTGATCACACGCCTTACCATAAAGAACTACACCCTCATTGAAGACATTCAAGTGGAAATGGAGGGCGGACTTACCATAATTACCGGAGAAACCGGCGCAGGAAAGTCTATTTTACTTGGAGCATTATCGTTGTTACTTGGGAAGCGCGCCGACTTGAATAGTGCTAAAAACCCTGATGAAAAATGTATTATTGAAGCAGAGTTTGCGGTTGCAGAGTATCGCTTAGCGGCGTTGTTTGAAGCGCATGACATGGATTATGATACGCACACGATCATTCGTCGGGAGATTTTACCGGGCGGAAAGTCAAGGGCGTTCGTTAATGATTCACCGGTTACCTTACAGCAGCTACAGACCCTAGGGCCTTACCTGATTGACATACACAGTCAGCATGAGACGTTAAGTCTCAATTCAGAAACCTTTCAGTTGGAAATGATCGATGCCCTCGCAGGAAGCTTAGAGCTGGTGCAGCAATACCAAGAGGAACGTCAGCGGTATCTTGAGACAAAGAAGCGGTTAGAATCGCTTCAGGAAAAACAACAACAAGCATTAAAAGAAGCAGATTATCAAAACTTCTTGTTAACAGAATTGCAAGATGCCCAGTTGAAAGGGGTAGATCAAGAAGCGCTAGAAACCACCTATGAGAAATTAAACAATTCAGAAACTATCACCGAAGGACTGGCCAAAACGGTACAATTACTATCTCAAGAGCCGGCGGGAGTTTTAGAAACTGCCAAAGAGGCCCGTAAAGAGTTAGCGCGTTTAAAAAGTTTTACGGCGGAATATAATGAAGCCTGGGAACGAATACATAGCGTAATCATTGAGTTGGAAGATTTAGAAGAGACCTTGGCGCGTTTGGGAGAGGATATTTCTGTTGATCCTGAAGCCCTCTTTGAAGCCAACGCCCGTTTGCAGCGTATTTATCAATTACAGCAAAAACATGCGGTAGCGACCATTGAGGAATTACTTGCAATTCAACAAGAGCTGGAAGCATCCCAACAAGATACCGAAGCCCTTTCCGAAGCAATAGAAACTGCAAAAGAAGCACAAGACTCATGGAAATCGAAGGCTATGGCAACAGCCACATCTGTGCGCGAGAAGCGGCAAGAGGCTATTCCTTCTTTGAAAAAAGAGTTAGAAGCCTTGCTGGCAGAATTAGGACTCCCCAATGCGCAATTTGAATTTGATCTTGAAGCGGTTGATACGTTTAGAGAAACGGGAATGGACCAATTGGAGTTGCGTTTTTCGGCCAATAAGGGAAGTCGGCCAGGCCCTTTAAAAAAGGTGGCTTCTGGCGGAGAATTGAGTCGGATCATGATGGCTGTCAAGGTAATTTTATCGCGTTACAAACAAATGCCAACGCTCATATTCGACGAAATAGACACGGGCGTTTCAGGAGAGATCGCACAAAAGATGGCACGCCTCATGGAGCAGATGAGCACCGACATGCAATTGGTGAGTATTACCCATCTTCCGCAGATCGCAGCCAAGGGAAATCATCATTTAAAAGTGTTCAAGGAAGAAACCGCCACGACAACGATCACACATATGAAGCGTCTGAATACACAAGAACGCGTCGATGAGATCGCAGAAATGATTGGCGGAAAACGATTAAGTGATTCGGCCATTGCACATGCCAAAGAATTATTGAATTAATGTATATTTGAAACAACCAATCCCACCTACGGGCGGGCTTTCAGAAAAACTACCATACGATATGTACAATTTATTAAAAGGGAAAAGAGGAATTATATTTGGAGCCTTAGACGAACATTCTATTGCTTGGAAAACCGCTGAGCGCGTCAAAGAAGAAGGTGGTGAATTTGTCTTGACCAATGCGCCAATCGCCATGAGAATGGGGCAAATTAAAGAATTGGCTGAGAAGACCGGGGCCGAAATTGTTCCTGCCGATGCCACTAATATGGAAGACCTTGAAAACTTGGTTACCCAAGCGATGGAGATTTTAGGTGGAAAACTGGATTTCGTGCTGCATAGTATCGGAATGTCGGTGAACGTACGAAAAGGAATGCACTATACCGAATCGAATTACGATTGGACACATAAAGGTTGGGATGTTTCAGCGTTGTCATTCCACAAAACCATGCAGGTGCTCTATAAAAAAGACGCCATGAACGAGTGGGGGAGTATCGTCGCGTTGACCTATATGGCAGCACAGCGCGTGTTTCCAGATTATAATGATATGGCAGATAACAAGGCCTATTTAGAATCTATTGCACGTAGTTTCGGATATTTCTTCGGAAGAGATAAAAAAGTGCGCGTCAATACCATTTCGCAGTCACCTACGCCCACAACTGCCGGACAAGGCGTAAAAGGATTTGATGGTTTTATTGCCTATGCCGATAAAATGTCTCCCTTAGGAAATGCGACGGCCATGGACTGCGCCAATTACACGATTTCCCTGTTTAGTGATTTAACGAAACGAGTTACCTTGCAAAACCTTTTCAATGACGGTGGATTCTCTAACATGGGAGTAAGTGATGCCGTTATGGAACCTTTTTTAAAACAGGAGGAATAATCAAAAAAATATATCTAACTACTTGAAGCCCATTTATAAATGGGCTTTTTTGATGATGGTCGATATTTTAGGAAGTACATCGGAAGAATAAATAAGTTGATTAAATTCTTTTGTCGTTCAGCATTTTTTGGATATTTTTAAGACTTATTAACTAAAATTTAAATTTAATTATGAAAAGAATTACTCTGTTATGGTGCTTTTTGTTCTGTTTAGTCGGAACAATGAGTGCTCAAATAGTCTCGACTTCTTCTTCTGAAAAGGAAGAATTACAAGCCGCGACGAATCGACAAGGTACTCCTCAAGCCACCATTGGTGAGATTCAGGCCAAATTAGCAGCGGCTAAGAATCATGTCGGTAGTATAATGGATGTTCTTTCTGAAGCGGAAGCGACGCGCCTAAGAGGACATTTTAGAATGCAAAATAGAAATCCGGAAGCAGATATCATTCCTACGGCCGGAGCTACCGAAACGTTTTCTGTAGGGAACGGTGACTTTTTCTTTGATCCGGGAGGACCAGGAGGTGGAGATCTTGATAGTGGAGATCCTGGAAATTATCCAAACTGTGGTTGTGTAACAACTACCACTCTTGATGGTGCTGACGAGGTGGAATTTACATATTTCGCTGTTTTCGCAACATTTGACTGGCTGCGTATTTACGATGGTACAGATACTTCAGGAACCGTGCTTTATGATAATAGCTCAGGAGGTGCCAATGAAGGAGATGAAGAACTTCCCGATATGATCGCCTCAAATGGTTCTGCGACCTTTAACTCAACTACCGGAAGTTTAACTTTTGAGTTCAATTCTTCAACTGTTGTAGACTGGGGTGGATTTGACGTAACTATTAACCCATCCGGAGGCGGTGGTGGTGGAGGAACCGGTCCAACCGATTTCTATGTAGCTGAGATTTTCCCAGCAGCAGCACCCTTCCCTTTTGGAACTTCGCCAATCGCTGGTCCGTTTGCAATCAACCCAATTGGACCTGGATTGAATGAGCAACCTTTCGCTGATGACTTTGACGGAAGTGGAACACTATATGCACTTGATTTTACAGCAAACCAATTAATTACTGTAGATACCACAACAGGTGCTTCTACCGTAGTTGGACCCCTAACGAACCTATTAGCAGCTCACACCATAACCGGACTTTCTTGGGATTTTACTACAGATACGATGTATGCTTCAAGTACTGATGGTGTGATTACACAGTTGTATTCTGTTGATCTTTCTACAGGTACGTTGACAACTATTGGTTCTGGAACCGGAAATGCTTTAGGAATCTGGTTGGCCATTGATAACGATGGAAATGCGTTCATGGCAGATATAGGTGATGATAACCTATATTCAGTAGATCTTACCACAGGTACCTCTACCGTAATTGGACCATTAGGAATTGATATTTCTTTTGCTCAGGAAGTATCTTTCGATCACTTTGATAACACGCTTTACATGGCAGGATACCTTGCCACAAGCGACAGTAATGTATACACTGTTGATACTGCCACTGGTGCAGCGACTTTGCTTTACAACACTGCGGGATCTGAATTGGGAATGTTCTCCCTTGACGGTGTACCCGGAGGTGGTAGTGGTGGTCCTTGTGACACGTACGATTCTGCTGCGGTACCGTTTGAAATTGACGGACCGGGTGCAACGACCACAGCGGATTGTGCTGCCGCACCAAACTTGATTCCAGTGAATGTGCCGGATTCTAATGTAATTGGTGGTACTGTGATGCTAGATAATGTAACTATCGATATTACGCACAGTTGGTCTGGCGACTTAGAAATTACTTTAGTATCGCCTGCCGGTACTGAATTATTATTGAGTGATAACAATGGCGGTAGCGCTATTGACGCTTATAATGGAACTGTGTTCCAAGATGGCGGTGATGATATTACTGCAGCAAGCACTCCATTTGGAGCAGGGCCTTATGCAGCTGAAGGAGGTTCTTTTGCTGCTACCTTTGCCGGTGAAGATACCGCAGGTGACTGGCAATTACAGATTTGTGATACAGCTAGTGGTGACAGTGGTACTGTAGATGCTTTCTCTATCACGTTCTGTCCAACAAACGATCTTTGTGATAACGCTTACGATCTAACGTGTGGAGATGTAGTAACCGGAAGTACAGAGTTTGCTACCGACTCAGGTGGAAACGCTGCTCCTGATGTATTCTATGCCTTTACAGGAGGCGGTTCTCAAGAAGCGGTAACGCTTTCACTATGTGACGGTGGAACCGACTATGATTCGTTGATCCGTGTGTTTACAGACTGTACTCTTTCAGAAGAAATTGCTTCTAATGATGACTCTTGTGGACTTCAATCAGAACTTACATTCATCTCAGATGGTACTTCTACGTACTATGTGATGATCGAAGGATTTGGCAGTGCTTCAGGTAACTTTAGTTTGGAAGCAACTTGTGGTCCTGTAACAGAAGATTTCTGTGAAGGAGCTATCGAAATCAACTGTGGTGATACCGTAACTGGAAATACTTCAGATGCTACTGTAGACAATTCTCCAGTTTGTGCTACGGGTATTACCGCTCCAGGAGAATGGTATGTATTTACTGATGACTTCGGATTCCCAACAGATTATGTAGTTTCTCTATGTGATGGTGGAACCGATTACGATAGTAAATTAACAGTGTACACAGGTGACTGTGGGAACCTAGTTTGTGTAACCGATAACGATGACTCTTGTGGTCTTCAGTCGGAAGTAACGTTCTCTGGTGACGGAAACAGTACGTACTACGTATTAGTACACGGATTTGGAGGCGCAACGGGTAACTACTCATTGAATGTAGACTGTATTCCTGTGGCACCACCAAACGATATGATCGCGAACTCTATCGACGTTGATGATGCCGGTGTTCCTTACACTGATCCAGGCGTAGTAACTCCTGCTGCAACAACAGAAGGTGGTATTCCAACCGGATGTGATATTTCTGGTGCTGCTGGTGTATGGTATAACATTACACCTGTAGGAGATGGAAGCGTAACTGCAACTATCGACAACCCTTCTGGTACGAGTGTAGTTATCTGGTTTGAAGCTCCAGATGAGAATGCTAGCGAAGATGATCTTGTGTTAGTAGATCAAACGGCTAACCAGTGTCTTCCAGGTACTGAAACCACTATCAATACAACGGCGGGACAAACCTACTATGTATTCGTAGTGAACTCAGGAGACGCTACCGATATTATTATCGATGGTGAAAACCTTAGTACTGCAGACAATACCATTCAAGGATTCGAGTTCTATCCGAACCCTGCGAATGATATGATCAATCTAAGATCTGTTGAGCCCATTGAAAGTGCTCAAGTATTTAACATTGTAGGTCAAAAAGTGATCGATGTCAATGTGGATGCTACTTCAGGTCAATTGAATGTTTCTAGATTACCGGTAGGTGCTTACATTATGCAAGTATCTGTGAACGGTCAAATTGGAACGTACAAGGTGATTAAGCAGTAAAACCGCTTTAAATAGATCCAAAAGCCATCTACCATTAGGTAGGTGGCTTTTTTTTTAGCTATTTTTGACGGCATGCAACGTCGTTATTCGTTTATTATTCCTGTCTTCAATAGACCTCAAGAGATTCAGGAATTATTGGAAAGTTTCGCTCAAGCCCATTGGAAGCTCCCTTTTGAAATTGTTATTGTTGAAGATGGTTCTTCGGAAACTTCCGAAGCGGTAATTCAGCAATTCTCCAAACAACTACCCATCACCTATTTTTACAAATCAAATTCAGGACCGGGGGATTCTCGAAATTTCGGAATGAAAAGAGCATCCGGAAACTACTTTATCATACTAGATTCTGATATTCTAATGCCGAAAACTTATTTGCCAACCGTAGATCGTTTTCTGGAAGACCAGTACGTTGATTGCTACGGAGGGGCCGATGCCGCCCACCAAAGTTTTAGTCCGTTACAAAAGGCGATTAATTTTGTAATGACCTCTTTTCTTACCACAGGTGGAATTCGAGGGAAGAAGCAACGAGTCAATTCTTTTGAGCCTAGAAGTTTCAATATGGGGATTTCAAAAAAGGCCTTTGAAGCTACGGGTGGCTTTGGCACCATCCATCCCGGCGAGGATCCTGACCTGTCCCAACGTATTAAAGCGAACGGTTTTACAACCGCTTTCATTCCCAATGCAGCGGTCTATCACAAGCGGCGTATTTCTTGGAAGAAGTTTTATACTCAAGTGAGGAAATTCGGACTCGTACGGCCTATTCTTAACAGCTGGCACCCTAAAAGTGCAAAGATCACCTATTGGTTTCCAACGTGTTTTATTCTTTTTGTGATCGCTTCCATAGGGTTGGGGATTTTTGTAAACTGGATATTTCTCATCCCCCTATTATTTTATATACTATTAGTCTTTCTGTGGTCTTCTTTACAAAATAGAAGTATGTATATCGGTGGGTTGTCTGTGGTGGCTTTGTTCATACAATTTTTCGGTTATGGAAATGCCTTTTTTTGGTCTACTTGGCACATTATTTGGCGTAAGAAAGATCCTAAAACACAATTTCCTCATCTATTTTTTGAGTAATTTTAAACACAATGAAAGACCCCAAAAAACAACGCCGCAGTTATAAGAATACCAAGCCTAGGGTGTTTCTGTTCTTTTTAGTGTTGGCCGTGTTGTTTTGGATTCTGACAAAGTTCTCGAAAGAAATAAACGGAACAACGTCTGTACAGCTATCGTATGGTTCGGTGCCGCAAGAGGTGATTTTGGCTGAAACTTCTTCCCAAGAGATCACCTTCGATGTTACTGCCAACGGTTTTACAATACTACTCCATAAATTACGCCGACCGGAAGTACCCATTGCATTGAATGCCTACTATCAAGAAGGGGAGAATAATATTACTATTTCCAATGAGCAATTGTTAGGGGTTATACAGCGAGAATTAGGCGGTGACATTGTGGTTCGGAACCTGCA
>DFVG01000012.1:0-175 GCA_002379985.1 Flavobacteriaceae bacterium UBA4166
CCAGGATCAAACTCTTCATCGTATAATCTTAAAAATTATTTAGACATACACGACCAAAAGCCCTCAAAAGATATTCTCAGGTATTGCTTGGTTCTTCTTTTCTATATAAGTCTTAAATCATTAATATGACCCAAAACCCATACGCTGTCAATTTCAATATCTCAATGAACTTTTT
>DFVG01000012.1:514-12167 GCA_002379985.1 Flavobacteriaceae bacterium UBA4166
TCGCTCAAAATAAAAGGCCAATCTCATTGACCCCTCATCCGTTTTGCGGGTGCAAATATACAACCCCTTTTTTTAAACTTCCAAACCAAAAACAAAATAATTTTTAATCTTTTTTCGAAGTCACATTTAAGCCCCTCAAATTCAATAAAAGAGCCCAACAAAAAAAGTGTTAGGGATTGCAGCTGGCTACCATAGTTTTTATTCTGTAAAAACGAGTAGCGCGAAAAGCCCGACCGCAATCCTGCCAAAGGCAGGTTGTGGAAACACCCGAAAAATAAAGAGCGAACTACTAAAGTAAGGATAACTTTTTATATAGGCAAGAGGGAATATGATTACTTATTAACAGTTTTCTTGTTCCAATGCGCGGTAAGATCTAAGTAATCGATTTCAAACGCCGGTTTTTGTCGGTCGAGAATATTGGCCTGGAACGATCGCTCCAAAATATCTTCAATAAGGTAATCTTCCTTTACTTCAAAAGGGCGGTACTCCTCCTTTATAGAAATGTCAAACATACTCGCCGTGGTATTATACCAAAACGCACGCCAACCGGTACGCAGCTCTTTCACCAGATCAAATGCCGTCGTTCCTGTTTGACGATGAATGAGTTTCACCAAGATTTGTCCTTCGGTACGCGTTAGTTTTTTAAGGCGTTCTGAGAATTCGTCTTCGATATATTTTTGAATCCGTTTGGTGTATTTTCTACGCTGACTATTTTTTTCAATTGTTTTAAGACGCTCGTTCATAGTCTGTAAACGCTCTGCCGCCAGTTTGGCAAAGGGATAAACTTTTCTAGTTTTTCGACGTAAAATTAGATAGCGACGACGGTCTGTCTTACTATTGAACTCCAATTTGTTTAACAATATCACTTCATCGAGATCGATCATCTCTCGAGGAATACTATCGCCGTCGATCATATAATAAAATGTCTGCGTCGTATCATTTTCCTGTACCGTGTATTCTTCTGTAATTTGAGCTCCCACAGAAAACACACAAAAACACATTAGTATATAGGTAAGATGAAAGGCTTTATTCATATTTCTTTTTCTATGCTCTTGAAGTATCGAAAACCGTTCCAAAATTACAGAAATTGCTTGCAGTACTCCTAAAGATTTGATTAATTTTGATGACAACTGAAAATTCAATCTATGGCAGGCTCTATCTTACCCAAAAAATCTATTACGTTTCTTGAAAACTATTTGAACAATGCCGCCCCAACTGGCTACGAGTGGCAGGGGCAAAAGTTGTGGATGGACTATCTGAAGCCCTATGTAGATGAATTTATTACAGACACCTATGGTACCGCCGTTGGCGTCATTAATCCCAAGGCGAAGTATAAGGTTGTTATAGAAGGGCATGCGGATGAAATTTCATGGTATGTAAATTATATTAGTGACAATGGATTATTATATGTTATTAGAAACGGCGGAAGTGACCATCAAATTGCACCTTCTAAAGTAGTCAACATTCACACAAAGGAAGGTATTGTGAAAGGGGTCTTTGGCTGGCCTGCGATTCATACCCGGAATAAGTCGAAAGAGGAAGCTCCAAAACCGGATAATATTTTTATCGATATTGGATGTAAGGATAAAAAGGAAGTTGAAAAATTGGGAGTACATGTGGGCTGCGTGATTACCTATCCCGATTCCTTTCATATTTTGAACAATAACAAATTTGTATGCCGGGCGCTCGATAACAGAATGGGCGGATTTATGATCGCAGAAGTGGCGCGATTGCTTCATAAAAACAAAAAGAAATTACCCTTTGGCCTCTATATCACGAACTCCGTGCAAGAGGAAATCGGACTCAGAGGGGCGCAAATGATCGCAGAACGCATTCAACCCAACGTGGCCATCGTTACCGACGTTACTCATGACACCACTACTCCTATGATCGATAAGAAAAAGCAGGGGTTGGCAAAAATTGGAGAAGGACCGGTAGTGGCCTATGCGCCGGCGGTACAACAAAAATTAAGAGACCTTATTGTAGCAACAGCGGAAGCCAAGGACATACCTTTTCAGCGTGCGGCGCTTTCCAGAGCGACCGGTACGGATACCGATGCTTTTGCATATAGTGGTAGTGGCGTGGCAAGTGCGTTAATATCTCTTCCGCTGCGGTACATGCATACTACCGTTGAAATGGTACATCGTGATGATGTAGAGCATGTCATTCAACTGATCTATGAAACGCTTCTTTCCTTGAAAGACGGAGAGACGTTCAGTTACTTCGAATAAACTTTCGCATAGTTTTCGGTTTTGTTTAAGAGTTTTTAAGGTTTTGCCATGGTATCTTTATGTCATGGTTATAAGCGTTCCCAAGGTCAAAAAAATTATCAAAAATCCGGATACTGCGGTTAACCTTGCGAATCTTGTTTACATTACCGAAGATAAACTCAGTATCAAACGTCACAAACATGGGCGAGGTTTTTACTACACCAGAAAGAACAAAAAGATAACGAACAAAAAGAGCATTGATCGTTTTAAGCGTTTGGTCATTCCTCCTGCCTGGACAGATGTACGCATTACACACCTGGAAAACGGACATCTGCAAGTAGTTGGACGTGACGAAAAGAACCGAAAACAATATCGATACCACCCGAACTGGTCAGAATTACGAAATCAAACAAAATTCTTGAAAATGGGGGTTTTTGGAAAGGCACTTCCCAAGATCCGGAAACAAATTGAAAAAGACCTCCGACTTAGAACTATGACCAAACGTAAGTGTTTGGCATTGGTCATTCGGTTGATGGAAGAAACACATATTAGAATTGGAAACGATTATTACGCAAAGCGGAATAAATCTTACGGACTTTCAACACTACGTACAAAACATCTAGATGTGTACAAGAACAAGATTAAATTCAACTTTGTTGGAAAGAAAGGAAAGGAACATTCCGTAACGCTGAAGAATAAACGACTTCAAAAACTGGTCTTAGCCTGCGAGGAAATTCCCGGTTGGGAACTCTTCAAATATTATGATGAAGACGGTAAACATCATCAAATTGATAGTGGAATGGTCAATGATTATATTCAAGAAATCAGTGACGATTTTTTTACTGCTAAAGATTTCAGGACTTGGGCCGCCTCTAAAATCTTCTTTGAAACGCTCTGTGAATTGGGTCCTGAAGAATCTCAAAAACAAATCAAGAAAAATATTCTTGAAGCCTTTGACGCCGCTGCTTCTTCATTAGGGAACACCAGAGCTGTGTGTCGAAGTTATTACGTCCACCCCATGCTCGTAGAACGATATGAAGACGGATCGTTGACCCAATATTGTCAGCAAATTTCGAAGGATATAAAAGGCAATGAATATCTATCTGCTTCCGAGAAAATATTGCAACAACTGTTTCAGGAGTATACGTTTAAGTTAGAGGCATCAAAATAAAGGTTTACATAATACTTAATTAATCATGAAGTAACATTCAATTTAACGTGGATTTGTTGCTTTGTACAAACTAAATTTTCACATGAGATATACATTTACATTATTGATGACAGCCCTTTTATTTGTGGCATGTCAACCCGAAGATCCATCGCAAGAACTTACGTCTGCATCCCTTCAAGCCAATGCCCTTACAGATGCTACAAATATTGGGGAATATAAAGGCGTTTTCACCACATTGGATTCAAAATATAGAGCTGTTGTTTCTATAAACATACCCGCCAATGGTAATACGTTTTCCAAGGCGGTACCCGTGGCTACCTTAACCACCCACACAGGAGAATCATTTGAAGCAAAAGCCGTTTCTATTCCACAGGCCGGAAATGCAATTAACAATTTACATTTTGCATCGGCACAGTGGTCGTTTGACTTTTCGGTAAACCAACGCGGCGAGACACCACAGGTAACCAATGTTATTTTTAAAGATCTTGATGCAGATATTATTGTTGCGAAACATACCCAACGTGCTCCGGTGACTCCGGTAACAGGTACTTGGGAATGTGTTGAGTGTAACGGACATCCGGTAGTAGGACAAGGGGCTACACAAACCTTCAATATGATGTTTACGACTGCAGATGGCACTAGCAACATGACCACCCAAAGTACCATTGGTACGACAACGACCGACGGAATTGGGTATCAGTCTGATTGTTCTGCGACAGGTGTATTAACTACCTGTACCATTGAAAGTGGAGACGGTAGCACCACCAATGTTGGATTTTTGAGCAACGGACAGCCCGTAACTTGGGAAGGTGTTCATATCTTTAATAATGAACCCACGTCTAGCGGAAATGATTGTTCACAAATTACAGGCGCCTGGGAATGGGAGTCTATTAGCTATGGTACGCTCTCGGGAACCTTTGAAAGCGACACGAGCTGTCCTGGCACTAACACTACACTGATTGATGAAGATTTTGAAGATGCTACCTTCGACTTTGTTCCAACCTTTGTTGACAATGCAGGGGAAACAACTGATTATTTCCGTATTACCGATGGGAGCGACATTTCTGCTGCAATCAGCGGAGTACAAGGCGCGCAGTTCTTCGGAGCACAAGATATTGATGGAGTGACTGCCGTTGGCGTTAACCCAGCTTCTCTTACATGGTCTGGATTTGATGTATCAGGATTAACCAACTTTGATTTCAGTGCTTTCTTTGCAGAAGACGATGATGGCTCTAACCAGGATTGGGATGAACTAGATTATTTACGCGCTCAATACCGACTAGACGGTGGGCCTTGGGTGACGTTCTTTGCTATTGAAAATGATGGCACTGAATTTAATACGGCTCCTCTTATTGATAACGATCTAGATGGAGATGGAGATGGTGCTGAAATTACAGACACAATGACACAGTACGGAGCTACTTTTGCGATACCAGCAGCAACTACTATGGACATTCGCATTGAAATGAGTTTAGATGCAGGTGATGAGGATATTGCTATTGACAATGTCCTACTTACAGGGAACTAAAAAAAATCGCATTACAGAAGGCTACCAAATGGTAGCCTTTTTTTATTTTTAGGCTTCAACTCGTAGATAGGTGCTCTTCAATTCATTTGATTTTGGCTTTTTTCTAGTGATCGTATACGGTCTCTATTGGGGCATCGGAAGTCGCCATAGGATCACCCAAAATATTCTGTTATTGTGCGCAAGCTATGTGTTTTATGGGTTGTGGGACTGGCGATTTTTAGTCTTACTTGCTGCCAGTAGTCTGGTTGATTTCGGAGCCGGATATTTTCTACAGCGATCAAACACCTTATGGAAACGAAGGGCATGGCTGGGCGGTAGTATTCTTTGGAATCTAGGAGTTCTCATCACTTTTAAGTATTTCCATTTCTTCCTATCGGAATTCTATACCCTTTTCAGTATGAACGTGCCTGAAGGAGATTTTACCATATGGACGGTGTTAATTCCTGTTGGGCTAAGCTTCTACACCTTTCAAACCTTAGGATACACCCTTGATGTCTACCGACGTCGTCAAGAGGCTTCTTCAAATCTGTTAGAATTTTTATGTTTTGTGAGCTTCTTTCCACAACTCGTAGCCGGCCCCATTGAAAGGGCAAGAAAACTATTACCTCAGTTTCAACAGTCACGATCGTTTCAAGTGTCTCAACAAAAAGAAGGCCTTCGGCAAATTTTATGGGGACTGATAAAAAAAATATTGATTGCAGACACCTTAGGGGTTGCAGTGACCACCATTTTCGAACAACCGGAAGCCTACGGAAGTATTTCGCTGATGTATGCAGCTGTATTGTTCTCCTTTCAGATGTACGGTGATTTTTCAGGGTATACTGATATAGCTATCGGAACTGCAAAATTATTCGGCTTTCGTTTGAGCAAGAACTTCAACCTCCCCTATCTCGCAAAAAGTATCACTGAATTTTGGCAACGTTGGCATATAACCCTTACCCGTTGGTTTACTGAGAATGTGTACGCTTCTCTAGTTCGTTATCGTAAGAATTTAAATTACTGGTCGACAATGCCTGCTTTATTAGTAACCATGACATTGATCGGTTTTTGGCATGGTGCCAATTGGACGTTTATTTGCTTCGGAATCTTTAATGGAATTATTTTAATCTTCGAACGGATTCCGCTGCAGCACCACCGTACGGTAAGTGGATGGCTCTCAAAACAAAACCGATTATTTTCATTGATTTATTTTTTCACGATAACCTCTATTTCAAGTATTTTCTTCAGGGCAACCTCCATTTCAGATGTATGGATTATTCTCGAACGTATTGCCTCTTTTACAATGAACGACCAGTTCTCCACCATTATTGGTTGGAAGCTCATGGTGCTTCCCGTTATGATCATTGCAGAATTATTTTTCAGAAATAACGCCTACCCCATGCAAGAATTTGAACGATGGCTACCCAAGCCGGCGCGATGGCTTGTTTATTATGTACTCATATTTCTCTTAGTGCGCTATGCAGCGCCTCAGGAGGCTTTTATATACTTTCAGTTTTGACAAAACGCTCCTTCTTCATATCGCTATTGTGGTTTTTTATCCCAATTGTACTACTAGGAATTTTGGTGGAAGGATTGACGCGCAACATCCCGACTTCTTATACTTATATAGCCCCTTATCTTGACGATCATACTGAATCAATTGAAGTGGTTTTGCTAGGTTCTTCACAAATGAAGGATGCCATTAATGCTAAGATGCTTTCTCTTCCTGCCGTAAATCTCGCCTCCGGAAATCAACATCACGATACCGATTTTGCATTACTAAAACAATTGCTTCCAAAGCTTCCAAATGTTCACACCGTAGTGCTGGAGGTGTCCTATAGTCACTTTGAATTGCCACATAACGGTCCTGATTTCTGGAAGCACGCCTATCCCCTACTATACTACAATGTCAACGCTTATCAACGGACAACCTATTTTAAAGATGAATTGCTGTTTTTTGCCAATCCTCCGATCATGATCGAACGGTTAAACAATTACTATAACTCTCATGAAGATCCTGCAGGCTTCAATGATGTTGGCTTTGACACGTTAAATTATGCTGGAAAATTTAAACGTTTGAAGTACGATGAAGAAGCTATTACAAGATCGGATCGCTTCAAAATCTATAAAATACCCAACAAGGATCTTTTTGACCATAATGTGGCCCATTTTCTGGAAATGATCGATTACTTACAAAAACAAAACATTCAAGTGGTGGTCTTTCAAGCCCCGATGTACACTTCGTACTTACCCCAGAGACATCCTGACATTCTAAGGCGTAGGGATAGTGTATTACGCGAACAAATACGTCAAAATAACCTTCTACTTTTCAGTATTGAAGAAGACACACTAAACTTTGAGGTGACCGATTTTTGGAATGAAAGTCATTTAAATCCTAGCGGCGCTAAAAAAGCTACGGCACTTCTAGACCAATTTCTTCAGCAGTACTAAACATTTTTATTCCGCATACGCGCGAAATAGGATTTTGCTTCTCGAATGACACGAGGGGCTAATAACAATGTTGCTGTCATTGTTGGAATGGCCATGAAGGCAAAGAAGGCATCAATCAAATTGATCATCATGCTTAAACTTGTTGTAGCACCCACCAAAATACTTGCGATATATGCATAGTTGTACCAATGTTTATATTTGGTTCCGAAGAGATACGACATGCATTTGGTACCATAATACGAATAGGAAAACAGGGATGAAATACTAAACACGGCGATACAAACCATCAATGCATATTTCCCGAAATAGGGAATACTGTTTTCAAAAGCCGAAGCTGTTAGCGACACTCCATTGTCGTCTGTTGATTGCCAAACGCCCGTAACCAAGATGGCCAATGCCGTTAACGTACAAATAATAAGTGTATCGATGGCCGGTCCCAGCATCGCTACCAACCCCTCTCGTACAGGTTCTTTTGTTTTGGCTGCGCCATGTGCCATGGGTGCCGTACCAATTCCTGCTTCGTTTGAAAAAGCCCCACGTTTGATTCCCAAAAGTATGAGTCCGCCTACCACACCTCCCAAAAACGCATCGCCCTCGTAAAAGGATGCAGAAAACGCATCCGTAAATATCAAGCCTAGATACTGCGGTACTGCGTCGAGATTCACTCCCAAAATAATGAGCACCATCACAAAGTACAGGACCACCATGGCGGGTACTAATTTTTCAGCCGTTTTACTGATACGTGAAATACCACCTAAAATAACGATGGCCGTAATAAGGGCGAGTGCGATTCCTATTACAATATCTGATGTAAAACCTGCGTACCAACCTGCCGGTTTGATCACAATATCGTTCAATGCTTGCTTTAGTTGATTCACATTAAAAACGGGCAAAGCTCCCACCAATCCGGCAATACTAAAAAAGATAGCCATGGGTTTCCAACGTTTTCCTAAGCCCTCTTCAATGAAATACATAGGTCCGCCTTGCACTTTTCCGTCGGAATCTTTACCTCGAAATAATACTGCTAAGGTCGCTGTGAAAAATTTTGTAGACATTCCAATGACTGCACTTACCCACATCCAAAACACAGCTCCGGGACCTCCCAAGGCAATCGCTACGGCGACACCGGCAATATTTCCCATACCCACCGTAGCAGAAAGGGCGGTAGTAAGTGCTTGGAAATGACTGATATCACCTTCATCGTGTTCGTCATCGTAGCGTCCGCGTAATATAGCGACGGCATGACCTAAATATCGGAAGGGTAAAAATTTAATTCGAATGAGTAAGTATAGCCCGCCGCCAATTAACAAGATAAGTAAGGGCAGCCCCCAAGCAAAAGAAGATAAGTCTGAAGTAAATTGTTCGAGTGCTTCCATATGACGTGGTACAGCGAATGTAATCTTAATTTTTAAAAGTTCCATAGAAATTGTTTCTTTGGAGCCAAATGAAGGTAGCCCCTCTCATATTCAGCATGCTTCTAGGCACTACGCTCACAGCGCAAATTTCTTCGGAATCTACTGCGTATTCACGTTTTTTTACTACGGAAGCTTTGGCAGGAATTACCGCGGAAGCCAACGAAGGATTCCCGGAGCGTGGTATCCAAAAGAACATTTTTTTCCATTACGGAAGTTATACCGATTAGGTTACACAAGAATGGGCCTATCGGCTGAATCATCCCAAAGTAGGCTTTAGTGTTGGACTTTCAGAATTTGGAAATTACGATGCTTTAGGGGTGGCTATCACAGCCATGCCTATTGCTGAATTTCCATTGTTCTCTTCAAAAAAAAGAAGGTTTACCCTACTTACGGGAATGGGTGCCTCTTACTTTACGAGGCAATTTGATACCCTTACGAATCCGGGAAATCAAGCGGTTACTACAAAACTAACATGGTCGTTTCGCGTATTTTTTAAGTATCGATTTCTTGAAAGCCGCCGTATTGACTGGCAGTTAGGAGCCGGATTTTTCCATCATTCCAATGGCCATACGCGACTTCCCAACCAAGGGCTAAATTCGTTTTTAGGAAGTCTTTCCGCAGAAATTAAACATGGAAAGCGCGAACAACAAACCACCACACCTTCTTTTCAGCGATCACGTTATCACTATCTCACAGCGCGATTTGGGTATGGTATCAACGTGCTTTCTAATGCCTATAACGACCAAAAGCCGGTCTATACGGTTTCAGGAGAATACGGACAAGTTCTGAATAATACGTATCGTATCGGTATCGGGTTCTATTATCGCTATTATGATCATTATTATGAGTACATCAATAACCATGAGTTTTTGGTGCGAGAAGGACAAGAATTTTCAGACTTGCGAGATAATCCATTTTTGAACGCTTCCGCCATCGGCTTACATTTGAATGGTGAATTACTACTCAATCATATAGGAATTGAATTGCAACTAGGCGCCAACCTCTTTAAACCTTCCTATCGATTTGATTGGCGTATCAACGAAGGTTGGGACAATACGCCTAGAGAGATTCCTGACTATTGGGTGTTGGGAGAATATACTTCTAAGTTTAAGATGAAGCACCTCCTTTCAGCACGACTGGGTTTAAAGTATTATCTCTTCGGAACCCATACGCTTCAGCCACACAACCTATATTTCGGGGCACATATCAACGCGAATGGTGGCCAGGCCGATTTTACGGAATTTACTTTAGGATACGTGTATAGCTTTCCGAAGCAATAAAAAACATCCTTCCTACTTCTGAAACTCATAAAAACAAAGAAGCCCTTCCCAAGGGAAGAGCTTCTTTCAATAAATCTAAACTAATTTATTGGGCTAAGATCAAACGGTGTACCGAGCTCTTTTGCTCAGAGATCACGTTAATGATGTACACGCCATTAGCAAATCCGCTGAAATCTAGTTCCTGCTGACCTGCAGTGGTTGTTATATTCTTGATGAGCTTACCGGAAGCCAATTCGGTAACAACAATTTGGATCGATGTCCCGAAGGTCTGCGGAATTGCCACCGTTGCAAAACCACGCGATGGGTTTGGATATACAATGATTCCACCTTCGTTACTAACATCAGCTACGCTGAGTAAGATATCTTGTGCTTCAAAGGCTCCAATATCTCTGATGCCTTCAAATACAGCCTCACCACGTTGATCATCAAATAGATCTGCTGGATCTCCTGCGTTATAAGCCGGTGTACCTAACAATAGTTCGTGCGTTTCCGTAGTTCCTCCGTTATCTTGAAGCGGCCCAAGTAATGGGTCTACTTCTTCAATGTCGTTGGCTTCTTCAGGGAACGCATCCGTATCATCGGTTCCGATCAAGTTATAATCGTTAGAAGTAAATGTTCCTGCTACATCGGCACCACTACCAGCCGTATTCAAGGCTACAATAGTGTTCTTCAAACTAGTCGTTGTATTACTCTGAATACCTCCACCAGTTCCTGAAGCCGAGTTGGCTCCTACTGTTACCGCATTTAAGTCTAAGCTAGCTCCATCGTTTGTAATACCACCACCATTGGCTGAGGCCGTATTACTTGAAATGGTACTTCTTTCAATGGTCGTGATCGCACCTCCATTGTTATAGACACCACCACCTTCGGCAGCATCGTTTCTAGAAACCGTAGAAGTAAGTACATTCATCGTTGAACCATTTTGGTTCCACAATCCACCACCTTCGTTAGCGGCACTGTTTCCATCTACGGTAGTTTCGATGATATCAATCGTTGCTGAAGTTCCCGTTACGTGCAGTGCTCCTCCGTTTCCTGGGTTCGCTGTACCTGCCGTACCGTTCACATCGTTATTTATTAAGTCTGAAGTATTGATCGTCAAGGTTCCTTCGATGATCTCGATAGCACCTCCTGCTCGGTTCGCTGAATTGGTATCCAAGAACGAATCGGTGATCGTAACATCACCATCAGTACTCAACAGTCCTCCACCAGAACCTGAAGTTCCAGAAGCAAGGTTATTGGTAATTGTGGTTCCGTTAAGAATATCAACCGTACCTCCATTATTGAAGACACCACCTCCGCCATTATCGGCGTCAGCTCCTTGCGCATCATTTCCGTCGATGGTCATCCCATCGATCGTCATGATACCGGTACCATTCCAAAGGGCTCCTCCTTCGGCAGCAGCAACGTTACCTGTTGCGGTTCCGCCAAGAATATCAGAATCACCAGGACCTGTAATATGAAGTCCCCCTCCGTTACCCGGAGCGGCAGCAGCCGTGTTGTTCGTCAAGGTAATGTTGTCTAACGTTAGAAGATTTCCAGCAACCGAATTATCTTCAATTCCACCTCCAGCTCTTACTGCAGTATTGCCGTCGAAATCTGAATCGGTTACCGTTAAGGTT
>DFVG01000012.1:12550-12884 GCA_002379985.1 Flavobacteriaceae bacterium UBA4166
GTTGGTAATAGTTGCATTCAATACATCTAGCGTTCCGCCAGCGTTGAAAATTCCACCACCACCTTCGTTGGCCATGGCGCCACTTGCGGTGTTTCCATCGATAGAAGTTCCGTCAACTGTCATCGTTCCAGCACCATTCCATAGTCCACCACCTTCTAATGAAGCCGTGTTCCCTGAAACCGTTCCACCTGTGATCGTACTGTTGTCGCCACCGGTGATATGCAGTCCGCCTCCATTACCAGGAGCAGATGCCGTACTGTTATTTAATAAGTCGGCGTTGGTCAAGGTTGTCGTTCCGCCTCCGGAAGCAACTTCAATTCCACCACCTGCTCTC
>DFVG01000042.1:0-271 GCA_002379985.1 Flavobacteriaceae bacterium UBA4166
ACAAAGAGAAAGCCTTTAAAGTGTTGCGCTCACGTCTCTACGATCTAGAGTTGGCAAAAAAACAAGCAGAAGACGCCGAGAAACGAGGTTCTATGGTGACCAGTGGCGATCGTAGTGCGAAGATCAGAACCTATAACTATCCGCAAGGCCGTGTGACCGATCATCGCATCAATTTAACACTATACGATCTAAGTAATATCATTGATGGAGATATTCAAAAAATCATCGATGAACTTCAATTGGTAAGCAATACCGAAAAATTAAAAGAAGC
>DFVG01000042.1:580-773 GCA_002379985.1 Flavobacteriaceae bacterium UBA4166
CAATACCGAAAAATTAAAAGAAGCCGGCGAAACTTTTTAAACTATGAATCGGGAACAACTTATTGCTCAGATAAAGAAAAAAGAATCTTTTTTATGTGTAGGACTCGACGTAGATGTAGACAAAATTCCGCCACACCTTCAAGAGGAAGAAGACCCTATTTTTTCGTTTAATAAAGCGATCATTGATGCGACG
>DFVG01000042.1:1085-3623 GCA_002379985.1 Flavobacteriaceae bacterium UBA4166
TAAAGCGATCATTGATGCGACGCAACATGTCGCAGTAGCCTATAAACCCAATATCGCCTTCTATGAAACCTATGGAGTATCGGGCTGGCAAGCGCTAAAGAAAACCATCGATTATCTCAATCAAGAATACCCCGAAGTTTTTACCATTGCCGATGCCAAGCGAGGAGACATTGGGAATACCGCCGATCGTTATGCGCGGGCTTTCTTTGAAGATCTTAATTTTGATTCTATTACGGTTGCACCTTACATGGGGCGCGATTCTGTAGAACCTTTTTTAGCATACGAAAACAAGCATACCATTTTGTTGGCGTTGACTTCAAATGTAGGTGCTGAAGACTTTCAAACCCAGAGAATCGAAAATCAAACACTATTTGAACATGTGGTAGCGACTTCTCAAAGCTGGAGGAATGCAGAACAGTTGATGTATGTGGTAGGAGCCACTCAGGCGCATAGATTACAAAAAGTTAGAGCGCTAGCGCCAGATCACTTTTTGTTAGTTCCGGGAGTAGGAGCTCAAGGTGGTAGCCTAAAAGAAGTATGCATGCATGGAATGACCAAGGAGGTAGGCTTACTTGTTAACTCTTCTCGTGGAATTATCTATGCCTCTTCAGAAAGGGATTTTGCAGAAGCCGCTGCAAAAAAAGCAGAAACGTTGCAGCTTGAAATGAAATCTGAGTTGGATGCATTGTAGTGATCAACTTAATAGAGATCTTCATTTTCCTAAACCTCCAAGTACCATTGTTTCTTTAGTTCCCTCCATTACGCAATTATTGGTAGCGCTTGGATTGGAAAAAAACATTTTGGGTATTACAAAATTTTGTGTCGAACCTGATTTTCTTCGGAAGGAAAAAACAGTCGTTGGGGGAACAAAATCCGTTCATTTTGATAAAATCGCTGCGCTTTCCCCAGATATTATCGTAGCCAACAAAGAGGAGAACACCAAAGAAATGGTAACACAGCTTTCTGAAATCGCCCCGGTCTGGGTGAGTGATGTAAGTAATTACCACTCTCACATGGAATTGATTAGAAAGCTTTCCAAACTTTTCAATATTCAAAGTCGTGGAACTTCATTAATTAATACTATTACTAAGGAACGCGAGTCGTTTCAGCGTTTTATGAAAGACAAACCGTGGAGACGTATTTATTATCTGATTTGGAAAGACCCGTATATGGTAGCTGGAAAAGGTACGTTCATAGATGATATGTTACAGGGTAATCATTTTGAAAATCTGTGTTCTGAGGACCGCTATCCGGAAATATCCGAAGAAGAATTGTCGGCAGCCGATCTATTATTGCTTAGTTCAGAACCTTTTCCGTTTACGGCAGAAAGAGCCAAAGAAATAGAAAAGGAATTGTGCGTAAAGACGTTGTGTGTGAATGGAGAATATTTTAGTTGGTACGGCGGAAAATCAACTGAAGTGTACCAGTACTTCAGAAAATTACACTGAAATTATTTGTCAGCCTCTTGAAGCGATAGATACTTGATTTGTTCATATAGCTTTCTAGCCTCCCTGTTAATTCGATCACTTTCTTCCTTGTTGTGTAAGGCTATTCGAAACGATCTTTTCATGAGGTGGCTGTACCGTTCTTTCAAACGGTCGAGTTTAGTTTTTCCTTTAAGCCATTGAAACATAGTCTATTTCTTCAATCTCTGATACAAAGATAGTCGTAGGAAAGTATAGAAAATGGGAAGAACTCGTTAACTATTTGCTAAAGGTTAAATCTTTCTGTCATAATTCGTTAAAATGTTAACAGATCATCAATCTTGTAAGGCGAAAACTTGTCGCAACAGGTTGGTTGTTCGTGAACTAACTTTGGTTCGAATTTCTTTTTCTTCTACCGAGATCATCGTAAATACACCATCTAAAGCCTCTCCGGTAACATAATCGGTAAGATCAGGATTAACCTGATTTACAAATGGAATGGCATTGTACCGATTGATAATGTTGGTCCAAATCTGATCGGCTCCCACTTTTGAGAAGGAATTTTGAATGACAGGATTGAATTTGGAATACAGCGCTTGGCGTGTACGGCCTTCCAAATAAGAAGTGGCGGCGCGATCATTCCCCAATAAGATATTCTTGGCATCGTTAAAGGTGATCCCTTTTACTGCATCTACGAAAATTGGAGTCGCTTCTTTAACAGCGTCTTCTGCAGCCCGGTTCATCAATTTTAAGCCTTCATCGGCTAAACTTCCCAAACCAATATCTCGCAACGTTTTGTCCACTTTTTGCAGCTCTTCAGGAAGTAGTATTTTCACCAATTGATTTCTATAGAACCCGTCTTCTTGCGTCAACTTGGTCACTTGTTTGTCAATTCCAAAATCCAAAGCTTGTCGCAGTCCGGAGGCGATGGTATTGTTATCAATACCGGTTTGATTTGGTAGTTCGTTGATCACTCCTTGCAATTCGGCACAAGAAACCAACAAAAAGACACTGAAAATTAAGAAGATGCGTTTTTTCATGATGCTATATTTACCTTCAAAGATAAAAAAGACCCTTCAAGCGAAGGGTCTTTACAAAGAAAAAATATAATTGA
>DFVG01000028.1:0-712 GCA_002379985.1 Flavobacteriaceae bacterium UBA4166
AAGATTTCATATGTTTCTAAAACTCTACCATTTTCATCAATAATCCCAAGCCTATCTCCGTCAGCATCAAAAGCAAATCCTACTTCATATTTTTCTTTTTGCATTTTTTCAGACATTTTCTTTAAATTTATTTTGATTAATTAATTTTAAATATTCGTTGTTGAATATTTCGAAAATTATGCCACTCAAAAAAAGCTGACATTAATAAATAAAAAATGCCAGCTTTGTGACAAGCTGGCATTTTATTATAAATGGGTTTATTTTTTTACTGAGCGCTATCTGCAGCAGGAGCAGTTTGAGTTTGTTCATTTTGCTGTGCTGGAGCTGGAGTGGCTTCAGGTAAAGCATTTTCTACTTCGTCTTCATCAAAGATTTTAGAATCTCCAAAACCATTATTACCATCCATTATAGAAACATTACTAATTAGGATAAGTACTAATAAAGCGGTTGCCAGTGTCCAGGTACTTTTGTCTAAAAAGTCGTTTGTTTTCTGTACGCCACCAATTTGTTGACCGCCACCACCAAGAGAAGAGGATAAACCTCCACCTTTAGGGTTTTGCACCATGATCACTACCACTAGCAAAAATGCTACGATAACTATTAAAACTAAAAAAATTGTGAATGTGCTCATTCTTTATCTGTATTATTTTCCTGTAATTTTTCGATTGCCCGAATTTGGTCTGCAAAGAAACCACTTTTTTCGGGATTTTTC
>DFVG01000028.1:1021-29475 GCA_002379985.1 Flavobacteriaceae bacterium UBA4166
AAACCACTTTTTTCGGGATTTTTCAAAATTAAAATTTTATAGGCCTGAATCGCTTTTTTATAGTTTTTCTGCTGAAGATAAACCTTTGCTAAGGTCTCTGTCATCAAGGATTCCTGAGGTTTCGTAAATGGCTTGGCCAAGTTTTTAGTGCCTTCCGGAGGTCGCGATGTTGGCTCTAATTTTGGTGTTTCTTGAATGAATTTGTCAATGAGCGCAAACTTTCGAGCTTTTTCTTCGTCAGAAACGGAAGCCTCTTCAGTAGTTTCGTTTCTTTCAATGGGGTCTGCCTTTGTGAGTTTTAACCATTCTGCGAAAGAGTGGGTGTCTCCTTTGGTAAAGGGGAGGGGTGCTTCCGGTTCGAGGGTTTCTCCAGGTTCAGAAGGTGTGTTTTCCTCTTCCGTGTTAGACTCATCCGTCAGTTTTACCACCGAGGTTACTTTGCGTTCAAATAGCTCCGGATTTAAGATGGCTTCTGCCTTCTTTAGTTCGGCTTTCATTTTATTGTCTAAATCAATGCTAACCGATTCAGAAACGTTTTCCGCCACTACTTCAATCTCATTAATAGAAGGGTCGTGTTGCAAGATCTGTTCTGAAATTTTATTCTGAACAAATTCTTCCGAAGTGATATAATCAAAAAGAATATCGCGATCGGTAGTATGTGCCGCCGTACGTTTTAATGCTTCGTTATAGAGGTAACTTCCTTCATTTTTAAGCCCTTTGAGTTGTAAAGCGCGTGCCGATTGGAAATAGGGAAATTTTTTAATGACGGTTTCTAGTTCCGTCATGTGTTCTTGAGTGATCTCTTGCGGATGCGCCAGCAGGTATGTATACGTTTCCCTGTTCATTACCAATTTGCTAATGAATTATTGAAAATGTCTTGAGTAATACGCTCAAAGATATCTGCCAATGCATTTTCCAATTGTGCACCGGTCAATTGATTTCCGCCGGCATAGTCAAAGTAAAAAGAGAAACGTTGCTCAAAGTCTTTTTCAGGCTCGAGGGTGTTGTAAAAACGAACGTTTACAGAAACAGTCAATCGGTTTTGAGCGGCGGTGCTTTGCGCAGTTGCCGTAATGGGAGATACGTAATATTCGGTAAGTTCACCTTCATAAATAAGGTCTCCACCATTATTGACCAGATCGAGGCTGGTTTGTGTTAGAATAAGGTCTTGAAGCAAAATGGTGAAATCCCGTGCAATCCCCGGTTCGACAATCGGGGCATTGTTTAGAAAATTGTTCACTTGAAAGGTAGTGGCCGAACCTACATCGGCACCCGTAAAGGAATACACACCACACCCTTGTAAGAGGCTACAGGAAAAAAGAAGAAGTGCAAAATGCTTCAGTTTACGCATACGTTTATAGGTTGTATTGTTTGATTTTTCGGTATAGTGTTCGCTCGCTAATGCCTAGTTCTTCGGCGGCAGCCTTGCGTTTTCCGTTGTTTTTTTCGAGGGATTTTTTGATCAGTTCCAGTTCTTTGTCCTGTAATGAAAGACTTTCCTCTTCTTCAATATCTTCCGCAAAATCATACCGATTTTTGGCTTCGGAAGACGGTTCCGGAATGCTCAATACCTCGACATCATGCGCATCGTCTTCGGTATCTGCATCTACCATAGAAGATAACTCATCTTTGTACGTATTATTTTCCGCATAGATCTTATTGATCAACGAAGAATTCTCCTCTTGTACATCTTTTGCATTGCCGTTCTTCATCAACTCGAGGGTAAGTTTTTTAAGGTCGTTGACGTCGCGTTGCATGTCAAATAATACTTTATACAAGATTTCCCGCTCGCTGCTAAAATCACTTTCTTGTTTTTTCTGCTGAATGACGGCAGGCAGGTTACTGCCTACGTCCGGGAGGTAATTCCGAAGCGTGTCATAAGAGATTTGACGCTCCTGTTCCAGTACCGAAATTTGTTCGGTGATGTTGCGTAACTGGCGAATGTTTCCACCCCAATGATATTTCAGCAACAAGCGAACAGCCGTGTCGTCCAAGCGAATGGTGGGCATTTTGTACTTCTGTGAAAAGTCGGCAGCAAACTTTCGGAACAACAAGTGAATATCTTCGCCTCGGTTTCGAAGTGGCGGTAGGTTGATCTCCACGGTGCTTAATCGGTAATATAGATCTTCTCTGAATTTTCCTTTGGAAATGGCTTCTGCCATATTCACGTTGGTGGCAGCGACAATGCGGACATCGGTCTTTTGTGTTTTAGAAGAACCCACTTTCAAAAACTCACCGTTTTCTAAAATACGAAGCAATCGCACCTGCGTGGGAAGCGGAAGTTCACCTACTTCATCCAAGAAAATGGTTCCGCCGTCGGCGACTTCAAAATATCCGCTACGCGTGGCGGTAGCGCCGGTAAATGCTCCTTTTTCGTGGCCAAATAGTTCACTGTCGATCGTTCCTTCCGGAATGGCACCACAGTTTACGGCAATATATT
This sequence comes from Flavobacteriaceae bacterium UBA4166, assembly GCA_002379985.1. Taxonomy (GTDB): domain Bacteria; phylum Bacteroidota; class Bacteroidia; order Flavobacteriales; family Flavobacteriaceae; genus DFVG01. The sequence goes on from DFVG01000028.1 coordinate 3,462, forward strand.
TATTGTGTTTGCGATGGGAAAGTGAATGAATGATCCGCGGAATACTTTCTTTCCCTACGCCACTTTCTCCGGTAACCAACACCGAAATATCAGTAGGGGCCACGCGAATGGCTTTCTCGATAGACCGATCCAGTTTTTCATCACTTCCTATAATTCCAAAACGTTGTTTAACCGCTTGTACGCTTTCCATTTCTTTTTAAGTAAATGTTAGTCCTAATATTCAAATCGCTGTGTGCTGCTCAACGTGCCATCTTTGTACACTTCAATTTTTTCAGGTAATCCAGTTGCATCACGAGTTATATTATATTCGCTAGTCAAATCAGTGCCTGCGGCAGATTCCGTCTTGCGGATTAAAAGATTTTTTAAATACGGATTGTAATCTCCATCAAAGTCAATATCAAATATGTTTACGGCATAAAAAGCGATTGCATTTTTGTTGTGAAAGTTGTACAAAGGATTGGCGACATCTGACTGCTCGAAGGACAGTTGATAATAAGGATTCCCATTGTTATAATTGTTAATTTGAATAAGCTCACCGCTATCATCATAAATTAATTCAGTCGTTTTGAAAAATTCTGGCATTGCTTCGTGAGATGTGGCTACTAATCGATCACCATCAAACAACATACTGGCGACCCTCCCGTCGTCGGTTTTGAGAAATGAAATTTCATTACCCGAATAGGTCACTTCGATCTCTATCGGGTCGTCTGGCCCCATACTAAAGAGAAGCACTTTTTTAAGTCGAGTGCCGTCGTATTCTATTTTATAGACCGGTGATTCAAACTCACCAGCGTTATTATAGAAGTCAGCTCCAGTAAGCTTCCCCTCTGAATCATAACTATACAGATTGTAAAATCTGGAATCAGGCATTCCAAAATAATACCTTTTAGAAATAAAATCTGGGTCTTCGAACTCTAACTCTATATAAGTATTAGTTGGAGGGCCAGATTCGTAGAAATATCTTGAGATTCCCGATTCAGGGAGGGGACTCGTTGTGTCATCCACTATATCACTCTCATCAGAGCCGCAACTCGTCATTAATAGCAAACTTAGAATAATACTAATTTGACTGATTATTTTCATAAATACTTAGTTGTTTTCTGAATATCCTACGGCCTTCCCCAATAAGGTGGCAGTTGTACAATCTTCTATTTTTACCATCACAAAGTCGCCTACCTTATAATGTTCCTTCGGGAAGACTGCCACGGTATTTTGTTCTGTGCGGCCGCTCCATTCGGCCTCACTTTTTCGCGATTCTTTTTCAATCAAAACTTCCACTGTTTTCCCAACAAATTCTTGAGTACGATAGGCACTGTGTTTCTGCTGAAGGTCTACAATTTCGATCAGACGTCTCTTTTTTACTTCTTCGGGTACGTCGTCTTCTAGTTTTCTAGCGGCCATCGTTCCGGGGCGTTCCGAATACATAAACATAAATCCAAAATCATACTTCACATACTCCATCAGGCTTAAGGTATCTTGATGGTCTTCTTCTGTTTCTGTAGGAAAACCTGAGATCATATCTTGAGAGATGGCGCAATTAGGAAGAATCTTACGAATCTTGTCGATCAGCTCCATATACTCCTCGCGGGTGTGTTGGCGATTCATCTCTTTCAAAATACGAGTGCTTCCGCTTTGCACCGGTAAGTGAATGTAGTTGCAAATGTTGGGGTATTTTGCCATGCTGTGCAGCACGTCTTCCGTCATATCTTGCGGGTTGCTCGTGGAAAAACGAATACGCATTTTGGGTTGTGCTTGTGCGACCAACTCTAATAGTTGAGCGAAATTCGTCGCCGTGGCCTTTTGCATGTCGCTGGCATTTTTGAAGTCCTTTTTGAGTCCGCCCCCATACCACAAGTAGCTATCTACATTCTGTCCTAAGAGCGTAATTTCTTTATACCCTTTTTCGGCAAGGTCGTTTACCTCGTCAATGATGCTCAACGGGTTTCTGCTACGCTCGCGTCCCCGGGTGAATGGTACCACACAAAACGTACACATATTATCGCAACCTCTGGTGATACTAACGAAGGCTGTTACGCCATTTCCGCCCAAACGAACGGGCGCCACATCACCATAGGTTTCTTCTTTAGATAAGATGACATTTACCGCATCGCGACCTGCTTCAACTTCTTCCAGAAGATTCGGAAGATCTTTGTAGGCATCAGGACCTACGACCATGTCTACAATTTTCTCTTCCTCTAAAAATTTACTTTTCAAGCGTTCTGCCATACAGCCCAAGACCCCAACCTTCATATTGGGATTGTGTTGTTTTTTAACGGCATTGTATTTTTCCAGTCGCTTCCGAACGGTTTGCTCCGCTTTGTCGCGAATAGAACAGGTGTTTACCAATACTAGATCGGCCTCCTCCATTTTTTGCGTGGTATTGAACCCTTGCTCGGCAAGGATAGAAGCAACGATCTCGCTATCGCTAAAATTCATCTGACACCCGTAACTTTCAATGTAAAGTTTTCGGCTATTCGATATTTTGGGATGGCGCATTAAGGCTTCACCCTGCTTGTTTTCGTCAATAATCTTCTCTTGCGTCTCCATAAATTGGTCTGTGTACTTCAGCTTTCAATTGAATCAGCAAAGATACAATTAAATTTACGTTTGTGTCAAAATGGCAGATTTCTTTTTCATACTTTTATGGCTTCAACTACCAACCCTATACCTCATGGAGCATCCTATTTTCAAGCGGATAGAAAGCGCTCAGAAGCCAGACTTCGGCGATATCCTCACCAAAAGTTTTAACTTGTTCAAAGACGTTTGGTCGCAAGGGTTGATACACGGATTGATAAGCATGGCGTTTGTGTTTCCGTTTATCGTGATCGTATATATTCCAATGATCCCCTTTTATATCGAAGCCTTTGAAGCCAGTCAGTATGGCTATGAACCGTCCTTTGACTACGCTCCCGCTGTGATTGTGGGTTACGCCCTGTTGATCTTAGTGTTGAGTTTTGTGATGCAGATCTTCGTATTTGCGATCAATCTGCATTTTTACCGTGTGATGAAAAATGCCGATCTGAAAACCAACGAAGATACGGGTGGTTATTTTGTCTATCTGAAAGGCAATTTTGGAAAATTGTTGGTATTGAATTTGGCGGTCTTCGGAATTGCCATTCTCGCGGCATTGCTGTGTTATTTGCCAATTTTTTATGTGATGGTACCGTTACAGCTTATCGCTCCGATCTTTGCGTTCAATTCTGAATTATCTGTGTCAGAAACCATCAAAGCAAGTTTTAAGTTAGGCAACCGTTTTTGGCTCATCATCTTTGGGTTGATCATCATTTCCTCGATGATTGCACAATTGGGGATTATCGCCTGTTTTATCGGTGTGATCGTCACCGCTTATTTTGTACACATTCCTATGTATTATCTCTACAAAGAAACGATTGGTTTTCCGGAAGCTTCCAAAGAATCACTTCAAGTTCCTACCGACGTGCCGATCTAATGTAGCGTATCGCTTCTTTTTCATTCCCCCAGCCGTTTGCAGTAGCGGGCTGCTCGGGATCGTAGTGCAAAAACCATTGCTCCAGTAATAGGAGTAGATTTGCTTGGGTTTTTTGCAATTCCGCTAAACTCATTTCAGGAACTAACCGAAGCCGTGCGTCTTTTGGACTTGCCAAAATTTTATAGTCGTTTTCGCCATCATCCCTTAAATGAAGTATTGCTATGGGGAAAGCTTCAATCACGGTTCCCGTTGGGAGGGTTTCCGCTAGAATAAGTACGTCGATCGCATCTCCGTCGCCACCTTCTTCAGGATCTAAAAGTGTGTTCGGTATAAAACCGTAATTGGTAGGATACGGAAGAAAGTTGATGATACGATCCCTGCCATTGCGTTGATCGACCTCAAATTTTTTCGTCATTTTATTGAATTCAATCTTTTTATTCGTTCCCGCCGGAATTTCTATGACACAATAAACGGTGCCGTCTTCTGTAAAAGCAGCAACTTGCGAATAATCATGTGTGTCGCTGCAGGAAGTAGAGGTGATCGTACTTCCGAAGCAAAAGAACAGTAGCAACAATAACCGGAAAATGTATTGGATGTGAACACGTGTCATCATATAAGTCTCATCATTCAATGTAAAAGAAATAAAAAAATTAACGCAACCTTTCTCAAATTCGGCATCTTTTAAATGCTTTTATGAAATAAGAAAAGTAAAGTTTAGTATCCTTTAGAAGTGAAATACCTAGATAGAAAGCCCGCATATGTTGCGGGCTTTTTGTATTCACAGCGATGTATTTAAAAAAATCCTATACTTTTGTACTCCTAAAAAGTTGACGATGGCAAAGAATTTAGTGATAGTGGAGTCCCCTGCGAAAGCCAAAACCATTGAAAAGTTTCTCGGAAAAGATTTCAAAGTAACTTCAAGTTTTGGGCATATAGCAGATCTGCCTTCTAAAGAATTGGGCGTAGATACAGAAGGGGATTTTACACCTAAATATATAGTGTCACCAGATAAGAAGAGTTTGGTTAAAGAACTCAAAGCCTTGGCTAAAAAGGCAGATACTATCTGGTTGGCGAGTGATGAAGATCGAGAAGGAGAAGCCATTGCGTGGCACTTAGCCGAAGAGTTGGATCTCTCTGATGCCAACACCAAGCGTATCGTCTTTCATGAAATTACCAAAACAGCAATTTTAAAGGCGATTGAGAATCCACGTCGTATTGATTATAACTTGGTCAACGCGCAACAAGCCAGACGCGTCTTAGACCGTTTGGTAGGGTATGAGCTGTCTCCGGTGTTGTGGCGAAAGGTGAAAGGCGGACTCTCAGCCGGACGTGTGCAAAGTGTTGCTGTGCGACTCATTGTTGAACGCGAGCGCGATATCGAAGCGTTTACACCGCAAGCATCCTACCGCGTAGATGCGGTATTTCTTACGGAAGAAGGAAACTCTTTTAAAGCCAAACTTCCTAAAAATATTGAAACGGAAGCCGCGGCAAAAACTTTCCTTGAACGCAACAAAGGGGCTGAGTATTCCATTGCCGAACTCACTAAAAAACCGGCTAAAAAATCACCCGCAGCGCCGTTTACCACAAGTACGTTGCAACAGGAGGCCTCTCGAAAGCTATATTTTTCGGTAGGGAAAACCATGACCATTGCACAGCGTTTGTACGAAGCCGGACTTATCACTTACATGCGTACTGATAGTGTAAACCTGTCGCAAGATGCTAGAAATGCAGCTCAGAAAGAAATCGAAACATCCTACGGATCAAAATACAGCAAACCCCGAAATTATAAAGGGAAATCCAAAGGGGCGCAAGAAGCGCACGAGGCCATTCGACCGACCGATATGAGCAAGCACTCCATCAGTGGCGATCGGGATCAGGAACGATTGTACGACCTGATCTGGAAACGTACCATTGCCTCTCAAATGAGCGATGCGCAATTAGAGCGCACGCAAGTTAAAATTGAGATCAAAGGGGCGCAACCTGTAGAAGAACAGTTTCACGCCAATGGGGAGATGATCAAATTCGATGGGTTCTTGAAAGTGTATTTGGAAGGAACCGATACCGAAGATGAAGAACAAGACGGTATGTTGCCACATCTTTCTGAAGGAGAATCCTTAAATAATGAATACATTACCGCAACACAGCGATTTACGAGACCTCCATATCGTTTCACGGAAGCATCCTTGGTAAAGCAGCTGGAAGAACTAGGTATTGGTCGACCTTCTACTTATGCGCCTACCATATCTACGATCATCAGTAGAAATTATGTGGAAAAAGGTACCGTTGAAGGTGAGCCAAGGGCCTACCTGCAAATGGTGTTAGAAGACGGTGCGCTCAAGCAAAAGGAATTGACAGAAACTGTAGGAAGCGATAAGGGAAAATTAGTGCCTACAGATATTGGGATGATCGTGAATGATTTCTTGGTGGAGCACTTCGGAAATATTCTCGATTATAACTTTACCGCCAAAGTGGAAGAGGACTTTGACGATATTGCCGAAGGGAAAGAAGAATGGACACAGATGATGAAAGATTTCTATAAGAAATTTCATCCGCATGTGGAAGACGTACAAGAGAATGCCGATCGTGAAAGCGGAGAGCGTATTTTAGGAGAAGATCCTGAAAGCGGACGCCCGGTGCTAGTGCGTCTTGGAAAATATGGGCCTATGGCTCAGATTGGAGCACCTGACGATGAAGAGAAGAAATTTGCCAGTTTGCGACCCGACCAACAATTGCACCTAGTAACCTTTGAAGAGGTGTTAGACTTATTCAAGCTTCCAAAGACCTTAGGAGTGTACGATGGGGAAGAGGTGGAAGTCAATAATGGGCGATATGGGCCTTATGTTCGCTTCGGAAAGAAATTCATTTCACTCCCTAAAGGAAAAGATCCGTTGGATGTGGATATGGCTTTGGCGAAAGAACTTATTGAAGAGAAGAAAAAAGCGGACGCCCCTATTTACGAATACGAAGGGCTTCCGGTTCAGAAAGGAAAAGGACGTTTCGGTCCGTTTATCAAGTGGAACGACATGTTCATTAATGTGAATAAGAAATATGATTTCGATAACCTTTCCGAAGAAGATATTATTCAGCTTATCGAAGACAAGAAACAGAAAGAGATCGATAAATTGATCAACGAATGGCCTGACGAAGGTATCCGATTGGAAAAAGCGCGTTGGGGTCGATTCAAATTGATCAAAGGAAAGACGAAAATTGAACTTCCAAAGACCACCAAAGCAGATAAAATGACGTTGGAGGAGGCGCAAGAACTGTTAGAAAAGAAAGCACCAAAAAAGAAAACCCGAAAGCGTAAAAGTACCGCAAAGAAAAAATGATCGAATTTCTTGCTCCCGTCCCAAAATCTGTTGTGGCTCATCGAGAAATACTGCCTGAGGGAGTACTCGGAAAGCAAATTCAGATTCACGCCAAAGCGGGCGAATTACCACCGTTAAAAAATACGCGCTTTGCACTCCTTGGCATTCAGGAACAGCGCAATGATGTTAACTACATAGGGGGTACTCCGCAATTCGAGGCCGTTCGAAAAAGCTTGTATCAACTATATCCCGGGAATTGGTCAACTTCCATTGTTGATCTAGGAAACATTGAAGCCGGTGAAGCGGTGCAAGACACCTATTTTGCTGTGCGGACGGTTGTTTCGGCACTTCTCAAAAAAAATATTATTCCGTTGGTCTTGGGCGGAAGTCAAGATCTGGTGTTTTCCCTGTATCGCTCGTACGATGAAGTAGGAGAAATGGTGAACATGGTGAATATTGATAGTAGATTCGATTTAGGCGATGCCGAAAAACCGATCTCAAACACTTCGTATGTGGGAAAGATTATCGTAGAGAAGCCCTACAATCTTTTTAATTATAGTGTGTTGGGGTATCAGTCGTATTTCAATCCGGCGGCAGAAATCACCTTGATGGAAAAATTGTTCTTTGACGCGTATCGATTGGGAGAGGTCACAAAGGATATCACTTCTGTAGAGCCTATTATGCGTGCGGCAGATATCGTAACCTTGGACATTTCAGCAATAAAAAGTGCCGAAATGAGTTATCATAATACGAGTCCCAATGGTTTAGACGGCCGAGAGGTATGTGCATTAGCGCGGTATGCCGGAATAAGCAATCGGGTCTCGTCCTTCGGAATTTTTGAAATGAGTTCGTTAGAACGAATGAATTCCGGAGCCATGTTGTTAGCACAGGTGTTGTGGTACTTTATCGAGGGAGTAAATTTCAGGATCGCTGATGAAGACTTTTCTGATGACACTCATTATATAACGTATCAAGTTCCGGTGGAAGAAACGGTGCTGGTCTTTAAAAAGAGTAAGAAAACCGGACGATGGTGGATGGAGTTGCCGTTTATTTCGAATGTTAATAATAAATTAAAAAGAAGAACGTTATTACCTTGCACTTATGACGATTATTTGGGTGCAACGAATCAGGAAATTCCTGAAAGATGGTGGAAAGCCCGCCGAAAAAATGAAGTATAACCTAGCGAACTAAGTACATTCAGGTTCAAGCGTTTTTTTATAAAATTGTTGCTTTTTTGAAATTTTATAGATAGGTTTACGCCCTTGAATCTGACAAAATTTAACCTAAATACCTATGAAGAAGTCGATTGCATTCATTGCGATTCTGTCCTTATTATTAAGTTGTAATGCTGGAGACAGAGGTGAATTGGTGGGAGCCAAAGGGAAAAAATGGCACCCCGAAAAGCCTTACGGTATGACATTGATCCCTGGTGGTTCTTTCATCATGGGTAAAGCTGATGATGATTTTGTAGCAGTAAATGACGCTCCAACCAAAACGGTTACGGTGCGTTCTTTCTATATGGATGAAACAGAAATCACAAATGCTGAATACCGGCAATTTGTGGAATGGGTCCGTGATTCTACGGTACGTTTAAAGCTCGCTATCCTCGCAGATGAAGTAGGAGCAGCACCCGGTGAAGATGGGATCGGAGAATACGCCTTTGTAGATCAAGAAGGTGGAGAAGAAGATATGACCCCTTACGAACAGTACATGTACGACAATTACTATGGAATGGGTGAGGATTTTTATGCCGGACGTAAGATCAACCGTGATATAGATCTTGTTTGGGATACTGAAGAGTATCCAGATATGTACTATGCCGAAGTGATGGATACTATGTATATTCCTGCGGAAGAAGCGTATAACGGGCAACGTACTATTGACGTAAACAAACTCAAGTTCCAATATACCTATATGGACATCCAATCAGCGGCTAGAGCAAATGGCAAGCGTTCAGATTTCATAAAGAAAGAAGAGGTCATGGTATATCCCGATACTACCGTTTGGATCAAAGACTTCAACTATTCTTATAACGAGCCCATGCACAACGACTATTTTTGGCATGAGGCGTATGGAGATTATCCGGTGGTGGGTGTAAATTGGAAACAAGCGAAAGCTTTTTGTGCTTGGAGAACCTTGTACAAAAACTCATATCAAAAATCACGTCGTCGTCAACACGTAAACTCGTTCCGTCTTCCTGGAGAAGCAGAATGGGAATATGCAGCGCGCGGTGGATTGGAATCAGGTACCTTCCCATGGGGTGGGCCCTATGCTAAGAACGACCGCGGTTGTTTCATGGCAAACTTTAAGCCGTTACGTGGAGACTATGCGGCAGATCAAGCTTTGTACACAGTAGAAGCTGACGCCTACGAGCCTAACGACTTCAATTTGTACAACATGGCAGGGAATGTGAGCGAATGGGTAGCCTCCTCTTACGATCCTGCAGCTTATGAATATACGTCAACAATGAATCCAAACGTAAATGACGATGAGAACATGCGCAAAGTAGTGCGTGGAGGATCGTGGAAAGACGTGGCGTATTTCTTACAAGTAAGTACTCGTGACTACGAATATGCAGATTCCGCTCGAAGTTATATTGGCTTCAGAACAGTACAAGACTACATGGGAACTGATGTAACCCTAAATCAAGCTTATGGCGACGCACGATAGGCGTCTAGACAATATCAAAGAACTCAATCTTAACTACTACTTAACTTAACTAAAAAACGAATGTATTATGGCACAGTCTAAATCATCAAAACGACTTTTTAACATGGCCTATGGCCTTGGGGCTTCTATTGTAATCTTAGGAGCACTTTTCAAAATCCTTCACTGGGAACTAGGCCCTTTAAATGGAGGTATTCTTTTGGCCATTGGTCTTATTACGGAAGCGATCATTTTTGCGATCTCTGCTTTTGAACCGGTTGAAGATGATCTTGACTGGTCTCTAGTATATCCTGAATTAGCAGGCGGAAAGGCAATGACTAAGAAAGAAGAGCCTAAAGATGCGCAAGGAATCTTGTCTAAGAAATTAGATGCGATGTTGAAGGAAGCAAAAATCGACTCTGAATTGATGAGCAGCCTAGGAGATAGTATTCGTTCTTTCGAAGGTGCTGCTAAAAGTATGGCTCCTACGGCAGAAGCGATGTCTTCTACGAAGAAATATAGCGAAGAGATGGCCCTAGCGGCAGCTCAAATGGAATCGTTAAACAGCTTGTACAAGGTTCAAGTTGAATCTACAAGCCGTCAAGCAGAAGTAAACGAACAAGTTGCTGAAAATGCAGCACAGTTAAAGCAACAGATGGAGCACTTGGCTTCAAACCTTTCTTCCTTAAACGGAGTGTATGGTGGAATGCTTTCTGCAATGAACCGAAACTAAGGTTCCCTTAGATATTTTTATTAATTCAAAAAACTAAAGATGGCTAAAGGAACATTATCCCCGCGGCAGAAGATGATTAACCTAATGTACTTGGTATTCATCGCGATGCTCGCACTTAATATGTCTAAGGAGGTACTTTCTGCCTTCGGACTTCTAAACGAAAAGATCAGCTCAGCAAATACACAAGCAGGTCAGCGTAACCAAGCCTTTATGGATGGATTAGCGACCAAAGCTAGTGATGAGCCCGAACAATATGCGGCCGTAGAGGCCAAAGCACAAGAGATTGCTACGATCTCTGCAGAACTCGATACCTACTTAGAGAGTTTAAAAGCAGGCGCTGTAGCGAATGTAGAAGATCCTCAAGATTACGAAGTAATGGATAAACCCGATTACTTCAATAATTTATTTTTTAGAGGTGACAACCTAAAGCCCGAGGGCCAAGAATTCATTGATAAGATGAATGCCTACAAAAGTGGCATGATGGAAATCCTTTCTGACACTGCGGTTGCAAAAAAAGTAGCCGGAGTAGGAGAGATCAGAGCAAGTATTGAAGAAAATTTCGATACCGGACAAGAAGAAAATCGTGACGGAACAAAACAAGACTGGTTAAACTACCACTACGAAGGTTTCCCATTGATTGCTTCTTTAACAAAGATGACCTCTATTCAGAATGATGTAAAAACGAACAAGAGTGAAATCCTTCAGAAAATGTTGTCCGGTCAACAAGCGGCAGCACTTTCTTTTAGCAACTACTCTACGATCATGGATGTGGAAAAATCTGCATACTATTCAGGAGAAACCTTTAACGGAGCGATCATGTTGGGTCGTACCGATGCTAGTACGGTTCCTCAGGAAGTAAATCTTACGCTAGACGGACGACCTCTTTCAGAAGATCAATATTCTGTTCAAGGTGGGCGTGTTGTATTAAACGTAGGCGCTGGTAGCCCTGGAGATCACAAAATTGAAGGAATGCTTGTATATGGTGAAGGTGGAGAAAAAGTTGAGGTTCCTGTAAAAACAGGCTTCGCAACTATTTCTAAGCCCAATGCAGCTGTTATTTCTGCAGATAAGATGAACGTTGTATACCGTGGGGTGGATAACCCAATGACGATCTCTATTCCCGGAATTCCGGATAATAAGGTTTCTGCTTCTGCTAGCGGACTTTCAAAAGTGTCTGGTAGTAAATATGTAATGCGTCCCGGAACCGGAAGAACTGTTAATATTTCGGCGAGAGGAACGTTACCTGACGGCCAAGCTATAAACACTACTTCAGAATTTCGTATTAAAGACATCCCTGCACCGGTAGGATCGGTGCGTGGAGAAACCGGAATCGTTCGCATGCAGCGCGAAGGTCTTGAGATCTCAAGTATTGGTGCGTTGTTGGAAGATTTCGACTTCGACTTGAACCTTCGTGTGACCGGATTTAGCTTTAAAGTTTCTGGACAGCCTACCGTTCGCGTGAATGGTACGTCCCTGAACGCACAGGCCAAAGCTGCTTTACGTCGCGCCGGTCGTGGAGAAGCGGTACAAATTTTTGATATCAATACTAATATTGCAGGAAGTGGCGTTAAGTTAAAGAAGACCGCTCCTGTAGTGATTGAATTGACAAACTAGAATAAACAAACGAATATGACTCTTAAGAATGTTGTTTTATGTGGAATTGGCCTCTTGATGGGAGTAAGTGCACACGCACAGCTCAACGTCTTGAATGCTAAAACGCCGGAAGAGATCGGTAAGAAGACCGAAGCTCAGATCGCCTACGATAACGACGAACCGTTGCCGTATGGATATACCGATGAGCGTGACGTACTTTGGTCGAAAACCACTTGGGAAATCATTGACCTCGATGAGCGCGTGAACTTTCCATTGTATTACCCGATCGACACCAACAACATTGGAGCCGAACGCCGATCTCTATACGATGTGTTAGTTCGTGGTATCAAAGACGGTAAGATCGAAGATGTTTATGCAGATTCGTACTTTACGGAAAAGCGTACCTTGGATGATTTAAGTGCTTCTTTGGTATACAGCGATACGACCGATTTAGGTATTGAGCAATTTAATGCTGAAGGTACCGTAGATCGTCAGTACATCCGTCGATTTACCTTGGACGCCGGTGATATTGAAGAATGGCGCATTCGCGGAATTTGGTACTTAGACAAACGCCAAGGCGAGCTGAAATATCGTTTGCTAGGATTGTGTCCCGTGGCCAACGAAGCACGAGCCAAAGCATTCCCTGATGATAATATTGATTCTAAAGTGGAATTGTTCTGGGTGTGGTTTCCCGGCGCTCGTGAAGTTTTACACAATGCGAAAGCCTTTAATCGCAAGAATACGTCGCAACCAATATCTTATGATCATCTCCTAAACTCACGCCGTTTTAACGCGGTCATCTATAAAGAAGATAACGTTCAAGGAGATCGTGGCGTAGCCGATTACATCAATGACAACGCGTTGATGCAATTGTTAGAGTCGGAACGCATCAAAGAACAAATCCGAAATATCGAGATCGATCTTTGGAACTATTAATCTAGTTTCTCTATCATAAAATAAACCCTCTCAGGTGTTCGCTTGAGAGGGTTTTTCTATTTTTACACATGCAGCATCGGGATTATATTATTGTTGGCTTTGGTATTGCGGGCGTCGCCATAGCACGTACACTCCTTGAGCGAGGGAAGTCTTTTGTGATCTTTGATTCTCAGGATCCCGGCGCTACAACTGTTGCCGGCGGAACCATTAACCCTGTAGTGCTCAAACGGTTTAAAGCTGTTTGGAAGGCTTCGGAATTTTTTGAAACTGCACAGGAATTTTACCGAAGCTTACAAGACGATGTAGGAGTTTCTTTTCTGAAAGAAATTCCGGTGCACCGAATACTACAGAGTCCGGAAGAACAGAATGATTGGTTGGTAGCCAGTGATTCAGCCCAATGTCGCGACTTTCTCAATTCTAAAATTAGGTCGAATTCCAACAGTTCGGTTCACGCACCGTTTGGATTAGGCGAGGTGTTGCAGACATTGCATTTGGACACGCCAAAATTATTGTCAGGATTCAAGAAGTATCTGCAAGATCAGGATTGCTGGATCAGGGAAAGGTTCGAATATACTTCGTTGCAGCGCACTTCGGAAGGTGTCCAATACAAATCTTGGAGTGCTAAGAAGATTATTTTTTGTGACGGGATTGGGGCCTTAGAAAATCCTTTTTTTTCATTAAAACACCTTATTCCGAAGAAAGGGGAATACATCACCATCAAAGTTCCCGAACTAAAAGTAACCTCCGTTTTAAAAGGACCGTTCTTCATTATTCCGTTAGGAAATGATCGCTATCGTGTAGGCGCGACATTTATTCACAAAGACCTGTCACCCACTCCCACCGAGAAAAGTTTACAGCAGTTAGAACGCGCTCTTAAAAAAATGCTACATTGTGATTTTGAAGTGGTAGATCGCAGTGTGGGAATGCGCCCCACAGTTTCAGACCGAAAGCCCTTGTTGGGATGGTTCGAAGATCCGAAGATCAGCTTTATGAATGGATTGGGTACACGCGGACTCTTTATGGCTCCTTTGCTGGCAACTTGGCTACTGGATGCGCTGGAGGCAGGGGATCCATTACCGCAAGCAATTGATCTTAAACGTTTCTTGTAAAATTGTTATTTCGCTTTTTGAGGATCGTATTTGAAGAAGAAATTGATCCAAATGTTTCGGGAAAGCCGAACGATCACCGGTAGCAAAACGATCAATGTACCCATGATCACGAAAAAGGTGTTCAATCGATTCATTCCCAACATAAAAAAAGCAATGATAAATGCGGCCACGGCAAAGGCCACACCAACCCCATAGCTTACATACATGGCCCCGTAAAAAAAGGAAGGTTCTATTTTGAATTTTGTCTGGCAATGCGGACAATGCTCGTGCATTTTTAAGGTTTCAGAAAGCACATAGGGATTCGGGTTTTTGTACATTTTTCCGGTGTGACAAACCGGACAGGTACTGGTCAAAATACTATAGAGTTTGGTTCCTTTCATCTCCTTTTGTTTACCCAAACAAAATTAAGCATCTTTGCACAAAATAGACGCCTCTCATGCTGAACATTCACGACCTTACTGTTTCTTTTCAAGGGGATGCCCTTTTTAGCGGTATCACCTTTCAGCTCACGCCCGGAGATCGCGTCGGACTCGTAGGTAAGAACGGGGCAGGGAAATCTACCTTATTAAAGATAATCGCGAAGGAGCAGGAATATGATAGTGGTCAAATTGCGACCGACAAGGAAGTTTCCATTGGTTTCCTTAAACAGGATATTGATTTTGAACAAGGTCGAACGGTTTTAGAAGAGGCATACCAAGCGTTTACGGAGATTAAAAGGTTAGAAAAGAAACTTGCAAATATCAATGAGCAATTGGCGGAACGAACCGATTATGAAAGTGACGGCTATCACCAACTCATGGTCGACCTTAATGATATACAACATCAGTATGAAATTATTGGAGGATATAACTATCAAGGCGACACCGAGCGAATTTTGCAGGGATTAGGATTTCAGCGATCCGACTTCAATAAAACCACCGAAACCTTTTCAGGGGGCTGGCGCATGCGCATAGAGTTGGCGAAACTGTTGTTACAAAACAATGACATTCTTTTACTGGATGAGCCCACCAACCATTTGGATATCGAGTCGATTTTATGGTTAGAAGATTTTCTGAATGCATATTCCGGCATCGTCATGCTGGTCTCACACGATAAGATGTTCTTAGATCGGGTTACTAATCGTACCATTGAGATCTCGTTAGGTTCCATTTACGACTTTCCGAAGCCATATTCGAAATATCTTGTTGTTCGTTCCGAATTGCGAGAACAACAGCTAGCCGCTCAAAAAAATCAGCAAAAACAAATTGAACATACCGAAAAACTTATTGAGAAGTTTCGTGCCAAGGCAACGAAAGCGTCGATGGCGCAATCCCTGATCAAAAAACTAGACAAGATTGAACGGATCGAAGTAGATGAAGAGGATACCGCAGTGATGAGTTTGCGTTTTCCCCTTTCAGTCACTCCGGGGAAAGTTGTTTTGGAAGCCGAAGAAATCTCTAAAAGTTATGGGGAAAAAGAAGTGCTTCGGAATATTGATTTGTTGATTGAGCGTGGTAGTAAGATTGCCTTCGTAGGTCAGAATGGTCAGGGAAAGTCAACTTTAGCGAAGATCATTGTAGGTGAGATCGAACACCAAGGACATCTGAAATTGGGGCACAATGTGCAGATTGGGTATTTTGCCCAAAACCAAGCCGAATATCTCGACGGAAACAAAACCGTAGAAGATACCATGTTGGATGCTGCCGATGAAAAGACGCGTCCGCGGGTTCGTGACATTTTAGGAGCGTTTTTATTTCGTGGGGAAGAAGTTGATAAATATGTTAGGGTCTTGTCTGGAGGAGAGCGCAATCGACTCGCACTTGCGAAGCTTTTGCTGCAGCCTTTTAATGTGCTGGTCATGGATGAGCCTACGAACCACCTAGACATTCAATCAAAGAACGTCTTAAAAGAAGCGTTAAACAATTTTGAAGGAACTTTATTATTGGTTTCTCACGACCGTGACTTTTTACAAGGGTTAAGCGAACGCGTCTATGAGTTCAAAGACCATAAGATCAAAGAATATTTAGGAGACATTGATTATTTCTTGGCACAACGAAATCTTCAGAATTTAAGAGAGGCAGAGAAACGCGATCAGCAGCAAAAGGAAGTTCCGCAGAAAACTTCCGAAGGAAAATTAGACTACAAAGCGCAGAAGAAATTAAAGTCTCTGAACAATAAGTTGAGCAATACCGAAGCGAAAATAGCGCAGCTAGAAAAAGAAATCAAAGAGCACGACGTCGCTTTAGAGAGTAATTACGATGAGACCGTGGCAGACCCTACTTTTTTTGATCGTTATCAAGAAAAAAAGAAAGAAGTAGGACGATTAATGGAATTGTGGGAGGACCTTACGCTTCAAATTGAAGACTTGGCTTAATATTTAAGATACTTTTAACGGTTGTCGCTTCAACGCACACTATTTTTGAACAACTAACTCTCAAAGCGTTGGCATGCGTAAATTAATCCTGACTTTACTGGGTGTACTTATCATCGGAATTGCTGTGGTAGCAGCGTATTTCATCATTGAAAGCAATACTAAGACGAAACCTAAAGTTGACAAGGTTATAAAAACCGTTTTTGCGGAAGAAGTACGAAATGGCGTCGTGCCCATTACCATTCCGGCGAACGGAAATCTGGTTGCTAAAAATCGCTTGGAACTCTATGCTGAGGTGCAAGGGGTATTTCAAAGCAGTGCTCACGATTTTAAGGCGGGTCAAACGTATCGTCGCGGAGAAACATTATTGCGCATCAATGCGGCTGAATATTACGCTTCCGTACAATCAGCAAAGAGTGATTTCTACAATTTAGTTACTTCCTTGATGCCAGATTTACGGTTGGATTATCCGCAAGCCTTTCCGAAGTGGCAACAATATCTAGATGGATTTAATTTGAATGAGTCGGTGCCGGAATTACCAACTATCGAAGATGAAAAAGTAAACTACTTTATTACCGGTCGCGGCGTATTAGCATCGTACTACAATATTAAAAACTTAGAACAACGTCTCGGAAAGTATAGCATTCGAGCACCCTTTACCGGAACGGTGACTGAAGCCTTGGTGACTCAGGGAACGCTCATACGGCAAGGTCAGAAATTGGGAGAGTTCATAGATACTTCGGTGTATGAATTAGAACTCTCCATTGGGAAGACGTATAGTGACCTTTTGGGACTGAACGAAAAAGTAACGCTTTCCACCTTAGAAGGGAACAATACCTACACCGGTACCGTGAGTAGGATCAATGCGCGTGTTGACCAAGCCACACAGACCATCCAAGTATTTGTGGAAGTAAAAGGTGAAAACTTAAAAGAGGGGATGTATCTGGAAGCTCAGTTGGAGGCGAAAGAAGAGCCTAATGCCATTGAGATCTCAAGAAAACTACTTGTGGACGAAGACGAAATATTTATCATTCAAGATAGTATTCTCAATACCATTACGATTGATCCTGTCTACTTTTCGCCCAAAAATGTGGTGGTAAAAGGAGTGCCGGATGGGACAAAGATTTTAGCAAAACCCATCCCGGGTGCTTATGCAGGAATGCGCGTAAAAGTTAATGAAGACTCACTCCCGGGTGACGCTTCCGTAAATCAAGCGGTGCAGTAAGATGAGAAAGGTCATAAGTTATTTTATTAAATATGAAGTGGCGGTCAATGTCTTGATCATCGCATTCATCATTTTTGGAGTACTGGGAATTTTTCAGCTTCAATCGTCTTTCTTTCCGCTACAAGACCCGGAGATCATCAATATTAGCATCGCCTATCCAGGAGCCGCTCCCCAAGAGATCGAGGAAGGTGTGGTCTTAAAAATTGAAGACAACCTCAAAGGATTAAAAGGAATTGAACGTGTTACTTCCACCTCTCGTGAGAATGGCGGGAGTATTACCGTTGAGATCGATAGCGACGAAGATATCGATGCGATGTTAGCAGAGGTGAAAAATGCGGTGGACCGGGTTCCTAACTTTCCAACGGGTATGGAGCCTCTCGTGGTCGCGAAACAAGAACGAATACGGCAAACAATCGACTTTGCCATTAGCGGTGATAATATTGAACTCAGCGCACTGAAACAGATTGGCCGGCAGGTGGAAAATGACCTGCGTGCCATGGAAGGCATTTCACAGATCGCCGTTTCGGGTTATCCTGAAGAAGAAATTGAGATTGCCGTTCGAGAGAATGATCTGTTGGCCTACAACTTGACCTTCGCAGAAGTGGCCGCTGCTGTGAGTCAGGCAAATATTTTGTCTACCGGAGGAAACATTAAGACCGAAGCAGAAGACTATTTAATTCGCGCCAACAACCGTTCGTATTACGGAGATGAATTGAACAATCTGGTGGTTCGTGCCCAAAACGATGGTACTGTGGTTCGCTTACAGGATGTGGCGACGGTTCGGGATCGCTTTTCGGAAACTCCAAATGCTTCCTATTTCAATGGAAATGTGGCGGTGAACATTGAAATCACCAACACGAACAATGAAGACCTTATTTCTACTGCCGAACAAGTAAATGCTTACATTGATGATTTTAATCAGAAGTACGACGGGGTACAGATCGATGTGGTTTCCGATTCGTCAATTCGATTGCAGCAACGTACACAACTTTTACTGGAGAATGGTGCCGTTGGAATCTTATTAGTATTGATCTTCCTTTCCTTTTTTCTGAATACAAGGCTGGCGTTTTGGGTCGCCTTCGGATTACCTATTGCTTTCTTAGGAATGTTCATCTTCGCGGCACAATTTGGAGTGACCATCAATGTGTTGTCGCTCTTCGGAATGATCATCGTTATCGGGATCTTAGTGGATGACGGAATTGTAATTTCAGAAAACATATACCAACATTACGAACGCGGAAAGCCGCGTATTCAAGCAGCGATCGATGGTACCATGGAAGTGATGCCGCCTATTCTTTCGGCGATTATTACTACGGTGTTGGCCTTTTCAACCTTTTTATTCCTAGACGGGCGTATTGGAGATTTCTTTAGTGAGGTTTCCGTTATCGTAATGCTCACCTTGATCGTTTCCTTGGTGGAAGCTTTGATTATTCTTCCTGCCCACATTGCGCATTCCAAAGCCTTGGTGCATGAAAATGAGGAGGACCAAAAAAAGAAAAAGGGCATCGACAAGTTTTTTATGAAGCTTCGGGTGTTCAATGAATACGGCGATCGCTTTATGCGCTATTGTCGGGACAATATTTATAGTCCGGCACTGCGTTTTGCCTTACGACAGCGATTTATCACATTCGCCATTATGCTGGCGTTAATGATCCTGACCGTGGGTGCCATGGAAGGTGGAATCATTAGAACGGCTTTCTTTCCTAGCATCGCAAGTGATCGTGTGAGCATCGATCTATTGATGCCGGAAGGAACCAATCCTGCCATTACAGATTCTATTATTACCTACGTGGAATCGGCCGCATGGCGCGTAAATGAAGATTATACGGCGCGTCAGACCGGAAACAAGCAAGTGGTGGAGAACATCATCAAACGAGTAGGGCCGGGAAATAACAAAGCTAGTTTACAAGTAAATCTCTTGCCAGGTGAAGAACGTGATTTCGGGTCACCGGATATTACCGCATCCATTCGAGAAGAAGTAGGAGAGGTGTATGGGGTAGAACGACTTACGTTTGGTAGTGGCGGAAACTTTGGGGGGAGTCCGGTGTCTGTTTCGCTCTTAGGAAATAATACCGAAGAATTAAAAGCCGCAAAAAATGAACTTCGACTCAATTTAGAAAACAATTCACTCCTCGCAGATGTAACCGATACCGATCCGGAAGGGATCAAAGAGATCAATATTCGTTTGAAAGAGAACGCCTATGCTCTTGGACTTAATTTGCGCGAGGTGATGAGTCAAGTACGCGCAGGTTTCTTTGGCTTACAGGCCCAACGGTTTCAGCGAGGACAAGATGAAATTCGTGTGTGGGTGCGTTTTGACCGTATCAATCGTGAGTCGATTACCGATCTTGATGACATGCGTATTGTGACACCTTCCGGACAACGAGTTCCGTTTGCAGAGATCGCCGATTATAATATTGCACGTGGGGATGAAAGTATTAGTCACTTAAATGGGCTTCGCGAAATTCAGGTGAATGCAGACATGAAAAACCCGAAAGACAGCCCAACAGAAGTATTATCTGAGATTGAAAACCTGGTGATGCCTGAGATTCTTTCAAAATACCCTACCGTAACCGCTTTATATGAAGGGCAGAACAGAGAAGCTCTAAAGTTACAGCGTTCGGCCAATACCGTGGTGCCTATCGTGATCTTCCTGATCTATGTGGTGATCGCCTTTACCTTCCGAAGCTACAGTCAGCCACTCCTCCTAATCTTAATGATACCGTTTAGTTTTATTGCGGTAGCGTGGGGGCACTGGATTCACGATTTCCCTATCAACATACTGTCTGCCTTAGGAATTATTGCATTGGTTGGAATTATGGTGAACGATGGTTTGGTACTTATTGGAAAATTCAACACCTATCTAAAAGAGGGGATGAAGTTTGATGAGGCACTGTATGAAGCGGGTAGAACACGCTTTAGAGCAATTTTCTTGACTTCCTTGACCACAATTGCAGGAATTGCTCCGTTACTGTTGGAGAAAAGTCGTCAAGCACAGTTCTTGAAGCCTATGGCGATCTCTATTGCCTACGGAATTGGAATTGCCACAGTGTTGACACTTATAGTGTTGCCCCTATTACTGTCATTTACCAACAGTGTAAAAACGGGAAGTAAGTGGTTGATCACCGGAAACAAGATTGATAAAGAAGAAGTAGAACGCGCCATAAAAGAACAGAAAGAACAGCATGAAGCAGCTTAAGCATGCCCTTGTCATCCTCACTATATTGATCTCTAATTATGGTATCGGGCAAATTGGTCCGGTGCTTTCCAAAGAGGAAGCAATTGAAGAAACCTTATCCAACAATTTTGGGATAGAAATTGCCGGCAACGATCTTGAGATCGCCGATAACAATAAAGGAATTTTAAACTCCGGATATTTGCCAAGACTTACCGGAAACGCTGGAGCAAATTACAACGTAGAAGACCAAGAGGTGACCTTGCGGGACGGAAGTGAAAATAACGTAGATGGTGCCGAGACCGAACGATATAATGCTTCTTTAAACTTAAATTATACACTTTTTGATGGTTTAGGACGCTGGTATACGTACAAACGTTTGAAAGAAGAATATAATCTTACGGAACTCCAAGTACGACAAACGATTGAAACCACAATGTTGCAACTGTTCTCGGTGTATTACGAAGTGGCGCGAATTACCGAAAATGTAGAAGTATTAGAACAAACATATAACAATACACGCGATCGGCTCACCCGTGCGGAATACAGTTTTGATTATGGGCAAGTCAATAAATTAGAAGTGCTCAACGCCGAAGTAGATCTTGTGACCGATAGTATCAACCTCATGAATGCACGTCAACAGTTGCGAAACACCAAACGCGACCTCACCGTGGTTCTGAATAGCGATTTAGAGCGCAGTTTTGAAGTAGATACAACAGTTTCATTTATCGGCGAATTACAACTCGAAAATTTTGTACGTACGGCCGATACGAACAATGTTCGCTTGCTTCAAGCGCAAAAGAACATTTCGATCACCAATTATGATTACAAAGCCAGTAAGTCGGTGTACCTCCCAACCATAGGTTTAAGTGGGTCTTATGGCTGGAATCAGGGGAACTTTCCGGTTACCAGCTTTGCAACCAGTAGTACAACCACGGGATATTCTGCCGGTGTGAGCTTAACCTGGAATTTGTTTGATGGCGGAAGCGGTATTACGAACATCAAAAACCTTCGGATTCAACAAGATTCACAAGAATTGTTATTGCAACAAATTACTCTTGAGGTCAATAGAGATATCGCGAACGCACAGGGTAACTATGAAAATCTTTTGGAAGTATTCCGACTCCAAGAACAGAATGTAATCACCGCCCAGAACAACTATGATCGTTCGCAAGAACGCTACAAATTAGGACAGATCACTTCCGTAGAACTTCGACAAGCACAAATTAATTTACTGAATGCTAAGACCAATAAAAACTTGGCAAAGTACGAGGCAAAGCTTGCGGAACTGGAACTACTTCAACTTACCGGACAGCTCTTGAACATAGACTTCTAAATAC
This sequence comes from Flavobacteriaceae bacterium UBA4166, assembly GCA_002379985.1. Classification (GTDB taxonomy): domain Bacteria; phylum Bacteroidota; class Bacteroidia; order Flavobacteriales; family Flavobacteriaceae; genus DFVG01. The sequence goes on from DFVG01000028.1 coordinate 25,325, forward strand.
TTCGAAAAAGGAAAAATCCCCTTTTAAATTGGAGAGAAAGCCCTGCTATTACTGCAGAAGATTTGTTACATTTCATTGTTGAACTATTAATGGTACCAATATCATGGATGATAAGGACACGGTGAAACTCTGTATTACGATGGCCGGGGCGGTTTCGGCCGGAGCCTACACAGCCGGAGTCTTAGACTACCTCTTAGATACTTTGGCACTTTGGGAGGCCGCAAAAGAAAAGAATCGAAAATTAGGGCCAGAACATCCTAAATACGATCACAGCATCCCTATGCATCAGGTTGAGATCGATGTGTTAAGTGGCTCATCGGCCGGAGGAATTTCCTGCACCTTGATGTTACTCGCTTTGGCAGATAAAAAATATCGCAGCTTTGGGAGCAGAAATGAATTGGGTGAAAATAACGTATTCTATCAAAGTTGGGTGCATATGGCAGACGATGAACATAGTGACACCCTTGAAAAGTTACTTCAAATTGATGATTTGAAGAAGTATAAATCGGTGCACTCTTTGCTGAACACCTTACCTATTGAAGAAATAGCCGATACTGCATTGAACGTAAAGGAACCACGCGTGCTTCCTAAATTTGCTTCCGATAGCCTGGATGTTATTTTAACGACCACTAATTTACGCGGACTCAATTTTCAGGTGAATTTCGATGAACTGGATCGCTCAGGTTCCAAAGGGACAATCATTACCAATCACGGTGGGTTTTTCCGCTACAAGCTTACGAATGAAAAATTTAAAACCGGTATTCCGGAAGCCGAAGAAGAACTCTATTATGTCTTGGATTTACAAGACGATAAACACGTCAACTATTTAAAAAATGCGACCTTGAGCACGGCGGCATTTCCCGTAGGACTAGAATCTCGCGAAATGAAAGTGGCTTCCGAATACATTCAACGGTACCCGAAATATTTGTTCAACGAAAGCGCAGGGATCACTGCATTGATCCCAGATGGTGACACCTATAGCTTTACATCTGTAGATGGCGGTGTGATCAATAATGAGCCTTATGGTATCGGACTGCGGATCTTGAAGGAGAAGAATCCTGAGCATTGTAATAACGAGAAGTATGCGGTTATTATGGTTGATCCCTTTCCTAATAAAGATACGGATGTACCCCACACAGGAAAAGGAATCTTTGCAACGCTTTCCGGGTTGTTCAAGGCCTTACGTAATCAAGTTATGTTCAATCAAGATGGAATTATTGATGCGTTAGATACAAGTGACCGTACCAAGTTTTTAATTGAACCCATTCGGAAGATCGAAAAAGACGGGGATTGGGTACGCCCTAAGAGCGATTTAGCAAGTTCCCCCATAGCAGGGTTTGCGGGCTTTATCAATAGTGAATTCAGAAAACATGATTTTCAATTAGGGCGAAAGAATTGTCAGAACTTCTTGCGCTATCACTTTGCAGTAGCCGAAGAAAATGTAGCGAAACGCCTAAGTATTTCTCTTCCGGAAGACGCGAAAAAACGCTTTGAATTTGCGTTACCTCCAAAAGACCCGAACGGAAAGAAGTTTTTCCCTTTTATTCCTGATGTACGTGTAAAGCGAAGTTTTGATGAGCAGTTAGACGTGGCGACCTTTGGAGAGGATGCTAAGATCACCTTATTTTCTTATCCCAGCGTATCCTTTAAAGATTTTGAGAAACGATACAAGAAAAAAATTAAAAACCGTATTGGCTATTTGGTGAAGTATATGGTCAATAGTTCTGTGTTGTCAGGGCTTGCAAACTTTTTTTATACGAAACGAGCCGGATATCGTTTTGTAAAAGACAGCCTAGAACGAGAATTACGTGATAATGACCTTTTACGTTAGATCAAAATGATTGAACATTTTTTTCAATGTCCGCATTGTTGGGAAACCATATCTATGTTAGTGGATGTTTCGGTTTCAAGACAAACATATATTGAAGATTGTGAAGTTTGTTGTAATCCTATTCAGATAGAAGCGCGATGCGAAGCTGGCGCTATCATTTCATTTGACGCCCGTAGTATCGAGCAATAATTTCGTACCTTGTACTGTAAATAAGTGTTTTATGATCTCTAGCTTCAGTTTTTCAGAAAATACTGTGGGGTTTTTAATTGAAGGGAAATTCAATTCTAAACAAGGAGATAAATTACAACAGCTGATTACAGATAAATTACAAACCTTTCCAAAAATTAACTTGTATTTGGAAGATGCAAATATTGAAAGTTTTTCATTACAAGCGGTTTTTGAAAATGTACTTTTCAAATACAATCATGCTAAAAACTTCCATAAAGTAGCATTGGTAACGAATCGGAATTGGATTCATTTATGCGGAAAAATTGATGCTTTGATTTTACATGGGGAGGTACGTTCCTTTCCTTCCGAAGAACGCTTAAAAGCCATGTCCTGGATTGCTGAAGGTGCAATTGACTAGATTGAATTACTAATCATCGTCGTCATTGTGGTCGAGTACCGCTTTCCGAAGCCCTCCCATGATATTGATCCAAATATAGTTGAATGCCGACTTGTTCTTCACCCTGCTGGTTGTCGTGGTGCCTTCTTTAAATCCATCGTCTTCGTCACTAGATTCTTTATTAACAATTGCGTTTGCTAGGAGGTTTGTCAATTCTTTCGTATCACGACGGTCTTTTTCCAACATGCGTATCTTGAAATTGTTAAACCGTGTTTTTAAATTAATATGTCCTTGATCGTCATTGCCGGTAATGGTAAAATAGGTCTTGTTAATACTTCCTTCCAAGGCCATTCGTGAGGACGGAATGGTAAAACTATTCATCACTTGGGCATTGAAAGCACCTGCTTCACATTCAAAGGTAAAGCGATCTAGTGTGTCTTGCACGCGAAAGGTCCATGAGGCCGTGATCGGAGTGGTTTCAAAAATATCACTGTTTACCTTGATTCGTGTGCTTGTGCTGTCAGGATAGGTATTTCCAACATGCGCTATAGTACCTTTAAAACGTTGAAAAGTTACCTCCCCGGGAGGTTCTGGTGTCGTCACTTTTTCGCGATAGACCAAGCTGAGGTCAGCAACATCCACCGAATCTATTGCCATTGGGAAAGGTAACTCGCGTAACAATTGCCCAAACATAGGTTTAAATCGGGTATCGTCGGGAAGCCGTTTGTCTCGGTAAATATCGATTTCGGGTTGTGATATCAGCAATGATTTGGCAAAAACACCCCATTGTTTGGTTTCTTTCTTTCCTTGAAAGCCTTCGAATAGAAGTTTTGGAATCTTGATATCATAGTGATCTTTTTCTCGGGGAGCTCGCTGAGAAAGTTGCGTACGAGAAACTTGTGTATTAAGGGCAAATCGATCTAACGCTAGCCTATTATTCTTCAGTGTTATCGTTGCTGTGGTAAGTTGGTCAAACTGATTTAATTGCAGAAAAGTGGAATCCGCATTAAAGCTTATTTTTTCGTAGGTAGGTATGTTCTTTTGAATAGGGGCTATGTCATTAATAGCTGCGGAAACATTCGAAAAATAGGCTTTAATACTGTCTTCTTGCGTCAGTAAACTGATATTCGCATGCTGAAGCATAATATTCTTGATCTGAAAGGTTTTGTTGGAGTCGTTTTCTTTTGTTTTCGAAGCCGGAAAGTTTCGCGTGGTATAGTATGCAACAGTAGGATGGTCGAGCTGTAAGCGGTTGATTCGGATCGCATCCTTTGTCAGGTAATCCCAATAATGAATTCCCTTTAAAGCCAAAGCGTCGGCCTGAAAAGATAACACATTTTTCGAAGCGTCAGCGCTATCACTTATTTGAATATTGGGCTGTTTGAGCGCATAAGAAGCCGTCCAGAGATTAAAGGAACTTTTGTCGTAAGATATAGCATATCCTTGCGGCAAGGCTTCTTCTACGGCGGTATCTATCTTAGCACGAATAAAGAAAGCACCCACACCATATCCAAGAAGAATAACGATTAAAATGATACCCGAAGTGTAGAGAAAGCGTTTTAGATTTTTTGACATACAATTAAAAATAAGCAATAGGCATCAACTCGTAAAAAGTTTGTGAGAAACTGTTAAATTTCGATGTTATTTGGCTTGTCAGAATTAAAAATGATTGTATCTTTGCCTTCCACATCGCGGGGTAGAGCAGTAGGTAGCTCGTCGGGCTCATAACCCGAAGGTCACTGGTTCGAGTCCAGT
>DFVG01000019.1 GCA_002379985.1 Flavobacteriaceae bacterium UBA4166
CAATGATTCGTACCGTTCCATACCCGCCTTTTGCACACCACACCGCCTTGATCTCTGGGGTGTCTAACATCTGTTGCAGGTCTTTTCTGCGTAAGGCATCGCTACCGGCATATTGGTGATCTACCGCATTGATGGTTTTACCCAATACCGGTTGCAGGCCCCATGATTCCAAAAGATTTAAAAAGGGAACCAAACGACCCGAACTAATTTTTCGTGCGGTAGAAATAATGCCAACGGCATCACCTTTTTTTAGAAAGGGGGGTGTTATCATAGTCTTTGTAGTGAAATATAGTTATAAAATTAAAAATTATAAGGTAGTGGGTTTTGCCGCTTCGTATACAATTTTAGATACGTACAACTCTAAGGCTTTGGCTCGAGGGTCGGTAGAAGCATAAGGTGTGTCGCCTTGAAATGATTCCGGCGGAGCGGTTGTTGAGCTCAAAAATAAGAATAGGTGTTTATTGGCCAAGCTTCCATTGTTGAACTGTACCGCGCCTCCATAATCCCAGCCCCATCCCATGAAATTAACAGGAACGCCGTTTCGGCGATTTAACTCCTTTACGGGCATTCCTAAATAGACACCCGTCGCAGAACGACAGCGACCGTCATTCCCGGTAGCCGTAACACGCCACACCCGAGTACTGTCTTTTGGAAGAAAATCTATTTGGATCTCTCTGTCGGAATCAGGAAATAAGGTCTTGGTCTGCACCTTCAGGGTCCCTTCAGCCACCCATCGGCTTTGTTGCTGAACTTCAGTTGTCTTCAATAGTGTTTCCAGTGTTCCTTCGTTCGCATGACGAGCCAACGCTTCCAATGTTGGAAACGAATCAACGACCACCGTTTTTTTAGTTGCTTCGGAAGGCGTTGTCTTTTTAGAAGGCTGTTCTTTACAACTTGTTCCGAAGAAAAAAACACATAATAAAATAGCGATATAACGATACATAAGCGTTATTTATCTAACAAGATAAAAAGGATTCGGAAGCCATCCCAGTTTTCTAACAGTTTCTTTACAAAATAGTACCTTTGCGCTTTACACAAACGTTTATGAAACAACCCAAACGATTTACGATCACTGCGGCACTTCCGTACACCAACGGACCTGTTCATATCGGTCATTTAGCAGGGGTTTACATTCCTGCTGATATCTTTGCAAGATACCAACGCATGCAGGGTGCAGACGTAGCCTTTATCTGTGGAAGCGACGAACATGGTGTGGCCATCCCGATGCGAGCGAAGAAAGAAGGTGTGAGTCCGCAACAAATCATTGACAAATACCATGGTATTATTTCCAAATCGTTTGAGGACTTCGGCATAACGTTCGACAACTATTCGCGAACTTCGGCGCCCATTCATCATGAGACCGCCTCAGAATTCTTCACGACGCTGTATAAAAAAGGAGCGTTCGAAGAAAAAGTGACCGAGCAATTATACGATGAAGAAGCCAAGCAATTTCTTGCCGATCGCTTTGTAGTGGGAACTTGCCCTAAATGCGGTTTCGATGAAAGCTATGGCGATCAATGTGAAAACTGCGGGACATCTCACAATGCGACTGACCTCATCAACCCAAAAAGCACCTTATCGGGAACACCACCAGTGCTTAAAGAGACCAAACACTGGTTTTTACCGCTAGATCAATATGAAGGTTTTCTAAAAAAATGGATCTTAGAAAGTCATGAAAAAGATTGGAAATCGAATGTGTACGGGCAATGTAAAAGCTGGATCGATGATGGCCTGCGACCCCGTGCCGTAACGAGAGACCTCGATTGGGGTATCCCCGTGCCGGTAGAAGGCGCTGAAGGAAAAGTTTTATACGTATGGTTTGATGCGCCCATCGGGTATATTTCTTCCACGAAGGAGTGGGCAGCACGTACCGGTAAAGATTGGGAGCCCTACTGGAAAGAGGAAGACACGCAATTGTTGCATTTCATCGGAAAGGATAACATCGTATTTCACTGTATCATTTTTCCAAGTATGTTGAAAGCAGAAGGAAGTTTTATTCTTCCGGAGAATGTACCCGCCAATGAATTTTTGAATTTGGAAGGTTCTAAAATCTCTACCAGCAAGAATTGGGCGGTGTGGCTTCATGAATATTTAGAGGAATTTCCTAACCAGCAAGACGTGTTGCGTTATGTGCTAACGGCCAATGCGCCCGAAACCAAAGACAATGATTTCACGTGGGCTGATTTTCAAGCGCGGAACAATAATGAATTGGTGGCGATCTTCGGAAATTTTATCAATCGAGTTACCGTATTGACCCATAAGTATTATGAGGGTGCCGTTCCGAAACCTGCTGATTTTTCCGAAGAAGACCTGCAAACCCTTAAAGAAATGCGAGCTTACCCTGAAGTGATCGCCAGTTCTATCGAGCGGTATCGTTTTCGTGAGGCCCAAATGCGTTTGATGGATCTCGCGCGACTTGGTAACAAGTATTTGGCCGATGAAGAGCCTTGGAAAACCATCAAGGTAGATGCCGAAAGAACCCAAACCATTATGTATGTCGCCTTACAAATTAGTGCTGCCTTGGCAGTACTGAGCGAGCCTTTTTTACCGTTCACTTCGGAAGCACTGAAACAACAACTAGAATTTGCTAACAGAAGCGACAGCAAACTTTCCTGGAACCAGGTTTCTGAAGAAAAAGCGCTTCTTCCTGAAGGACATGTCATTGGAAAGAATGCGTTGCTCTTCAGCAAGATCGAAGAGGAACAGATCACCCAACAACTCGAAAAACTACAAGCGAGCAAAGAAGCCAACGAGATGACAAATTCAAAAATCGAACCCCAAAAAGAAACGATTAGTTTTGATGACTTCACCAAAATGGACCTTCGGGTAGGTACCATTCTGGAAGCCGAAAAGATGCCGAAGACCAAAAAATTATTAGTGCTTAAAGTCGATACCGGAATCGATGTGCGTACCATTGTTTCAGGGATCGCCGAAAGTTTTACGCCGGAAGAAGTAATCGGCAAGCAAGTAACGGTATTGGTAAATCTAGCCCCACGGAAGCTACGCGGTGTGGAAAGTCAAGGGATGATCTTAATGACAGAAACGGCTGAGGGGACGTTGGTGTTTGTAAATCCAGATGAAACTTCCATGAAAAACGGATCAACCATCAATTAATAAGGTATTCATGACGCGAAACATTCTACTATCCTTTTTGGCTATTTTTTTAGCGGGAATTGGCATGGCGCAAGAAGATGTGCAAACGCCTGTATTTCAGTTTGAACGTGATCCAGACATTGGGTTCTCCCCAAAGGAGTCCTATATAATTCACAATGAAAACAACGGAGATATCGCAGTCTTCTTAGAATACGATAAGCTCATGGAGATTCATTTGTATGACTCCCTCTATCAAAAGAAAGCTGCTTTTACGTCGCCCGGACTACCAAGACGTTTTGAGGACATTGTTGGGTATCTAATTACCCAAACGGAATATCGTATTTTTTCGCGCGCTGATGACAAATTGGGAAGTTTGGTATTTAATATTTCAGACCGAACGACTACAGAGAAAAAATTTGATTTTTCTTTTGAAAGAAGAGAAGAACTCTTACACAGTTTCACAAACAATGGAGTTTTTTACTTATTTACCGTTAACAAAAAAACAAACGAACTTTTCCTTCTTCGATACACAGGTGGAGAAGAATTTGAACGCAACCGAATTAATATCCCTGAAATGCAATTCAAAGATATTGATGGAGAAGCAATTGATTTATATGATCTCGTTGTAGTGAATAGCTTTTTTGGAGCGAAAGGTCTTTCCGCAGTTGATAATAATAGCGTTATTAATGTAGATGCCGCCAGCCCTAGATCGAAGCTATATATTCATGACAATATTCTGACGCTGGCTTTAGACCGAGAGTATACCGTTACGTATCTGATAGATATTCCCTTAGACGATTTCAACGCAAAGATATCGACGATCGAAAAGCCGAAACTTCCGGAAGAGCCTTATGGTTCTAATTCATTTCTTTTTGATGAGCATATCTACCAACTGGTGGTTTCTAAGGAAATGATGGTGATCGAAGTAAAAGAGCGAGAAAGTAAAAAAGTACTGAAAACCTTTAAAGCAACAAAAGACCAGCCCATCGAATTCAAAAATTCCGATTTCATCATGGAAGGTGGTGCTTTTAGTGAACAACGAACGAAAGTTTTAGAGAAGACAGACGATTTCTTGAGAAAAATTTCGAGGGGCGATGTTGGTATTGCAGTGAATAAGGTGGCGGGAACATTACAACTTTCTGTAGGAGCGTTGATGGAGACATTTCAAATAGGTATTGGCGGGGGTGCCTATGGTGCTGGTTTTGGTGGTGGAGCCCCGGTAGTGCCCATGGCGCAAATGAATACAGCCAATAACGTTTTCCAGAGTTTTCATGAATCCAAAACACTTCGCATTGAATGCTTACTAGATACGTCTTTCAACCATCTTTCTGGCAAGCCACCAAAAAATGTATTCGAAAAAATGCTCTCAATTACCGAATACAACAAATACGCGAAAAATGAAACGACCACAAGAGTTGAAGATGGCTTCTTACACGGTTATTATGACTATCGCGAAAAAAAATATATTGTTCATTACATCCCTTCCCGCTAAGTTTATAAACTATTCGTGTTGAAATTTTCTAAAATTATTTCTAGAACTACTCTTTTATTTACAGTTTGTCTTTGCACTATTACATCTTCTTTAGCCCAAGAAGAAATCAGTCGATTTGATCACTATAACCCCAACAATTGGGCGGTCAATTCGGGCTTTTCGATGACCCATCCAGAGAAGGACGAGTTTATGGTGTACCTCACCGACGACCGGTATATGCACCTCTATTTTCTCGATAGTTTGCAACGTGTCTTCCGAAAAATTCAAGTAGAAAAAACACGCCGCGCCTATGACGAACCTATCGGAAAGATGGTCTCCAAAGAAGGTTACACCTTCTATTTCCATGATAGAAAAGAAAAACGTGTGGCCAGTCTTACATTTGATCCTAAGGTTGGACAAATCACACGCTATGGCGAATACGAAGTGCCGCTAAAACGTGCGGAAATCATTACAAGTTTTCCATACAACGACCGTATGATGATGCTGGTACTAGAGAAAAGAGATGGTGTGCTAACCTTGTATGAATTGGGTAGTGAAGTGATAAAGTCTACCACCATCAACCCAGAAAAGTTGGGAATTGTGGATGCTGAAGGTCAGCCATTATCGCTGCGCCGTGAACTTCGTGAAAACGGCATTGAAGCCGTTGCTATTCTAGAGCAAAAATTGGCACCTGGTGTGCGAAAAAACACGGAACCGTTTAAGGTGTTTCGGTACGACGATCAACTGCAATGGCTTATTGATACTTCGTCAGAACGCTCCCAATTGGTCACTATTTCTTTGCAAAATTTTGAAGTGACAACCTCCTCCTTTCCCAAACCTTCCATTGAGAAAGAAACCATGCTCGCAAGCCAATCTACCCTGTACAAAAATTTGCTCGGTCAGTCTTTCTTCGGAAAGAATAAGGTAGCAATAAAGGTACTCGATCTTGAGACTGAAACCGTTGTGGAAGCATCTGAATGGGACCAATTTGATGCTGAAAAATATCACAGCTACACGAAGAAAGGAGTGGCCATGCAGTACCCTGCATTGATGAAGAGGGTTTGGTTTGAGAGAATAGCCGATTACCCACAAGCCATTGCTTTTCGCGATACTCCCAATGGGATTCTATTGGAGGTAGGAAGCTGGAAAAAACCGCAGGATACCCATGTAGACCCCATGCTTCAAACCTTGTACCTCTTTGGTGCCGTGGGCGGACTCATTGCTATGAGTATTAACAATCATACCAATCCAGGACTGATGAATCTTGGAACCCATTACGCCGGAACTTCCTATGTGCTTGAAGTACCCATTGATTGGAAGGGGCATGAAACCAAAGAATATGACCCTACAGACGTCCTTTATAAAATTACCGGCATTCTCGACGAGGTGAAAGGCACCCAGTTACTTTCTTTGGAAGAACGATCGGAGGGGTATCTTCTCGGTATTTGGAATCCAGAAGTGGAAGTCATTTCCCTTCGCTTTGTGCCTTTCCATTAGGCCGAATTTCTACTCGCGTTAATATTCCCAAAAAGCGATCGGGTAACGATCTTTTCATAAACTGCAAGTTCCTCGGGATCAGGGTTTCCGTTTCGTTCTAATTCCTGAATATGTCGCAGCGCGAATTGCTGAATGGTTAACAATGGCAGAACGATCGATTCGCGTACTTGAATAGAGGCTTTCCCCGCAGGTTCGTTTTGCATAAGTTCGTCATACCCAGTAAGCTTCAACAGCAAACGTTTGGTAGTTTTATATTCTTCGTGTATGATGTTCCAAAAAGCTCCAAATTCTGGATCATCTGCCATGTATTTGGTGAGGTCGAAGAACGATTTCGACAAGGACATCATGCTGTTTCCGATCAACGTCTTGAAAAAACTTGAATGGGTATAAAGTTGCTTGACTTGATCAAAAGTGCCTTCTTCTTCGTAATATTTCAGCGCACTTCCCACTCCAAAAAAACCGGGCACGTTTTGCTTCAACTGACTCCAAGAACCTACAAAAGGGATGGCACGAAGGTCACTAAACACCAATTCTTTTGATTTCCCGCGCTTCGAAGGCCGACTCCCAATATTGGTCTTTGCGTAATATTTCAAAGTACTCATGCGCTCTAGATAAGGCAAGAACATGGGATGATTCTTAAAATCGGAATATACTTTGTAACTCCGTGTTGCCAGATCGTCCATGATCTCTCGATCGACATCCGTCATGGCCGTGGGAGCATCCGATAGATAGTTCTGAATTCCGGAACTAATTAACTGTTCCATATTGTATTGAGAAGAATCCAGCGTTCCGAAATTAGAACTAATCGTTTGCCCTTGAATGGTAAGTTGTACCGCTTTGGCTTCAATATTTGGACCTAAAGAAGCGTAGAATTGATGGGTATTCCCGCCCCCGCGAGCCGGTGGCCCTCCACGACCGTCAAAAAAGATCACTACAATACCGTGTTCTTTTGAAACTTTAGTGAGCGCTTCTTTCGCTTTAAAAATAGACCAGTTGGCCATCAGATACCCGCCATCTTTAGTGCCGTCGCTAAAACCTAACATAATGGTTTGCTCGTCTCCTCGGGATCGCACATGCTCTCGATAGACGGGATTGGTATACAACTGTTCCATAACGGCAGGCGCATTCTCAAGATCGTTAATGGTTTCAAACAAAGGCACCAAATCGACCGTTAATTCATTTTGAAAGGCCCCCAGCTTCAACATCGCATACAGTTGCATAACATTGAGTGCCGTTTGGTTGTTACTGATAATATAGCGGTTCCCTCCTTTTTCACCGTTTTCTTTCTGAATTTTTTTGAGGATCTGAATGGTGGCAATAGTATTTGCCACATCTTCGTCTTCAAACTGTTCGGGTGTTAATGTGCCTGCAATGTTGGATAGAGTGGTTACCTGTTCGTCTTCGGAAAGCTCATGATAATTGCTCGGAAGGTTTGAGCCGCCATCTTTCAATAAGAGATCTACCATAGCCGTAAATACTTTATGATGTACCCTACTGTCTTGACGAATATCTAGGGTCGCAAAATGAAATCCGAAAAGCTGTACTTTATTGATAAAGCTGTTGATCTCTGAAAGAAACAACGATTGGTGGTCTTGAATGATCAACGCTTTGATGGTTTCGAGCTCCTCGCGGAAGAATTCAAGCGTAAATTCTTCTTCAAAAGTATCTTCGAACACTGCTGTGTACAAACTTTTTTCCAAACGTTGGAGTCGGTCTTCAATCCCTCGGAAGGTCAAACGTCTTCGAAGCTTTCTAATATCTCGATAGTAGTTTTTGAGGATGGTTTGTCGGAGTCGGCGTGACACTTTCAGGGTCGTTTCAGGTGTCACGAAGGGATTTCCGTCGCGATCACCTCCCGGCCAAAATCCGATCTCGACCACTTGATTAGGCAAGGCTTCTTCTTCAAAGATATTCTGTTGAATGTAATCGAAAATCTTTCCGAAGGACTTATAATAAACATTTTCCAAGAACCAAATAAGACTCACAGCCTCATCATAGGGCGTAGGTTTCTCGTGCTTAAAGAAAGGAGTTTTCCCAAGTTGACCCATCAACAGATTGATATTCGTGAGGTCGTTCTTTTTAATGGCTTTGGCGAGATCGGTAATGATGGCAAGAACATTCCCTGGATAGAATTGTGTAGGATGCGCTGTCAATACCATTCGAACTTGAAATTGCGACAACAAGTTTCGTAACAAAGGCATTTTATTCTCCGAAATCGCCTTTTCCTTCAAACTTCTCAAGGTTCCAATACCATCCATATTATTGACGATCGGGAAGGCAGCATCTTCAATGGCATCAAATAAAACCACTTGCCGTTCGATATATTGAATAAATCGAAAAAGAAGATTGATTTGCCGTTTAGGGTCGCGATGCGCCTGATATTTTTCAAAAAAAGTTTCAACAATGGTCGTTGCATCCTTGCCTTTTGCATAACCTTCGCTACAGGTTTCATGAAATAACGGCAGAAGGGCACCGGTTTTAGAGATCGCGTCAAAAGGCAGCGTCATAAAGATGCTGTTATAGATATTATAACGCGAAAGAACACTTTGGTTAAATCGGGTGAGTTTTGGAGGTACAGCCATAATATTTAGTTGAACAGACTAAGGTACAAAAGGTTTCAGGAAAGTGTGTGTTGTCGTAGTTATTTATCATAATTTTAAAGCACTCGACATATGGCTTTACTAAAAATCGCTTACCATCCTATTTTCAAACATAATCTACCGTTGGGGCATCGGTTTCCCATGAGTAAATATGAACTCCTACACCAACAATTGCTTCACGAAGGCACCTGTACAGAGGACAACTTCTTTACTCCCGGCACCCCCGACGAAGCAGCCATTTTAGCGGTTCATACCAAAGACTATGTGCAATCTTTACGGGAGCTGACCCTTGAGCCGCGAGCCGCGCGAAAGATTGGATTTCCGCTGAGCGAAAAATTAGTGGAACGAGAACATGTCATCACGCAGGGAACGGTCGAGGGATGCCAATTTGCCTTAGCTCATGGAATTGCTATGAATATCGCCGGAGGAACGCATCACGCGTATCCCGATCGAGGCGAGGCGTTTTGTCTTTTTAATGATCAAGCCGTTGGGGCACGTTGGTTGTTGAAGCATACTGCAGTGAAAAAAATAGCGATCATTGATCTGGATGTCCATCAAGGAAATGGGACTGCTGTAATCTTTCAGAATGAACCAAAGGTCTTTACTTTTTCTATGCACGGAAAAAGCAACTATCCGTTTAAGAAAGAACAAAGTGACTGGGACATTCCGCTTCCAAATGAAACAAAAGATGACGCCTATTTAGACACACTGCATAAAGCTCTTCCGAAGCTATTAGACCAAGTGAAACCTGACTTTGTTTTTTATTTAAGTGGTGTCGATATTTTAGAGACTGATAAGTTGGGAAAACTGAGTTGCACGTTAAAAGGATGTAAAGAGCGAGATCAAATGGTATTGGGTACTTTACGACGGTTAGGCATCCCGACACAAGTGAGCATGGGTGGTGGCTATTCTCCAGAAATTAAGACCATTATCGAAGCACATGCAAATACCTATAGGGTGGCGCAACAATTGTATTTTTAGTGGTAAAAACAAAGGGTTCAGAGATAATCTCTGAACCCATTTTAATTACTCCTATAGCAAGCCATTTAAACGATGGAGCCAGCCGGTATTTTTTGTTTCTTCCACTGACTTTTCCTCTATTTTCGTTTGTCTTTTGGCTCTTTCGCGTTTTTTTCGAACACGATTAAGCTCTAGTTCTGCGTGTTCTATAAAGCCATTATTCAATGCTAAACTCATGGCTTCTTTGATAGCTTCTTCCGCTTTTTCAAACTCTAAGGTAGCTTCCAACACATGGCCATGCAAAAGTTTGATCACGGCGCGATCTACGCCTTTAACCGTCATTGCATATTCAATAAGTCTTGTTGCTTCTTTAAAATCTTCTGCGTGAACAAGCACAGTGATATACTCCGGATAGATCTTCGGATTATTCAAATCGCTGATAAGTGCTTTTTCAAACAACTCTTTCGCTACTTCGTAATCACCAAGATATTCGGCATGGATTTTTGCCATCAGAACAAGGGCCGTTGCATTATCCGGTTCATAAGAAAGCGCGTAATTAAGTGCTTCCACCGCTTTCTCAAGTTCCCAAGGGTAGGCTTCCAATGCCTTTATCAAGTAGATGTTGTGTATGTTTCCCATTTCGGTATGATTTAAAAATTACTGATGCGGTACCGAAACGGAGAATTTCAATTGTTCATCCGAAACGATACGCTGGCTTCGGATAAAAATTCATTGAATAATTTATGCTGAAGCGATGTGATTAAGAAAACCTTCCATTGATTTTCCCAGGTGTTCGTATAAATAAAGCATAACTCTATTGATTTTGATGCGGTGCAAAGCTGAAATAAATTAATGAGTTTTCCAAAGAAAAATAAATTTTATTTAATTGATTTTCAGATACTTATGTTGATTTTAGACAATAATCATCTGATCCGCTAAAGCCCTTGAAAGCGAATAAAACTCAACTGGCTGCATCCCAACCAGTTGATAAAGACTTGATGTTTTTTACAACCGTCAATATTCTTCATAAAAAAAGCGCCCATAGTTGGACGCTTCATACAATTTTATATAAATGATACTTTATTTTTCTGAAAATTGCACATAATACGTCCGCATTAACTGATTTTTCCAATCAATTTCATGGTCTATAAACAGCAAAGAGTGCTGTTTATAAGGAGTTGTATGTGCCATTAAAGTTCTCATGATGTTGCAAATATGAAAATTCTGAGGATCATACCAAAATTTAAATTAGAAAAGGCTACCCTGAAGGTAGCCTTTTCGTATTTCAAAACGATTTGTCGTCTTTACTCGATCAAAACTAATTACTTTCCGAGCAATAGCAATTCGTTGCATACCACTTCGGTGGAATAGCGTTTTACCCCCTCTTTGTCTTCATAAGAGCGATGGGTCAGTTTACCTTCAATGGCGATTTCCTTGCCCTTGGTGACATACGATTCAACAAGATCAGCCGTTTTTCCCCAAGCAACGACATTGTGCCATTGGGTGTCGGTCACCCGCTCTCCCTGCTGGTTTTTATACGTTTCGTTTGTGGCCATGGAGAATTTAGCTAGTTTCTTCCCGGAATCAAGCGTTACGATTTCCGGATCATTTCCTAAGTTACCAATCAACTGTACTTTGTTTCTAAGTGCGTTCATAATCATTTAATTTTAAGGTTTAACAATTGATACTATCGATTTTCATCATCGACAGGGCAAAGATGCAACAGCGAAATTGTGGTAGTCGGTAGCCACGTATTTACTTGCGTTTATAAACGTTTAAAAATGAATAATCTTTTTACAAATATTTGTTTTATAGATTATTAATACTCATTTACAACTGTAAATTATTTTTGTATTTTTAACTTAACAACGAAACTCCAATGGACTATCTCCTTGAAACACCACGCTTATTGCTTCGAGAATTTAACGAAATGGATGGCAACGCGATGTACCTACTCAATGCCGATCCTGATGTGATTAAATACACGGGCGACCCACCCTTTGAATCGCCACACGAAGCACAACAGTTTCTTATCGATTACCCAGACTATAAAAAACATGGCTTTGGTCGCTGGGCTGTAGTCGAAAAAGAATCCGATCAATTTGTTGGGTGGTGCGGATTGAAACGTCATGAGGACGGTATGGTAGACGTAGGATTTCGTTTTTACAAAGAGCAATGGGGCAAAGGCTATGCTACCGAAAGCGCCAAAGAAGTTTTAAACTACGGATTTACCTCCTTGGATTTAGCAGAGATTATTGGTCGCGCTGCCCGTGAAAATGTAGCCTCTATTCGCGTGTTGGAAAAGTTAGGGTTTACCTATTGGAAAAAAGCACCCTGCCACGGCATTGAAGATGCCCATTATTATAAATTATTGCACCCTAAATCTTAGAGAGAAGGGGTGTGATTGGCCTTTGATTGATAGGTTCCCGGAGAGACGTGTTTTTTCCGTTTAAAGACTCTATTAAAATAAGATCTACTCTCAAAACCACATGCCACATACACTTCTTTGATTTTTTTAGAAGGGTCTTTCAATAAACTGGTAGCCAATTTAATACGCTCTTCATTTATAAAATCTATAGGAGACAGCCCCAACTCATTTTTGAACACCCTGTGAAAGTGAGATTCACTCATGCAAGCTTTCTTACTCAATGCTTCAATGGTAATGTTTTGATGAAGATTATCTCGAATATATTGAATCACGAAGGCCAGTCGGTGTGTATTTTGAAGTTGAAGCGCACTATCACTATAGATCTTTCTAGTATTTGTTTGCAAGATCCTAACGATCAACTCTTGGAGCATGTTATCTACAAAAAGGTCTTTGTTCGGGTGGTTTTCGGTAAATAAGAATAATAGCCTGCGTAAGATCTGGTAGATGCCCACATCATTGGTAAAATGAAAGTTATAGTCGATCATATTCCATTCTTCGGAATCTTCACTACGCACTAAGCGTTCATTCATCAAGGTGATCACATCTGCAATCTTTTCTTCGGAAATAGCCATCGCTAAGCATCGTGTAGGATCATTTTGTTGGGCTTCCGGAAAATCGATACACATCAGCTCATCGCTCGGAAGGATTAGTGATTCTCCCGGAAGAAAATTAAAGGAATTATGATCTCGCAAATGCATCACTTTCTTCCCTTCTAGCATACTCGCCAATACAGGTTGATCAAACTGAAGTAGTACCTTTTCGGCTTGCTCATGTGTTTCAAACACATGCATTGCAGCATGGCTCAAAGTATAGGAAGTCTGATTCTCTACTAATTGCTGCAGTGTTCTATTCTGAAAAAAAGAAGGAGATAGTTCCATAAATCAATACTTCGTCATTACAAGATACATAAAATCTCAGCGGAATAATTGCCGAATACCTACAAATATGTGCCAAAAATTACCATTTTCACAGTGCGTGATAGTATCGTTCAGCAAATTGATAGTATGCGTCATAACTTCCTGAATTTCGGTGGTTACCTTTGAGAAGGTCTGTTTCTTGAACCGCTTTTCTTCAGAAGACCACGATTCAATAATAATTTAAAATATACGATTATGAGCACTGCACAAACCACTTCCAAACCGAAGGTAGAAATTCCTAAATTCAAAGATCAATACGATAATTTTATTGGTGGTAAATGGACGCCTCCTGTGAAAGGAGAATATTTTGAAAACATCTCACCGGTAGATGGTAATAGTTTTACCAAAGTAGCACGGTCTACCGCCGAAGATATCGAAAAAGCCATTGATGCCGCTTGGGAAGCCGCTCCAAAATGGAATAATTCTTCTGCTACAGAACGCAGTAATATGTTGCTGAAGATCGCAGCTATTATGGAAGAAAATCTAGAAGCTTTGGCGCGGGCCGAGACCTGGGATAACGGGAAAGCGCTGCGTGAGACCATGGCTGCTGATTTACCGTTGGCTATTGACCATTTTCGCTACTTTGCCGGAGTGATCCGTGCGGAAGAAGGTAGCGTTAGCGAATTAGATGCTACTACTGTTTCGCTAAACTTGCCCGAACCGCTTGGCGTAGTAGGACAAATCATTCCATGGAACTTTCCAATTCTTATGGCGACTTGGAAGTTGGCCCCGGCACTTGCGGCAGGAAACTGTGTGGTGCTTAAACCCGCCGAGCAAACTCCTGTGGGTATTATGATCCTCTTAGAGCTCATTCAAGAGGTGCTTCCCGCAGGCGTATTGAACGTCGTGAATGGTTTTGGACCGGAAGCAGGGAAGCCTTTAGCCTCTAATCCTCGCATTAATAAGGTAGCCTTCACCGGGGAGACTACTACTGGACAGTTGATCATGCAATATGCTTCCAAGAATATCACTCCGGTGACCTTAGAATTAGGTGGAAAATCACCTAATGTATTCTTCGAAAGTGTGATGGATGCGGATGATGATTTCTTTGACAAAGCGATCGAAGGCGCTGTGATGTTCGCCCTAAATCAAGGAGAGGTGTGTACATGCCCCTCTCGTATGTTGGTTCAAGAAAGCATCTTTGACAAATTTATGGAACGCGTTATTGAGCGCACCAACGCCATTAAACTCGGCCATCCGTTAGATTCTGAAACCATGATGGGTGCGCAAGCCTCGAATGATCAATACGAAAAGATCTTAAACTACATTGAAATCGGCAAAGAAGAGGGGTGCGAAGTCCTCGCCGGAGGAGAAGCTGCCTACAACGAAGGATTGGAAGGCGGATATTATATCAAACCCACGATTCTGAAAGGAAATAACAAAATGCGCGTGTTTCAGGAGGAGATCTTTGGCCCGGTGGTATGTGTAACCACCTTTAAAGATGAAGCGGAAGCCATCGAAATTGCAAACGACACGTTATATGGTTTGGGCGCCGGGGTTTGGACGCGAGACACCCATCAAGCATATCAAATTTCAAGAGCGATTAAAGCCGGACGTGTTTGGGTGAATTGCTATCACAACTACCCTGCTCATGCGCCGTTTGGAGGTTATAAAAAATCAGGAATTGGCCGTGAAAATCATAAGATGATGCTGGATCATTACCGTCAAACTAAAAACATGCTGATCTCTTATGACAAAAAAGCACTAGGATTCTTTTAATATGAATATCGTACCGAGAGTAACCATATCAGAGGATGCAAAGAACATCGTTGATAAGCTAAGGGACCGTTATGGGGACCTAATGTTTCATCAAAGTGGCGGTTGTTGTGACGGCTCTTCGCCCATGTGTTTTGAAAAAGGCGAATTGATGCTGAATGAGAACGATGTTTGGATGGGAAAGGTCTACGAATGTGATTTCTATATGTCAAAAGATCAATTTGAATATTGGCAGCACACGCAGCTAACGTTGGATGTGACTCCCGGAAGAGGGGCCAGTTTTTCATTGGAAATTCCACTAGGACTTCGATTTGTTATTAAATCTCGTTTGTACACCGAATCAGAGCGAGAGCAATTACAACCCATTAGATATGGCCCATAACCTTCTTATGTGATATGTAATAGAAAAGCCCGTCAATATTTCTGATGGGCTTTTTTAATTAAAAAATGATTGGCACTAGATAATAAGCGATCGTAATCAATATGCCAATCGCAATGATATTCAAAAACACCCCAATTCGTGCCATTTCATGCACTTTAATATGTCCGCTGGCAAATACAATGGCATTGGGCGGTGTCGCCATGGGAAGCATAAACGCACAACTTGAGGCTAGGGTAACAGGAATAACCATTTCTAGGATGGGCACGTCTAATCCTAAGGCGATGCCTACCACCAAAGGAACTAAAATGGTCACTAACGCCACGTTGCTCATTAATTCGGTCATAAATAACATAATTCCTATGAGCACGGCGGTAATTACCCAAACACTCCAATGGGTTTTTGTTTCAATAAAGGTACCTATGGCATCGATCATACCGGCTTCCGTCAAACCAGATGCCAGGGCGAGCCCGCCCCCAAAAAGCACTAATATTCCCCAAGGAAGTCTGGAGGTATAATCCCAATCTAAAGGAAACTTTCGATTTTTCCATTCATAAGGAATCACAAACATGGCAATAGCGGCGACCATACTTATGGTGGTATCTGTGAGATTCAAGTTAGGGAACCAAGTATTCAAAGGGCCGCGTAGCATCCATGCCATAGCCGTGAGCAAAAAAATAGCGAGTACTGTTTTTTCTCCTCGGGACATCGGCCCTAGTTTTTCTAATTCTGTTTGAATAATCTCTCCGGAAGCTTTCAGATTTCCCAAACCGTTCGGGTAGAACACCTTGACGAGCATCAAGTATGTAATTGCTAATAACAACGCCGATAACGGTACTCCCAACTTCATCCACTGAAAGAATCCAATATCAATTTGGTATTGCTCATTCAGAAAAGCCAACATTACACTATTGGGAGGTGTTCCAATGAGCGTACTCATCCCGCCTATATTTGCGGCAAAGGCGATCCCCAACATGATCGTTAACGCGAAGTTTTGATCTTTTTTGGTGAAACCATCTGCATCATTCATTAATAAGGAGATCACAGAAACCGCGATGGGCAGCATCACCACGGTACTTGCCGTATTACTGATCCACATACTCATAAGCGCCGTTGCCAGCATAAAACCGAGAACGATACCGTTGGCACGGGTTCCGGTAAGTTTCAGAATAGAAAGTGCGATGCGTTTGTGTAATTGTACTTTTTCTAGCGCCAAGGCGATCACAAACCCTCCGAAGAAGAGGTATACAATAGGATTTGCATAATTTCCGGTGACACTTCCGATGTCCATCACACCAAAAATGGGGAACAATGCCATAGGCAATAAGGCTGTTACCGGGATGGCCACTGCTTCACTGATCCACCAAATGATCATCCAAACGGCTACGGCAACCACAGGATCCATCTGTTCATGAATTAAAGTGCCTGGATAGGCTAAAATTACTACGCAAAGAAGAGGTCCTAGAAGAAAGGAGATCCATTTGGTCAATTTCATAGTTGAAAGTATGATTCTGAAAGGAAAGATAAAAAAACTGATCAATTCATAAGATAGATGTGAAACATTATACCTATCTCATTGTTCACAGTAAATGAAAATCCACAGTTATATTAAGCCGCAAATAGGCTTTTAAATTTTCAAATGGGGTTCGAATACAAACTTTAAACAATTTCCGTAGGGTAACATGAAAGTTATTCTTTCAGTTGAAAATACTTCCCAACACTTCCAAGGATTTCGGTTGTCGAAAGTTCTCAATATGTAATTGGTAATATTCCAGTAACCAGCGTAGTGCTTCTTTGCGTTGTGGTTTGGGTATTCTTTGTTGCTGCACCATTTCCCACTCATGCTGCTGAAACAAAAGAATACTTTGTATTTCTTCTTTTGATTTTAAATGCAGACCGTGCTCGTGCGCTTGAAACGTACCTTCCAACATGTTGAAATAGGGCAACCGTGCTTCGGAAAAATCTGGGTAACAGCCTAAGTACTCCGTAAGTTTCAGAAGGAACCACACAGGAAAATTGGCGATGCGATTTTCAGAATCTAGTTTCCGCAATGAGTGTTCTAAAAATTGATACAACGGAAGATTGGTTTCTTCTTCCTTAATACTGCTTTTTAAGACTTCCGCTAAAAACAATGTGACGGCTCCCTTTACTACATCCGTATGCAGGCTTTGATACGGATATCCTATGGTCGCTTCACGAATTCGCTCCAAGGTTCCTTTATCGCGATGAATGGCTTCAATAACTAATTGAGTAAGCGGTTGAAAATAGGAGGGCTTTAATTTCCCGCGTTTCGATTTTAGCAGGTTCCGAAGCAGGTAACTCTTCAATCCGGCTTCAAGGGTATAGCAACTTACAATAAGGTCGGCTTCAGAATATTTCACCGCTGTAAGAACGATTGCAGGCGTTGTGACTACCATTAACGCACGACCATAATTTTGGAAACGGTGGTCTCAATACCATCGTCGGTACTAATAAGCACCAAATAAACTCCGGATGCCACACGGTACTCTCCAAAAGCGGTGGTATCCCATAGCACGCTTCCTCCTTCACTCGTAGTTTCAAAGACTAGATTTCCCTCAATATCCGTAATTTTGACGTTGGCGTTCGAAGTGAGTCCGTCAATGGTTACATTCCCCGTAAAACCGGGACGTACCGGGTTTGGGAATGCATATACGTTTTCAAGATTGTCCCGCGGAGCCGTTGCGGTGCCATCGTACGCTACGAGTCCGTTTATCGTTGCAAAATAGACGCGTCCCGTGAAGTCATCAATATCAATATCTTGAACGTTGTTGCTAGGTAAAGGCGAATTATCTTTAGTGAATCGCAACAGGGTTTCTTGCCCATCTGAAGATAAATAAAAGACTCCGGAGGTCGCTGTGGCAATCCATTTGTTATTACTTCCATCCACTTCAATATCGGTAATAGACTGTTGAAAAAGCAATTCTTGAGGCACACCATCTTCCAGAATGATAATTTCTTGTGCATCTGTGTTGGCGCCTTCATCAAAGAAACCACCTACATTGAACAATACGCGCAATCCTTCAAGAGTCCCTATCCAAAGTCGGCCGCTATTGTCAAATTGCAGTGCACGAATATTAGGTGAAGGTAAGTTTCCGCTTCCAGTGCCTTCTGAAATACTATTGAATGCTCCGGTGGAAGGATTATACCCTATGAGGCCACTTTGTGCCGTTCCGAAGAACACCAACCCTTGATCATTGATTTTTACCTCCGTAAACGCTAGTTCATTTTCTCCGGTAATGATACTGGTGAGATCGATCTTCGAAAAATTATCTCCTGGGGCAACACGAATAAGACCATCATTGACTCTGGATTGTGTAACCCATAAATTTCCTTGGTTATCATAAGCCGCCCCAAACAAGCGAATTCCTGCGTCGGGGTCATCAAAAGCTAGTTCCAGCGGACTGTTTGTTTCGTTGTAGAGAATGCTTGGAGTTTGTTCCTGAATTTTTAGAAGCCCTTTCTGAAAGGAGGTCATATAGACTTCGGAAGTGTTATCGGGATTAATCGCTACCCGTACTAAATCATTCGCATTAAACACTTCTTCAACCTCGAGATTCGTCCAACTGTCTTCCACAAGATTACTCACTCCGCGAAAAGTTAACGGGAAGGGATTGAAGGTAACGTTGACTTCTCCAAAGACGGCCCAAAGTTGTCCGGGAGTTACGTCGATCGCAAAAGGGGTGTTCAAGATGGGGCCATCAGGAAGTATTTGCTCGGTTACTGAACCGCTAAAGGGAGCCCGGATCATTCCTTGAAATTGCGTTCCAACATAAAACGTATTATTGAATGCGATGCCGGACAACAATTCATAAGGCTGAAAATCTGGAAAAGAATTAACACTTCCCAACAATTGAAAATTACTATCGTATGCTTGTATTCCCGACTGCGTCGTAATAGATAACGCCCCGCCTACGGCTTCAAAATCCACTACCTGAGGAATGCTCCCAACTTGTTGGAAGCCTGCTCCCGGCGTATATCGAAACACGGCATTGTTGGATCGTAACATATATACCTGATCCTCAATCTCTTGTACTCCTGAGTAGGCACTTCCTTGCAATTGCGTCCACTCTTCAAAATCAATTAGGTTGTCGTTTTCTACTTCGGCTTGGTAGATACCTCCTTCGGTAGACGCCGCATAGATAAAAGGAGGAACAACGGCGGTTTGCGCAATATTTATTTGGGACCCTAAGGGGCCGATAAAATAGCTATCTCCAAATTCTAGTGCTTCCAGATCATAGACCGAAATACCATACTCGGTACTGATGTACACAGATCCATTGTATTCATTAAATTGATTGATGCGCTTTTTATCTGGCGGAATGCTTGGCTTATCTACAATATCAACTACGGTCAAAATGTTTTCTTCTCCATCCATAACCACTTCTATGAGTCCGTTTTCATAGCCAATAAGTAACACATTAAAATTTTGGCTGTAGTAAATGGTGGAGATTTGATCTCCTGACAAACCGTTTATCGTAGAGAGTGTTTCTAACTCTTGAGTACTTAAATCATACGTAAATACGGCGTTGGTTGACGCTGCATATACTCGGTCATTTCCAACAACAATATCTTTAACGGTCACGTAAGAAAAAAAATCGGACCATGTATCTTCAAAATTCTGAGCTGAAACGCGAAGCGTTCCCAACACTAAAAGAATACAAATAAAGGGTTTCATATGATTAATAACGTTGCTACTATAACAAGCTAAAATACTATTTATTGCCGCAACGAAGCAATAAAAAAGGCTTCCTTTCGGAAGCCTTTCTATCTATTTTCATTTTGGTTTTTATACCACACCCTGGGCGAGCATCGCATCGGCTACTTTTACGAAACCGGCAATATTTGCGCCTTTTACGTAATCTACGTAACCATCTCCGTCTTTTCCGTAGGTAACACAAGCCGCATGGATATCGTTCATAATACTGTGCAGTTTTTGATCTACCTCAGCCGCGGTCCAACTCAAGCGTAAAGAGTTTTGTGACATTTCCAATCCGGATGTCGCCACACCTCCTGCATTGGAAGCTTTCCCTGGTGAGAACAAGATCTTTGCCTTTTGGAAGACCTCAATCGCTTCAGGCGTACAAGGCATATTTGCCCCTTCACTTACACACATACATCCATTGTCTACCAAAACTTTTGCTTCCTCTCCGTTCAATTCGTTCTGGGTGGCACAGGGCAGCGCAATGTCGCATGTTTCTTGCCATGGACGCGCTCCTTCGTGATATTTGGCACTAGGATATTTATCTACGTATTCTTTAATACGCCCGCGACGATTGTTCTTCAGGTCCATTACAAACGTCAATTTTTCATTACTGATACCTTCAGCATCGTAAATATATCCGGAAGAATCAGACATCGTTACTACTTTACCTCCTAGTTCGATCGCTTTTTCGGCAGCAAATTGGGCCACGTTTCCAGAACCGGAAATCACTACGGTCTTTCCTTTAAAGCTTTCTCCTTGTGTTTCTAACATATTCTGTGCAAAGTATACGTTCCCGTATCCGGTAGCTTCTGGTCGCATCAAAGAACCTCCATAACTACGGCCTTTTCCGGTCAAAACTCCGGTAAATTCATTCCGTAGCCTCTTATACTGACCGAACATATATCCTATCTCGCGCCCGCCAACACCAATATCACCGGCCGGCACGTCTGTATCGGGACCAATATGGCGTGCCAATTCTGTCATAAAACTTTGACAGAATCGCATGACCTCAGCATCACTCTTTCCTTTTGGATTAAAATCGCTACCTCCTTTTCCTCCACCCATAGGGAGCGTGGTCAAGCTATTTTTAAATACCTGCTCAAATCCAAGGAATTTGAGAATACTCAAATTCACACTAGGATGAAACCGAAGTCCGCCCTTGTAGGGTCCAATGGCTGAATTGAATTCTACGCGATAGCCTCTATTTACATGAATGGCACCAGAATCATCGGTCCAAGGCACCCGAAACATAATGGTTCGTTCGGGTTCGACCATACGTTCCAACAATTGTTTATCCTGGTATTTTTCGTTCTTTTCAATAAATGGAATCACGGTTTCGGCCACCTCGGTTACCGCTTGCATGAACTCTGGTTCATTAGGGTTTCGGTCGGCCACCGAAGCGATAAAATCTTTGATACTTTGCTTCACGAGTTAAAATTTATAGGTATTAGTAAAATTAAGGTTCGTATACGATTCGTTTCAGAAAAGAGTTATACTATATTCAAGACAGCCCTTTTTATGGCTTCTGAAAACGTTTTCGTTTTGGGTGCAAATATAAGGGTTATGCGAAAATTAAGAATGAAAAAAACAATTTAAAAACACTTAATTTCTGCATTATATTTCGCTGTTAGATATGTTTTTATATATTTGTCTCGTCTCAAATTAATCATTTTTACCATGAATACCAGGAATTTGCTATTGGTATTTCTCCTCCTTGCATTTGCCAAGCAGGACCTGCATAGCCAATTTGGCTTTTCTCATGAAATAGGGGTTATTACCGGTCCTGTGGTGTTCTACTCCGATTATGGGCAACGGTATGACTTTGAAACCAATGCAGGAAATGTTGGTATTGGAATAGGACTTGTACATTACATAAACTTCTCGTATCGGGCGGATTGTAACTGCTACACTAGGGATACCTATTTTAACGATCACTTCAAGATCCGCTCTGAGTTGGACTACCACAAAACGAATTTTGAACATTTCGGAGAATGGGTAGACCCTGATCGTGAATCGATTACCGCCAATCAACTTCGTGCCATGAAAGGTTCGACCCGCGTGATAGAGCTAGGAGCGCAATTAGAATATTTCCCCTTAAGCATTCGTGATTACGCAGCCGGAGGGTTTAAACTGGCTCCTTTCGCCAGCTTAGGAGCGCACTGGGTAAATTACGACCCTGAAGTGTACTCTGAATTAGGGGATTTGGTTCTTGGAACCGATGGCGATGGAAACGAAATTTTTAATCCTGAAACCGTTCCGGCGAAGTATTTTGATTCTTTTCAACAAGATTCTGATTCTACTTGGGCTATTGTAATGAGCTTAGGTACTCGCTATAAATTAGGGCCCGTAAGCGACCTGATGTTAGATGCTCGATGGACCTACTACCTTTCGAATTGGGTGGATGGATTGAACCCAGACGTACCTGAGAACAAGGCCAACGACTGGCAATTCTGGATCAATTTTGGTTATATTCATTACTTAGATTGATCTTTTTATAATAACTAACAAAAAAAGCGCTTTTCTTTAAAAGCGCTTTTTTTGTTTTTAGGTTAGTTGGTCTATCCTATGGCTTGTTTTAGATCTGCTATAAGATCTTCAGCGTCTTCAATACCAACGCTTAAACGAATCAAAGAATCCACCACTCCCGTTTTTTCACGTTCCTCCTTAGGAATACTGGCATGGGTCATGCTCGCCGGGTGTCCGGCCAAACTTTCTACTCCGCCAAGACTTTCCGCTAAGGTAAATACGTTTAGATTCTCAACGATCTTAATGGCTTCCTCATAATCATTCCCTTTGGTTACGAAGGAGATCATTCCACCATAATCTTTCATCTGCGCTTTGGCAACCTCGTGATTTGGATGTGTGGATAAGCCCGGCCAATACACGCTTTCAATTTTAGGATGATTGGCTAAGTATTCGGCGACCGCCTTCCCATTTTCACAATGACGCTGCATACGCACATGTAACGTTTTCAAACCGCGCAGCATCAGAAAGCTGTCTTGTGGGCCACAAATGGCGCCACTTGCATTTTGAATAAAATATAATTTTTCAGCCAAGGTCTTATCATTTACGATCAACGCTCCCATTACCACATCACTATGGCCGCCTAAATATTTTGTTGCACTATGCATTACGATATCTGCACCTAAATCTAACGGTTGCTGCAGGTAGGGAGTCGCAAAAGTATTGTCTACCGCTAGGAGCACATTATGTTTTTTAGCAACTGCCGCACATGCTTTGATATCGATGATATTCATCATAGGGTTGGTAGGCGTCTCCACCCAAATCATCTTGGTGTTTTCGTTGATGTACTGTTCAATACTATCTGCATTCTCCATTCCGATGAAATGGAACTTTATTCCAAATCCTTCAAATACCTGAGTAAACAAGCGGTAGGTCCCTCCATATAGATCGTTTGTAGACACCACTTCATCTCCGGGTTGTAAGGTTTTAATGACGGCATCGATTGCTGCCAGTCCGCTCCCAAATGCCAATCCGTATTGCCCATTTTCTATACTCGCCAAGGCTCGCTCCAACGCTGCTCGAGTAGGATTTCCGCTTCGGGAATATTCAAACCCTTTGTGCCCTCCGGGCGTACTTTGCGAATAGGTACTTACTTGATAAATAGGAGGCATTACCGCGCCATAGGCGGGATCTACATCATGCTGACCTCCGTGAATAGTTTTCGTGTTAAATTTCATAAAATCTGTCTTCTATTTTTTTCCTAGAACAAAAGTACTATAATCCTTTCTGAATGTGAATTCTGTTGTATTTTTAACGTATGATTCAACGAACAATCATTACATCACTACTATGTCTTTTGGTGGTAAACTGTGCTGAAAAGACAGCACTCAGTTTTCAGCAACAAACATTCTCAGAACAAGAATTGGCTGAATGTGAGACGACGGCCTGCCCGGAAATACGTTTGAATTATATAGAAGCTAAGGGAAAAGTGTCATTTGCAACGGAGATCAATGACAGCGTACATCAATTTCTGATACGCGCGCTTCATATTGGTGATCCTGACCAGCCCATAACCGCTACCACCGTTTCAGAAGCTTCAAAAGAATTTATAGATACGTATCGCATGCATCTTGCAGAATTCCCTGATATGCCCGCTGCCTATGAAGTTGAAGCAACAATTTCTGAAAGCTTTCAAGATGAACAATACCTTTCGCTGGAAACCACACAATATACCTACACCGGAGGCGCGCATGGCTACGGGAGCACTTCTTTTCTATTATTCGATAAAGAAACAGAGACCGCGTTACGGTTCAAGGACGTGATTTCCGATTGGGAAGCATTTCAGCAGTTTGTTGAAACCGAATTTCGAAAGCAATATGAAATCCCCTTACAAGGGGCTATCAATGCGAATGGCTTTTGGTTTGAAAATGACACCTTCTACATTTCTGAAAGCATCGGACTTACCGAAGAAGGTATTCTTATGATCTACAATCCTTATGAGATTGCCAGTTATGCAGAAGGAGCTATTACCTTAGAACTTCCTTGGAAGGACCTACAACCTTACATATCAAGATCCTCATTATGAAAAAAGTATATTATTTAGATAGTTGTGATACCTGCAAACGTATTTTGAAAGAAATTGAACTGCCTCAATCATTTATAAAGCAAAATATCAAGACAGAAGGTATCACAGACGAAGAGTTGGAAGAACTCTACAATCTCGCCGGGAGTTACGAAGCCCTCTTTAGCAGACGCGCCCAATTATACAAAAAGCGAAACTTGAAAGACGAAAAACTGCTTGACGAAGATTATAAGAACCTCATTTTAGAACATTATACTTTTTTAAAGCGACCCGTCATCGTCAACAATGATGAGATCTTTATAGGAAACAGCAAAAAAACTGTGGCCGCTGCAAAAGAATCTATCCATCATAATAAGTAATCCATGAATGCCCGAGCGTTAGCACTCCTCGCTGCTACTGCTGCCAGTGCTATCTACGGACTCAATCACAGTCTGGCGAAGGGCTTGATGCCGCATGTTATTGGCCCCTACGGCTTTATCTTGTTGCGCGTAAGCGGAGCCGCCCTATTATTCTGGGGGATCAGTTTTTTTTATCCTTCGGAAAAGATCGAGAAGGCTGATGGTTGGCGCATTTTGGCCTGTGCCATCTTTGGAATGGTCTTAAACATGAACATGTTCTTCAAAGGGCTTCAACTGTCAACGCCCATCAATAGTTCGGTAGTAATCACATTAACGCCGGTATTGCTATTGATACTATCTGCCTTTTTACTGAAAGAACGTATTAGTTGGATTAAGGTCACAGGAATTGGCATCGGACTCGCAGGTGCATTGCTTCTCATTCTTTTTGGAGCCGAAGCGCAGCCAGATGCCCCCAACATTCCGTTAGGAAACATTCTTTTCATCGTGAATGCTTCTTCTTATGCCTTGTACCTCATTCTCGTAAAGCCTTTAGTCGCCAAATACAGTAGCATTACTTTAATGAAAGTCTTCTTTTTACTAGCTGTGGTTATCAACCTGCCCATTGGGTGGTCTCAGTTCTCTGAAGTGGCTTGGCTGTCCTTAGAGTTTGACGCCATCTGGAAAATGATCTTCGTCGTTGCGGGTACTACGGTGCTCACCTACCTTTTCAATATTTATGCCCTGAAAGTCTTGAGCCCGTCCACGATTGGCGCCTTTATTTATTTACAGCCGGTTTTAGCCACCTTATTTGCCATTATGCTGGGAGCAGACAAACTAACACCCTTAAGAATCGCGGCCGCAGCCTTGATATTCGCCGGAGTATTTCTTTCCACGCGAAAGAAAACACAGAAAAAATAACCGGTTGTTCATCGGTTGGAAGAAGAAGTATTTTTCTCTTCATACAATAGCTTCTGAAGTTGAATTAATTTTAATCGTAGCGTTTCTATGTTTTCAATCAACTCTTCCAAATACAATTTCCGTATCACAATATAGTTCTTGAAAAATAGACTTTCAGTGATCTCAGTGGTAGATTGTTCTGCATCTTCCGAAATCAAATACTCATACCCGGAAAAGTATCGAGCAAAGTTGTAGTGCTCGTACAAATAGCCCATGAAATGGTTTTGAAGGTCTTCGTTGATGATGGTTTCTCGCTGCATAAAGAGATCGTTCGCATTTTTAAAATCGTAGATGGCTTCGCGCAACTCATCTCGATCTAGCAGTGTAAGTGTAGCGTTTTCGGTGGCTTCCGTAAGGATTGTCATATCAAGGTTTAAATGATAGTCAAACGTCAATACACTCAACAATGCGGTTACATCCTCTTGTGATATCCTTACATTTTTAGTTTTGAAAACCGCAAGGATACTGTCTGAAGTGGTCTCCACATAGTGATAGAATTCGATTTCTTCCGTTACTTTTTCTTGATTGATAGTGGTTTGTGTAATGAGCTTAGCTATGAGTTGTTGTTCCTTCTTGCTGTCAATACGTTTTAAATTCCAATTATTAACCCCTAATGCAATGAGAATTCCAAGTACCACTAACGCAATCTCGCCAATAGCGGAAAGCAGATATTTACGAAAACGATGTTCTGCGATAAGTCGTAGGCGGATCTTTCTGAAAAATTTGATCAAGCGTCGTTAGTTTCTCTAAAGATAGAGTATTTAAATGATTGTTATCTCAACGTAATGAAGAACAACTATTTAGTAACACACAATATGCTTTTTATCTGTATCTTTCTACTTTAACTACGAGTACTATGAAAACGCAAGAAATAGCTGAAAAACTAGTGAATTGGTGCAATCAAGGCGAATGGCAACGATGCTACCAAGAACTGTACAGTCCAACCATTGTGAGTATAGAGCCGGGTGGCGAAAATCCAAAAGTTGAAGGAATGGAAGCCGTTCAGAAAAAAGGAGAATGGTGGGAAGAAAATTTTGAGGTCCACAGCAGTTCTGCAAGTGACCCTACCGTAGCCGACAATTGGTTTAGTGTAAAATTTGATATGGATACCACGCACAAACCCAGCGGACAACGCAGTCAGATGTCAGAAATTGCCGTCTATGAGGTACAAGATGGTAAGATCGTTAAAGAACAATTCTTTTACGACATGCAGGAAGAGTAGCGGTTTCAATCGCTATTCTGAAAGAGGTTTCGGGGTTTTGCCGTATTTTCGGGTATCTTCTTTGGTTAATGTTCTGAAGTCTGCACTTCGCTCTCCCTTCAGAAACGTTTGCAAGATGTCATCAGGCAATCCTGTAAGTTTTCGTGTTTTCAGATCGATCCAAGCGCCCATCATTTCGCAATGCGCGACGTTGTTTCCTTTTTGATCGTAGAAATTATGTGCAAATTCAAAGTACATTCCGTCTTCGCTCAGACCCGTAATCTCTAGAGAAACACGTACCGGCCTTCCCGGGAAAACTTCCTTAAAATAATACACATGCTCGTAAAACACCACAGGACCAATATTATGGGCTACCATGTGGCGCTGGTCTAGTCCCATCTCATTGAGGTAGCTCATGCGGGTATGACTCATAAAGTTGATATAAGCGCTGTTCGCCAAATGTCGGTTGGCGTCTACGTCGCTCCACCGTACTTCAAATTCTTTTAGATACATATCGTTTCTTCTTTTTGGATTGGGGTTCGTAAGAGTTCTAAGATCTTTTCTCGTGTTTCAGCCGACTTCAAATTGTGATCCTGGCCTTCCGTAATAAAGGTTTTTATATTTTCTCTCTTCGGAAGGGCTTCTTCAATGGGCGCAAAAGGCGTAATAGTATCCAATCTTTCATGAATAACCCAAACAGGTTGTGATACTTCTTCAAAGAAATGTTTCATTTGTATCAGTTCCTTCGGAAGGGTTAGAATGGTAGCCACTTTACGATATAAATTCTCTAAGGCTTTTTCCGAAAGGCCTACAATATCCTGAAAATAGTCAAAGATTGCATCCAATCCCGAAGGGGCTCCCATGATGATGTAGCGTGCTACGGCAATGTTGGGTTGATCGAGTCGTAAGTACGCAGCCACTAAACTTCCTAACGAATGTGCTACCAAAGTTTCTACGGTCCCGATACGTTCAATAGCATGCTCGGTAGCCTCCCGATACATTTCAATGTGCAAAGAGTTTCCTTCAGAAAGTCCGTGTCCCGGAGCATCTAATGCATAAACGGTATACTCATTAAGGTCTAGCGCTTCAATGTAAGGCTTCCAACGGTAGGAATAACTCATCCAACCGTGAAGGAAAAGAATATTCTTCGGGCCATTTCCCCAACGATGTAGCGTACTATCGATCCATTTCGACGGAATTCTCTGTGTTTCGGCTGTCTCCAGAAATACACGACCTTCCTCCGAAACCGGCACACGCTTAACGCGACACAGCAATCGAAATGCTTGCTCCCGACTCCAATTAGGAAATACAGCTGTAGTCGCATTAATAATGCTTCCGAGAAATTTTGGAACTAATTTTTTCATTCTGATTTTATTTGTGCAGACACTACGGTCCGTAAATGTTCAATTACTAATTGTATCGGATATCGTTTTCCTTCTAATTTGCTCATCATGATCCCGCCCTCTAAACTTGCGATAACAATATGGACAAAGGCTTCCGTGTCAATATCTGCTCCTACTTGGCCATTTTCGATACCATTAACAACTAAGGTGCGCACTGAATTTTTCAGTTTGTTTAAGATCGTTTGTGCTTGAGCCCGCAGTTCAGGAAGTCCGTCATCCACTTCCACAGCCGCATTCATCAAAGGGCATCCTCCTTCATAAAAAGGAGACTCCATGTATTGTTCAAAAAAAGAAAAGATAGCCTCAAACTTTTGCTCAAAATCTGGAGCCGCTTTAATAGAAACTCCTAAATGCTCGAACATCATAGAAGAAAGCCGCTGCAAGGCATGCTTTTCAAGGTCTGCTTTACTTTCAAAATGTCTGTATATCGCACCCTTTGTGAAACCCGTTGCTTTGGTAATATCACTAATAGAGGTTGCCTTATACCCTTGAGTATTAAAGAGATTGGCGCTCTCCAGCAGTATGGTCTTTCTTGTATTTTCGGGATCTCTCATAATACAAAGATACCGATTGGTATCTAGCTAGCCAAAAAAATCCGGGAACTTCTCCCGGATGTGGTACACTTTTTATACTTGAACAATTCCTCCATCCACTTGAATTTCGTGTCCGGTTATAAAGCTAGCATCTTCGCTAGCTAAAAAAATAACCGTTTTGGCAATTTCAGAAGGCTCTCCAAATCGGTTCATAGGTACTTTCGACAAGATCTGTGCTGCCATAGTTTCCTGTTCCTCCTCTGCAAGACCTGCCTCGTTGAAAAAGTTTGTTCCTATGGGACCGGGGCTTACAGCATTTACACGAATGTGTTGTTCCTTGAGTTCGTTGGCAAAGCTCTTCGTGAAGTATTTCACAGCGCTTTTGGCAGCACCATACACACTTGCTCCCGGCATCGCCATGTCTGTGACAACACTGGTATTTAAGATCACAGAACTTCCTTTGGTTAACAAGGGAACCGTTTGTTGTACGGTAAAATACCCTCCTTTGGCCAGTGCATTGAATTGTGCATCAAATGCTTCTTCCGTGGTTTCCTCCAAACTATGAAACCTACCAAAACCTGCATTGACAAAAAGTACATCTACGGTGTGCGTGTGTTTTTGTAAGTTCTCACGAAACGCTTGTAAGTCTCGAAAATTACCGGCGTTACTTACGAAACCGGAAATATTTCCACCTAATTCATCAATTGTAGCGTCAATATTTGCTTGTTTTCTGCTGGTAATGATCACCGTAGCACCTTCGTCGAGAAATGCTTTTGCAGTTGCTTTTCCAATGCCACTGGTTCCGCCAGTGATAACGACTGTTTTTCCATTAAATTTTAGCATATTCTGTAGTTTAAATGATTACTTATTTTATTTTTTATTTTGAAACGTTCATTCCAAATTAAGAGAAAAAAATTTATCTTAGTGTTCGCAACGTTGCTGAAACTATAGCCTTTAGAACTTTTTGATCTTGTATCAAAATACCTGTCATTCGCAACCCCTGAAGGGTGTTAAATACGTAAAAAGCGTATTCTCGTGCGCCTTGCCGTTCGTTGATCAACCCTCGTTCTTGAGCGTCTGAGATCAAACCTTCAAAAAAGGAAATATGCTGCTCTTCTTGTATACTTAACCAATCTCGGATCGCAGGATCTGAACTCATCTCCGCTTTACAATTCATATTAAAACACCCTTTCTTCTCTTTATCATTCGCAATATCCCTAAGAAACCCTTCAAAGATCAATTCAATTGCTTCCCGTGGATTTCCCGCTTTGATCAACGCCTTTTGAAATACAGATCCGTTTTGTTTTTGGTATTGTGTGAGGGCCGTTCGATACAACTGCATTTTGCAGCCAAAGGTATTGTACAAACTACTGCGATTCAGTCCGGTTGCTTCCGTAAGGTCTTGCATGGAAGTAGCATGGTACCCTTTTTTCCAAAAAAGATCCATAGCACTCTCCAGTACTTTTGCATTATCAAATTCAACTGCTCTCGGCATTTTTTTCTACATTTGAGAACACAAATATATTGAAACATTCGTTTCAAAAAAAGAATTTGTATTTTTTTGTGATATACTGTTAATTTTTTATCAGGATCGCTTCCAATGCCCTTATTGCCTTCTACATATCGCCCTCCTATCCCATTCCGGAATGCTCATTTTGCTACGATATATTCCACTAAACTTAGACACGTTCCGAAATGCTCGAAACAACGCGAGCGATTAACACTTCCGGATGGCGACTTTATGGATCTTGATCGAATTTTCTCCCAAAATGGATCTGATCATTTGGTAGTACTTCTTCACGGACTGGAAGGAAATTCGCAACGCCCCTACATTCAAGGGCAAGCCCGATATCTTGTGCAGCAAGGATTGGATGTGGCTGCACTCAATTTTCGGGGTTGCAGCGGAATTCCGAACAACCGCTACGAGTCGTATAACGCCGGAAAAACGGAAGACCTTCATTTTGTTGTTCAACATCTTTTATCGACAAACAGTTACAGACGGTTATCGCTCGTAGGTTTTAGTCTGGGCGGCAACATGGTGTTGAAGTATTTGGGGGAAGGTAGATCCCTTCCTAATGAACTCCACAGAGCAGCAGCCATTTCAACACCCCTTGACCTTCACGGCTCTTTACAGGCGTTGAATCAATTTCATAATATAGTGTATCGGCAAACTTTTCTGAAATACCTTCGGAAAAAATACCGTCAGAAACAACAGGCATTTCCAGAACGAGTAGGAATTTCTTCCCGTAGGATTAAGAGTTTGATCGACTTTGACGAATATTACACCGCACCAGCACATGGATTTGCCAATGCCATGGCGTATTACAAGAAAAGTAGTAGCATGCATTATCTTGCGCAGATAAAACATCCCGTCTACATTTTAAACGCCCAAAATGACACATTTCTTTCCAAAAATTGTTACCCCGTAGCACTTGCATCCCAATCAAAAAACATCTATCTTGAAACTCCGTTTTATGGTGGGCACGTGGGCTTTTATAGCCCTAAAAATGTGTACTACAATGAGCAAAGAACATATCAATTTTTAGTTGAACCCTTAGAAAACATGTATGAAATTTAAAATGTATCTCTTCGCTATATTGACCGCTTCAATTCTTATGAGCTGTGGCGACAATAACGAAAAAAAAGATGATAACGCTATCACTATTGGCGGTAAAAAAGAAACCAAGAAAAAAGATGCCAATAGCGTAACCATCGGACTTACCGGAAATGACCTAATGAAATTCGATAAGAATGAAATAAAAGTAAAAGCCGGGCAAAAAGTAACGCTTAATTTTCGTCATGTGGGCAAAATGGATAAGCTCGTGATGGGCCACAATTTTGTATTATTAAAACAAGGAACCGATATCACAGAATTTGCCATAAAAGCAAGCGAAGCCGGTCAAGACGAAGATTGGATTCCAGAAGGTGGAGCCAATGTGATCGTTCATACCGAAATGATCGGTGGTGGGCAATCTACCTCCATCACTTTTGATGCCCCTGAAGCCGGTACGTACGATTTTATCTGTAGTTTTCCCGGGCATGCCGCACTTATGAAAGGGAAGTTTATCGTAGAATAAGAAACCTTTCCTTCATTACAAAAAGTTACACAGCATGTCGATGTTTTTTAAAAAGCATCGACATATTTGTAGGCGTCAATCACAGCTTGTTCTCCTATTTTTCCTTCTTGAGAATTTCCGTGTTCCATTCCAATGACCCCTTTATAGCCCTTTTCATGTAAATACTTGAACACATTTCTATAATTGATTTCTCCGGTAGTGGGTTCCTTACGCCCCGGGTTATCCCCCACTTGAACATAGGCAATTTCATCCCAACAGGCTTCTATATTAGGAATTAAATTTCCCTCTTGGATCTGTTGGTGATACACATCATAAAGAATCTTACAAGACGGACTATCAACCGCTTTGCAAATTTGATAGGCCTGTGGTGATTCCTTTAAAAATTGCCCCGGGTGATTTCTAAAGTTTAGCGGTTCTAAGACCATAATGAGTCCGTGAGGCTCTAAAATAGCCGCCGCTTGTTTCAAACTTTCCACGACATTTGCCGTTTGATACGCATTATTCAAGTGAAGATCCACATGTCCCGGAACCACCGTCATCCATTTCGCACCCACGCGTTTTGCAACCGCTACAGATGCTTGAATATCCTTCAGAAATTCTTGGCGCCACTCAGCTTTACCACTGGTAAGATTCGGTTCACTCCAATAAATCTTATGAGCAACAAAGACTCCCATGGTTAGGTTGAGCCGCTTTATAGCAGCCGCCATGCGTTCTTGTTCAGCAATAGGCCGCTGTGCCATTTCGTTATCTTCGAAGGCGGTAAATCCTTCCGAAGCCATAAACTCCAGTTGCGCGACAACGTCTTCCCCCGCATGGGCTTTAAACATCCCGATATGCGGCGCGTAGTGAAGATGGAATTGATGCTTTTGAGAAATCGTTTGTTCCCGAAAGTTATGTGCTAATAATGTGGGTGCTAATGTAAAAAAGGAACCCGCTAGGGCTCCCTTTTGTATGAATGATCGTCTGTTCATGTGATATTCTTAAAGTGACATCGCTTTTCCTTCAAATCCGGCTTCTCCAGAGGTAATGCAACCGCGTTGTTGTCCGGGTACGGGATCGTACCACAACACGTTCTCACCAATTTCCTCACTGTTCTTCCATGCCCAAATGGCAGATCCACGTATGTTTGAAAGCAAACTATACACACTGGCGTCTACATCAGGCTCCACTGTAGGGTCCTGTGCAAACGCAATATAGAAATTGCCCATTTCTTCTTGAAATCCTTCTTGGGTACCTTTGTCTGCTAATAAATATTCTTGTAGCAATTGGTCGTATTCTTCGGCATCGCCTTTTTCTAATTCTTTATCGAAAGTGCTTCGGAATTTTTCACTTAATTTTCTAAAGCCAATGCGGACATGTTCTTGTTGTTCCTCCGGAATTACGGAATTCCAGAAAGAATCGATAAAGCTATGTACCCCTACGTCTACCGCGCCGGGCATTGTATCATCTGAAGGAATGATCAGATCGACAATATGTCTCAAAGCATGTCCTTCATTTTTGGCGATAAACACTGTGTTGAACTCAGGTTCGTTCTCACAGCTTTGCAATAAGCTCATGATGGTGGGCGTTGCGACCAAAAAGCCGGCTCCCATTCCAATATTCTTTAATGCTTGTCTTCTATCCATCTTACGCTTCTTTTTTAAGTTGTTCGGCGGCATGATTGGCTGCACGCGCTGAAAAAGCCATATAGGTCAAGGACGGGTTGACGCAACTCGCTGAGGTCATGAAGGAACCGTCGGTACAGTACACATTAGGGACTGCATGGAGTTGGTTGTTTTTATTACAAACCGATGTTTTAGGGTCGTTCCCCATTCGGGCTGTACCCATTTCGTGAATTCCTAATCCGGGCGCTCCGGGATCATCCCAAGGTTGTACGTCTTTAAATCCGGCTTTAGTTAACATATCCATCGCTTGAGAGACCATGTCCTTTCGCATTTCCCATTCGTTTTCTTTCCATTCGGCATCAAACGTATATGTAGGCAAGCCCCATTGATCTAACTTATCATAATCAAGGGTCATTTTGTTTTCATGATACGGTAGACACTCTCCGAAGCCCATCAATCCAATGGTCCAACCTCCCGGTTCTGTCACTTTTTTCTTGAGTTCTTTTCCGTAGCCCAACTCGGCAATCGACTCTTCCCAGTTCCCGCGACTGGCACCTCCTTGGTAGCCGTACCCACGTTTAAAGTTAGGAGCGTCTGTCTTTCCACCGATATTTCTAAAACGAGGAATATAGATTCCGTTCGGTCGGCGTCCTTTATAATATTTATCGGTAAAGCCATCTACTTTAGCAGTTGCTCCTGCTTTAAAGTGATGGTCCATAATATTTCTGCCTAGTTCTCCGCTGTCGTTCCCCATTCCATTCGGGAAGCGATCGCTCTTCGATTGCATCAAAATTCCTGCAGTGGCAATAGCCGAAGCACATAAAAAGATCACTTTCGCTTTGAACTCCATTTTCTCATTGGTCTCCCGATCAATGACTTTAACGCCGGTGGCTTTTCCCGTGGCATCGTCATACATTACTTCATGCACGATAGAATTGGGGCGTAATGTCAGGTTTCCGGTGCGTTCTGCAGCCGGAAGTGTAGAAGAGTTACTACTAAAATACGCACCAAATGGACAACCACGCATACAACGGTTTCGGAATTGACAATTAGACCGTCCTTCATGTGCTTTGTTTCCTGTAATATGTGCAACACGACCAATCGTTAGTAAGCGTCCATCATCATAATTTTCAGCAATTTTTTCTTTTAAATCGGTTTCCACACAGTTCAATTCCATCGGTGGTGAAAAAATACCATCCGGCAGCACATCCAGTCCCAAAGATTCTCCACTGATACCAATATATTCTTCCACCTTATCATACCATGGTGAAATATCTTTATACCGAACCGGCCAATCTACGGCAATACCCTCCTTCTTGTTGGCCTCAAAATCGTAATCACTCAAGCGATAGCTTTGTCGTCCCCACATAAGAGAGCGCCCTCCAACGTGATATCCACGCATCCAGTCGAATCGCTTCGTTTCATTATAGGGATGGACAAGGTCATTCACAAAAAAGTGCCGGTGTGGTTCTGCGGTGGTATATCCCGTACGGCCTTGCTTTAATTGTTTGGCTTGCTCTTCTTTGGGGAGATTTCCTTTAAATTCAAAATCCCATGGGTCGAGATTTGCGGTGGGATAATCTTCAATATGCTTCACCATTCTTCCTCGTTCCAACACCAAAGTCTTCAGACCGTTTTCACAAAGTTCCTTTGCAGCCCATCCGCCACTGATTCCGGAACCCACTACGATGGCATCATAGATTTCATTTTGGTTTGCCATGTTAACTCTTTTATTTTTAATGTGTTAGTTACTCCTATCGTAAATTAGGACTGTGTAATTTCTATTAATTTTTTCGATTACACAAAAAACAACTCTTAAAAAAAGAAGATTATCAGCCGAAAACGTTTTCGCTTGCGAATACCGCAGTAGAACGTGAAATCTCTTAGCTTACACGTAAAAAAAACATACCTTAGAGGACTCACTTTTGGAGTGAATCAAAACACAAAAATCAACCCATACGTAAACCTTATCTCCCTATGAAAAAATATATCACGCTGCTACTACTTTGTTGTATCGGGATCTATTCTTGTAAAGATCAGACTGATAAAACCGAGAAAATTGTAGAAGAAATCTCTGAGGTTACCCCACCTGCCGATCCCTTTTTCAAGATTTCATTGGCCCAATGGTCGCTTAATGAACCCATCAGAAATGGTGAAATGGATCCTTTTTCCTTCGCCGCCAAAGCAAAGGAATTAGGCTTCGAAGGAATTGAATATGTGAGTCAGTTGTACATTCCCTTCTTAGAAACATTCGACAATAAAAAAGTGGCTATGGACTCTTTAGTCGCTAAATTAAATCGCGAAGCGGCAACCCACAATGTGGAAGACCTTATAATTATGATCGATGCAGAAGGTGATTTGGCGTTCAACGATCGCAATCAAACCAGAGATGCTATCAACAATCATAAATTGTGGATCGATGCTGCCGAAGCCTTAGGCTGTCACTCTATTCGTATCAATCTCTTTGGAGAAGAAGATCCTGAAGCTTGGAAACAAAATTCCGTCCGCTCTTTAAAAGCCTTGGGAGCCTATGCGGCTCCTAAAGGGGTAAATGTTATCGTGGAAAATCACGGCGGACTCTCAAGTGATGCCTCTTTAGTAGCCGAAGTTATGAACGAAGTGAATATGACCAATGTTGGCACCTTGCCCGATTTTGGTAATTTTTGTTTGAAACGTGAAGGCGGAGCGCGCTGGGGAGCACCCTGCGTGGAAGAATATGATAAGTATAAAGGAGTGGAAGAATTAATGCCGGATGCGAAAGCCGTTTCCGCAAAATCGTATGCCTTTAATACCGAAGGCGAAGAAACCACTATCGATTATGAACGTATGTTACAGATCGTAAAAGACGCCGGCTACACGGGCTTTATCGGAATTGAATATGAGGGAAGCGAATTAGATCCCGTTTCAGGAATTAATAAAACCAAAGAACTGCTAGTTAACGCAGCTGCCAACCTTACTGAATAAATTATGAAAGCACTTACCCGCATCCAACTTTCCATTATGATGTTCCTCGAATTTTTTATTTGGGGGGGATGGTTTGTTACCCTTGGAACCTTTTTAGGAAATAATCTGAACGCTTCGGGAGCTGAGACCGCCATGGCCTTTTCAACCCAATCCTGGGGCGCTATTATTGCGCCGTTTATTATCGGACTTATAGCCGATCGGTTTTTTAATGCGGAACGGATCTTGGCCATCCTACATCTTGTAGGTGCCTTTTTAATGTATCAAATGTCGCAAGCTACCGATTTTAATGTGTTCTACCCATATGTGCTAGGATACATGATCGCCTACATGCCTACCTTGGCCTTGGTGAATTCGGTATCGTTTAACCAAATGAAAGATCCTGCGAAAGAGTTTCCGTTTATTCGCGTTTGGGGAACCATCGGATGGATTGTCGCCGGTTTAATGATCAGTTTTGCGTTTCAGTGGGACTCGATCGACAACATCGCCGACGGAATGCTTGTAAATACCTTTACGATGACGGCGGTGGCTTCCGGAATATTAGGATTGTTTAGTTTTTTCCTTCCGAAGACACCACCCACCACCAAAAAAGGGGAGAAAGTAAGTATCTCGCAGATCTTAGGATTAGACGCATTGAATTTGTTGAAAGACCGAAACTTCCTCGTCTTTTTTATCTCTTCCGTCCTTATCTGTATTCCGCTCGCTTTTTATTATCAAAATTTGAGTCCGTTTCTTACCGAATCCGGCGTTGAAAACTCAACAGCTTGGGCATCAGGAGGTCAAATTTCGGAGGTGCTGTTTATGTTATTATTACCTTTCTTTTTCAAAAAATACGGCTTTAAGAAAACCATTCTCTTCGGAATGCTGGCCTGGGCCATTCGTTATTTATTGTTTGCCTACGGAAATGCAGGCGAGCTCTTCTTTATGCTCGTGATCGGTATCGTGCTTCACGGTATTTGCTATGATTTCTTCTTTGTTTCGGGACAAATTTATACCGATAGCAAAGCCGAAAAGAACAATAAAAGTGCGGCACAGGGACTTATTACCTTAGCCACTTATGGCGTGGGAATGTTGATCGGGTTCTTCGTAGCCGGAAAGGTGACAGACGCCAACGTGTTGACAGATGGAAATCACTTATGGAATTCGGTTTGGGTCTTCCCTGCCATTTTCGCGGGTGTGGTCTTTATCATCTTCGCGCTATTATTTAAAAAAGAAAATATTGAATACAAAGAATAACGCATGAGTGCAAAAATTAGATGGGGCGTGTTAGGCGGTGGCGGTGATTCTCTTATCGGAATCCTACACCGGGTAGCCGCCAGTATGTATGACAAATATCAATTAACCGGAGCGGTATTTAACCCAGATTTTGAGGTGAGCAAGGCCTTCGCCGAAGAAATAGGAATTGGCACCGACAGGATCTACGCCGACTTTGACACCATGGTGGAAGAAGAGCTGAAGCTACCACCATCAGAACGGATTCAGGTGTTCTCCGTTCTTACTCCGAATTTCCTTCATTATCCCATGGCAAAAAAATTGTTGGCATCCGGGTTTCACGTCATTTGTGAAAAACCGATGACCATGACGTATGAGGAAGCGCTGGACCTACAAAAAACGCATCGAGAAAGTGGAACCATTTTCGCCTTGACACATACCTATACGGGCTATCCGATGGTGCGCCAGATGAAAAAAATGATCGAAGAAGGGGTGCTCGGGCAAATTCAAAAAGTGGATGCACAGTACTATCAAGGATGGATCAACCCGATTATTCACGACGCAGAACTACGCAATACCACCTGGCGTTTAGATCCTGAAAAATCAGGCATCAGCTGCTGTATGGGCGATATTGGCGTGCATGCCTATCAGATGATCGAATACGTGACCGGGATGGAAGTGAGTACGATGCTCGCTGACCTCAACCACCTTTATGAGGACAACGAAATGGATATTGATGGTACCGTGTTATTGCGCTTCGGAAAACATATCAAAGGCGTCCTACGTGCCAGTCAGATTGCCACTGCGGAAGAAAATAATTTCACGGTAGCGGTGTACGGAAAGAAAGCCGGATTAAAATGGGAACAGGAAAATCCCAATTATCTGTATCTTTTAGAAGAAGGACAACCGCTGCGCACGCTGAAACCAGGACATGGGTACAACAGTGAATTGTCATTAGACGGAACCAAATTACCGCCGGGACATCCCGAAGGAATCTTCGATGCCATGGGAAATATTTACAAAGGGGTAGCCAAAGCCATTCGAAGTGAAGCGTACGACCCGGCAGAATTCCCGTCGATGACTGATGGCGTTCGCGGAATGCATTTTATTGAAACTGCCGTTGCTTCCCACGCAGAAGGGAATGTTTGGAAAAATTTATAAGTAATACTATGATGAAGACAATTAAAGGTCCCGCGGTATTTCTTGCCCAGTTTATGGACGATCATGCTCCGTTCAACACGTTAGACGGACTTTGCCAATGGGCAGCTGACCTTGGCTATAAGGGCATTCAAATACCTACTTGGGAAACGCGTCTGATCGATCTCGACAAAGCCGGGAAAAGTAAAACCTACTGCGACGAACTCAAAGGAAAGATCAACGACTACGGATTAGAAATCACCGAACTGTCGACACACCTGCAAGGTCAATTGGTGGCGGTACATCCCGCGTATGATATCATGTTCGATAATTTTGCTCCCGAAGATTATAAAAACAATCCAAAAAAACGTACCGAATGGGCCCGTAGACAATTGATCAGTGCCGCCAAAGCGAGTAAGCACTTGGGATTAAAGGCGCATGCCACCTTTAGCGGTTCGCTTCTATGGCACACCATGCACCCCTGGCCACAACGACCCGACGGACTCGTAGAAATGGGTTTTGAAGAACTCGCTAAACGCTGGCTTCCTTTGTTGAATGAATTTGAAGAGAACGGAGTCGCGGTGTGCTATGAAATACATCCAGGAGAAGACCTTCACGATGGGGTAACTTTTGAACGCTTTTTAGAAGCAACAAACAACCACAAAGCGGTGAATATTCTCTATGATCCAAGTCATTTTGTGCTTCAGCAACTAGATTATATTGAATATATCGACCATTATCATGAATTCATCAAATCCTTCCACGTAAAAGATTCAGAATTTAACCCCACCGGAAAAAAAGGGGCTTTTGGAGGGTATTCCGACTGGCGCGATCGTGCCG
Source organism: Flavobacteriaceae bacterium UBA4166 (assembly GCA_002379985.1). GTDB lineage: Bacteria > Bacteroidota > Bacteroidia > Flavobacteriales > Flavobacteriaceae > DFVG01. Next base: position 39,594 of record DFVG01000019.1, read on the forward strand.
GACGGTATCGTTCCCTAGGCGATGGACAAATTGATTTCAAAACCATCTTCACGAAACTCACCGAATACGGTTGTGATGTTTGGGCGGTGATGGAATGGGAATGCTGCGTAAAAAGTCCGGAACAAGGGGCTCGCGAAGGGGCGCCATTTATTCAGAAGCATATTATTGAAGCCACGCAAAAAACCTTTGACGATTTCGCAGGTGCGGAAGTTGATAAAGAAAAATTGAAAAAAATACTCGGACTCTAACACGAAAACCATGAAACATTTCCTTGCCTTTTTTATTATCTTCGGAATGATCGCCAGTTGTAATTCCCCAAAAGAAGAAACAGTCGAAGCGAACGAAACTCCTTCCGAAGCAACCACAGAAATGAACAACGACACACCAGAACAAGAACCCACCAAACCGGAAGAAACCGAAGTGTGGGAACCGAAGCCAGAAAAGATTGACCCCATAGCACAAAACGGAGTACCAAGTGATGCTGTCATCCTATTTGATGGCACCGACCTGTCTGCCTGGGAATCGGCAAATGAGGGCGGTGGTGATGCGCAATGGGAAATTAACGGGGACGGGAGTATGACCGTAGCCGACAAAACAGGAGATATCCAAACCAAAAAATCTTTCGGCAGCGTACAATTGCATTTGGAGTGGCGCAGTAATCCGGAAAACACCCAAACCAACCAAAACCGAAGCAATAGTGGTGTTTTCCTTCAAAATCGCTATGAAGTTCAAATTTTAGACAATAATGATAACGAAACTTATGTCAATGGTATGGTTGGGGCCATTTACAAGCAATCCCCACCTTTGGTAATGGCCGCAAAACCTACGGGCGAGTGGAACAGCTACGACATAATTTTTCACGCACCAGAGTTTGATGATGCTGGAGAACGTACCAAATCAGGAACGCTCACCGTATTGCTCAACGGAGTCTTGATCCAAGACCACTTTGAACTGGAAGGTACCACCGAATATATCGGCTGGCCCAAAAATGACGCCCATGGAAAAGGACCTATCAAATTACAAGATCACCAAGATGAAAGTGGTGTGAAATACAGAAACATTTGGGTACGAGAATTAGACTAATATGAAAACAACACATGTATTATTTCTAAGCATTGGATTGCTACTGCTTAGTTGCCAATCTAAACAAGACAAGAAAGAGATCACAGCTCAGGATATGGTGATTGTGGAAAAAACGCCTGCCAACACAGATTGGAAAGTACTATTCGATGGCACTTCTTTTGAGCATTGGCGCGGTTATAACGATACCGAAATGCCTTCAGAATGGTCGATCGACGGAGACGCCATGGTGTTCACTCCCAGCGGAGAAAATGGAAATAACATTGTTTCTGAAGAGACCTACACCAACTTTGTACTTTCCCTAGAATGGAAAATCGCCGAAGGTGGTAATAGCGGTATTTTTTGGGGTGTACACGAAGCCGAAAATCTTTCGGAGCCATACCTAACCGGGCCGGAAATTCAAGTGCTGGACGATGCCAAACACCCTGATTCGTTTGTAGGAGAAGGCACCCATAAAGCCGGATCGCTGTATGATATGATCGCACCTAGCGACCTTACTGTGGTAAACCCTGCGGGGGAATGGAATGCTTGCGAAATTACTATTGACCACAACAAGAACCAAGGAATGGTGACACTCAACGGAACCAAAATTGTTTCGTTTCCGGTGCATGGTGCCAACTGGGATGCGATGGTGGCCAATTCAAAGTTTGCGGACTGGGAACATTTCGGAATGCATCAAACCGGGCATATCGGACTCCAAGATCATGGAGATAAAGTTTGGTTCCGAAATATAAAGATCAAGCCCATCAACTAAATAATGTAATTCATGGAAGGGGAAGAAATGATCGCTATTGGAAGTGTAAGTTTGCTTCTTTTGATACTTTCCTGGTATTACAAGACCTATCCGCCAAAAAAGATCAATTGGCTGTACGGATATCGCACAAGACGCTCTATGAGCAACCCGCAAGTTTGGGAAGCAGCCAACAAAGATAGTGCACAACGCTTATGGCAAGTATCCTGGGGACTAGTAGTATTAGGAACTATTCTCATCGTCTCTGATGTTCCCTTTCCTGTGATCATTCACAGTGCCGCGCTCTTGCTAGGTATCTTATACGCCTTTCTAGCGACCGAAAACTACCTCAATAAACATTTCGACAAAAACGGGAATCCAAAATAGCCAGACCTTCCCTCTGCATCCATTAGAATTAGTACCTTTGCAGGCATAAATAAACACTATGATCCAGTCCATGACCGGTTATGGCAAAAGCATCTTGCAGTTGCCATCAAAAAAAATCACCATTGAAATAAAATCGCTCAACAGCAAGAATCTTGATCTTCATGCGCGAGTGCCTAGTTCCTATCGAGAGAAGGAATTAGAACTTCGCAATCAGATTGCCCAGTCGTTGTCACGCGGGAAGGTGGATTTTAATCTCTATATTGAAGTAACCGGCGAAGCCACACAAACAAAAGTGAATCAAGAGGTGGTAACAGAATATATGAAACAACTTCAAGCGGTTTCCGAAGGAGATGATATCGATCTACTGAAAATGGCCATTCGTTTACCGGATGCGTTAAAAACCGAACGCGAAGAGATTGATCCTGCCGAATATGAAAAGATCGTTTCCGGAGTGGAAGAAGCCTTAGCGGCAATCAACGAATATCGAACGGACGAAGGGAAAACCTTAGAAACCGATTTCCACCAACGCGTTACCAATATTGATTCGTTGCTGGATCAAGTTGTCGCTATGGACCCTGAGCGGGTAGAACACGTAAAGGAGCGATTACACAAAGCCGTTTCTGAAATCAAAGAAACCGTAGATGAGAACCGTTTCGAGCAAGAATTGATCTATTACCTCGAAAAATATGATATCACCGAAGAGAAAGTCCGACTCAAAACGCACTTAGATTACTTCAAAGAGACGCTGGAAAAACCGGTTTCCAACGGGAAAAAACTAGGGTTTATTTCTCAGGAGATCGGTCGGGAGATCAATACAATTGGTAGCAAAGCTAATTATGCCCCGATGCAACAACTGGTCGTACAAATGAAAGATGAGTTAGAAAAGATCAAAGAACAAGCGCTAAACGTACTGTAATGAAAAACGGAAAGCTCCTTGTGTTTTCGGCACCCTCCGGAAGCGGAAAGACCACGATCGTTCGGTATCTTCTTCAACAAAAAGAATTAGATCTGGATTTTTCGGTTTCTTGTACCTCCCGAGAACCGCGCGGCGATGAGAAACACGGAGAGAATTATTATTTTATTTCGCTCAAGGAATTTAAGCAGCACATCAAAAACGGCGATTTTTTGGAGTGGGAAGAGGTGTATCGCGATAATTTCTACGGAACCTTAAAAAGTGAGGTAGAACGTATCTGGAAATCTGGAAAGCATGTAATCTTTGATATTGATGTGGTGGGCGGATTGCGCATCAAAAAGAAGTTTCCGAAGCAAACATTGGCCGTATTTGTGAAACCACCCAGTGTGGACGAATTGAAAATCCGACTCAAAAAACGCCAGACCGAAAGCGACGAACGCATCAATATGCGAATTGCAAAGGCTTCGGTAGAATTGGCCACCGCACCACAATTCGACTTTATCATAGAGAATAACAAACTTGATGTCGCCTTAGAAGAAGCTAAAGATCTGGTGTCGCGTTTTCTTTCCGAAGACATTCAATTTGAAGAAGAATAATGAGGGCCGCAAAAAAAATAGGACTTTTTTTCGGAACCTTTAATCCTATTCATTCTGGACATTTAATCATTGCCAACCACTTGGCAGAGCACAGCGATCTCGACGCCATTTGGATGGTGGTCACGCCCCACAATCCACATAAAAAGAAAAGCAGTCTTTTAGATAATCATCATCGCTTAGCGATGGTACGTATCGCTACAGAACACTACCCGAAACTGAGCGCCAGTAACATCGAATTTGATCTTCCACAGCCCAATTACACGGTAAACACCTTAGCGTATTTAGAGGAAAAGTACCCGGATCATTCTTTTTGTCTGATCATGGGAGAAGATAATTTGAAGAGCTTCCCGAAGTGGAAAAATTACGAAGTGATTTTGGAACGGTATGAATTGTATGTGTATCCCAGAATTAGTTCCGGCACAATTCCGGAGCGCTTCCAAGAACATCCTAAGATCCATCGTATCCAAGCCCCTATCATAGAATTGAGTGCAACATTTATTCGGAAGAGCGTTTCCGAAGGAAAAAACATCCGCCCTATGATGCCGGACAATGTTTGGACCTATATGGATGAGATGAACTTTTATCGCTAAAAAAACCGCCCCATCTAAACTAAACGTGTTTATTGGGGCGGTTCCACTAAATAACCAACCAAAAAATCGATAGAACTGAGAGCTGGTTGGGCCCTCAAGCATCGTTAAAAGTTGCTAATCTTTATCATTTGTTTTTCGATCGCCTCTTTTGAGAGTCGAAGTTTTCCTTCTTTTGGATTTTTAAAAGGAAGGTATCCCTTTCCTCTAAATCGATAGATGGTACCTGAACTATCGTGAAACAACTCGATGGTACTGTCATTAATAACGTTCAATTCGAAATATTCATTGCCCAAATAATCGTAATCGAGTGTTAAATATTTGGTGTAGAAATCACCGGGCACGTCATCCACATTGTAAATTCCTGTGTAATCCCAATATAAGTCGTTGATATGCGTACCGTTAGGATCTTGTGAACTTCGGAAGTTGCCATCGCCGCCTCCGGGAAGGAACTGAAGGAATTGCTCATAGTCAAATTCATTCACCTCACCGGTTGGACTCGTATACGACTTTTCCCAAGCGATGTATTCCTGTAAGAAATAATGAATATTGTCGTAGAACAGCGCATCATAATCAAACGTTGATCTTTGATAACCCACCAAGCGATAACGCAGGTTTTGGGGTGGATAATACAAATCGATCTCATGGTCGTTGATTTGGGTCACTTCAAAACTGTGATACCCATCAATGTCGTGTGAAACATCCAATACAAAATCGAAGGTATCGTAATAGCCAACATCAATTCCGTAGCCATAACCCTGATCGCCAATGCCAACTAAATTGTTGTTGGCAAAAACAGTACCGCCTTGAAACGACAACGTAAAGGCTTTTTGAACAAAGGGAATATATCCCGACCCGCTCGACCGATTAATGTCAACGTACCACAATTCGTATGAAGACATCAACTCGCCTAGGGTAATAGCAGGCGTATTGTCTACAACGATTGGATCTTCATCAACGATCACTTCCGTATAACAACTAGAAAGGGTCAGCGCCAGAAGCGTGACAACAAAAAATGTGTGTAGTGTCTTCATAATACAAAATTTTAAGATTCTATTACTCAAAAACGAAAAGCATGCCAAAGTTTTATAACGTTGAATTTGAGATGCTTACACTTCTATTTGCTATCTGATTCTACTAGTCTATGTTCGTTATTCTTAAAAGAATGAATGCATTTGCTAAAAAACGGGAAGAAACGTAATGGTTTGTGTATTTTTGATACTATCAAAATTCTAATTGATGTCACAACCTCCTAAAGTTGCCGTGTTTGGAGGCGGAAGCTGGGCTACCGCCATCGTAAAAATGTTGTGTGAAAATTTAGAAGAAGTAGGTTGGTATATGCGCAGTGTCTATGCGTTAGAGCATATCAAAAAAACACAACACAATCCCAATTATTTAAGCTCGGTAGAGTTTCAAACAGAGCGCTTAAAAATGAGCAACGACATCAATGAAATGGTAGCCTACGCTGATTATTTGATCTTCGTCATCCCTTCAGCTTTTGTAGAGAAAGAACTCCAACAAATCACGGAGCCTTTTCAGGAAAAAGCCATTTTTTCTGCCATTAAAGGAATTGTCCCGGAGAGCAGTTTGATCGTAGGAGATCATTTTTATACCCACTACAATGTTCCGTTCAAAAATATTGGGGTTATCACCGGGCCCTGTCATGCTGAAGAGGTTGCGCTCGAACGTCTTTCCTATTTAACCATTGCCTGCGCCGATGAGGAGAAATCAGGAACAATGTCGAAGCTATTGGAAAGCGAGTATATAAAATGTGCTACCAGCGATGATGTGATTGGTACAGAATACGCCGCCATGCTGAAGAACATCTACGCTATCGCTGCCGGTATTGCTCACGGTTTAGGGTATGGAGACAATTTTCAAAGTGTACTGATGAGCAACGCTATTCGCGAGATGAAACGCTACGTCAAAAAGGTTCATAAAATGAAGCGCGACATTAACCAATCTGCCTATTTAGGCGATTTGTTGGTAACGGGCTATTCAGTATTTAGTCGGAATCGCATGTTCGGAAACATGATAGGCAAGGGATATACCGTAAAAAGTGCACAGATGGAGATGAGTATGGTCGCTGAAGGATATTATGCCGCTAAGAGTGCCTATAATCTCAATAAACAAAAGGGAAAGAAAAAAGCGAAAACCCCGATCATAAATGCGGTGTATGAAATTTTATACGAAGGAAAAGAACCCAAAAAGGTATTTGCAAAATTGACCGAAAAGTTAAGCTGATCAAAGCCTTAATCATCGCATTATCTTCTCAAAATTACCTTTTATCGATTGAATCTTACGATTCGTCCGCTTCTATTTAAATGTTATCAAAATATTAAGGTTTTAACCTGTTGACGCTAGGTATCTTAAATTTTTTAACATATATTTGGTATAGAACCAAAAATAAATTTTGATCATGAAGAAAATTACGTTAGCATTACTGCTTATTGCGTTTGGGTTCGGAACGAGTCTACACGCACAAGTACTGCAAGATGACAACGCGAAGAAGGATCAGATTCAAAGTACGAACAACAAAGTTGTTCAGAACAAGGGTCCCATTTCGCAAGATGCCGTCTTAAAAGCCCTCGAATTAAAAGGAAATTCTCCCACAAACCTCTCCAATCCGGAAAGAGTTTCAGGAACTCCAATTTTAAACGATGCCGCCGGAACAACCACGGCTACCAAACTTCCTGTTGGAGCTTCTGTGGCTTTAACGCCTAATGCCAGCCAGACGATAGCTCCGGGAGAGGAGATCGCTTGTGCTAGCCCAACCTCCTTTCGGGATAATAACATCTTTGTCGATTTCGATCTAGACGACGATTATAGCGTCAACGGAGATTTTAGAATGGCGGCTGTAGAAGTAGCCATTGGCCCGGTTTCAACACCTTCGGGCTTCCCATTGACCTTGAATATCTGGGAGTCTGATGGGGCATTCCCCGGAGGAATGCTTACCATGGTGAACTCTATGGCTACGACCATTACCAATGCCGAAGCGAATTCCATTATTTCTATCCCAATTACAGGAACGATCTCTGAAGGGATGAATCTGGTGGTTGAATTTGTGATTGTTGATGATGGTACCGATACCAATTTCATGCGATTTGGATGTAACTCTGACGGAAGCATTACCGAATCTTGGATTCAAGCAGCAGATTGTGGTGCTACAACACCTACTACATTGGCCTCCTTAGGCCTTGTACAGGATTTTGTAGTGAATGCTATCGGACAACAGTCCTCTACCACGATTTGTGGTGCCGGAAATCCGCAAGCAATTCCTGTTACCGGCTCCGGTGGTTTCCCATGTGTGGGAGGACCCACCGAATCTGATGCTGCGATTACCGATGTAGGGACTCTAGGTACAAATCCTGGAGAGTACACCTTAGATCAGGTAGAAATAGATATCAATCACACTTTTGATGGTGATTTAGAAATAAGTTTAGTTTCTCCCGCTGGAACATCCTTAGATCTTTCTAGTGATAATGGAGGCGCTGGTGACAATTTCACCGGAACCGTTTTCCAAGATGGAGGTGCTGATATTACGGCCGCATCTGCTCCCTTTACAGGAGTATTTGCCCCGGAAGGCGGAACCTTTGCCGCGACATTCGCTGGCGAAGCGATAGATGGCAACTGGACGCTTTCCATTTGTGATGATGCCGGTGGAGATACAGGAACGCTAAACAGCTACTGTATTTCTTTCAGTAGAAATCCTGTGGTTCCCATTATTAGCTGTCCAGCTGATGTGATGGCAGATACAGACCCAACCCAATGTGGTGCCGTAGTTAATTTCGCGGACGCTATCGCTATTGATCCTGATGGAGGTCCCGTTACTGTGATGCAAACCATGGGCCCTGTTAGTGGAAGTGTCTTCCCGGTAGGAGATACCATTGTACAATTTACGGCAACCGACGATCAAGGAGATATGTCCATGTGTCAATTCACAATTACCGTAACCGACAATGAAGCTCCTATGGCAATGTGTCAAGACATTACTTTAGAAGTTGATCCAGGAACCGGTATGGTTAGTATTGTCCCAGCAGATGTGGATAACGGGTCAACTGATAACTGTGGAATTGTAGATTACAGTATTGACATTGACACCTTTACTTGTGCTGATGTTGGTCCAAATACAGTAACTCTAACCGTTACGGATGCAGAAGGAAATTCTTCTTCCTGTACCGCTACCGTAACCATTGAAGACAATACAGCACCAGTTATTGCATGTATAGGACAACCTGCAGACGTTACGGATAGTGGAAGCAGTTCTCCTGCAGCAGCTATACCGGATAATGACCCTGTTGGACTTACCGATACAATTACTATCTCTGATGATCAAACCATTATTGACCTAGACGTAGATTTAGACATCGCGCACACGTGGGTAGGTGATTTAGCAATTACCATTGAATCTCCTGCGGGTACGCAAGTAACCATCGTAGATCAACCTGGTGTTCCAGCCACAGGATTTGGATGTTCAGGAGATGATATTCTGGCTACACTTGATGATGAAGCAACAGATCCGGTTGAAGACGAATGTGACGCAGGTGTGCCTACAATTTCTGGATCTTTTATTCCGAATGAAGCGCTTTCTGCTTTCGATGGAGAAAGTTCCCTAGGAGATTGGACCATTACCGTCGTTGATAACGCCGGAGGTGATACTGGAACTTTAAACGGATGGACGATTAATTATACCTACGAAAATTCTGGAGCACCCCTTGATGTAGTCTTAGATTCTAATGGAATGGCTACTGTTAATATCGCTGATTTATTATTGAGTGTTGACGAAGCATGTGGCTGGACGGCCACTGCCGGTTCTATGTCTACCAATTCATTGGAAACTACCTTTGCTGCCGGAAACGGACAGTCAGGTAACATGTTTGACATCATGGCTGTGAACGATCTCACTGTTCAGTCTTTTGATATAAGCATGGATGCCGGTACTACCGATGACGTAGAGATCTACTTTAAGACAGGTACTTGGGTAGGATTCGATGCAGATCCTTCTGCTTGGACACTTGTAGAGACCGTAACGGGAGTTACTTCTGCAGGAACCAATGTACCAACGCCATTGAATACAAATTTAGACATTGATGTAGCGGCTGGTGAAACGGTTGCATTCTATGTTACCTTAGTAAATACTACGAATATTGCATACACCGATGGAACAACCACCGGAGCTTTATTTGCTTCTGATGCAAACTTAGAATTCTATGAAGGTTCCGGAAATGCATATCCATTTGGTTTATCATTTGATCCTCGTGTTTTCAACGGAAACATCATTTATGATGTAGACGGAGTTTCAACTACGATGGACTTTACCTGTGCTGATCTTGG
>DFVG01000044.1 GCA_002379985.1 Flavobacteriaceae bacterium UBA4166
ATTTTGAATCCAGCGCGTCTACCAGTTCCGCCACCAAGGCAAAAGGGACGGCAAATTTACGTACTTTATTTCAAAAAACAATTTGCATACCTTGAAAATTTTCCAGCCAACTATCAATTAAATGTTACCTTTGTGCGATAGTCAACTTAAACAACGTGCCACATGTCCTCTACTATTCCGGAACCCAAAATTTTTGCCTGTAAACAAAGTCACGTCTTGGCAACTGATATTGCTAAAGCATTTGGAATTCCGTTGGGGAATGTAATCACTTCAACCTATAGTGATGGCGAGTTTCAGCCCTCTTTTGAAGAATCGGTGCGAGGGAGCAGAGTATTTATCATCGGGTCTACGCATCCTAATAGCGATCATTTAATGGAAATGCTATTGATGTTGGATGCCGCCAAACGTGCTTCAGCCCGTCATATCACGGCAGTCCTTCCATATTTTGGTTGGGCAAGGCAAGACCGAAAAGACAAACCTAGAGTTCCAATCGCCGCAAAATTAGTAGCCAAAATGCTGGAAACCGCGGGAGCTACTCGGATTATCACCATGGACCTTCACGCCGACCAAATCCAAGGGTTCTTCGAAAAACCGGTAGATCATTTATTTGCCTCTACCATCTTTCTCCCCTACCTACGAAAGCTAAATCTTGATAATCTAACCATCGCCTCTCCCGATATGGGCGGTAGTAAACGTGCCTACGCCTACTCAAAAGCATTGGAAAGCGATGTTGTTATTTGCTATAAACAACGCGCCAAAGCCAATGTCATTTCTCATATGGAACTCATTGGAGATGTAAGTGGAAAAAATGTAGTGCTTGCCGATGACATGGTAGATACTGCCGGCACTCTAACCAAGGCAGCCGACTTGATGATGGAACGCGGTGCCTTAAGTGTTCGGGCTATCTGCACCCACCCGATTCTTTCAGGCAATGCTTACGAACGCTTGGAACAATCAAAACTAGAAGAGCTGATTGTAACCGACTCCATTCCGCTGAAACAACAAAGTGATAAAATTAGAGTACTTACTTGCGCCAACCTTTTTGCGGATGTAATGTTGCGTGTTAATAACAACGAAAGTATCGCTTCTAAGTTTATCATGTAGTTTTTTAGACGAAAGACCGCTGCGCTACAAGAGAAAAGAACAAAGACCAGCTTCTAAAAGTCCTCTATCCTGTAATGAGCAACGCGAACAGTCTTGTTTCTTGTCTCTTTCTTCCAACTACAGAAACATGACCGCTGCGCTACAAGAGAATAGAACAAAGACCAAACGCAAAAAATCCTGTATCTTGTAGTGAGCAACGCGAACAGTCTTGCCTCTTGTCTCTTTCTTCCAACTACAGAAACATGACCGCTGCGCTGTAAGAAAAAAGAATAAAGAGTAGACCCAAAAATCCTGTATCCAGCAGTGAGCAACGCGAACATTCTTGTCTCTTTTCTCTTTTATCTTTCTTCTTTTTTCTTATTGACAAAAACACTACATTTGCAGCCGCTTAACGCATAAGCGTTATATTAATTTAACTTATTATAATGAAATCAATTACAATCAACGGATCTAAAAGAGAAAGCGTGGGCAAGGCAGCGACCAAGGCCTTACGTAATGCTGGAAAGGTTCCTTGTGTGGTTTATGGTGGTGACGATACCATACACTTTTCAGCAGAAGGAAATGAATTCAACAGCTTAGTGTATACGCCAGACGTCCACACAGTGGTAATTGCTTTGGAAGACGGTACCAACATCAACGCGGTACTTCAAGACATTCAATTTCACCCGGTAACCGACGAAATTTTACACATCGACTTCTATCAAATCTTCGATGACAAGCCGGTTACCATGGAAATTCCAGTACGCGTGGTAGGAAACGCCCGCGGTGTTCGAAACGGTGGGGTACTACGTATCATCATGCGTACCCTACGTGTAAAAGGACTTCCAGGAAATCTGCCTGATTTTATCGAGGTAGATATTACCGAAATGAAAATCGGTCACAAAAAGTATGTTACTTCGGTAGCTTCTGATGACTTCACCATTTTACATACAGATAACACGGTTATTTGTCAAGTGAGAACTTCTCGTACGGCCATCGTCGACGAAGAAGAGGAAGAGGAAGAAGAAGGAGCTGAAGGAGAAGAGGGCGCTGAAGGTGCTGAAGGCGGAGCCGAAGGAGGCGAAGAAGCTGCAGAAACACCGGCAGAATCTTAATTTTTTTCCGAAAGATAATTTTCAAAGCATCCGCCAATTGGCGGATGTTTTTTTTATTTTTACGAAAGAAATCACGTGTGGGATGCTGTCTTTTTTCAAAAAACTATTCAATTCAAATCCGAAGCCCCCACTTACCGAAGGTGACCCCATGAAGAAATTCTTGATTGTCGGACTAGGAAATATCGGTCCGAAGTACCACAACACCCGCCATAATATTGGCTTTACTATTCTAGATCATCTCGCACAACAGAACGACCTTATTTGGGAAACCAAAAAATTAGGCGATGTTACCCTCCATAAAAAGAAAGGGCGAAGCTTTTTACTTTTGAAGCCCAGTACTTTTATGAATCTTAGCGGAAAAGCCGTTCGCTACTGGTTAGACCAAGAAAAGATCCCTGTAGAACATTTATTGGTAGTCACCGACGATCTCAACCTACCCTTTGGCACGTTACGTCTTAAGACCAAAGGAAGCGATGGCGGTCATAACGGACTAAAAGATATTCAACAGACATTGCAAACGACCCAATACGCCCGGTTTCGCTTCGGAATTAGCGATGCGTTCTCCAAAGGAAGACAAGTAGATTATGTATTAGGCACGTGGACCGATGAAGAACGCGACGCGCTGAGCGAAAGACTTCCAGTAGCTTCCGAATTGATCGAGTCCTTCGGCTTGGCCGGTGCAAATAGAACCATGAATGCATTTAATGGAAAATAAAATGCAGGAATATTCTTCAGCCCAAGCGTACCAAAACCCAAAACCTTCGGTGGTGACGATTGGAACCTTTGATGGGGTTCACATTGGACATAAGGCAATTCTTAATCGCGTTATCGATTCCGCGAAAGCGAACCACTTAACGTCGTTACTACTTACTTTTTTTCCGCATCCGCGAATGGTACTCCAAAAAGGTTCAAACCTCAAGCTTATCAATTCACTGGAAGAAAAAAAAGAACTCCTTGCCCGTACGGGATTAGAACAATTGGTGATTCATCCGTTTACACAAGATTTTTCAAGAATGACTGCGGAAACCTTTGTTCAAGAGCTATTGGTCAACCGCTTGCACGCTAAAAAAGTGATCATTGGGTATGATCATCGTTTTGGCCGAAACAGAACCGCTAACATTGATGATCTTAGAACCTTTGGTATCCGTTATGGGTTTGAAGTGGAAGAAATAAGTGCACAAGAACTAGATGAGGTTGCGGTGAGTTCTACCAAGATAAGAAAAGCCTTAGAAGCTGGCGATATTACTACAGCCAACACCTATTTGGATTATCCATTCATGATTTCCGGAAAGGTGATTAAAGGCAAAGAGATTGGTCGTACCATTAACTATCCTACAGCCAATCTGAAACCGGAGGCTCCCTACAAGTTAATTCCTAAAAATGGTGTGTATGTGGTACAGGCTTATATCGAAAAAAAACGGGTGTATGGCATCACAAGCATTGGAACCAATCCTACTGTGGGCGGTACCCAACAAACGATTGAAACCTATTTTCTCGATTTCACTAAAGACCTTTATCACCAACCGCTTCGCATTGAATTTTTAACGCATATTCGGGACGAAGAAACCTTTAATAGTTTAGATTTGTTGAAAGAGGCGATTGCGAAAGATGAACGGTTCGCAAGAGAATTTATCGCAACCTATGAATAAACTGCTCTTTAAACATATCGATAATACGGGATTAGTCCTGTGGCGAGTTGTTTTTGGAGCATTGATCGCTATCGAAGGATACGGAGCCGTAGCAACGGGCTGGGTACGTCGTACCATGGTGGAGCCTGAATTTACATTCAACTTTATTGGCTTCGAATTTCTACAACCCTTGCCCGGAGATGGCATGTACTACTATTTTGCCATCATGGGAACGTTTGGCGTTTTTGTAATGCTTGGGTACCGATATCGCATCAGCATGGCAGCCTACGCCTTGATGTGGAGCAGCGTGTATCTCATGCAGAAAAGTTCGTACAACAATCACTATTATTTGATGATGCTGTTGTGTTGGATCATGGTGTTTCTTCCGGCACATCGTTGGTTTTCTGTCGATGCATGGTTGCGCCCCAACATCAAAAAATTATCCATGCCGCGGTGGGTATTGATTTTCATCATTGCTCAAATTTGGATCGTGTATACCTATGCCTCGGTGGCAAAATGGTATCCTGATTGGCTCGATACCACTATTGCCGAACTCTTTATGCGGGGGAAAGCAGATTACTGGCTGATTGGCGGATTTCTTCAAAAGGATTGGGTGCATTGGTGCATTGCCTATGTAGGTATTTTATTCGACTTGCTGATCGTTCCTTTGCTGTTGTGGAAGCGCACCCGACTCCTCGGATTTGCCATTTCTATCTTCTTTCACTTGTTCAATAGTATCGTGTTTCAGATTGGTATCTTCCCGTATATGTCGATTGCATTCGCCTTATTTTTCTTTACGCCGGAATTGCTTCGGAAACGTTTTCTTCCGAAGAAACCAAGATACACCGAAAATGAAGTGATCGTCCCAAATTACAAACCAATACTGTTGACGGTTGTTCCGGTCTATCTCTTGATACAAATTGCACTTCCCTTACGCCACTGGACGTTTCAAGACGATGTCTTATGGACCGAAGAAGGGCATCGTCTTAGCTGGCGGATGATGCTCCGAAGCAAACGCGGATCCTTGAACATTTTTATTGTTGATAAAGCCACTAAGGAGCGTTCGTTCTATAAATACACTCCGCTGCTTTCCAAAAAACAACAGCGCGCTGTCAAATCCAAACCCGATATGATCTGGCAATTGGCACAGCGCATTAAAGAGCGAGAAGCTCAACAAGGACGTGATGTAGAAGTATATGTTGACTGCCGCGTGAAGGTTAATGGCGGCAAGTATTATAAATTTATCGATCCTGAAGTAGATTTGGCCGCGGAACCATGGCAACACTTCAAACATCATGATTGGATCTTACCATCACCGGAGGATTATCATGCGTATGATGAGGCCGACAAGTCCCCTCAGAAATAAGGCATTCTGTTTTTTCAAACCTAGTTTTTAGCTACCTTTGCCGTTCTTAAAAAGAACGTATCATGCTACAAGTACACGAGATTCGCGAACATTTGGAGGCCTATACCAAGGCACTTGCCAAACGAGGACTAGCGGCTAAAACCGACTTGCAAGACATCCTTGAAATTGATGAGAAAAGACGAAGTACCCAAGCCTCTCTTGACGAAACTCTGGCGCAGAGCAATACGTTCTCCAAAGAGATTGGCATGCTTTTTAAAAATGGAGAAACACAAAAGGCCAATCTTCTCAAAGAAAAGACGACTCAGCTCAAAGAACGTTCAAAAACGTTAAATGAAACGCTGAATGAAACGGTTACGCTGTTAGAATCAAAGCTATACAACCTTCCTAATATTCCGCATGAAAGTGTTCCTGCCGGAACTGATGAAAATGACAACGAAGAGGTTTTCCGCGAAGGCGACATTCCAACATTAGAAGACACGGCACTACCGCATTGGGAGCTAGCTAAAAAATACGATCTCATTGATTTTGAATTGGGTGTGAAAGTAACCGGCGCAGGATTTCCGGTGTATAAAGGCAAAGGAGCACGATTACAACGTGCACTTATCACCTATTTCTTGGATAAAAACACCGAAGCCGGCTATACTGAATATCAAGTGCCACATTTGGTAAATGAAGCCAGCGGGTTTGGTACCGGGCAATTGCCCGACAAAGAAGGACAAATGTACCATGTTACGGCAGATGACCTATACCTCATTCCAACCGCAGAAGTTCCGGTAACCAATATGTTTCGTAATGAGTTACTTCCGCATACGCAACTGCCGATCACCTGCACAGGCTATACCGCTTGCTTTCGAAGAGAGGCAGGAAGCTATGGTGCGCATGTACGCGGACTCAACCGTTTGCATCAGTTCGACAAGGTGGAGATCGTGCGCATTGAACATCCTGACCATAGCTATGAAGCATTAGACGGAATGGTAGAGCACGTTAAAGGGATCTTGCGTGAGTTAAAACTTCCGTATCGCATTTTGCGTTTGTGCGGCGGCGACCTTGGGTTCACTTCGGCTCTTACCTACGATTTTGAAGTGTTCTCTACCGCTCAGGATCGCTGGTTGGAGATCTCTTCGGTTTCTAATTTCGAAACTTTCCAAGCCAACCGTCTGAAATTGCGTTTTAAAGACACCGACGGAAAAAACAAATTAGTCCACACCTTAAACGGAAGTGCGTTGGCCTTGCCGCGCGTACTGGCGGGAATTTTAGAGAATTATCAAACGGCAGATGGCATTGAAATTCCGGAAGTGCTACGTCCGTACTGTGGGTTTGACCGAATTTCGTAAACATTTCCCGATTTCGGCGTAATTATTGGTATACTTGAGACGGTTTCAATTCGTTATCTTTACAGCTATGCGGAATCTCTTTCTTATCGCCCTTCTATGTGTGAGCCTCTCATCATTTGCTCAAAATGATATGTTGGCGAAAAACTATTTTGAACAAGGACAGTTTGAAAAAGCTGCCCGCATCTACGAAAAGCTATATCAAAACAACCCACATCGACTCAATTACCTAACAGCCTTGGTACAAACCTACCAACAATTAGAAGACTTTGAGAAAGCCGAAGCGGTTTTGCAAGACAAGCTTTCAGGGCGAAGGGTGTTTCCGCAACTATACGTGGATTTAGGCTATAACTATGCGCTTCAGAGTAACGATTCCTTGGCCAAAAAGGAATATCAAAAAGCGATTGACGCCATTGAAGAAGAACCTAATTACGGTTATATCGTGGCTCGCGCTTTTGAAGATTACAGCTTGTTGGATGAGGCGGCAACTGTTTATGAGCGCGCTATGGAATTGCAGCCAGATAAAAATTATAACATTCAGCTGGCGAATATATATGGAGAACAGGGAAAATTAGAAGCCATGTTCCTAAAGTTGATGGAGTTGATCCAATCGAACCCGCAATATCAATCAAGAGCTCAGCGTACTTTTAGCATGTATATTACTGAAGATCCAGCTTCCGAAGCCAACACCATTCTACGAAAAACATTACTAAAAGCATCACAGGAGAACCCTAGTGTTTTTTATAATCAGTTGTTGAGTTGGTTGTTTATTCAGCAGCGAGAATTCAACAAGGCCTTTGTTCAGGAAAAAGCCATCTTCAAACGTTCAGAAGGTGATCCTACGCGCCTATTTGACTTGGCATATATTGCGAAAGATGCTGAAAAGTATGAGGAAGCTCGAGATGTCGTATCCTTTATTATTGACAACAGTGTTGGGGAACGAACCATTCTGCAAGCAAAACAACTCGATCTACAATTAGATCTCGCAACCGTCACCGAAAAGGAGTATGATACCGTAGAAGCGAAGTTTCAAGAGCTGTTCGCCACCTATGGAAACGGTCCTGAGACGCATCTGCTACAAATTGATTACAATCACTTTTTAGCATTTCAAACAGGACAAATAGAAAAGGCTGTTGCCAATCTCAAGCAAACGTTGACCACCAAATTAAGTCCGTTTCAAGAGGCTCGTTTGAAAATGGAATTAGCCGATATTTTGGTATTTGATGAAAAATTCAATCAAGCGCTGATCTACTACTCGCAAATCCAAAAACGTGTAAAGAATGATGTACTGGCTCAAGAAGCCCGTTTTAAGGTTGCGAAGACCAGCTATTTCAAAGGAGATTTTGAATGGGCCCAAACGCAGTTAGATGTTTTAAAGAAATCGGCCTCCCAATTGATCGCAAATGATGCGATGCAACTCAGTTTAATGATCCGCGATAATTCGTTGGAAGATTCTACCCAAACCGCTTTGAAAAAATTTGCGCACGCTGATTTGTTGACGCTTCAGAATAAAAACCGTGAAGCCATCGCCGCTTTTGAAGAAATACTGACGCAGCATAAAGGGGAAAAAATTGAGGACGAGGCGTTGCTACAACAAGCTCGGTTGTATGAACGCATCTTTCAGTATGATAAGGCCGAAGCAAATTATAACAAAATTATTTCGTTGTATAAAGAAGATATTCTCGCCGATGATGCCTATTTTTTCTTAGGAAAACTTTACGAGGGCCCATTGAACCTTTCCGAGCAAGCAAAGACTATGTACGAACAACTTATCTACAACTTTGCTGACAGTATCTATTTTGTAGAAGCGCGGAAACGCTTCCGTTTGTTGCGTGGGGATGTACTATAGTCCATCCGGGTAAAGTTAGTATCTTTACCTTCAAGCATTGTTCTTCATGGCAAAAAGAAATCGTAAGGGCTGGAATCTACTGTTGGAATTTGCAACCGTGGTAATTGGGATACTGCTCGCCTTTCAATTGAATACTTGTAAAGAAAACAAGGCTCATGAAAAGTTGGTGACCTCTCATGTGCAAAGCATCCTAGAAGAGACCGAACTCAATCGAACTCAGATCCAGGCTTCCATCGAGAATTCAGAACGACTGCTACAGCAGCTAGATAGCCTAATTTCCTTAGTGCAACAACCCGAATCGTCGGTGACCAAGATGAGTCGAATGTCATTTCAATTGATGAATCTCGATTATATGTATTTGAAAAAGAATGCCTATCAATCATTCATTGAAACCGGAGATGTACGCTATATGAAAGATAAAGACTTTCAAGATGCGATCATCAGCTTATACGAATATTACGATTGGATGGAAGGGTTGGATAGCTCCACCAGAGAAAACTATCTCAACAATTATCTTCCCTACGCAACCGAAAAATTTGACTTGATCACGTATCAACCTGAATCTAGAGAGGTTTACACCAATAAGCTTTTCAAGAATTATTTATCGGTATACCGGTATACCATTGTGTATCGACTAAAAAAACAAAAAGAAGTTGAAGAACGTGTTTCTCAATTTCTAGAAACGTACAGCAAATAACCTATGTATATCTATAACGTAACCCTAAATATAGAAGAAGCCATTCATGACGAATGGGTACAGTGGATGAAAGACATACACATCCCGGCTATGTTGGCCACAGGGAAATTTCACAAAGCCCTGATGACGCGTGTGCAGGTAGAAGAAGAAATGGGCGGTATTACTTATTCGGTACAATATAGAACCGACAGTAAGGCAACTTTAGATCGTTATTATGCGGAAGATGCCGAAACCTTGCGTGCGCAAAGCAAGCCTTTTGAAGGAAAATTTGTGGCTTTTAGAACCGAACTAGAAGTAGTAAGCGAACAAGGATGAGCGATCGGGTACGCGCCAAAAAACACCTCGGGCAACATTTCTTGCACGATACCGGCATTGCAAAGCGTATTGCCGATACGCTCACGCTCGTTGGTTATAAAAAGGTGTTGGAAATTGGTCCGGGAATGGGGGTACTCACCCAGTTTCTCTTGGAAAAGGATATAGCGCTTACCGCTATGGATATCGATACAGAATCTGTTTCCTTTTTACGAAATCATTTTCAACATCAGCGTCTCACCGTAATGGAAGCTGATTTTTTAAAAGTTCCGCTGGAAGAATTATATCCTTCAGAATCCTTTGCCATCACCGGAAATTTTCCCTACAATATTTCGAGTCAGATTGTGTTTAGAATGCTAGAATATCGCGCTCAAGTTCCAGAATTTACCGGAATGTTTCAGAAAGAAGTGGCGCAGCGTATCTGTGCTTCCGAAGGATCAAAAACCTATGGAATTCTCTCGGTACTTACACAGGCCTTTTATGAAGCAGAATATTTATTTACCGTAAAACCCGGCGCCTTTTCTCCTCCGCCAAAGGTGGATAGTGGTGTGTTACGGCTTCGGCGAAAAGAACATGCAACCTTACCGGTTTCGGAAACGCTATTTTTTAAGGTTGTAAAAACAGCGTTTCAACAACGTAGAAAAACGTTAAGAAATAGTTTAAAAGCCTTCAATCTTTCTCCAGAACTAAAAGAAGATGCTATCTTTGGGCAACGCCCGGAACAACTTTCGGTACCGCAGTTTATTGCGCTCACGCAAAAGATAGCAAACGATGGCCTTTCAACTAACGGATGATTTCCTAGAAAATATCGAGCAACTCATCGAGAAACAAGATGGGGCGGCGCTGCGTGAACTATTAGCTGAATGGCACTTTGCCGATATCGCTGAAATGCTGGAAGAACTCTCTTCCGAAGAAGCTACCTACATTATTAAATTGCTGGAAAGTGATATCACTTCCGAAGCACTTATTGAACTCGATGACGACAGTCGGGAAAAGATCTTAAGCCGACTCTCCCCTACGGAGATCGCTGCGGAATTAGGAGAAATGGACACCGATGACGCTGCCGATGTGGTCGCCGAATTGGATGAGGACGTTCAAAAGGAAGTAATTGGTGCCATCAATGACAAAGAACTGGCGGCCAATATCGTTGAACTGCTAAAGTATGATGAAGATACTGCCGGAGCTTTGATGGCAAAAGAATTAGTTCAGGTCAAAGAAACCTGGACGGTAGCCGGCTGCGTCCGTGAAATGCGCCGACAAGCGAAGAACGTAACGCGCGTTCATTCGATCTATGTGACCGATAAGCAAGGCCGACTCAAAGGGCGGTTGTCTCTCAAAGATCTTCTTACTGCCGGAGAAAAAGCACACATTAGCGATGTGTATATTCCCAAGGTAGACTATGTGACCGTTCACACCGAAAACGAGGAAGTGGCCCGTGTGATGCAGAAATATGATCTTGAAGCCATTCCGGTGGTGAATGAACAAGGGGTTTTGATGGGGCGTATTACTATTGACGATATTGTTGACTTTATTAAAGACGAGGCCGAAAAAGATTACCAAATGGCAGCGGGTATCTCTCAAGATGTAGAGGCCGATGATAGCATTTGGCAACTTACCCGTGCAAGACTTCCGTGGTTGGTACTGGGGCTCTTTGGAGGGTTAGGAGCCGTTTTTATCATGGAAGGTTTTGATACGGCTTTAGCAAAATACGAGATCTTGTTCTTTTACACGCCCTTGATCGCTGCGATGGCAGGAAATGTTGGCGTGCAATCCAGTGCGATCATCGTACAAGGTTTGGCCAACGACAACGTAAAAGGAAGTTTGTTCAATCGGTTTATGAAGGAAATCGGACTCAGTCTTATTAATGGTATCGCGCTAGGGGCTTTGATCATTGCAGTGAACGAGATCATCAACAAACCTACACAGGTGAGTTTGGCGATCGCCGCATCGCTGCTGATTGTGATTATCATCGCTTCGATTATTGGAACCTTCGTGCCGATTATTTTAGACAAACGTGGTATCGATCCTGCCATAGCGACCGGACCCTTCATCACGACCAGCAATGATATCTTTGGGATCTTGATCTTTTTCTACATTTCAAAATTGATCTTAGGGTTTTGAAGGTTTTTTCTGAAACGAAAATCGTCCCTTCCAATGCCATTGATGCTAACGGACACGTCAATAACATTACCTATTTACAGTGGTGTATCGATCTAGCGGAAACCCATTGGTTTGCCAAAGCGCCCAAGGAAATCACTGAGAAATACTTTTGGGTGGTGTTAGAGCATCATATTTCCTATAAAAATCCGGCGTTTGAAGGGGAAGAACTTGTGCTGTCTACTTGGGTAACCACTGCGGAAGGCGTAAAAAGTGAGCGCCACTATACCATTACACGCAAATCAGACAACACCACGCTGGTCACAGCGCATACGCTTTGGTGTTATGTAGCATTGGATTCACAACGACCAACAAGAATTCCACAAGAAATACGTACCTTGTTTCTGTAAATGAAACCGATCAATCTTCAAGAAAAATTTGCTTCGTTCTCAGTGCAATGGCATCCGCACCAAATCGCTACCGTAGATGATATGCAGGTATTAATTGCCAAATTAAAAGACGAATTTGTATGGCATTCGCATGACGAGGAGGATGAACTCTTTCTAGTTCAGAAAGGAATATTAGAAATGCATTTTGAAGATCGCATTGAAGTGGTACATCCCGGTGAGCTCATTGTCGTTCCGAAAGGAACCCCTCATTGCCCCAAAACGCAGCATGGCGAAGAAGTTTGGGTGTTGTTGTTTGAAAAAAAGCACACCAAACACACGGGATCGGTACAACATGATAAAACACAAACCCACTATCCAAAAATATAGCAGATGAAGGTGTTACACATCGATACCAATCATCCTCGCCTTTGGGAAGGATTAGCCGAGGCAGGCTTCAACAATGTAGCCGCATATGATGACTCCAAAGAAGATATCCTAAAAAAAATTCACGAATATCACGGTATTGTGATTCGAAGTAGATTTCCTATTGATGCTGAATTCTTGGACGCCGCAACGAAGCTCAAATTTATTGCACGTGTAGGCGCAGGTCTCGATAGCATTGATACGGAGTATGCTGAAAAAAAAGGAATCCAATTATTCTCCGCTCCTGAAGGCAACCGAAATGCGGTAGGAGAACATGCCTTGGGCATGTTGTTGTCCTTATTCAACAAACTAAATACCGCCGATCGTGAGGTGAGATCAGGACAATGGAATCGCGAAGCAAATCGCGGTGTTGAACTAGACGGAAAGACCGTAGGACTTATTGGTTACGGAAATATGGGAAAAGCCTTTGCCCAGAAGCTCAAAGGCTTCAATTGTACGGTACTCTGCTACGATATCAAGGAAGGTATTGGTGATGGAAATGCTACTCAAGTTTCACTTACAACACTACACGACATGGCAGATGTGGTAAGCTTACATACGCCGTGGACACCCGAAACCAATCAAATGATCAGTACTTCTTTTATAGAAGCGTTTAAAAAACCTTTTTGGTTCTTAAATACGGCCCGTGGAAAAAGCGTTGTTACGGCAGATCTTGTGCAGGCTTTGAAAGAAGGACGTGTTCTAGGTGCCGGATTAGATGTGTTGGAATTCGAAAAAAGTTCATTTGAATCATTATTTGAAGGAGAAATGCCGCTCGCCTTGCAAGAACTGCTTCAGATGGAACAGGTACTATTGAGTCCGCATATCGCGGGCTGGACCGTAGAGAGCAAACGGAAACTAGCGGAAACGTTGGTAGAAAAGATCTTAGCTGCCTTTCCGAAGCGGAAATAACAAAAATCTAAAACCCAGTATATGAAAAGAGTAACCGGATTAGGCGGATTTTTCTTTAAAACAAAAGACCCGGATGCCATCAAAGAATGGTATAAAGAAAGATTAGGCTTGAATACAGATGCGTATGGGTGTACGTTTTGGTGGAAAGATGAGAATGGTAATAAGTGTAGTACTCAGTGGAGTCCGTTTAAAGAAGACACAAAATATTTCGCGCCCAGTGAAAAACAGTTTATGATGAACTTTCGGGTGGCAGATTTAAAAGGATTGTTGAAGCAGTTAAAAGAAGAGGGTGTCACCATTGTAGGAGAAATAGAAGAATATGACTACGGAAAATTTGGTTGGATCTTGGATCCAGAAGGGAACAAAATAGAGCTATGGGAGCCGGTAGATCATATCTTTTTAGATGAAACCGATCCGGAAATTTCACAATAGGTCATGAATCATAAAAAATTTATACTTTTAACCCTCAACTAAATTAACTTTCAACCATGGCAGAAGAAAACAACACCGGCGGGTTCGACAGTACTAAAAAAAATGACAACACCACCGGGAATTTCAAAGAAGAAGCGAAATCAACCGCGCAAGAATTTAAAGAAGGCTGGAATCAAGCCACGCAAAACTCTGGAGAGAACAAAAAACTTTTAGCCGGATTACTAGGAATTTTCTTAGGAGCTTTTGGAGTACATAAGTTTATCCTAGGCTATAATAAAGAAGGTATTATCTTATTGGTAGGAACCCTAGTAGGTATTGCAACCTCGTGTTTGGTAATTGGAGTATTCCTGTACATTGCCACCGGAATTGTAGGGCTTATTGAAGGGATTATCTATTTAACAAAGTCAGATGAAGAGTTTTACAATACCTATCAGGTAGGAAAGAAACCCTGGTTCTAAAAGCAAGAAGCTTTCCGATAAAAAACATCAGAAAGCTTTTTTATTCACTATTATCATCGTAATATTGCAATATCATATTTTAATATTGAAATGGGAGCTTCTAAACTTTCTATCCATACGGAACACCAACAACAGATTGCAGAAATCGCAAAAGTGCTTGCGCATCCTGCACGCGTTGCCATTCTTGAATACATCGCTAAGCAGAAAAATTGTATCTGTGGTGATATCGTTGATGAAATTGGATTATCCCAACCCACCATCTCTCAACATTTGCAGGTAATTAGAAACGCAGGACTCCTTAAAGGTACTTTTGAAGGAAAACGATTGTGTTACTGTTTAGATCATGATCGATTTCAAGAATTTCAACAATTATTAAACGATTATTTTCATCAAACTGTCGTATCCGACTGTTGTTAACTATCTTATTATGACCATTGAAACATTTATTGACATATTGGCGCAACGCCCTAATCACGCGCTTCGTTTTCAATACCAACCCGGCCGTTGGGTAGGCGCTAATTATCATCTTACGGAAGTAAAACACCTACAGATCGATTCTGTGGATTGTGGCGCTGGAACCGATTCTTGGAATGAAACCTTATTACAACTTTGGGAGAGCCCCTCCGAAGCTGAGAAAACAGAGTATATGACCGCTTCAAAGATCCTCAGCATTCTACAGCGGGTGAATGAAATGAGGGCTTTTGACCTTGCTTCCGAAGTAAAGATCGAATATGGAAACGACACCTTTCATACCGCTCAGTTATTTATTCATTCCATTGAAACCGGCAATCAACAAATAGATGTCCTCTTAGGAGTTCAACCGGTCGCATGCAAGGCCGAAGAAGCGTGTGGTATTCCTGCCACATCAAATGCTACTGCGGCTAATGCCTGTGCTCCCGGATCGGGTTGCTGTTAGATGATGCAATTCATTCCATTGACCATAGAACACTATCCCGAAGTTGAAAGAATTTATCGAGAAGGGCTAGACACAGGTATCGCAACATTTGAAGTAAGCGTTCCTAGCTGGGAGGAATGGAATAAAAAATTCTTAGCGCAGTGCCGATGGGTTGCCGTTGATCATGACGAAATCGTAGGTTGGTGCGCATTGTCTCCCGTTTCCCAGCGAAAAGTGTATCGCGGTGTTGCCGAAAGTACTATTTACATGGCTGCGGCGCATCGGGGGAAAGGGTTTGGAAAGCCATTGTTGCAACAGCTGCTAACCGACAGTGAAGCACATGGTTTTTGGACATTGCAAGCACATATTTTTCCGGAAAATCTACCTAGCATCCAACTTCATCTTGCATGTGGGTATCGAAAGGTCGGACTTCGGAAGCAAATTGCGCAACGCAACGGGAAATGGCACGACAACGTATTATTGGAATACAGAAATCAAATACAATGAAAAATATACTAGTACTTTGTACGGGAAACAGTTGTAGAAGTCAGATGGTACAAGGCTACCTTACCAAATTGACCCGAGAGAAAGCAACTGTTTATTCAGCCGGCATTGAGACACACGGACTCAACAAAAATGCCGTCGCTATCATGAAAGAAGATGGCATCAATATTTCGCACCACACCTCTAACCATGTTGATGAATACGAAGGAATTGAATGGGACTTTATTATCACGGTATGCGATCACGCCAACGAGAATTGTCCGTTTATTCCGGCTTCCAAGGCAATTCGACTCCATCAAAATTTTGAAGATCCTTCTAAAAAGACAGGCAGTCCGGAAGCAATTCACAAAGCCTTTGAAAAAACAAGAAACGAGATCAAGGCCTATTGTACTTCCTTTGTGAAAGAACACTTATAATTTTGAGGGGAATTTTGTACCTTAAAACAAAATTCTGTTATGCCCTCTTCCATTCGATTCCAAACTGCTGTTGAAAAACTGTATAAAGCGTTTCATTCAGACCATCTGCATCCCGAATGTTATCAACAATGTGCCGTAGGCAACATTTGTGATCAGCGTGATTTTTGGCGTCACTTTACTGATGACCACGGTTCTAATGAACTCAATTACGTGGGACGCGTACATCAATTATTAGGCAGAACGTATCAAGGCTATACGCCACAAGAACTGATCGAGATCGAAGCGGCATTCTTACAGGGTTGCGGATATTCACTTCCCCTGCGTTTCCAATCCAAAAACAACATCAACCCACATGATAAGAATGTTCATTTTGAAGGCTTATGCGCTGCGATTCAAAAGCTCTGTGAACTGGATAAAATGAAAGATCCGTTAGATATTTCGACCTTGCTTGAATATACGCCTCAAGCAAAAACAAGCCATTTAGTTGCGATGTGATAAACTTTACTCCTTAAGTATCTATTCATGAAATCAGACTTCTCAAACCTCAAAGCCCTGTATATTAACTGTACGTTGAAAGCCAGCCCCAGAATGAGCCATACCGAAGCCTTGATGAACGTTTCGATGGACATTATGAAGGCTGAGAACGTTTCTGTAGAATATCTCCGCTTTGTAGATCATGAAGTAGCCTATGGAGTTTATCATGATATGACCGAACACGGTGCCAAAAAAGACGTTTGGCCCACCCTTTGGAAGAAGGTTCAAGAAGCAGACATCCTCGTCATTGGCACCCCTATTTGGTTGGGAGAAAAATCCTCTGTAGCGACCAAACTTATCGAGCGTCTTTATGGAGAGAGCGGAAAACGGAACGATAAAGGTCAGTATTATTTCTACGGAAAGGTAGGCGGTTGTATCATCACGGGAAATGAAGATGGCATCAAACATGTTGCTATGGGGACACTCTACGCCTTGCAGCACATAGGTTACAGCATTCCCCCTCAAGCAGATTGCGGTTGGATTGGAGAAGCCGGCCCGGGACCTAGTTATAACGATCCGGAAAGTAACGCCAAAGACAATGATTTCACGAATCGGAATACGACCTTTATGACCTACAATTTACTTCATTTGGCTCAGATGCTATCAAAGCAAGGGGGCTATCCGGCTTACGGAAACTCCCGTAGTGCCTGGGATGATGGCACGCGATGGAATTTCGAAAATCCGGAATATAGATAGCTTTAAGTTTTCTTTAACATCTCAGTACAAATTCATACCTTGCCCCCAACAACCATTACACTAGTTATTTATGAATTTGAAGAATATTGTAACCCTTGCTGCGGTTGGCTTACTGTTGATTGGCTGTAAGGACGCAAAGAAGACGGATCAGGTAGAACTGGCCGTCAATGAAACGAACGAACCAAGAGGTGTTGAAAACATGGCCTACCAATGGAGTGCCATGGCGATCGAAGCCACCGCGCTGGATACCGATCGCTTTAAACCACGCCCTACGATTACTTCCCGCTACTTGGGCCTTATCTTCACTTCTGTATTTGATGCTTGGTCGCGTTATGATGAAAATGCAATCCCGGTTTATTTGGAAAATGTAGACCGCCGTCCAAGTGAAGAGCAAACCCTTAAAAACAAAGAAATTGCTATTAGCTATGCGGCATATCGTGCCATGAACGAATATTATTACACCGATTCTTTATTGTTTAAGCAAAAGATGGTCGATCTCGGACTTGATCCTATGAATACTTCCTTAGACACTTCTACTCCGGAAGGGATTGGAAATCTTGCGGCAAAGGCAGTGATCGAAGCACGCAAAAATGACGGCTCTAATATGTACGGTGAAGAAGAAGGCTCTAACGGAAAACCTTATTTTGATTACACCGGCTATCAGCCCGTCAACTCTCCCGACGAAATGAATGAAATTTCGAAGTGGCAACCCAAATATTTTTCCGATGGAAAAGGCGGAAAGTTTGCCCCTTCTTGTCTCACTCCTTTTTGGAACAATGTAAAGCCTCTCGCACTACAATCAGGAGATCAATTTCGCCCGGGACCACCTCCAGCGATTGGCTCTAAGCAATTGGAAGAAGAAGTAAAAGAAGTGATCGAACTGCAAGCAAATCTCACTCCGGAAGAAATCGCTTTGGTTGAATTCATGCGCGACGGACCTCAATCGGTGCAGCAAGCCGGTCACTGGCTCAAATTTGCGCAAGAAGTGTCCAAACGCGATAATCACACCCTAGATGAAGATGTTAAAATGTTCTTTTTGAATCAAGTGGTTGCGATGGATACATTTATTGCCTCTTGGGACTCAAAAATGTACTACGACTTTGCTCGTCCGTATGCGCTCGTTCACGACTATTATCAAGATCAAGTGATCAAAGCCTGGGCAGGCCCCGGAAAAGGAATGGTAGATATGGACGGTAGCGAATGGAGACCTTATTCTCCAGACACCTTCTTATGCCCTCCATTCCCTAGCTATACCTCTGGCCACAGCACCATTAGTGGCGGCTGTGCCGAAGCCTTAAAACTATGGACTGGTAGCGACGAGTTTGGTTCTAGCGTAGAATTGAAACCGGGATGGCTCACCGAACCCGACGTAGATATGGGTACGGTTGTCATAGAATTTCCAACCTTTACGGAAACGGCCGAACTCGCGGGACAATCTCGCGTTCTTGGTGGATATCACATACAGGCAGATAATCAAGCCGGACTTCAATTGGGTCGTGATTGTGCGCGGTACATCTATCACAATTTTTATTTAAAGCACGTAGGTGAGAAAACCGCGGTTGCTTCAAAATAACCATCATGAAAAAGAACGTAGGTAAGCTGGATTTGATCATTCGCATCTGCGTTTCCATAACGCTTGCAACTCTCTATTTCACTGAAACAGTGACGGGGGTTGCAGGCATTGTTCTTTTGATACTATCCATAACGATTGCATTATCAGGAATTATAGGCTTTTGTCCGTTCTACGTCCTCTTCGGAATCAATACTTGTCCTGTAAAACAATCCAAATGAGAACCCTTGCACTCATAGCGTTTACAGTATTCTTTTGTGTGGCCACGCATGCACAAGAAGGTTTTTCAAACACTAAATTTCTAAAAGAAAATCAAGCTCCGGCCAAAGGCAGTCTGGAAGATCTAAAATGGTTGTCTGGTTATTGGAAAGGGGAAGCCATGGGTGGCATCATCGAAGAAACGTGGACACCCGCCGTTGGGGGCAGTATGATGTGTTCTTTTAAATTGACGGTAAACAATGAAGTCGTTTTTTATGAATTTGTGACGCTAACGGAAGAAAATGAAACGTTGCAACTTCGACTTAAACACTTTCATCCCAACTTAGATGGGTGGGAAGACAAAAAAGAAAAGATCACTTGGGAGTTGGTTGAAGTAACACCCAACAAAGTTTTTTTTAACGGTTTTACGTTTGAAAGAATTGACGATAACCACCTGAATATTTATGTTGTTTTTGAAGAAAACGGGGCCACCTCAGAAATGAAGTTTAGTTACGAGCGTGTTTCGTTATAATTATTCTTCTTCGGAAGTACCACCGCCATTGGCATATTTTTCTTCCAATTCTGCCTGAAATTCTTCCATAACAGGTTTTACGGTACTTTCGGGAAGATCGGCGATTCGAATGTACATAAGTCCGTCTATCGCGTTATTAAACAACGGATCTACATTAAAGGCAACCACCTTGGCATTTTGCTTGATATATTTTTTGATCAAGACCGGTAAGCGAAGAGAGCCAGGCTCTACTTCGTCAATAAGTTTATCAAATTTG
Source organism: Flavobacteriaceae bacterium UBA4166 (assembly GCA_002379985.1). Classification (GTDB taxonomy): domain Bacteria; phylum Bacteroidota; class Bacteroidia; order Flavobacteriales; family Flavobacteriaceae; genus DFVG01. The sequence continues at coordinate 19,694 of DFVG01000044.1, forward strand.
TTCAAATCGGCCTCACTTTCGTCGAAGATAAAATCTTTGTCGGCGTCCTTCAGCTTTACCTTGTACTCCTTCTTCGGTGTGATATATTGCGCCACATACGGATCGTAATAATTTGATTTCATGAATTCGATCATCAAACTCTTACTGAATTCAGAAAACTTATTGCTAATACTAACCCCACCAATTAAAAAACGATGTTCCGGAAAACGAAGCGTTGTATGGACGATTCCTTTCCAAAGCAAGAAAAGCGGCATTGGGCGTTGTTGGTATTCTTTTATGATAAAAGCACGCCCCATCTCAATAGATTTGCTCATCATATCATGCAATTCAGGCTCAAACCGAAATAAGCTCTGCAAGTAAAACCCATCGATCCCGTATTGCTCAAAGATTTTCGATCCCAAGCCCATACGATAGGCTCCCGCCATGCATTTTGCATCATTATCCCACAAAAACATATGGTGATAGTACGTATCAAACTTGTCAAGATCTAGAGAATTATTGGTTCCTTCACCTACCTCACGAAAAGTGATCTCTCGCAATCGACCGATCTCTCTCAGTATTTGCGGAATGCGTTCTGCCGAAGCCAAGAACACTTCATAGTTTTTACTGATCAGCAAACGCTTGTTGGAGGTTCTTAATGCTTCGATCTCTGCTTCCATCGCTGCTACCGAAACAGGGCCTGCTATCTTTTTGGGAGCTTTAGGAATTTTTAGATTGCTTGGGAGGGTGTCCAAGAGTTTTTTCTTCTGAAAGGGATTTGCTAGCACGTAGGTTTTCTTCCGAAGGAATTCTGTAAAATTATCTAACCCTTCGTGCTCTTGTTGATCTTTTACTGAAATAGGGTTACCAATTCGAACTTTGATAAGTCGTTCTTTTTGGGTGAGTAATTCTGAAGGTAATTTGGCCGTGCGAAGCGTATCATTCAACTTCGCCAATCGATAGAACATCTTACTGTTCTTGGCGTGAAAATAAATAGGGACTACGGGCACTTCCGCTTTCTGTATCAATTTCATCGCCGAAACCTCCCAAGGTTTATCCACTAACAATTTCTCGTCTCGATAGGTAGACACTTCTCCCGCCGGAAAAATGCCCAAAGGGTGCTCTTCTCTCAAATGGGCCAGTGCTGTCTTGAATCCGGTGATACTCGACTTAGCGTCTTTATGACCTTCAAAAGGGTTTACCGGAAGAATAAAAGGCTTTAACGGCTCAATGCGATGCAATAAGAAATTGGCAATGATCTTAAAATCAGGACGGCGCTCCAACAACAATTTCAACAACAACATCCCGTCAATACCGCCTAATGGATGATTACTTATGGTAATAAACGGACCCGTTTTTGGGATTCGTTTTAAATCTTCTTCAGGAATTTCAAAATTGATCTCAAATTCATCCATCAAGGCATTGATAAATTCTAGATCGGTTAAATGCTTGTGCTTATTATAAATAGAATTGAGCGTAGAAATATTCAGGACTTTCATCAAAGACCATCCCATAAAAGTCCCCAAAAAACCAAGGTTATCAACGTGAATGGCCTTGGCTACTTCCTTGGCATTGACTAATCCCATTTACATTCTTAATTAAGTGAATTACAAATATAGGGAAAGCTACGTAGTTTTATCTGCGACCACAATTTGAACGGTACTTAGATTTTCTTGTTTTAACAATACTTCCTTGCCTTTGGTAAGTGCCTTAATGTCTTCGGAAGCAGAATGCCGAACGGTATACAAGGTAACTTCTGGTTCGCAAACCACCTTGAAGGTCTCCTTTAATTTTTTTAGTAATGGGGTTAATTTATGATACTTATCATTCACACAAACCGAAAAACTGATAGCTGAATTCTGAATGAGCTCCACCTTCATTTTATACTCGTGTAACCATCGAAAGACATCGCTAATGTTATCTTCCATCATAAAACTGAAATCGAGTGAAGAAAGGGACAGTAACACCAAATTTGGCTTTAGAATAAAGCAAGACACCATAGGGTCTAACAACTCGCCTTTTCCTACACAAGTTCCAGGCGCATTAGGGTCGACAAATGATTTGACGTACAGCGGAATTTCTTTTCGCTGTAACGGCTGTAAGGTCTTCGGGTGAATAACAGAAGCACCATAAAACGCCAATTCGATAGCTTCGGTATACGAAATAGTATGCAACAGCGTAGTCTTCGAAAAATAACGTGGATCGGCATTTAAAACCCCCGGAACATCTTTCCATATCGTAACACTTTCCGAATTCAAACAATACGCAAAGATCGCTGCCGTGTAATCACTTCCCTCTCGACCTAAAGTCGTAGTAAAATTATTGTCGGATTCTGACCCTAAAAATCCTTGTGTAATCGTGATCCCGTTAGGAGCCACCAACTCTTGGATGCGTTGTTGCGTAATGCTCCAATCTACTTTCGCATCGCGATAATAGTTATTTGTGATAATACAATTTCGAACATCAAGCCAAGTGTTCTGAATGCCCGCTTCGGAAAGATACGTTGCAACGATCGTGGTAGAAACCAACTCTCCAAAACAAACGATCTGATCGTATAGAAAAGAATGCTTCTTAGAGCGATTTCGTTTTAAAAAGGAGGACATTTCATTAAAAATGTCTGATACTCGTTGAAAAATAGGATGCACGCTGTTGGGAAATAACGCGTGAAGGATATTAAAATGATAGGTATGAAAAGTGGAAATATGATCGTGCAATGCTGAAGTATTATCTTCCAAATAAGCGGTGACCACTTGTTCCAACAGATTGGTGGTTTTACCCATGGCAGAGACCACCACGACCAAATTGGTTTCGCCCGTCGCTTCCAAGACCTTTTTTACATTACGTACTCCTTCGGCATCTTTTACCGAAGCACCTCCAAATTTATATATCTTCATGTGTTTCTGTCTAAATAAGTCTTCATAGCGTTCGGGTCCATCTGTGCCAAATACCAATTTTTCAATAAGGTCGCGCCACTCTTCTCATAAAAATCAATAGCGCCTTGATTCCAATCGAGTACCACCCACTCCAAGCGCTCTACGCCTTGCTCATAGGCATATTGAATAACACGCTGGTACAAGGCTTTCCCAATTCCCTTGCCGCGCTGATCTTGCGTTACAATAAGATCTTCCAAATGCAGGGTTCGTCCCTTCCATGTTGAAAAGCGAAAATAGACCAAAGCGATCCCCACAATTTCTTCAGCACGTTCGGCCACAAAACATGTAAAAAGTGCGTCCTCACCAAAACCTTCAGATAGCAGCTCTTTTTCTGAAATAGTAACGGCATCAGGTTCTTTCTCAAAGCGTGCTAGTTCTTTGATACAGTGTAAAATTTGTGGAACATCTGTAGGCGTGGCTTCTCTGATAACAGCATCCATAGGCGTGGCTTTTCAGTGTATTTATCGAGGGTGGTTCTTTAAATTTCCCGATATTTGTCACAAATCTACAACACAGCGTCTTCATGACACAAAAAAATAAGACTCTCGGCGAATTTATCATTGAAAATCAAGAGGAATTCAAATACTCGTCCGGTGAGTTATCCCGACTCATCAATTCGATTCGGTTGGCGGCTAAAGTGGTAAATCACGAAGTAAATAAGGCTGGCTTAGTCGATATTTTGGGAGCTGCCGGAGAAACCAACATTCAAGGTGAAAATCAGCAAAAGTTAGATGTTTTTGCTAATGAAGCGTTTATTAAAACGCTCACAAATAGGGAAATTGTCTGCGGAATTGCCAGTGAAGAAGAGGACGATTTTATTACCATTACCGGACGCAACCAACGAAATGAAAACAAATACATCGTGTTGATCGATCCCTTAGACGGCTCTTCTAACATTGACGTGAATGTTTCCGTAGGAACAATTTTCTCTATATATCGTCGTGTAACACCTTCGGGAGAACCGGTGACCTTAGATGACTTTTTACAGCCGGGAAACCGACAAGTAGCCGCCGGTTATATTGTCTACGGAACCTCCACGATGATTGTGTATACTACCGGACACGGCGTTAACGGTTTTACACTCAATCCGGCGATTGGAACCTACTACTTGTCACATCCCAACATGAAGTTTCCAAAAAAAGGAAGCATTTATTCCGTTAATGAAGGAAACTATGTGCACTTTCCGCAGGGCATCAAAGATTATATCAAATACTGCCAACAGGAAGAAGAAGATCGGCCGTACACTTCGCGCTATATCGGTTCGTTGGTATCCGACTTCCACCGAAACATGATCAAAGGGGGAATATACATCTACCCCAATACCGCCAAAGATCCTAACGGAAAGTTGCGATTGCTCTACGAATGCAACCCTATGGCGTTCTTAGCAGAACAGGCCGGAGGGAAAGCCAGCAATGGATTTGAGCGAATTCTAGACATTCAACCCACCGAATTGCATCAGCGCGTTCCATTTATCTGTGGAAGCAGCACGATGGTAGAAAAAGCCGAAGCGTTTATGCAGAAGGCGAGTGAAGGTAGATAGCAAGACTTGAAGACTTGAAGACGTAAAGACTTAGGACCTAGGACGTAGGACAGGATCTAGCTAAAGTTTGAGAATAGGCTATTCTCTATTCTCAAAATCTACTTCTTGTTCAGCAAATAGCGGTAATCCTCAAGATCGAGTCCGCCTTGATAGATCTCTATAGAGCGTTTGATTAATTTCTGAGCCATTTCCGTAGAATATCCTAGTCCGATGGCATACCGTTCGATCAAAAATCGTTCGTGATCGTCAATGGTATGATCGGCAAAGATCATCTCAAACAGATCGTGCATGCGCTCCAAACGTTTTTCTGAAGAGTTTGGAGGATTGATCGGGTAATTCTCAGGGTTCTTAAGAACTTCTTTGTATTCCGATTCATCGATATCTAATTTTCGAGCGAATCGCTTCAACATTTTTTCTTCTTCAGCATTCAACGCTCCGTCAACCGAAGCAATATTCGCGATGGAAGCAAAGTGGCCCAAGTTTCGGGAGTGTTCCCCGCTTTCAAAAAGATCTGTAAATGACATAGTCTGTAATTAAAGCACAAATATAGAACTTGTATCTTTTTTTTGCGTGCTTTCCTTCGGAAAAAACGGCATCGCTAAACTTTTCTTAATTCCGAAGAACTCTTCCCTCAAAATAGTACTTTTAAAGTCATGACCACACCGTTACTCATCTTTAATGACAAAGGGATTTATTGTGAAAAAGCCGATGTTTATATCGATGCGTGGCGCCCCGTAGAAAAATGTATCGTCACTCACGGCCATGCCGATCACAGCCGGTGGGGACATAAAAAATACATCACACACCACCACAATGTCCCTATCATTAAGCATCGTTTAGGTGATATTACGGTAACCGGAAAAGCATGGGGGGAAACTTTTGTAATCAATGGAGTTACTTTTTCACTACATCCCGCGGGTCATATTGTAGCGTCTTCACAAGTTCGTGTGGAATACCAAGGCGAGGTTTGGGTGTTTACAGGCGATTTTAAAACCGAAGATGACGGCTTGGCGACTCCCTACGAACCGGTACCCTGCAATACCTTTATCACGGAATGCACTTTCGGACTTCCGGCTTTTACTTGGGAACCACAAGCCCGTGTTTTTGAAGATATCAACACTTGGTGGGCGCAGAATAAAGCCGAAAAGAAAACTTCCGTACTGTTTGGATATAGCCTCGGAAAAGCCCAACGATTACTGAAACATTTAGATACCTCTTTAGGCACCATCTACACACACGGAGCCGTGGAAAACATGACCGAGGTGCTGCGAGAAAACTATGCACTTCCGGAAACACATCGCGTCACGCGAGAAACCAAAAAAGAAGACTTACTTGGTAATATTGTTGTCGCGCCGCCCAGCGCACACGGTGGTACGTGGATCCGAAAAATGGTGCCTTATGAAACTGCCTCTGCCAGTGGATGGATGACGTTTCGCGGGGCTCGAAGAAGACGTGCTATCGATCGAGGTTTTGTGTTAAGCGACCATGCCGATTGGGAAGGACTCATCGACTCAATTAAAGCGACCGGTTGCGAAAAAGTGATCGCCACCCACGGCTATACAGATATTTTCTCACGCTATCTTCGGGAAGAGTTAGGGTACGACGCCCGTACCGAAAAAACACAATACGAAGAGGAACAGTCGGAAAGCAGCAAAACAACGGAAGGAGGCGACGCATGAAACGATTTGCTCAACTCATCAGAACGATTGATAGCACCAATAAGACCAATCGAAAGGTAGCTGCCTTGGCAGAATACTTTAAAGAAGCTCCCGATGACGACAAACTGTGGACCATCGCTATCTTATCGCACCGCCGACCCAAACGTCCCGTAAATACCACCCTGCTTCGGGAATGGGCAACGGAGATCAGCAATATCCCGTTGTGGCTATTTGAGGAAAGTTACCATATTGTGGGGGATCTGGCGGAAACCATTGCTTTGATCCTTCCTTCTGCAAAGAATGCAACAGAAAAGTCTTTATCAGAATACATCGAAGAGATTATCGCACTGAAAGAATTGCCGGACGCCGAAAAGAAAGCCTACCTCCATAGAAATTGGTTGGCGCTCGATTATTACGAACGTTTTGTGTTCAACAAGATCATCACGGGTAGTTTCCGAATTGGAGTAAGCCAAAAACTAATGACCCGAGCTTTATCGCAAGCCACGGAAATTGATGAAGACATTCTCGCCTACAAACTCATGGGAAATTGGACGCCGGCCTCCACGACCTACCAACAACTCATTTTGGAAGAAAACGAAGAAGACTACCTCAGCAAGCCGTATCCTTTTTATTTGGCATATGCCGTGGAGGATGATTTTCAAGAAGACTTAGGGGCGGCTTCAGATTGGAGTTTTGAGCACAAATGGGACGGGATTCGCGCTCAAGTGATTATTCGAAATAACGAGGTATTTGTGTGGTCACGCGGAGAAGAATTGGTTACCGATAAATATCCTGAATTTCAACGTTTCCTTTCAGAAATTCCAAATGGCACGGTGCTCGATGGCGAGATCTTACCTTTTATTGATGGCAACATTGCCAACTTCGCTGATCTACAAACGCGTATTGGCAGAAAAAATATCACCAAAGCCTTGTTGAAAAAAACACCCGTCATTCTTACCGCTTACGATTTATTGGAATGGGAAGGAAAAGACATTCGACAACGACCTTTTGCCGAAAGGAGAAAATTGCTGGATACGCTCATAAAGAACTGTCCTTGTGAGGATATCGGACTCTACCTGAGCGAAACGATGCGTTTCAACACATGGGAGGAAGCCGCCAAAGAGCGTGATAAATCACGAGAAAAACGAAGTGAGGGACTGATGATTAAACGGTTAGATTCGCCCTACCTCGTGGGAAGAAAAAAAGGGGATTGGTGGAAGTGGAAAGTAGATCCGTTTACCATAGACGGCGTGCTTACGTACGCCATGCGTGGTCATGGAAGACGCGCCAATTTATATACCGATTACACCTTTGCCCTCTGGGATGGAGATGAATTGGTGACCTTCGCCAAAGCCTATTCGGGATTGACCGATAAAGAATTTCGACAGGTAGATGCGTGGATCAAAAAGAATACGCTCGAGCGCTTCGGACCAGTACGTAGCGTCACACCACACCACGTTTTTGAAATTGCTTTTGAAGGCATTGCTGAAAGTAGTCGGCATAAAAGTGGCGTCGCCACCCGATTTCCCCGTATCTTACGATGGCGAAAAGACAAGCCCATTGAAGAGGCCAATACTATTGCTGATTTGAAAGCCTTAATTCCAAAATAACCACCATGAAAAGCTTCATTATTTTCTCCACATTTTTAATGCTAATTGGTTGTAAACAAACTTCTTCCGAAAAAAAAACAACCGCCGACACCACTAATGTGCAGCAAACCGAAACTAAAAAGGAGCATCAACTTCGAGAAGTACGCAAAGCAAACAATCCTCCTATCATCAATGGCGATAGTACAGATTCCATTTGGAAAAACAGCCCTTGGCATCCTTTGGACCAACGCTGGGTAGGAGAACCCTATACCGAAGATGATTTTTCGGGACGCTATAAAATGGCATGGGACCAGGAAGCGCTCTACCTGTTGGTCATGATCGAAGATGATACGCTTATCGACATCTACAAAGACCCCTTGGTACAATGGTGGGATGACGATTGTGTCGAAGTGTTTATAGATGAAGATAATTCCGGAGGCCCGCATCAATTCACCCACAACGCATTTGCCTACCACGTCGCTTTGGACGGAAATGTTGTCGATCTCGGTCCTGACGAAGCACCGCATCTCTACAATGATCATGTGACGAGCAAACATACCACCGAAGGAACCACCAGTACTTGGGAATTGAAGATCAAAGTATTTGACGATTCGTTCGTGGATGGTAAAAAAGAGAACACTCCGGTGACGCTTTCCGCAGGAAAAAAAATAGGCTTTGCCCTCGCCTATTGTGATAATGACCATTCCGAAACACGTGAAAATTTTATCGGATCGGTGTATGTACCCGGAGAGGATAAAAATCTGGGGTGGATCAATGCGGATATCTTCGGAACGATTCTATTAACAGAGTAATCTATGAATCGAAAAGAAGCCCTTTCTCTTGCCGAAACTTGGTTTGAAGCACAAGATTGGAAGGTCTTTCCGTTTCAGAAAAAAACATGGACCGCATTTTTACAAGGCAAACACGGACTCCTAAATGCGCCTACCGGAAGCGGTAAAACCTATGCGCTTTGGGTGCCTATTGTATTACAATATCTTCAAGACCATCCTGATTATAAAAATTCTCGTAAAAAAGGACTTAAAGCCATCTGGATCACGCCACTGCGCGCGCTTTCCGTAGAAATTCAACAAGCTACGCAACGCTTTGCCGATGCGCTGGAAACGGGACTTACCGTAGGCATTCGTACCGGCGACACCCCGCAAAGTGAACGCGCCAAGCAAAAACGCAACATGCCTGATCTGCTGATCACCACACCCGAAAGCTTGATGCTGTTGTTGGCCTCAAAAGGGTACGATAAAATGTTTAAATCGCTCACAGCAGTGGTGGTGGACGAATGGCATGAACTACTGGGAAGCAAGCGAGGCGTACAAATGGAACTCGGATTGTCGCGCCTAAAAAGTATTTCACCGCAACTACGCATCTGGGGAATTTCCGCCACCATCGGGAATCTCGAACAAGCCCAAGATGTGCTCTTAGGGATGGATGCGGAATTTCGAAAAAAATCAGTCTTGATTCGCGCGAAACGGAAAACGAATGTCAAAGTACAATCCATCATCCCAAAAACCATGGAAACCTTCCCTTGGCGTGGCCATCTTGGGCTGCATTTGTTGGAAGAGATCGTTCCTATTATCAAGGAAAGTAAGACCACGCTGATCTTTACCAATACCCGCGGACAGAGCGAAATTTGGTTTCAGAAGCTCTTAGAGAAACATCCGGAATTTGCAGGAGAGATCGCCATGCACCATGGCAGTATCGCCAAAGAAACACGCTTATGGGTAGAACAGGCCATTCGAAATGAATCACTGAAAGCGGTCGTAGCCACCTCCAGTTTAGACCTTGGTGTCGATTTCACTCCCGTGGAAACTATTATCCAAATTGGTGGGCCAAAGGGAGTTGCTAAGTTCTTACAGCGTGCCGGACGTAGCAATCACCGACCCGGAGAAGCTTCGGTCATCTATTTTTTGCCTACTCATGCGCTTGAACTCGTGGAAGCGTCTGCCTTAAAACGTGCTGTCACAGAACACGTGATGGAAGATCGTATTCCCTATTTACTCAGTTTCGATGTGCTTATTCAGTATCTGGTCACTCTCGCAGTAAGCGATGGATTTCTTCCTTCGGAAATTTTCCCGGAAATTCAAAATACGTTCTGTTTTCAAGGCATTACAGAAGAAGAATGGCATTGGTGCCTTAATTTTATCACCTTGGGAAGTCAGAGTCTCCAAGCCTATGATGAATATCGCAGGGTAGTCGTACAGGAAGATGGATTGTTTAAAGTGGAAAGCAGGCGCATTGCCACCATGCACCGATTGTCTATTGGCACCATTGTTTCAGACAGCATGTTGATGGTAAAATATGTTTCGGGTGGATTTATAGGAACTATTGAAGAATGGTTTATCGGAAAAATGAAACCCGGCGATGTCTTTGTATTTGCCGGAAGAACGTTGGAGTTAGTTCGATTAAGAAACATGGTCGCACAAGTCCGAAGGTCGAAGAAGAAGTCGGCGCACGTCGTCAGCTTTATGGGAGGAAGACTTCCGTTATCATCACAAATGAGTCAGTTGCTCCGTGAAGAACTACAAAGCGAAGCCGATCATAAACGGCGTACGCCCGAACTACGAGCATTAAAAGATTTATTTAAAAGACAAGAACGCGAAAGTATTGTCCCGAGGGAAACTGAATTTTTGATTGAAACCTTCAAGACCCGCGAAGGGCATCATGCGCTATTCTATCCCTTCGAAGGACGCTTTGTCCATGAAGCTATGGCCAGTTTGATGGCATATCGTATCAGTTTGCTGCAGCCCATTACGTTTTCGTTGGCATATAACGATTACGGTTTTGAACTGTTAAGTGAAAAGCCCTTTGACATGCAACAGGTGATCGATAATGAGTTGTTTTCGGCCACCTATTTATTTGATGATCTTCAGAAGAGTTTGAATAGCACCGAGTTGGCACGTCGAAAATTCAGAGACATAGCCGTTATCAGCGGAATGATATTTCAAGGTTACCCCAATAAAACCATCAAGACAAAACACCTGCAAAGTAACAGTCAGTTGTTATTTGATGTCTTCCGTGATTACGAACCCGAAAATTTGCTCTACCAGCAATCTTTTCGGGAAACGTTTGAGCATCAATTAGAGGAAGGCCGACTGAGGCTAGCGTTAGAGCGCATACAACAACAAACCATCGTTTGGAAAGATTGTACCAAACCTACTCCCTTTAGTTTCCCGATCATTACTGATCGCTTGCGAGAAAAGCTCTCTTCGGAAAAGTTAAAAGATCGCATCAAGCGAATGAAACTTCAGTTAGAAAAGTAGTCTCACACCAAGGCATTATCCATCACTTCCTGCACTACTTCCGGGTTCAACAGGGTGCTGGTGTCGCCCAGATTATCGGTGTCTTTGGAAGCGATCTTCCGAAGAATACGTCGCATGATTTTTCCGCTTCGCGTTTTCGGTAAGCCGGACGTAAACTGAATTTTATCCAACTTTGCGATAGGCCCTATGCGCTCGCTGATGAGTTGATTGATCTCTTTCCGAAGATTGTCATGATCGCGAGATTCCCCCACTTCTTTCAGAATGACATACCCGTACAAGGCATTCCCTTTTACTTCATGAGGATAGCCTACGATAGCGCTTTCTGCCACCGCCGGATGCTCGTTGATGGCATCTTCGATGGGAGCCGTTCCTAAATTGTGACCAGAAACGATGATTACATCATCTACACGACCCGTAATCCAATAGTAGCCATCTTCATCTCTACGTGCACCATCCCCAGTAAAATAGTATCCATTGAACATAGAAAAGTATGTATCAATAAAACGTTGATGATCACCGTATACAGTACGCATTTGACCGGGCCAAGATTGTGTCATTACTAAAAATCCAGTGACATTGGGTTCGGTAATTTTATTCCCATTCTCATCTAGGATCGC
>DFVG01000039.1 GCA_002379985.1 Flavobacteriaceae bacterium UBA4166
AACTCTTCTTCTAAATACTTTTGAAATTCATCTGATGGTGTTACCGTATAATTGGCATCGCGGTCTAATAATTGGAATATATCGCCAAATATCTCTGCACAATTTCCACGGTTAATTTCTTCTATCGCAAGGAAATATTTGTTTTCACTTTCAATGTCTCTCCACGCTTTTACATAGATGTTAGCAAATGCCTGTGGTACAAATTTGTATTGGATGTCAAATTTGCCATCATCACCTTTTACAGAAATAGGTTTGTAACCTCCAACAAATGATGCATAATCGAAATCAGGATGAAAGGTGATACGTTCCTTCTGCTCTTGTGGAACTCCTTTGAGTTTTTGGTCAAGTTTATAGGATTTTCCTGTTCCTGGTGCTCCGTAAAATATTTTGTTGTTCATATTTTTTGATGGGTTAAAGGCTATATTATCATCAGTATCAACTGGTGAATTGTCTATATTGATTGATGTTTCTTTTGGGGATAGATTTAGTGAAGTATTTACACGCTCATAATACTTAGAAATGCTTTCTTCATCTGTAGTATCCTTTAATACAAAATCATCACTATCATATTGTAAGTAAAAGTGTAAATTATCTTTTACAACACTATTTAAAACTCTTAACGGACCAACATCTTCTTTTTCATCTCGTCCAATTACTTTTAGCCCTTCACTTAAATGTGCATATAAACCCTCTTGTTGAAAAATAGTCTCTTGACCATTCTGTCTAATCTTAAAGGCAGCTTCTTCTGAAAAAGCAGTTAGCAGTTTTGAAACTTTATTTACAGTTTCATCTGTTTGTAATTCACTTCCTGTTATCTGGTTGAAAAGATAGTTTTTTGCGGATTTATCTACGTTGACAAAGTCATCTCTCAATACTACGTCTATAATGTCAAGATTAGTAGAGAAGTTCAAAAGTTTACTATACCGTTCACCACCTGTTCTTTCAGCAGTATTTCCTCGGTCTGCTACAAAATTTATTTCACCAAGCTTCCAATACAGCTGCAAAGCGACTTGTAAAGATTCTAAATGTTGCTTGAAGAGTGGTGTGCTATTTAAATTAGAAATCAAAACAGAAGCTTCTATACCAGATTCTTCCAATTGTTCTTCAAAAAATCCTATCATAGGCTCTTCTAAAGCGGTTTTCAGTTTAATAGCTGTTTTTCCAGCATTATCATATTCTTCTGCATATTCAATGCTACTAACATCAGATACTGCATAAATTGCATAAAGACCTGCAAAAAGCTGATTACTCTTAGGTAGAGAACATTTTATACCTAATCGAAGATTAAGCTCTTCACGAGGTGTAATACTATTTGGTAGTTGCATAAGCTTTTTCGTTGTCTAATTTTATAATATTTGCAATTTCGGCAGCCAATAATGGTGGAACTGCATTACCTACTTGTTTCATTTGATTGGTTTTAGAGCCATAAAAGACAAAACTATCAGGAAAGGACTGTATGCGCGCTGCTTCTCTTACTGTAAGACATCGATTTAAGATAGGATGTGTAAACAAACCAGAAGAAGGGGTGTCAAATCTCGTTGTAATTGTTGCAGCAATATCATCTTCTTTCAGCCTTGACCAAGTTCCACTATAAATAGATTTTGTTCTATGTTCTGGTGGTAACACTTCCTTGCCCTTTCCTTTTGGAATAAGGCTTAGTCTTTCCAAAGCAATTTTCGAATGATTTGTAGCCACGTGATTGTGCAAGACCTTCGAGCCATTGCGAAGTTTCTTTTGAAATTTCGTTGTTGCTAATTCCTTATAGATAGACTCTTGAGTTCCTTCACCTGAATTAATAAAAGGTAGGTCATATATGGCTTCTTTAACAGTTACTTTCTTATTCTTTGCCTTAGGAAAACTAAGTTTTTCCTTACCAAGAGAGCCTACAAAAAAAGCACGTCTTCTATTTTGTGGTACGCCATAGTCGGAAGCATTCAAGACATCTGCATTGACTTGATACCCTAAATCCTCAAATCCTTTAATTATTTCATTCTTGAAAAATCCATTTGCAGTAGTCATAATATTGGGTACGTTTTCCAAAACGAAATACTGTGGTTTAAAAACTTTTACAGCATCTATGAATCGTTTGAACATATAGTTCCTGTCGTCATTTACACTCAATCGCTTTCCTTTTTGGGAAAATCCTTGGCAAGGTGGTCCACCAACAACCACATCTATTTTGCTGTGGTTTTTTTTCAATTCTTCAAAGTCAATTGTGCTAATATCCTGACTGTACATCTTTGTTGAAGGATGGTTTTTTTGATATGAGAGCGCAATATCCTTATCATATTCAATAGCAAACTCTACTTCAAAGCCTTGTGAAATAAAACCTTGTGAAAGCCCACCTACACCCGAGAATAAATCTGCTATAATCAGTTTACTCATTGATAATTCTTTTTTTAGATAATTCGTAATATTCTTCAGATAACTCTATGCCTATAAATTTGCGTTTTAATCTATGAGCGGCTACACCAGTAGAGCCACTACCCATAAATGGGTCTAACACTACATCATTTTTATTTGAAAGGTGTTCTATAAAATGCTTCATTAGTTTTAACGGCTTTTGCGTTGGATGCTTTCCAAACTTTTTTTCCTTCGCCGTGGTAAGTGATGTTTCGATAAAATCGTGAACCATTTTACCATTATTATTAAAAACGCCAGAGGTGTCTTTGTAGACAAAATATACCCAAGCTTCAGTAGAGTTTACAAAATGAATATTCATATTTCTTGGCATTGGATTGGTCTTGTGCCAAATGCCAGTTGTTTTGTAATAGAACCCGTATTTGGTAGCAAGTTTAATAATGGTTTCAATCTTGATTAATGACATAAATAATAAGAGTGAACCACTCTTACGAAGTATTCGCGCACTTTCCTTAAAGAAATTGTCCATCTCAATTTCCCAATCATCTTGAGAGAGATTATCCCACCCAGCGTAAGCAAATTGATTTTCTCGCATCTTAACAAGATTTGTATTCCTTCTGTGCATAAACTCGCCTAAATTATACGGTGGGTCAGTAAGGATTAAATCAACAGAATTGGAATCTATGAACGAAAGAAAATTTGTACAGTTTCCATTACCTAATAAACAATTAGGTGCAATGGACTCAAAAGTGACATCTTTTTTAGTTGATGTTACTAAAAACTTATCTTCCAAGTTATTTTCATCTAAATAACTGAACAAGTCTAAACTTGGTTCGCTGACGAAGTGCTCTATGTATTCTGTGGGATATGTCAACATATTATATATTGAGTTTTGCTTGTTTAGCTGATTTGATTTTAATGTACTTTACCTTTTCTTCGGCAAGTTTGAGTGTGTTTTCATTGCACGCATTTTCAATAAGTTCGTTTGCGATTTTTTCTGCAAAAAACTCAGACTTTAACGTCTCTAAGTCTAAATTAAAAGTGTTAGCTATGGCAGGTAAATAGCCTGCATCTAATAATTTCTTACCATTTTCTACTTTACTTAATGCGCCAGAATCCATACCTAATCTTGCACCCATTTGAGTAAGAGTTAATCCCTCAGCTTTACGCAAGTCACGAAGGTATTCACCAATTGCTTGTTTCATCTTGAAATAAATATCTTGCTAAATAAATCTTGACGAAAATAACAAAAAGCAAAGAAGAGAAAAAACAATCTAATGGAAAATTAAATAGAGAACTACTTTTTTGGCTTCAAGTATTCATTGTGCTTGTCTCTGTGAATCAATCCAGACTTGACAAAACCAGTAACATAGCCTTCCGCCGTCTTATGTGGAATAGTAAGTTCATCAGCTGTTTTTAGATATTGTTGTCTGTCGAATTTGTCAGGCAGCTTTTCTAAAAATCGTTCCTTCTTATTCAGCCGTTTTTGAGCCTTTGGCTCAATCGGCAAATCGTTGAACACTTTACTGCTGTGTTTTACCAATACTTGAATCATAGACAAGGCATTGTCAAAATCTACGTCCTCACATTGCTTTGTAGCATTAACATCGCCATCTTCCATAATGCGTAAGGCAGTAAAGAGCATCGCGAAGCGAAATGCGATTAAGCCTAAGCGTCTAACAGTTGCAATGTATTCTTCAGGTTGCAGATTGATGTACTTAGTTTGCAAGGCTGCAAAAAACTCATTGAATTGCTGTTGTTGCTTTCGCGAAAGCATCACTTCAATAGGTGGATTATTTTTGAGTGTTCTGTAAAGTCCTAAAAACTCTTTGCCGAGTTCCTCATAATGTTCTTCTAAACCAACTTTAGCACGTTTAGCAAACACATCTTTCCATACTGGTTTGATGTTCATATAGTAGAATATAAAACGGCTGAATAGCCCGTTTTCTGCGTTTGGCACCAAGGATGCAATCTGCTTGGGTGTTCCTGATAGCACCGTACTTAAACAAGGGTTTTCAATATCTACATACTCACGGTCAGTTCTACGATAATAGCTAATCGTCTCGTGATGGAAAGCTTTCCTAAATCCATCGCTATAATTGCCGTAATCACTTTTAAAGGCTTGCGCCAGCGTATCGCCTTCGGTTTCAAACATCAATCCGCGTCCTTCATTATCTGCAACCAATTGATACACACCAGTCGTACTATTGTTGGCAGGAATAAACAACATACGTTCTGGCGGTTTACCAGGCTTTTCAAGATTTTCATTCTTGCCCTTGTTCATATTGTAGGTTGCCAGTTCGCTCTCGTATTGCTGTTTTAACGTTTTAGCTTGTTCACGATGTAGTTTGTGAATGGGCGCAACCAACTTTTTGATTTGGTTGAGTTTTCCTTTTCCTGCGCTTGCTGGTGCAGTAACGAATAGGTATAAATTGGAATACACCTTACGCTCATCATAGATGCCAAACAGATTAGGGAAACAGGCACTAAAAGCAGTTAGCGTACCCAATAGCATTATATCTTTTTCCTCATTACCGTTTGCTGGCATAACTACCTGTTTGAGAAAATAAGGTATCGTGTCGTAGAGGCTATCAGGAAACGTGGGTAATTGCTCTTTGGTTGCTTCTGCAACTGGCAAGGTTGCAACCTCTGGTTGTGGCCGTTGCGGTTTTATTCCTGCTTGATGTGCATAATGATAGAATGTTGCAATCGTTATTCCGTGACCTTTGGCATTTAGGCATTTTGTGTATTGCTCGTCACATTCCTTTTGGTCATAACCAGCATAATTGCGACTTATTCTGTGATAGTAGTCTCTGCCTTGTTCATTGTACGCTTCCGCGAAAGCGAAACCAATATCACGCCAACGTGCATAATCGCCAGTTATATCAGTACCGGATTGCTCAATGGCCGAGATATACGTTTCAATATCATTGTTATCAATTGCAACCGTTGTGGTTGCTTTTTGGGATGCTTTGGGTTGCGCTACAACCTTGGGTTGTTGCAACCAGTCTTTAGGATTGAAGTTCTTCTTCATAATATTTGATGTCTTTTATGTAAGTAGGCATTGGCATCGTGCGGTAAAAAACAGGCTCTGGAAACGTCTTTTCCTGATGCATCGACCTCAATGTTATAGGTATGTTTGATGTAATTAGTGATTGCCGAGAAGTTATCTTGATGTGTGAACTCGTCCAGCTCAATGCGGACAATCCATTTTAAGCCATCGCCAGATGGCGAAATGAATAGCATTTCGGTCTCGAAATAGTCATCGTTGAGTAGTTGTTGCCTGACTTTTTCAATGTCTTGCAAGTGGTCAAAATCAATTGTGATAAGGTTGGAATGCTTTTGCAGAAACTTATCATTTCTGCGCTCAAAAACGCCTGAGAAAGTGGCGTAATCAAAACGATTAGCTTTGAATTTCCGTTTTTCCTTAATATCCTCAATTGCCCTAAGTTCCTCGGTTATCGTCTTGTACTTATCGCTAACAATCAGTTGATGGATTTTGCCTAAACGCAAGGTTTCCGAAGGAAATACATTGCGTACTGGCG
The DNA here is from genome assembly GCA_002379985.1 of Flavobacteriaceae bacterium UBA4166. Taxonomy (GTDB): domain Bacteria; phylum Bacteroidota; class Bacteroidia; order Flavobacteriales; family Flavobacteriaceae; genus DFVG01. The sequence goes on from DFVG01000039.1 coordinate 5,907, forward strand.
CTTTGAAAAAGCTACAGTCTGTGTACCAAGTGTTATCCAGTTCATCCAACCAGCTTAGTTCATCTTCTTCCTCAACCGAAAGATTGAGATGCAAGGCATCGTTAATCTTGTTCAGTAATTCGTCTTCTGTATTGGTTTCAAAATAGAACTGTGCAAAGTCGAAGGCATCGCCTGAGAAACTTTTGTATTCGGTATCACTATGAATAGCCATACTTTTTTCAATGCGAATTGATAAGGTTTCCTTATCTGCATTGAAAGGATTGCGCGTTATCCCGAACGTCCTTCCCGAAAGGGAAAGGACGGTTGTATCGGGATAGAATTGTCTCAACACATATGCGTAGATATTTATGCCGTAATGTGTTTTATCCAAAATGTTCTTTCTACTTAACTCCATCACACTCAAAATTTGGATTGTAGTAATTGCTCTGAAGTAGTTCCTCTATATCGGAAACCTTGTAGTAGAATTTGCCTTGTACCTTGCTGTATGGCAAGGTGCCGTTCTTGCGAAAAGTTTGCAACGTGCGCTTGCTTATGTGCAAGGTTTGCAGCACGTCTTGGTTATCAATCCACGTATTTTTAAGTCGTTCAGCCCTCGACTGTCTTATGAGTTCGATACGTGCTTTCAGGTCTTTTATTTCCTGCGAGAGCGACAGGATTAGGTTAACTATCTCTTTCATAACTGCACCTTTCCTTTCTTGATTAGATAATCGGCAGCTTGCTGCTCGATTTCGTCCCTTGAGTCCATACGGTTGCGTAGCAACCATTGGTCAAGTTCCTCTCGTTGGAAATAAATTTTCTTGCCGTTAGGCTTGTAATGCGGTACTGCGCTCGTGCTTGTGAGTTTGTACAAGTGTGATTGAGACAATTCTAAATAAGCGCAAGCTTCGTTAAAGTTGAGTACTGTTTTTTGCATTGTCTGCTGTTCCGTCAGCAGTTTTTCAATGCGGTTTAATTGTTCGATGATATTTGTGTCCATCGTTTATCGTATTAGAATAAATGAGGACATCAGGCCTAATGTCATCCTTGATTTTCAAGGACAAGGCAAATATTGGAAGATGTAAAATCGAAAAGAGTAAGGAAGTAGGATGAGGGTAAGATGACAGTAAGATTTCTTACTAATCTTACTGTTTTTTATTGCAGATTTTTAATGATATTGTCAATCTCTGTTTTTGATTTCGGATTATAAACCTTGTTTTTGTAGAGATTATTTGCAGTTAACGCAACAGTATTCTTTGTGTAAAATAGACCTGTACTTTCGATAGATTTTGGATTCAAGTTGGTAAAGTAAGGTTTTAAGGTGTCTAACACATATCTAAACTGCGTAGTTTCGCATCCTAAGTAAATTGGTGTATTGATTTCTGAGAAATCCTTTGCGGTCATCAATGCAGTAAAATCCTCGAGTTTAGTTCTTTGTTCGTCAATTAGGTCAATGTGTATTGTTAACTGCTTGAGAACTGATTCAAGCGTGTCCGTATTTCTGTCCTTAAATCCAAAAGAGACTTTTGGAACTGCCTGAGACTTTGTTTTTTGTTTCTTGCCATCTTTTTTATCGGTAGTAATTTTTGTTTCAGTAGTGGCAATTCGAATTATCTCTGGTTGGGCAAGGTTTTCTTGAAAGAAGTATTTGTATAGTTCATCTACTGAAAATTTGTCTTCATTACCGTATTGAGCATATCGTTCTTGTAATTCAAGGTAAAGCCATATCATATTCGCTTTTAAATATTGAATCACATAGGTGTCCTCGTTGCGGATGGACTCCCGAGAATGTTCGTACTTGTCAATGTAACTTTTTACTCGCTCAAGATTAGAGTGATGCTGACTAAACAACCTTTTGTAGTTGAAAATGTGTTCCGGTTCGGTGGCATCTATAGGAAAGCTTGAAATTATCTCATTGAATTTTTTGTTGGCTTCCTTGTCTATTAAGTTCTTATAGTATTTGCGTTTATCGCCTAAAGCCCTTTCAGCAAACTCAATCGTAAAAAGTGGTGCTTCTTTATATTGAAATTTTAGGTTTTGATTGCGGACTAACTCTTTGAAATCTCTGTCTGGTCGATTATCCCTGTGAAGTCCTTTTGTAATTGATATAAGCGATGCGAAAACGTCTGTTATCATTATAAATCAAGTTTAATACGGTTAGAGGCTTCACGTTTTTTATCATCGATAACCTTAGCATAAATCTGGGTAGTACGCAATTCTTTATGTCCTAATAGCTTTGAAACCGTATAAATATCAGTACCTAAAGTCAGTTGTAATGTGGCGTAGGTATGACGTGCGCAATGGAACGTTATTGTTTTGCTTATTCCTGCATTCATCATCCATTGCTGTAGCTTTAAGTTAGTCCAGGCACTATAATGTAAGCCAGGTAATACTAAATCATCATCCTTGCCGCGTTCGCCTAACAATTCAACTGCTTGGTCTGAAATGGGAAGTGTCTCCGCACCTTTGGTTTTCTTCTGTCTGAATCTCACATAATATCCTCTTTCCTTGGAATGCTGTACTTCTGACCATTTCATTTTCTCAATATCTGACCAGCGTAAGCCAGTCAGCGCAGAGAAAATGAATGCTTTTTTGAGTTGTGGTAGTTCACATTCGGTATTTACTGCTTTTTGAAGTTCTTCCAGCGTGAGGAACTCGCGCTGTGGTTCGCCTTGTTTAAAGTGCGAAACACCATTTGCAGGATTAGATTTTAAAATTCCATCTGCAACCGCTTGTTTTAAAGCTGCGGTAAACTTGCCATAATAAGAATACTTAGAATTTTGAGATAGCGGTTTGTTTGCTCTACCGATTGCTTTTTTGTCCAGATAGTCTTTAAAGCCCTCTACAAACTCTTTATCAAGGTCTTGAAAGGTAATGTCTGTTGGTCGATACGCCTTGAAGTGTTTTAGCATACTGTACCAGTTGCCATAGTTGCCTGAACTGGTATTTTTCTTTTCTGCAAGAGCGGTTATATAAGTCGTGAAACTGCCTTTAAGTTTCTCTATATCATTAAATCCATATTGACCTTGTTGGATTTCAACTTGACGTTGCGCCCAGATAGTTTCTGCTAACTCGCGTGTTTTCTTGTTAACGGTGCGCTCATTTTTCGTTTTCGGATTCTGAATGAGATACAAGCTGAGGTACTCAGTCTTGCGTTTGCCTTTATTGTAGTAGTCGAGGTATAAGGCTATTTTTCCGTTTTTCTTGCGTTCTCTGAGTGTGACTTTCATAAGGCTACTAATTAAAAAGGTTTTCTATCTGGTGACGGGCAACAATATGTTTTCTGCCAAATGGCACAGCTTTAAGCTGGCCACGCTTAATCATTCTTTGAATGGTCCATCTGCTAACACCTATCAGTTTAGATGCATCGGTGATGCTTAAAAAATCCTTGTTGGATAAACTGTCTGCTGAAACTGTTATGGAATCCTGTGCTTCTTGATTTGCTTTAGTTTCTTGAAGCGCAGCATCAACTTTCTCTTTTCTCTTTCGTGCCTTGTAAGCTTTCTTAGCACAACTGTCGCCACAGTATTTGGTTACGGTTGTACGTGCTGTAAAGAGATTACCGCAATGCTGACAGGTTTTTGGGATGTAAAGATTACTGCTCATAAATGGTGCATTATGTAGCGTTATGGTGCAACGTGGGGCAATATGGTGCATCATTTCGCCTTGTTTCCTAAACCTGATAATTGGGCAACAAATACCTTTAGCAGGCAACAGATATACAACAAATATAGCTTAAAAAAAGCAAAAGGGCAACAAAAAAGAAGTAATAAATAACACGTAATCCCTTGTATAACAATGAAAAGCTAACAAAAGGAAAAGTAATTACTTCCCGATACAGAAATTGGCGAAGATATTTCCCAAGAGCTCATCATTTGTGATCTCGCCTGTAATTTCTCCGAAGTGATACAACGCTTGTCGAATGTCTATCGCCAGCAAGTCGCTTGAGAGTCCGCGATCGAGTCCGTTTTGAACGTTTTTGATTTCTTCCAGTGCTTTTAACAAAGAATCGTAATGTCGCGTATTGGTCACAATCGTTTCATTATTTCGCAAGGCGCCCGTATTCACAAAATCGAGTAGGGAAGAGGTCAAAGTTTCCACACCAGTACCATCCTTTGCAGAGACCAATAAGGCATTTGGTAAGGTTTTCGTAATGTCTTGTAGTTCTTCTTCGGAAAGTTGATCGACTTTATTAGCAATGACCATCAAAGGTTTCTGTGGATATTTTTCTTTTATTTTAGTTACTTCGGAAGCAATCATCTCCAAACGCGAGGCACGAAGCGCTTCAAAGGTATCCAAGAGATAAATGACCACTTGCGCTTGTTCGATCTTCTGAAAGGTTTTCTTGATTCCCAAACCTTCTATCGTATCTGAGGTGTCTCTTATTCCGGCGGTATCGATAAAGCGAAAACCGATTCCACCTAATGTGATTTCATCTTCAATGGTATCGCGCGTGGTACCGGCGATATCACTTACAATGGCGCGTTCTTCGTTCAACAGCGTGTTGAGCAAAGTCGACTTCCCTACGTTGGGTTCTCCTACGATGGCAACAGGAATACCGTTCTTCAACACATTACCGGTCGCAAAAGAGTCGATCAAACGTTTCAGTACTTGGGTAATTCTGGTAAGTAAGTTTCTAAACTCTTCGCGATTGGCGAATTCCACATCTTCTTCAGAAAAATCTAATTCTAGTTCAATTAAAGAAGCAAAATTGAGCAGTTCTTGTCGAAGCTGTTCGATCTCATTGGAAAAACCTCCACGCATCTGTTGGATCGCCAATTGATGAGATGCCTCGCTGTCACTTGATATGAGGTCTGCTACCGCTTCGGCCTGACTCAAATCCATTTTTCCGTGCAAGAAGGCACGTAGTGTAAACTCTCCAGCCTGCGCCATGCGCGCTCCTTTCCGCAGCACTAATTGAATGATCTCTTGTTGGATAAACGGACTCCCATGACAGGATAATTCTACCACATCTTCACCCGTATAACTTTTGGGGTTTTTAAAGAGGGTCGCAAGCACCTCGTCTATGAGTCGGTTGCCGTCTTTAATATGACCCAAATGAACTGTATGACTTTCTTGTTCCGCCAATACCTTTCCGCTCACCGAATCAAAAATATCCGACGCAATGGAAATTGCTTCGGGCCCTGAGAGTCGTACAACTGCGATGGCACCTGCTCCGGAAGGCGTTGCTAATGCGACAATAGTATCATTTGTTATCATACGGCAAAAGTACAAATAAACAGGCAGTGAATTTTATTTCGATATCACAGAATCGTGTAAGTGAGACTGCAACTTCCGTAATAATTAATAGGCGGACCAGGATAAAAGTAACGCGGTTCGTTATTTCCAAAAGCCGAAGCATTGATTAGAATAGAAGATGCGTAACGTACATCAGCCACATTATTGATGCCGGCTGACAGAAGAACTTTTATGTTTTCAAAGATTGTTTTTTCGTAACCGGCCTTTAGGTTGACAATGCTAAAAGGGTCACTATACAGCGAATTCGTGTCGGTAATGGGTTGTGTACCCACATGCAATAGATTTCCCAAAAGGTAATATCTTGAACGATGTTGAAGTTTTAGTCCGAGGGCTATTTTTTTATCAGGCACGCCGGTGAGATCATTCCCTGAGAAATCTTCATCACCGTCAACAAAATCAATGAATTTATGAAAATTGAATTCGGCCGTTCCGTAGGCACTTACTACGATATTGGTAAAAAGTTCTGAAGCATAATTAGCTCCCAATTCTATTCCACGATTGTGGGTTTTCCCTGCATTTCTCCCTACAAATTGATCATTTCCCACACGTTCGGCTACTATAAGATCATCAATAGAAAGTAGATAGGCTGCCGCTCGCACTTCCAACGCTCTATTGAACATAGATGTAGTGGCTCCCAATTCATAGTTCCAGCCTATTTCAGGACCTATTTCTGGGTTTACTACGCCTTCTGGGGTTAGGGTTTCTGCAACACTGGGATAATTAAACCCTCTGCTCACGTTCCCGTAGAGCGTCCAATAGATGGTAGGTTGATATAGCAGATTAAAGTTAGGGGCCACAATCGTACTAAAATCTCTATCTGCCCTAATGTTTGCAGCACCGGAATTGAACCGATCCCTGAGTTGGTAATTCGTCGTATTGACATTGACGCCTACTTCCGTTTTCCATTGATTTGATAATGGGATAATAGTAGTTGCAAATACATTGAGTTGTCTTCTTTTTTCTACGTTATGACTTAATAAACTTCCTTGTAAACTTCCGTTGCCATTGTTTTCTTCATATAGATTTTCAAACATGCTACCTTTGTAATCGTCTTGGTATAGCTCGCCACCAAAACTTAGTGATGCCTTATTTTGTAGCAGAGTATACTGCTTCGCAAAAATGGAACGAATGCCATAGCTATGCGTATATTCTTCTAAAATATTGAACGGGCGCGGCTCATAATGATCTAAATAGGTGTAGAAAATACTAGTCGTGTTGTTGAAGGTGTTTGAAATCTGACTCTCCAAACTAAAACCTGTCAAGGTTTTCCGATTATCTTCAAATCCTTGCGCCTGTGCCCAAGTAAACGCAGCTTGTGTAGGATCTTCCTGAAAGGCCATTCGACCTAATGAACTGGGAATTTGCGTGACATTATTAGTATGTCGTACTAACATCCCCAAACGGAAAACATCACTTAGGTTAAAGCGCGCAGATAAAAGATAATTATTGCGATTATAGAAGTTATTATCTCTAAAGCCGTCCACTTGCAGATGATCGTAGTTCGCAAACACCGACACATCCTTTTGTTTCACTAGAGCTGCGGTACTGTTTTTGAGCAATCCAAATGAGCCCACAGTGAATGCATTGGTGACTTCGGCAGTATTCTCTACTGGGTCTTTAGTCGCCAAGATCAAGGTGCCCCCTAAATTGGTACCATATTGTGTTGCTTTAGGACCTTTAACCACTTCCAAGGTTGCGAGTGCATTGGTGTCATAGCTGTCAATTTCAGTAGTTCCTGATCCGTTCGTGATGGGAATTCCATTAAAATAAGCACGAATTTTATTAGTTCCGAATAAGGTGCGGGAGCCTACGCCACGAATTGTAATTCGATTGGTGTTAATAGCTCCATTTTGAATATACACACCTTCGTTCTGGTTCATGGCATCGACCACATCTATGGGGTCAAATCTTTGTAGGTCAGCTTCGGTTACAGTTTGCGTAGGAATTAGTACGCCACTTTTTTTGTCAAATACAGAAGCCAATACCACCGCAGACAATTCATTTGATTCAGAAATTTTATCAAGCAGGAACACTTGCTCGTTTTCTGAAAGGATAACGTCCATTACAAAATAACCAGGATGAGATAGCGTAATGGGTACCGGCAGCCGGAATTGTTCGGGTAGTTGAAACGTTCCGTTGCTATTGGTAAAAGCAACCTCTGAACCTTTATGAAGTATCGTCACTCCGGAAACAGGAATTTCATCTCTATCTAGAACACTTCCGGAAACTTGTGCCTGTCCATAAAAAAATACGGTCAAACATATGACCGTACTTAGTATTTTAAATTTTTTCTGGATGTTACTGTACATAACTGACCTTCCAAATGACACCACCTGTATCATCATTGACCAGTAGAGAACCATCAGTGGCTACAGTAACACCAACAGGGCGTCCATAAACTTGGGAACCATCTCCCTCAGCAATAAACCCTGATAAGAAATCAACAGGTGCTGAGGTTGGTTTTCCATTTTCAAAAGGAACAAAAACCACTTTATATCCTGAAAAATTCTTTCGATTCCATGAACCGTGTTGCCCTACGAAAGCACCATTTTTATATTTTTCAGGAAACGCTTGCCCGTCGTAAAAAGTGAACCCCAGTGAAGCGGTGTGATTTCCAGTGGCCACATCGGGTACAATGGCTTCAGCTACGAGAGAATCTACGGCTTCATCCAATAATCTAGGATCGCGAATTTGCCCGTAATATGAATAGGGCCATCCGTAAAATCCTCCTTTTTTTACACTGGTAATATAATCGGGTACCAAATCATCACCAAGCTTATCACGCTCATTAACAGCGGTCCATAGCTCGCCATTTACAGGATTCCAATCCATTCCTACAGGGTTGCGAAGTCCATCAGCGTAGATGATCTCTCCAGAGCCGTCAAGGTTGACCTCTAGTATACATGCACGCCGAATCTCTTCGTTCATGCCGTGTTCTGCGACATTACTTGCTGAACCAACGGAAATATAGATTTTGTCTTTTGCTTCATTAGTGATGATATTACGTGTCCAGTGATTGTTATAACCACCGGCTGGAAGTGTGAGTATCTTTTCGCCGTTTTTGTCCTTTAGGCTCGTCTGACCTTGTTTATAGGGATAACGATACAGTCCGTCTGTGTTGGCGACATAAAAGTAGTTTCCTACTATGAGCATTCCGAACGGTTGATTTAGATCTTCCAGAAAGGGTTCGCGAATTTCAAAAGTGCCATCGCTGTTGGTATCTCTAAGGATTGTAATGCGGTTGGCACTGTTTCGAGTATTACTTTCCACCACAAAGATGTCGTTATTGGGAGCAATGTAGGTCCAACGCGGATTGTCAAAATCCTCCGCAAACTTTGTTACGGTAAATCCTTCCGGTGCTTTGGGAAGTTGGCCATCAGGCCAATCTGTGATTTTTGAAATCTTTGCGGTCGATTCGGTCGCATAAGGTGCCGCAAGTTCTAAAGGCCCCACGGCAGTTTCCACCGTAGATGCTGTGTATTCTTTATCGGGAGCGTCTAAATCCGGTTCCGCCTTTATTTCCCCTACGATCTGTTTGCAGGAGCATAGGGTGATCAAAAGGGCGAATAGTAGTACTGTTTTCTTTAGCATAGGTTTTCGGTTTTAATAAAAATACTACCAAAAAAATACTGCGCCATGTGTTCCTAAAAGTTTACAATAACTTTAACTACTACAGCGTGAGTGTAACAAATTTTGAAAATTTCGTCTAATAAGCGTAATCATCATTAAGAATATGAAGGATCAGAAACCAAAAAATGAAGAGAGCAGCATGAAAAATTTATGGGTTCCTCTTTTACTATTTGTAGGGGTTGCAGCAGCCGCTTTTTTGATCACCTTTTTCATTCTTAAATCTATTTAACCACTATACTCAATCAAAAAATCATGGAAGTTTTAAATTACACTCAAAAGAAAGAGGACACAACCACATTGTCGTTGATGCATCTTTCGCAACTATTAGGTTATTTTATTGGCTTCGGAAGTCTAATCGCTCCATTGGTGATCTGGCTCTCTTCAAGAGACCGAATTGAAGGGATGGACGAACACGGAAAGCAGGCGGTCAATTTTCAGATCAGCCTATTGATCTACATTTTCGTGAGCATTCCATTAATCTTTGCACTTGGATTAGGACTATTGACCTTGTTCTTTGCGATCGCCATTGGGTTTATTATGCCCATCGTCAATGCCTTGCGCGCAAGTAGAGGGGAAGCCCCTAGCTATTTTATGACCATTCGATTCTTATAGCAAAACAAAACCCGCATTTCAGCGGGTTTTATTTTTTAGTTTTTAATAAGTCGAGTAAGATGGGTCTCATTCACCACAACAACGTACATACCACTAGCAAGGTCACTTAGCATTAGTTTATCAAGTGGAGCGATACGTTGCTCTAATACCAAAGAACCTTGTATCGTATAAACCGCCACTGAAATAGTTTCTGATATTCCAGAAAATTCAACGTAATCTGAAGTCGGATTAGGATAAACGCGCCATGCAAGTTTCGACAAATCTGTTACACCGAATGTATTATCAATCTTAGAAATTTTATCAGAACCACTTTCCAGAATAAAGATCGCATCCGTACTAATTGCGATGTCATTAGGGGCATCTAACCCCGTTTGTACATCACTTTTTGTTCCTGAGGAAAAATCATACACGGAAATTTTATTGTTATTTCTTTCTGAAATGAACAAGCGATTATTTGCATACCGAATTCCTAAAGGCCTGCTTGTACCAGTAACAAGCAAAGTAGGCTCTGTGACCCCACTTGAAACATCTACAAAAGAAATACGATTTGAAGTAGCATTCGAGATGTACAAGAGGTCTCCATCGAAAGCGAGTCCTACTGGATTAAAATTGACCGCAGAACTAGCTACCACTTCCGGCGTTCCCGGGGCAGTGGTAGCTACTCTGGCAACTATATTACTGTTATTATCAGAATAATATAAAAAACCGTCGTTTACAGCCACTCCATTTGGTGTGTTTAATCCCGTTAGGAAATCGGTTGCCACGGGAGTACTGGCGGTTAGATCAACGACTGAAATTTTGCCACCGTTAAATTGAGCAACATAGAGGTTGTTTCCATCTAGTGCCATGCCTGTTGGGGCATTTAATCCGCTTACAACTACCTCCGGCGTTGGAGAAGGATCGGTGATATCAATTTTTGATATAGCGTTTGAAGTGGTTACATATAGGTCATTTCCGTTGAGCAAGAGCCTAGAAGGACTATCAAGCCCGGTCACCACATCAGTGACTTGAGCGAAAATGAACGTGTTAATAAAACAAAGGATGAAGAAAATGTAATTTGATTTCATAAGGTTAGTTTATTAAGAATACTATCCTTACATCGCAGAATTTCAATAATGTCATCAAAAAAACCCGCTTAAAAGCGGGTTTTTTACATTTTATAGTTTCGAATTAATTATTCAGCATCACCGGCATCACCAACATAGTAACCGATTCGCCTTCATCTAAGCCATCTACCGGAGTTAAAATCCCGGCACGGTTGGGTAATGACATTTCAAGGGACACATCATCGCTGGTGAGGTTGTTCAACATTTCATTTAAGAAGCGAGAGTTAAAACCAATTTGCATATCATCGCCTTGATAGTCGCAGGTAAGTCGCTCTTCCGCTTTGTTGCTGTAATCAATATCTTCCGCAGAAATATTCAACTCGGCTCCCGCGATCTTCAAACGAATTTGATGTGTGGTTTTGTTACTGAAAATGCTCACACGACGCACAGAATTCAAGAATTGCGTGCGATCTATGGTTAGCTTATTCGGGTTTTCTTTCGGAATCACCGCTTCGTAATTAGGATATTTCCCATCAATCAAGCGACAAATCAATTCGGTGTTTTCAAACTGAAAACGCGCATTGCTCTCATTGTATTCGATGGTCACTTCTTCTTCGCTTCCGGCCAAGATCCCTTTCAATAGGTTTAGCGGCTTTTTTGGCATGATGAATTCGGCAGTTTCATTAGCCTTCACATCACTTCGAGAATATTTTACCAGTTTGTGCGCATCGGTGGCGACAAACGTCAAACTTTCCGAAGAAAACTGAAAAAACACTCCGCTCATCACCGGACGTAGATCGTCATTTCCACTCGCAAAGAGTGTTTTGCTGATGGCCGTGGCTAAAATATCGCCTTCTACGATGGTGGTGCTAGGATCGGTTAAGGTCACCGCACTGGGGAATTCTTCTCCATCGGCATAGGCCAAGGCGTATTTCCCGTGGTTGCTACTGATCTCGACGGTATTATTATCCTCCACCGTAAAGGTGAGGGGTTGTTCCGGAAAGGTTTTTAAGGTATCTAAGAGTAATCTTGCCGGTACGCAAACGCTTCCGCTTTCGCTACTTTCTACATCCAATCGAGAAGAAATGGTGGTTTCCAAATCGGAAGCTGCTACCGTAAGCGTATTTCCGTCTAATTGAAATAAAAAGTTATCGAGAATCGGTAAGGTATTATTGGTATTGATGATGCCTCCAAGCACCTGTAATTGTTTCAGTAGGTAAGAACTTGATACAATAAATTTCATGAATATATTTTTTCGGTACGATCGTATTAGTTTCGCTTCTGAAGCCTAGCATTCAGTACTACAAATATATTTTAAATGCCTTGGTTGTTAAAACAAACTTATCAACAGTTATCGACGATACGAACGCTTTCTGAAGAACTGAAACACAAAACCTATCACCCCTAGTAATACCAATGGTAATAGGACATTGAGAAGTTGCCATTGGGTACGTTGTGCGGATGTTTTTTGAGGATCGAGGAACGGTACCGCAATTTCTTTGGTACGGATGTTTATAAGTCCGTTGTCATCCAACAGATAATTTACTGTATTCAGGAGAAATTCTTTATTTCCGAAGAAGGTACCCGTAAATTTATCGAAACCTAATTCAATAGGGCGTCCTTCCTGCAATTGATTCATGATCACATTGCCGTCACTAACGATCACCATTTTGGTTGCTACACTTTCGTTACGTCGATTCGGCAGGTTTATGGGCGGCACGCGATTGTTATACACTGAGGTGAAGGAACCTTCTAAAAGCACCGCAAGCGGAATAGGTCCGTTATTAAAATCGCCTTGCTCCGGCCCCTCATTTACGATCTTTAAATTTTTTGGGATTTCAGTATCAAAATCTATCGGAAGCGGGAGTCCTACGGTTTTCGATAGAGGTGACGTTTCTAAAAGCACGGTTTTCTTAATATTGTTGGGCAGGGTATCGATGGCACTGGCGTATTCTAATTTAACGGCTTCGGTATTCGTGACGATGGGATGTCCTTCTGCACCGCCCACCAGCGGATAATACAACCAAGGATAGCGATTGTATTGCGCATCGCGTTCGTTTCCAGAAGCCAACACGATAGGAGCCGAATAAATATCTTTTACCAAATTAGGGTTAATTCGAATCCCGTATTTAAATAAAAAATCATTTAGGTTCAGATCGCGTCCAAAGGCAAAATTATTACCGCTTACGGAGTCGGTTTGCTGCTGTGTCATGTCTACCAGCCAAAGCGACGCTCCTCCTTGCATGGTATATTGATCTAAGACGTATTTTTCTTCTTCGGAAAAGGTCTCGGTAGGCTGCGCACTTACAATAAGGTCGTAATCTGATAACGAAGCTAAAGTTCTCTGTGGATCGACTGCGACGGAATCTAAGGTGAATGGTGCGATGTAGTAATATTCTCGAAGGGTGGTAAAGAAATCAGCAATATACCGATCCGGCAGTTGTCCGTTTCCTTTAAGCACTGCCACTTTCCTGCGTTTGGGTTGTGTGAGTTTACTGAAACCATCCGCAAAGGCATATTCTAAGTTCTGAAGCGAATTGGTCACACGTTCTTCACTAGTGGTGCCAAGCTGGTTTTTAAGTAACGGTATTTTCACTGTTTTACCGTTATAATAGGCGAGTGCCCAAGGATACACTACCTCGGTAGTTACTTTTCCGTTTTGCTGTACTTCTACTTGTGCAGGCGTAAGACCTAAGCCACTTAATTGTTGTTGTACGGCCGCTTGATCTTCTTCGCCTTCCAATGGATTGATGAATTCCACCTTCAGATTCGGATTGTAGGCTGAAAATTCTTCAAGAAGTTGACGAGTTTCTACTTGCAGTCTTCGGAATTCCGGCGGAAACGAACCTTTCAGAAATACATCAACAATGATCGGGGAATCTACATTCGCCAACGTATTTTTAGAAGCCTCCGAAAGCGTGTACCGTTGATCTTGCGTTAAGTCAAAACGTTCGTACACTTCCGAAGAGATCCAATTCATCACAACGAGCACTACAATGGTGATCAACAACACAAAGATGGGTTTTTGTTTGTTCATTGATCAGCGGGTTTTGGTTTGAATGCGTAGGATCGTGGCCACCAAGAATAACAAGGTTACGCTTAAAAAGTAGATAATGTCTCGCGTATCCAATACGCCTCTGGCGACGCTGTCAAAATGACTTTTGAGTCCGAAATAAGCAAGTTCCACACTTGGAATAAGGGTGTCTAATGCTTCAAACCCATAATACAGCAGGAAGCAAATAAACACAGCAGCAATAAAGGCCACCACTTGATTTTGTGAGAGGGTGGAAGCAAAAACA
>DFVG01000008.1 GCA_002379985.1 Flavobacteriaceae bacterium UBA4166
TCTGTAGTAGTTGTTTTACCCGCATCAATATGCGCAGCGATCCCAATATTTCTTGTAAATTTTAAATCTCTTTGTGCCATGGTATTTTTTAGAATCTAAAGTGTGAGAATGCTTTGTTTGCTTCGGCCATTTTGTGCGTATCCATACGCTTTTTAACCGCGGCGCCTTCTTCTTTAGCAGCTGCTAAAACCTCTGCAGCGAGTTTTGCCGCCATCGACTTTTCGTTTCGCTTACGCGCATACAAGATCAACCACTTCATAGCAGTTGAAATCTTTCTGTCGGGACGTATTTGCATCGGGATCTGGAAGGTTGCTCCTCCTACCCGTCGGCTACGAACTTCTACGTGAGGCATGATGTTAGATAATGCATCTTTCCAAAGCTCCAAAGCCGTTTTTTCTTCATCTTGATTTTTTTCTTCTACGATATCAAGCGCATCGTAGAATACTTTGAAAGCCACCGATTTCTTTCCGTCCCACATCATGTTATTCACGAAACGTGTTACTAACTGATCGTTAAACTTGGGATCGGGTAAAAGCGGTCTTTTTTTGGCCTGTCTTTTTCTCATTTCTTCGTTTTAAAGCGATTATTACTTAAAATTACTTCTTAGGGCGTTTGGCTCCGTATTTAGATCGACGTTGCGTTCTTCCTTCGACACCAGCGGTATCTAAGGCTCCACGTACAATGTGATATCTAACACCTGGCAAATCTTTTACCCTTCCACCTCTAACCAATACTATCGAGTGCTCTTGGAGGTTGTGTCCTTCACCACCGATGTATGCGTTTACCTCTTTCCCGTTGGTCAAACGAACACGCGCTACTTTACGCATCGCAGAGTTCGGTTTCTTAGGAGTAGTGGTATATACACGCGTACACACACCGCGGCGTTGCGGGCACGAATCCAAAGCAGCCGATTTACTCTTCTTGGTTATTTTGGCTCTTCCTTTTCGTACTAATTGTGAAATAGTTGGCATATAAATCCTTGTTATACTTTATTAAAAAATAAAATTTCCCCACTAAAAGGGCGTGCAAAGGTAGAATTTTTATTTAATTATTCAAACAGTAGCCCATTAATTTTCAGCTCCATTTAAAAAAAGAGATTGGAAATATGAAAAGCCTTTTACAAACGTTAGTTTTACGAACAAAACCCTTCGGCATTGAAGCGCTTCCTATCTCTGTTTTTATACCTTAATATATATACCCTTTCTTCCCTTTGGGCACAAGACACTTTTCTCTATTTAGAAATTTCCGCAGAAAAAACCATAAGAGAATCTCTAAAAGACAGTTTACTACCTACCACTACTTTTGAAGACTATCGAAGTCTACAACGACAAGTAGATACCATTCCACTAGTCCTACAACAAAGAGGATATATTGATGCTCGACTTCAATCTTTTCAGAAGTTGAATGACACTACTTATCACGCGAACTACATCTTCGGAAGTCGCTATAACACCCTTCAGGTCAACTACACTACTACTCCCTTCCTAAAAGAACAACTGGCACGAAGGAATCTTTCAGAAGTAACCGACAGCACCTTCACCATTCCACTTTCAAATGCCACCAAGACACTTCAAGATCTCAATACGCAACTTACTGAATCGGGAGACCCCTTTGCATCGCTTCAATTGAGTTCTCTTGAAAAAAAGAACGACACGCTGTTTGGGGTTTTAACAACAAGCATCCAACAAAGACGGATTATTGACTCCATCGCCTTAAAAGGCTACGAAAAGTTTCCAAGGTCCTACCTCCGGCATTATGCCGGGTTGAAAAAAGGACAAACGTTTAACCGAAAGACACTGCTAAAAAAGAACGATATATTAGACGGTCTCGGTTTTGCAAAAAGCATCAAACCACCCGAGGCCTTGTTCCGAAGTGATTCTACAACGGTATATCTGTACCTTGAAAAAGAAAACAACAATCTCTTTGACGGCATCTTAGGGTTTGCAACTGACGAGGAAAGTAACCGACTCATATTTAACGGATATCTGAATTTAGAATTAAACAATAATTTAAATTACGGAGAACAATTGCTCATAAACTACAAGGCTGACGGCAATGAACAGCAAAACTTTCGCGTTCGCACCACCTTACCTTATTTATTTGGGTCTCCTTTCGGAGTTGCTGCTGAATTGAAAATCTTCAAAAGAGATTCTACCTTTTCCACTACCGAACAGTTGGCACAGCTAAGTTATCAAGTGAGTCCTTCAACAACCACCTATATAGGATACAAAAGTTATGTATCCAGTAATCTTCAAGAAGAGGTTTTAGTAGATGCCACCGTAGAAGACTATGAAGCCCGATACGCCATTGGAGGGCTTGCATTCACAGATCGACAACCCAACCCCTTATTCCCCAGAAAAACATTCATCAGTTTAGAAGGCGAATGGGGTGCCCGAGAGCGAGACACTATCCAAGAAGATCAGTTTAGAATCGTTTCGAATGTTTTTCATATCATTCAGCTAAACAACCAAAACTCCTTTTTTGTTCAAAACACCACGTCTTGGTTAGACAGTGACACCTTTCTAACCAATGAACTCTTCCGTTTTGGCGGAATAAATAGCATACGAGGTTTCAATGAAAATAGCATTGACGCCTCTTTATTTTCTGTACTGAACACAGAATACCGCTATCAATTCAATCCTGGACTCTACGCACACACCATCATTGATCTTGCCTATTTTGAAAATGATGTTATTGAACTAAAGCAACAACTTTACAGCTTCGGTTTTGGCATCGGATTGAACACGCAGGCAGGTGTATTTAAGTTGAATATTGCCAACGGTAATTTGGAGGGTGAAAATTTCAAATTTTCGAATACAAAAATCCACTTAAGCCTGTCTTCACGGTTTTGACGAAGCGTAACAATAGCTTAACAATGCGGTAAAAAAAAATGTAAATTTTAGTAATGAAAAGTTGTGTATTTAACTTTTTATTGTGATTTTTGGCATTGGCTAATTCAAATAAATTATAAAAATGAGAACAAAGTTTAGTGGAATTCTTACGCTATTACTAGCGTTTGTAGTGCAACTCACGTTTGCACAAGAAAAAACAATCTCCGGTACGGTGACCGACCCTAGTGGTCTCCCGTTGCCCGGAGTTAACATTATCGTAAAGGGCACAAGTACCGGTACACAATCTGACTTTGATGGTAATTATACCGTTCAAGCTAGTGTGGGCCAAACACTTGTATATAGCTATGTAGGTTTTAAATCTGTAGAGCGCCCTGTAACTGCCGCGACAAGCAACATTGACCTCACTATGGAGGAAGATGCAGCACAACTTGACGAAGTAGTAGTTACAGCACAAGGTATTAAAAAGGAAGCCAAGGCTTTGGGATATGCAGTAAGTACTGTAGAGTCTGAAGATATTGAGCAAAGAACTGAAGGGGATGTTGCCCGTGTTCTTTCTGGAAAGGCTTCCGGGGTTCAAATTACCTCCCAAGGGGGTACATCGGGTTCTGCGACCAACGTAGTAATTCGTGGATATAACTCTATTACCGGAAGTAACCAAGCATTATTTATCGTTGATGGTGTGCCTTTTAGTAGTGACACCAACGCTCAAGGAAACTTCTTGAACGGTAACGTTGGTTCTTCACGTTTCTTGGATTTGGATCCGAACAACATTGAAAGTGTTAACGTATTGAAAGGTCTTGCGGCCGCAACTTTATACGGTACTGCCGGTAGAAACGGGGTTATCGTAATTACTACCAAATCTGGTGGTGGTGGAGCAACAGGAGCTGCAAAGAAAACCGAAATTACAGTTAGCCAATCTTATTTCTTCAATGAAATCGCTTCATTACCAGACTATCAAGATAGCTATGGTAATGGTTTTGACCAGTCTTTCGGGTGGTTCTTCAGTAACTGGGGACCAAGCTTTAGCCCTGACGGTGTAGATGGATACTTGAATGACCCGGCGGGTCTGATCGATGCGAATGGAACGGTAGAACACCCATATTCTTCTTCTTCTTTTCTTAACGGATTTCAAGGTGGAGAAAATGAATTGTTGAATCGATTCTCAGGACAGCGTTATGACTACCGCCCATATAACAGTGTTGAAAACTTCTTCCGTACGGGAGCTGTGAGCAATACATCGATTAACGTTCGTGGAAACTCTGAAGACGGTAAAGTAGCCTTCAACGTAAACTACGGTCACTTAGATGAAGAAGGGTTTACTCCAGGGAACGGTATTCGTCGTAACACGCTAGCTGTTGGTGGACGCGCACAATTATCTAACAATTTCAGCGTAACAGCAACCTTGAACTTCTCACGTAACAACGTAACTTCTCCTCCAGTAGCTGCGAGTAGAGGTAACGGTACGTTAGGATTCTCTACATTTGCAAACGTATTCTTTACGCCACGCTCTGTAGACTTGATGGGTCTTCCATTTGAATTACCAGAAACAGGTGGTAGTATCTACTATCGTGATGGTAACGATATCATCAACCCACGATGGAGTGTGAAGAATGCGGGTAGCCGTCAGTTGACGAACCGTGTATTTGGTACTGCTTCATTACAGTATGATTTTTCAGACAACTTGAACTTATTATATCGTGTAGGGGTTGACTTCTACAACGAACGTAATACACAATTCTCTAACAAAGACGGTGTTAACTTTAACCAAGCAATCTTTGGTTTCTATCAAACTTGGGATAACAACAACCGTATTTGGGACCACTACTTATCTTTAAGTGGTGACTATGACCTTACCGATAAATTTGGTCTTGGATTCACCGTTGGGGGAACAACTCGTTCTACTGAGTTTGATCAGCAAGGGGTACGAAGTGACGGGCAGATCGTTTTCGGTGTGCTAAGACACTTTAACTTTTCAACACAATCGCCAATCCAAGGCTTTGTAGAGCAAAATATCGTTGGGGTATTTGGTGAAATTTTATTCGACTATGATGATTTTGCTTACTTAACGGTATCGGCTCGTAACGACTGGGTATCTAACTTGCCTACGGAAAACAACAGCCAGTTCTACCCTTCTGTAAGTGCTTCGTTTATTCCAACATCAGCTTTTGATGGATTACGTTCACAAGGATGGGGACTTAACTACTTGAAACTACGTGCTGGTTTAGGTACTTCAGCAGGATTCCCTTCTGGATACCCAGCGATTCAGTATGTAGCGCAAGAACCTATCGAAAATGGTGGTGCTATCGGAACTATCACAACAAACACTGCCGACAACTTCCGTGCAAATCCAGATCTTCAGCCTGAGCTTATTAGCGAATTCGAAGTTGGATTTGAGTCACGCCTCTTAGATAACCGTTTAACGTTGAACGCTTCTTACTTCAACCGTTCTACAACTGACCTTATCGTATTCAAGCCGCTTGCACCTTCTACAGGGTTTACGCAAACGTTTGACAACATTGGTAAAGTTGAAGGAGATGGTTATGAAGCTGATCTTAGCTTAGATCTTTTCCGTAGTGAAACTGAAGGTGGTTTCAACTGGAACTCTCGAATGAACTTTACGAAAAGTGAGCAGATTGTAACTGAGCAGGATGAAGACCAGATCTTATTTGCTGGTTCTGCAGATCCAATTCTTGGTGCCAACGCAGCTATTCGTGGTGAGCAATTAGGTGTTATCGTAGGTACGCGTGTTGCACGTGACGATGCAGGGAACCTAATTGTAGATGCTTCCTCTGGTAACTACCTGATTGAAGATAACATCACATTGGATGATGGTCGTTCTATTACACCAATCATTGGTAATCCAAACCCTGATTATGTGATGAACTTCATCAACTCTATTTCTTATAAGAACTTTAACTTAAACTTCCAAGTAAGCCACACAAAAGGTGGTGACATTGCAAGTTCCACCATTGCCGTATTATTAGGACGTGGTCTTATCACTGAAACTGAAGACCGTGTACAAACATACATCTTACCAGGTGTAAGAAGCGACAATGGACAACCTAACGATATCCAGATTAACAACTCACAGTACTATTTCAACAACTTGTTATTTGGTCCTAAAGAGCTAACTGTTTATGATGCTTCTGTAATCCGACTTCAAGAAATTTCATTAGGATACACAGTGCCTAAGCGTTTCTTAGACAGAACTCCTTTCGGTTCAGTATCTATTACTGCGAGTGGTTTCAACCTGTGGTATGATGCCTACAATACACCAGATGGTGCAAACTTTGATCCTAACGTAGCCGGTGTTGGTATCGGTAACGGTAGAGGGTTTGATTACATTAACGGTCCTAGTTCAAGAAGATACGGACTGAGTATTAAAGCATCCTTTTAATTAAAAAAAAATGATTATGAAAAAAACAATGTACAGATTATTCACACTAGTGGCGATTGCAGCTAGTGCGCTGTTTCACTCTTGTGAAACTACAGAATTGGAGATCCTAAATGATCCCGACCAGTTATCTGAAGATCAGGCTGACCCTGATTTGTTACTGAACGCTATCCAGCGTGCTTATGTAGCAAACATGGTAACCATGAACGATCAGAGTTCAGACTTAACTCGTATCGATTACTTCTTCGGAAGAACATACAGAGAGAACCTCCAATCGAACATTTTCAACGCAAGTTGGTCTCGATTTTACAGTAGCCAGATCTTAGATGGTATCGCTCGCGGTATTAGCCCTAACGTAAACATCCTTGAAGGATTGAACGAAGATCCGGATACTGATCTATCCTTCCACTTAGGAGTAGCGAAAGCACTACAAGCACATCAATTGATGTTGTTAGTAGACTTTATTGGAGACATTCCATTTAGTGAAGCACTAAACCCATTGGAGTTCCCAAGTCCTAACGTAGATGATGATGCTATGGTTTACAGTACTGCATTAGCAATGCTTGATGAGTCTTTAGGATTCTTCCAAGCTTCTGACGGTGCAGGAAGTGCTCTAGATTTCTTTTACGGAGGAGATGTTGACAATTGGATCGCGCTTGTAAATACGCTAAAAATGCGTCATGCGTTGACCACAGGAGACATAGGAACTTTCAATGCTATTGTTTCAGGAGGTAATTTTATCTCTGATTCAAGCCAAGACTTCCAATTTAACTTTGGACTTCAAGAATTGAATCCTGATACACGTCACCAAGATTATGCAACGGACTACACAACTTCTGGTGCAAACCTTTATCAGTCAAACTGGTTGATGGAAACCATGCAAGGGGAAGACGTTATGGACCCTAGCGATGACGATCCACGTATCCGTTACTACTTCTATCGTCAAACAGATTGTACTCCAGGTGCATCTTGTAATCCTGACGGTAATGGAGAGCGTTTATCATGTTCTCTTGAAACCCCTCCTGCTCACTATTCAGCACAAGGAATTTCTTTCTGTTGGTTAGAGGATGGATATTGGGGTAGAGATCACGGTGATGATGATGGTACACCTCCAGACAACTTCTTTAGAACGGCTGTAGGAGTATACCCTGCAGGTGGTCTATTTGACGACGATCAGTTCAATGAGCTTACGCTTGGAGCTGGTGGTGGTGGAGCTGGAATTGAGCCTATCATTCTTGCTTCTTACGTTGACTTCTGGCAAGCAGAGGTAGCATTAGCTGCCGGTCAAACTGGGCCAGCTGCTGCTTTCGTAACAGCCGGACTAGAAAAGTCAATTGCTAAAGTTCAAAGCTTTATCGCTTTAGATGGATCAGCTGATTCTTCTTTTGAGCCTACACCAGCAGAAGTAACTGCATATATTGCGGCGCAAGCAGCTAAAATTGTTGATACCTCAGATGATTCATGGAATGCATTAGCAGAACAATACTTCATCACTATGTATGGTGGTGGTTCTGATGCTTACAACTTCTACAGAAGAACAGGATATCCTACAACGGTTAAGCCAAGCCTTAACCCTAACCCAGGACCATTCCCTAGAACGTACTTCTACCCGAACGTTGAAGTAGTTGCTAATCCAAATATTCAGCAGAGACCAGATTTGACGACACAAGTATTCTGGGATACGAATCCAGCGTCGCCAGCTTTCCCTCCTGCTAACTAAAAATTAAAAAAATTGTATTATGAATAAATATTTAATTAAACTTTATGGACTTCTTATCGTTGCAGTTGCAATGGTAGGTTGTGAAGAGGAACTCGTCGTTGACGATGTGACTAACGGAACCACTCGTGGTGCCGTTCTAAGAACCATTACACCATCAAGTGAATTGTTGCAAGAAGTTTCTTTCGACGGCTCAGATGCTGTATTCACGGTTGAGCTTGAGTACCAAGACGGTTTCCAAGGAGACCTTTTGGAAAGCGTTGACTACTTTGTTTCCTTTACAGATAATACTGAGGACGAAGGAGATGCAGCCGGAACTGGAGCATTAGTTGACACAGAAGTACAATTAGGTACTATTGCTGCTAGTGAGTTTACGGATGGTCCTTTTGGATTACCCCGATACACACTAAACATCGATTATTCAACTATTCTTTCTGCATTAAGCGTTAACACAGACCAAGGACCTATCTTTGGAGGAGATGTTTTTACCATTCGTCTTTCTTTAAACTTAACCGATGGGCGTGTTTTCTCTGTGGATAATGCAGGTAGTATTATTACTGGTGGATTCTTTAGTTCTCCGTTCCAATATGCACTTCGAGTAGTGTGTCCGGTGGAAAATGATGACTTCTTTTCTGGACCTTATTTACTAGAAGAAACTACTGGAGCTACTGATCCATTTGGAGGTGCTTACGGTCCTCACTACCCACCGTCTCAACCAATTGTTATTGAGGCTAATGGTACTGCAAGAACATTCGACTATACCATTTATCCGGATTCATTTAACTTCCCACAAGTTGGAACTATCGTTCTTAACTGCGGTAAGATTGAATTTACGTCTGACGCTGCTGAAGGAAACGCTCTAGGATGTACTGGAGGTGCTAATACCATCCAAGACATTCATGCAGAACCTCGCGCAGACTACGATCTAGATCTAATTGATGATGATGTCATTGAATTTGACGTTCTTGGTTTTGGTCTTGATGATGGAGGATGTGGTACAGGAAGCTACGGTATCCGTCTTCGATTTACTGAGCAATAAGAGTAAAATCTTATAATTATATATAGCTGTGGCCCATTTTTTTGGGCCACAGTTTTTTATTTAGTAACATTGCTATTATGAAAGAAAAATACATTATCTGCTTATTCTTATTGTCCCTTTTGACGACTTTGATGAAAAGTCAAAATACCGTAGGCACCACCTTGAACACAGCTGAATCTTACAATGGCTATAGCCTTATTACCCCAAGTACCGAAACTACCCCTTCTACTACTTATTTAATCAATAACTGTGGAGAAGTGGTTAATAGCTGGCAGAGTGACTTCCCAGGACAAGGACTGGATTACTTATTAGAAGACGGCAGCCTTTATCGCGGATGCACAGAAGATCTATCTACGTTAATCTATGCGGGGAAAAGTGGTAGAATAGAACGTTACGATTGGGAAGGAAACCTAATTTGGGCATATACCTTTTCAGATACAGATTTTACCTATCACCACGATTTCTATCCCATGAATAATGGAAATCTACTTGTATTGATTGCCGAAAGGCGTACACAAGCCGAAGCGATTCAAAATGGACGTGACCCAAACCAAATTCCTGAAAACGAACTCTACACAGAACGCATTATTGAAGTAGAGCCCATCGGGTCTGACGATATCAATATCGTATGGGAATGGGACCTATGGGACCATTTGATCCAAGATTTTGATAGCACCAAAGATAACTTTGGGGTTGTGAGTGAAAACCCTCAGCTTTTGAATATCAATTTTGTTGGTTTGTCTAACGGAGCGGCAGATTGGACACATGTAAACTCAATGGATTACAATGAAGACCTCGATCAAATTGTATTAGGGAGCAGATCACTAAGTGAGTTTTATATCATAGACCATTCTACCACAACAGCTCAAGCAGCAGGAAGTACTGGAGGAAACAGTAATATGGGTGGTGATTTCTTATATCGTTGGGGAAATCCTCAAGCTTATGATTTGGGCACAACTAATGATCAAGATCTCTTCGGGCAACATGCTGTGCATTGGGTGCCAGACGGTCTCCCAGATGCGGGAAATATCATGATCTTTAACAATGGTGTGGGTCGAAGCTTTACCACGGTCGATCAAATTACGCCTCCTCTTTTACCCGATGGTAGCTATGACCGTATAGAAAACGAACCCTATGGCCCGGAAAATGCCAACATCATATACCAAGATCCTGTAGATCCTACTAATTTCTTCGTTCCATTTTTATCTAGCGCCTATCAATTGCCTAATGGAAATTATTTGTTGGATCGCGGACCGGTGGGACAAGTTATTGAAGTAACCCCTGCATCAGAAATTGTGTGGGAATACATAAGCCCCGTGTTACTCAACGGCACTATCTTATCTCAAGGAGATGCACCTGGTGGCATCAATAGTAGATTCTATCGAGCAAAACGATATGGTCCCGAATACGAAGCCTTTGATGGCCGAGACTTAATTCCAGGAGATCCAATTGAATCTAATCCCGATCCATCAGGGTGTACACTAGATCGGTTAGACGTTGAGCAAGAGGCCTCGTTTACCGTATTTCCCAATCCGGTGATTGATGATTTACAAATCCGAACGACGGCACAAGACTTTGAAATTCAACTGATCGATCTAAAAGGTAGTGTTATTGGCTCTTGGAAGAATCCTACAAGCCTGTCATTACAAACTTGGAAGTCGGGTCTGTATTTTGTCCATTTTAGAACCCCGCAGTATTCTGAGGTAAAAAAGATAGTCATTCGATGAGAACATTGATATGGTCATCATTATTAGTAATTATTTTTTTAGCGGTAAGTTGCCAAGAAGAACAGCCATCGCTATCTAGTACAGCTATTTTAGACCAGTGTATAGCAGCATCAGGAGGCGAAAATTTCTTCCGAAGCATTCTACAATTTCAAATAGGTGATTTAGAATATTCATTACGAAGAGACGGGCATATCACAGATTTC
The DNA here is from genome assembly GCA_002379985.1 of Flavobacteriaceae bacterium UBA4166. Classification (GTDB taxonomy): domain Bacteria; phylum Bacteroidota; class Bacteroidia; order Flavobacteriales; family Flavobacteriaceae; genus DFVG01. The sequence goes on from DFVG01000008.1 coordinate 10,933, forward strand.
ACCTTGATAAGAGCGTTGGATACTGTCACTTATAAAGCTACCTATCAGAATGGACATCCAACATTTTATATAAATGACATTCCGCAAAATGATTCATCGCTGTCACGAAGTTTCATTGAGCGACGTCTTGAATCATTTGCATACCAACTTTCATTTCCTCATGTATTAAAGCAAAACGCGGTACAGTTGACACGAAATGATAACGTTTTTATTGATGATAAAGAGTATTACGTTCTTAGAGTAGACTTCCATAAAGCGACTAAAGAGAGCTACGATAGCATTTTCTATTTGTATATCAATAAGGAGAACTTTCTACTTGATTTCGTTGCTTCAGACTATGAACTAACACAAAAAAATAAACTTTTTAGAAGGTATTACAACTCCCGATTTGTCAAAGATATACGCTTTGCCGATTATTACGAGTTTGTATCTCTAAATGAAAGTTTGCCATTAGATCAATATTACAAAGCCTTTGATTCTTTACAATTAGAAAGTGTGAATCACGTAGTGTTAGACAGTATTCAAGTAACCTACCCTAAAGAATGAAAAAAGAGCAATATATCTTCGGAATACATCCGGTATTACAAGCATTAGAGGCAGAAAAGACAATTGACAAATTGTTTGTTCAAAAAGGAATGGATCATTCCAAAATTGAAACCATCATCTCCATGAGCGAAAAAATGGGGGTCTCTGTCAATGAAGTTCCTATTGAAAAACTGGATAGAATGGTGCGAAGCAATCACCAAGGCGTCATTGCAATTGCATCTCCCATTGCATTTGTAAGTATTGAAGAGCTGATTGAGCCCGTTCTAGCCAAAGACAAAAAGGGACTCTTCATACTGTTAGATCAAATTAGTGATGTGCGTAATTTCGGAGCAATTATTAGAACGGCAGAATGTACCGGAGTGGATGGTATTATCATTCAGAAAAAAGGAGGTGCCCCCGTCAGTGGAGATACTATAAAAACCTCAGCAGGTGCTATTTTCAACATTCCAATTTGTAAGGTAGACCATATCAAAGACGCAATATTTTATCTACAAGGTTCCGGGATTAAAACGATTGCTGCTACCGAAAAAACCGATCAGTACATCTATGATCTAACGCTTACCGATTCGATTGCGTTGGTTATGGGTTCTGAAAGTAGCGGAATCTCGAAATCTGTTTTACAGTTATGTGACGAAAAAGCTGCCTTACCCCTAATGGGCGAAATTAATTCTTTGAATGTTTCGGTAGCCTGTGGTGCTTTTTTGTATGAGATAGTTCGCCAGCGCTCTTAATTAGTGTCTTCCGGCTTTTCAGGTTCTTTTGTGATTTGATATCGAAGCACCCATCTTTTGGGGATATCTACCTTCTCTTCTACATTTTCCTCGTCTTCAGAAATCGTTTCAATGAAATTACCCTCTTCATCAAAATGTCGCATGAATTCATCTTCTTCCGGATTGTAATCAGTCGCTTCCCAAGCATAAGTGCGTTTCGGTAGGGGCGGACTTCGAAACAGTAACGAAAATAAAAGGCCCACAGCAAACCCGGACAAATGACCTTCCCAAGATATCTTCGGATCAATGGGGAATACATACCAAAGCAAACTTCCGTAGAGAAATACCACGATAAAAGCAATAGCAATCAGCTGATATTGCTTCGAAAATATTCCTTTAAAAAACAAGAAGGCAACCAACATATAGACCACGCCACTAGCTCCTATATGCAAAGCCGGTCTCCCAATGAGCCAGGTAGAGATTCCTGTTAAAATGGTTCCGAAAAGTAATACACGCCAGGCAATATTCCGATAGAAATAAAACAACGCCATACTTAAAACCAACAGCGGAACGGAGTTGTTAAAGAGATGTTCCAGCCCGCTATGCACAAAAGGAGCAGTTACGATACCATGCAATCCATCTAGACGATGCGGATACACCCCTAAAAAATTCAAGTTTATTCGAAAGCGAACTTCGATCCATAATACCGCCCACATAGAAAATACAAGCAGCAAGGGATACACTAAGGTACCCAAGGTAAACTCTAAAGATTGTTTCGCTTTCACATAGGAAATCTAGCAAAAAACAAACCTATTCGCGAATTTCTGTTAGATTGTCAGTTTCAATGGACTCGTAAAATAGTAATTTTGTAGTATGAGCACTCCTTTAGCAGAACGATTACGGCCTCGAACCTTAGAAGACTATATTAGTCAGCATCATCTCGTTGGACCCAAAGGAGCCCTTCGTTCTCAGTTAAAAACCGGAACCATCCCCTCCATCATCTTTTGGGGACCTCCGGGTACAGGTAAAACGACATTAGCCCAAATCATTGCCGAACAATCCGGACGACCGTTTTACACCTTAAGTGCGGTAGACAGTGGTGTAGCCGCAGTTCGTGAGGTTATCAAGAAAGCGAAGGAAAGCGATACGTTATTTACCACTAAAAACCCTATTCTGTTTATAGATGAAATCCATCGTTTTAGTAAATCTCAACAGGACTCCTTATTAGGCGCCGTTGAAAAGGGTTGGGTCACGCTCATCGGTGCAACGACAGAAAATCCTAGTTTTGAGGTAATACCTGCCTTGTTGTCGCGTTGCCAAGTTTATGTTTTAAAAGCTTTTGAAAAGCAAGACCTAGAAGTGCTTCTTACCCGAGCTATCCATGAGGATACCGTACTGAAAAAATTTAATATTGAGCTTGAAGAAACAGAGGCGCTTATCAGGCTAAGCGGAGGCGATGCTAGAAAACTCTTAAACATCTTAGAGTTGGTAATTTTATCGGAAGGGTTAACGGAAGGAGATACATTTACCATCACCAACGCCAATGTCATGCAAAAGGCACAGAAGAATACTGTGTTGTATGACAAAACAGGAGAACAGCATTATGATATCATTTCGGCATTTATCAAGTCTATTCGCGGAAGCGACCCCAATGCTGCAGTTTATTGGCTTGCGCGCATGGTTGAAGGGGGTGAAGATGTTGCTTTTATTGCACGCCGACTGGTAATTTTGGCAGCAGAAGATATTGGAATGGCCAATCCAACGGCCTTGGTCATGGCCAATAATACGTTCCAGGCGGTAACAACCATAGGTTTTCCCGAAGCACGAATCATTTTGAGCCAGTGTGCGATCTATCTTGCCACTTCTGCAAAGAGTAATGCCTCTTACAAAGCCATAAACGATGCACAGCAGGTCGTTCGACAAACAGGCGACCTATCAGTCCCATTATCCATTAGAAACGCTCCTACAAAACTTATGAAAGAGTTGGGCTATGGGAAGGACTATGCCTATGCGCATAATTATGAAGGAAATTTTGTTCCGCATGAATTTCTACCCAAAGAGATTTCAGGGACGGTTTTCTATGATCCCGGAAAAAACGCGAGAGAATTTAAGCTTCGTGAATATTTACGTTCGCTTTGGAAAGACTCGTATAATTATTGATTGAATTCAAAGACAGAGAGGGGCATATCGTTTCTACCGCTCACTAGTAGTTGCTTCTTCATCATGGTATTACTCAACATAATAAGGGATTTTGTATCACCCGGAATGTAGAGTCCGCTTTTCTCTTGAGACAACACTTCATAATCTTCCTCACCATTATTTAGCAACACCTGCCCGGTTCCCATATCGATGCGAGGGGTCTCTACTTCGGTATTGTAGATGTTTCCGGTGATGATGATATCTTCCCAACCGTCATCGTTCACATCCGTAGCTACAATTCCGAGGATTGCAGATTTTTGCGCTAGTCTTGGGAGTTTCTTTATTTCAAAAGCACTTTCACCGCGGTTGATCAATAATAGCGATTCTAGACCATTGATCTCTCCATGGTAAGCTTCGTTTAACTTCTCGCCATAAATATCTTCTAAGGAAGCATGCGCAAAGGCGTCATAGGTTTCAAACTTTTCGGTAATAAATGGCATTTGTTGAGAAGAACACTGTCTTCCTCGAAACGGCACTTGTTTCCCCTTATAGTGACCACTTAGTACAATATCGTAGGTACCATTCTCATCAAAGTCATTTCCGAAGATCGAAAAAGGCTGCTCAACAGAGGCCTTCACACGTAGATTCTTTCCTACGTTTCCAAGAATATAATCGGGAAGACCGTCTTTGTTAATGTCTGTTTCTTGGATCGTATACCAAAGTCCCTTCTTTTTATCAAGTCCGTTTTCCGGTGCAATATTTTTATAGGTTCCTTGATTATTCTGAAAAATTCGAATGGCAGACCACTCCCCTACACATATAAAATCTTCCCAACCATCTTTATTGAAATCAGTTACTAAAATCTTATTGATCATAGCAACGTCAGAAAATTGGGGCGCGACCTCATCGGTTACGGCGGTAAAGTTTCCGTTGTCGTTCCGAAGAAAATAGGAAGGCGCATGCTGTGGATAGTGTTGCGGTTGAATTCGATTCCCAACGATAAGATCCATATCACCATCATGGTCATAGTCTACTGCCGCTACTGTTTTACCGCTGTACGCCTTGCCAGCGATGGAAGTTTCTGTAACACGGGTATAATTTCCGGAGCCGTCATTGGTATACAAACGATCTTGGTATCGAGCGTCTCCTTCCGGAAATTCATTCCCACCACTTACCACATAAAGATCTTGATCGCCATCGTTATCATAATCAAAAAACACCGCTTCCATATCTTCGTGTGCCGCATCTTCAGTAAACGTATTTTTACTCGTAAGAACAAACCCATTTTTAGATTGCAGATACAAAGCTCCAGCCTGATCGGCAGCACCGCCTACATAAATATCTTCAAATCCGTCACCGTTGGCATCCCCTTTCGCAATAAACGGTCCTAGCGTAGATTGTTTATACGGAAGCAGAATTTCTTTAGCAAAATCATTGTATTCATTCTCTTTGTGTGTGAAGGTGAGTCCTAAAGTAGACTTCGATTCTTTCAAAAGTGTCTTCGGTGCCGGAGGCGCTTGATAGGCCAGCGTAGCATTATTTTGTTTAAAAGTAAGCACGGTATTGGCGTCCACACTGTATTTTTCTTCATAGGTTCCTGAAGGCCAAATGACGCGCACCGTGTCTGCCGTGGCAGCATCTCCAAGTCCGAACAACGCAACATTATCGGTCGCTGAAAGATATCCTTTTACTCGTTTTGTTTCGATCAGTTGAGACATACCGTTGGAGATGACCTCTACTTTTGCGAAGGGTTCACTGTCTTTTCCTTCGGTCACCACTTTAATAAAGTTTGCCCCTCGTTCGGTGGCTTGATTGCGGTATACAAACGCAACTTCATCAATATTGTTCACTACTAGATCGAGATCTCCGTCGTTATCAAGATCTGCATATGCGGCGCCATTACTGAAAGAAGGCTCAGAAAGTCCAAAGGTTGCCGTAGCATCCTCAAATTCTTGAAAGGCGTTGTTGTGATAAAACACATTTGAAAGTTTCTCTGAAGGCAACGCATTGTAAAGGCGTTCTTTAATTTCCTTCGGTACATTCCCTCGATACGTTTTCTTCATCAAACGAATCATGTTTCTAGAATCATTATCAGACCCGTATCTGCGATATCCGTTGGTCACATAGATATCTTTAAAACCATCGAGATCCAAATCTGCTAGCAGTCCGGCCCAACTCCAATCCGTTTTAGCGACTTGTGATAAATGCGAAATATTGTGAAACTTTTGATTTCCCATATTGAGCTGCAAGGAATTGTACATGTATTGGTGGGGCATTTCCATTTCATCCACTAACAAAGAAAATCGTTCTACATTCATGGAAGCCATCAAGGTTTTAGAGCGAATATGATCGGTACTTGCCATATCGAGCACGAAAATATCTTGAAGTTTATCATTGTTGATATCTGCGATATCTACTCCCATTCCGAAGAAAGACACTTGATTTAAATACGATTTGGTCTCATTACGGAAGGTCTTATCACCATTATTGATAAATAAGGCATCAGGAGCATAATAGTCATTCGCCACGTAGATATCAGGCCAGCCGTCGTTATTAATATCACTTACGGTAACCCCTAGTCCGAAGGAAGCTTGCATCACCCCGGCTTGTTTTGAAATATCTACGAATTTACCCTCGCGATTTTCATACAAATGTCCAGAACTTCGTTCTAGATTGTCAGACAGTTTCATGCTTTCATAGAATACCATGGGATCGAGTCCGTAGAATTCGTTTTCATTAGAAACGAAGCAATCTAAATCGCCATCTTTATCCATATCAAAGAAGACTGACTGCGTACTAATGCCCGTATCTGCAAGACCGTAGGATACAGCCACTTCTTTAAAGGTGAGATCTCCTTGGTTGATAAAAAGTAGATTGTGGCGGTCCTTTGCTTGTCGGGGACCTCCTTGCGAAACGTAGATATCTAAGAATCCATCGTTATTAACATCAGCGAAGGTAACACCGTTCGCCCATTGTTTATTGAGGTTGATTCCCGCACTTTCAGAAATATCTTCAAAGACAAAGTCGCCTTTATTGAGATAGAGCTTGTTGGGCACTTGATTTCCGGTAAAAAATATTTCTTGTAGTCCATCATTGTTCAAGTCTGCTACTCCTACACCGCTTCCGTTGTAGAAATAGTCAAAATCGAAGAGATTTTCCATCGTCCCAACGTCTTCCGTTAGATTGTTGGCAAAGTCAATATTTGTTTTTGAAACCGGCAATTTTTGGAATAGGCCTGATGAAAAATCCTGTTGGTTAGGGGTATCAGACTTTGGTTGACGGGGTTCTGAAGAAGTATCTTTACATCCAGCAGGAAGTGCTCCTAAGACAATCAGGAAAAATAAAGCACGAAATACAATAAAAAATCGGGGAGTATTAGTTTGCATCATATGTTTCAAATTTCATTATGGAAAGTTGTTCTTGTCCTGCCAATTGAACCTCAGCTTCAAAACCTTGATCGGTTTTACGGGCAACTCCGGTTACTTCAGAAGAATTTATCAAAAACATATCTTTTTGTGACATAGCAGTTAAGGAACCAATCTTTACATCATCTTTATACAAAATATAGGTGTTATCCATTTTTGTAATTTGATAGGCCCCTGAGGTGTAACGCTCTTTTGAATCAGCACTTTTTTTCGGCATTTCACTTTCCGTGCTTTCAACTTCCACCTCCGTTTCAACATCAACATCAGCTTTTGAGGCTTCATTTATCTTTTCCTCTATCTCGACAACAGAAACAACGTTTGCTGTTTCTTCCTCTATCATCATGAAGCTTTCCAACGCCTCCTCAAATGCCTCGCGATACGCAACCTCATACACTTTTTCTTTGGAAGTTCCTGTATGAGAATAATAAACGGTCATATTATTGCAATCGCGAACAAGAATGTTCACCTTGGTATTGATAAAACCACCGCTACTTTCGGCATCCACGTAAGCAACATCACAACGGGTTGCAGTGTCTGGCAACTCTTCTTCCCACACAGCGTTAAAACCCATCTGGCGTAAGCGGTACCGTGTCAAGGTATTCAGGCGAAACGCATCTTTACCTTTGGTAAATTCAAATTGTTTTGGTACTACAAGATGCGAGTAGTCTTCTAAAGAAGATTGCGTAAATGCTTGCCAAGAAGTGGCAAGAAATACGAGTATCGCCAATAATCGTTGCGTCATTCTGTATCAACTTTAATATTAAACCCGAACTGCAAAGATACACTTTTTGCCTTAGCTAAATTTCCGTAACGTAACAAGTTATCTAACGCTAAATAAAAGTTAAATTTTTTAAAGGTAGTAGAAACGCCAACTCCCACATTACTAGTTTCATAGGCGTCATAGGTGTAGGTTGCTTTTGCCGTTAAAAAATCAAAGATTCTTCGATAATAATAAAATGTCCCAGCCATTTGCCATCCTTTGGGTCGGGCCATAGAAAAGAATTGGAGTCCGATTGCCTGTTCTCTTTCACTCCCACGACCCATATTTCTACAATCGCACACTCCAGTTCCCGCTAAAATTCTTCCGAAGCGATATTGCAATCCGCCATTCACCTTTACAGGCCGCATTTGGGTATAAGACGTGGTTGTGGTATCTACCGCGACCTCCTCAAGAATTTCATCTTCCAGATCATCGTAATATGGAAATGTATCTCCTCCAGCGCTAAGCGGCGGGAAGAGTAATTCAATTCCATCTAAAGTGTAATCTCCTTGCGCTGTGTAGTTTTCTGTATTCTTAGTATGAAAAATAGCACCAATATCTAAGGCGCTTGCACTCAAACTTAATCGATCGGTGATGTCGTACGTGGCTCCCACATCAACACCTACTCCTAAATTTCCGCCAAATAAAGCTCTCCCTAATAGCTTCCCTCCTATTGGACCTTCATCAAGGTCTGCAATACCGGAAGTTTCCACACTCATATCGATTCCTTCTAAGCGATGTTCATACACATTTTCATCATCATCCTCTGCTATCGAAGTAACAAAAACACCCTTGTTATTGACCGAACGATAACTAAGCATACTACTATATACTTTGGCTCTCAGTCCCACGGTAAGCTTTTTTGTAAGCTCTTTGTTGACTCCAAAATGATATACAGTAAGCAAATCACCTGTGGTACTTAACTGTCCTAGATCAAATTCATAGTCTAAATAATCGCGGTTTCCTTCCCAGCCCAGAATAGCGAGGTCTCTTGGGTAATAAAAGATAAAATCAAATTCTTGATAGATCCCACCGGACAAGTAAAAATCACTTTGAGTACGCCAACCGAAGTTAAGAATCTCCAATTGTTGTGTTACTGAAAAAAAATCGGTGTCTTGCATTTCAAAGATCTTCGCATCCACCTTAGCCGTTATATCTTCTCCTGTGGCTCCAAAAATATCATAGGTACTAATTCCCGAAGCACCTGCGTTGATATGAATTTGAGAAAACAACGGAATACCGAAGTGTTTTTGCAGCTGGGTCTTGCCTCCGGGATTTACCAATAGCGATTGTGGGATTTCTTCAAAACCATACAAAATCTGCTTGTTTTGAGAATACAAGGTACCACTAAGGCTTATAGCCATTACTAAAAATAATACATGCTTCATAGTAATTATTCTCTCTCCGTGATTTCCAGAAAATAAGTGGTCTTTGATTTTAGCCGTAATGCACCTTCCAGCTCCGCATTGGCTTCGGGAATGGTGACATTCACAACCACGCGATCTGCTGAAGTAAGATCTAGGATTTCGGTTCCTTCCACGATTTCTTCAAATGTTGTGATCACCGGGACCGTAGTTGTGCCTTCATTTACAAAGGTTTGGGCGGTATAGGTCGTGTCGAGCGCTTCGCTGAGAAACTGAAAAGTAACATCAAAATTGCGCGGTATTGAATTTGTAAATTCAAAAAAGAATTCGGCACGAAGTAAACTCTCCTGTAAGCCTGAATCATCTAAAAACCGAATTTCCGTGGTATCACTTAATGTAAGTCGAGACGTTCCTGTCGTTTCATCATAAAAATCACCTGCGGCGACATCAAAATGAATAAGGTTAAGCTCTACCACCGGGCGGGCCGTAATATCACTCGCCTGCTCAAAATCGGTATCTTTAACGCAGGAAATTGCCACGACAAACACCGTGAGAAGGACGGTGGGTATCCATAGGTTTGTTTTCATAGTTTGGGGAAACTTTCTAAAATAACGGAAGTTTATCCGCAATAGTATTATAGATACGACATAATCTGTGAAATGGTTTCCACAGTTTGATGCCGATGGGTAAACGATTCTTTCCGATAGTTATAAAATAAGGTTTGCATTCCAAAAGCATGGGCCCCTTCAATATCGGCTTCAAAACTATCCCCGATCATTAAAGAAGAATGCGGATGAGACCCTGTTTTCTTGAGCGCTAGTTCGAAAATTGCGGGATGTGGTTTTTTCACACCAGCTTCTTCGGAAGTGGTCACGGAATGAAAAAAATGATCGATTTTGCTATTCTTCAACTTGATGTGCTGTACCTCTTCAAAACCATTGGTGATGATATGAAGGCGGTATTTTTCAGACAAATAGGACAACACTTCTGTAACTCCTTCAAACAAATAATTATTCTTTGGCAGTTCTTCAATGTACGTAATGGCCAGCGCATCTAATTGTTCTTCATTGAATTGCATATCGAAAGGCGCAAAAGCATCCCGAAACCTGCCGCGTCTTAGTTCTACTTTAGTGATCTCGTTATCCCGATATTGCTTCCAGTAAGAAAGATTGATCGGTTCGTATACTTTTTTAAAATCGGTAAGCGTAAGGTCTATTTTGTGTTTTAGGAATAATCGTTCGAAGGCTAAGGCCGAATTACGATCAAAATCCCAGAGCGTGTGATCTAGGTCAAAATAAACATCGGTGATATTAGAAAGCTTCATGCCGAATAGGATTGTTGGAAAAACCGACGCCAAAAGGAACTGGCGTTCGCAGCAAAATTAGTATTACTGAAAATAACCGTAAAGGTACCCTGAACTTCCATCACTCGATTTTGAAGTCGTTTTAAATACGGTTCAATCTCTGATAGTTTCATGGTTTCGAATGCTTTGGTGGTCGCAGCAATGGGTTGAATTATTAACGGTGTTTTAATTTCATAATCAAGATCGTAAAACAAAAAAGGTGTGCATGTTCCCGCCCTAAATCCAGGTGTTTCAGGATATACCATGGTATAATCTCTTGAAACCTCTAATTCAATTAGGTTACGATATACTTCTGGAAGCGTTACCGCATAGTGGTCGTTCATGGTAGCAACGATCTGTCGGTTTGTAATAGCCTCCATGGTTCTTTTTTGTTGCTTCATACGTTCGTAGTCCGAAAGAGTATCGTATGAAAACAACAGCCCCACTTCTTTATAATCTGCTACATATTTTATAAGGCTTCGGAAACGCTGTCGCTTGGTATCAATACTCTCGTTAAAGAGATTGGATTCCCCTAGCAAAAAGAAGAAGGCAAGTGATCGCTTGCTATCTTTCACCGAATTAATGATAAAGTGAAATGTGTCAAAGGCGTCATTTCGAAGATTGAATAGCACCTGAGTTCTTCGATACAAGGGAGCAATGCGCAATCGCCATAGATCTGAAGCATACCCTATCACCGAACGGAACATCCCTCTATTGGCATATTGATAAGGCACTCTTGCATTGACTACATGATGTTCGGTATAATGATAAGGGGAAAAGATCATGTCTGGAAATTGTTGCAATAGGACGTTCTTTAAACGCTGCGCCCAAATATCGATCACGGGCCATTCTAAGAACTCTTCTTTAAAACCGATACTTTCCTGTGCCGGATAGCGACCCCATTCATCTTTTACCTGAGGCAAATACTCTTCATACCGAGACAGTAAAAAAAATCCGGCAGCGAAGATGTCAAAAGGAAGTACGCTCTTTTCTCCCACCGAAAAAAAAGCTTTGACCCCTTCCCAATCTTTCACATGGATCTCAATACTCTCTACCCCTTGTTGTTGCAACAATCCAGCACTCTGCACAAACAACTCATTTCCTATGGGTTGCTTTCCATACGACATTTTAGGACCCGTATGGGCAATAAAGGTTTCGATGGTGGCGGTAAAATCTACTTTTACACCCAGAATTCGGGTGCATATATGTTTAAACACATAATCTATTCTCGGGGTACATTTTTGGGTGTAAACAAGCAGCATGCAGAATTAGATCATCGATTCGTCCGCAAGGCTAAAATACGCTTTTTCAGTTACAATAAGATGGTCTAGCACTTTTATATCAAGGCTTTCTCCCGCGGTCTTCAGCTTTTTTGTAAGTTGAATATCACTCGAACTGGGGCGCAAGGTTCCACTGGGGTGATTATGTGCCAAAATAATGGCTACGGCCCCAACGGCGAGGGCATTTTTAAAGACCAAACGCACATCTACCAAGGTACCGGTAATCCCCCCTTTACTTAATTGCGTGGTCTGCAATACCCGATTAGAATTATTTAAGTAAACGATCCAAAACTCTTCATGCGCTAATTCTCCTATCAATGGTTTCATTAACTGAAAGACATCTTCACTACTTGAGATTTTTGGTCGTGTCATGATGGTTTCAGCTTGCCTTCTTTTACCCAATTCCATAGCTGCCACGATGGTCAGGGCTTTTGCTTCACCAATTCCTTTGAATTCCATCAGTTGCTGTATGGAGTATTTCCCTAAGGTGTGCAATTTGTTTTCGGCGGTCGCCAAGATCTTCTGACTGACCCCTACTGCCGACGCCTCCCGGCTTCCGGAACCAATCAAAATAGCAATCAATTCGGCGTCACTTAAAGCCGCCTTTCCCTTTTGCAGCAGCTTTTCGCGGGGACGATCATCGGCATGCCATTTTTTTATCGAAAAAGAAGAGGACGCATCTTTCAAAACGTAAAAGTTTCTTGTAGAGAATATTGTATCTTTAATGAGTTCATCGGAAAATTCAAAATAGCATGAAAAATTTATTCAAGGAAGAAGTATATGTCGAAATTCGTGAACGCCTAGCAGAACTTTCTCCTGAAAGTGACCGTCAATGGGGAAAGATGAGTCCGGCACAAATGTTACATCACTGTCAAGCTCCGCTGAATATTATGCTTGAAAAAAATGATTACGGATTAAAACCTAATTGGCTTGCCAAAGTAGTGTTCAAGAAAGCGCTCTACAACGACAAGCCTTGGCGTAAAAATTTACCTACCGCCAAAGCCATGAAGGAAACTGAAGAACGCAATTTTGATGCTGAAATGAAACAGTTAGAAACCCTTTTAGAAGAAGTGCACGACCAACGCAATCGGGAGGAATGGCCCGTACATCCCGGCTTTGGTCATTTTACCAAAGAACAATACGGAAAGATGCAGTACAAGCATTTAGACCACCACTTACGGCAATTCAATCTCTAATGTACCCACCGCCCCACCATCAATCCCACCGCAAGGAACATATGATGGCCGTTGCGGAGGCCTGTCCGTTTGGCACACTTGTTACAGCACGCAATGACACGCCTTTTATTACCCATCTTCCCGTGCTTCTCAACCGAACAGAAGAGCGCCTCATCGCCCATATCGATCGGCAAAATCCGCAATGTGATACCTTAAAACGAGGCGCACAAGCAACCGTGGTCTTTAAAGGGCCCGATACTTATATTTCTCCTAGCGTTTATGGCACTTCCCAGCTACCTACGTGGAATTACATCATTGTACATGTTACCGGAACCATTGAACCGATAACCGCTTCCAATGCCGTTAAAGATTCTATGGTACAAATGACGTCCTTCTTGGAAGGTGACACCCCTGCCTTTCGATTGGAGAAAGAGGATCCTAGAATGGACCGACTCGTACCGTACATTTTAGCGTTTGAAATTACAGATCTTAAATGGGAAGGAAAATTTAAACTCTCACAAGACAAATCGGTGGATGATAAGAATCGCGCCAAAAGTGCCTTGCTTGAAGAAAGTACAGGTTCATGGCATTCCTTAATAGAAAAAATCTACACCGAATTTATGTAAGGTGTTCTTTTATTTCGGTAAAATCTAAACCTCCATAATTTCCGCTACTCATCAACAATAAAACGGAATCTTGATATTCTTCCGTGAATAGAAATGTTTTAAAATCAGCAGGATCGGTAAAGGTGATCAGGTCTTCTCTTTGAAACGCTTCCTCTATCTGCTCTTGTTTAATTTCTGCGAGTTGCTTGATCATTACGGCATGTGGCGAGTAATAGACCACGGCTACATCAGCGGCATCTAAAGCGCCTTGATATTCCGTTAGGAAATCGGGATTCAAACTACTATAGGTATGAAGTTCTAAACAGGCGATCAGCTTTCGATCGGGGTATTGTTCTTTCACAGCTTGAGTTGTCGCTTTCACCTTACTAGGAGAATGCGCATAATCTTTGTAGGCTGCAGCCCGCTCTGTTTCAGCGATGCATTCCAAACGTTTGCTTGCCCCTTTAAAGGTTGCGATCGCTTCGTAGAAATCGGCTTCGTCCACGCCCATCAACTGGCAAATCCAACGAGCTCCTTCTAGGTTATTTAAATTGTGTTTTCCGAAAATTTCTAAAGGCATAGGGCCTTCCGGCGTATCCAGAAGTGTAGCTCCATTAGAAACCGCATGAGAAGGTGTTTTGTAAGGATATTTTTTAATAGGATTATCTGAAGATTCTACCACCTTAACAACTTCTTCATCTTCCTGATTATAGACCAAAGCACCGCCATTGGTGATCTGGGAAACAAATATTTCAAATTGTTTTACGTAGTCCTCAAAGGTTGGAAATACGTTGATATGATCCCAAGCGATCCCACTGAGCAATGCAATATTGGGTTGATAGAGGTGAAATTTTGGTCGGAGATCGGTAGCCGAAGACAAATACTCATCGCCTTCTAGCACGATAAAATCATTTTCTTCCGTAAGATGCACCATGGTATCGAAACCTTCCAATTGCGCGCCTACCATATAATCAACCTCCTTGTCATGGTAGTTCATCACATGGAGGATCATTGAAGTGATGGTTGTTTTTCCGTGCGATCCTCCAATGACCACCCGCGTTTTTTCTTTGGATTGCTCATACAAGAATTCGGGGTAGCTATAAATGGTGAGGTCTAATTCTTGTGCGCTAATAAGTTCAGGATTGTCTTTCTTGGCATGCATTCCCAAAATAATAGCGTCAAGAGAAGGATCAATACGCTCGGGATACCAACCCATGGCGTCAGGCAGGAGTCCTTTAGCGGCTAACCGACTTTTGGAAGGTTCGAAAATGTCGTCATCACTTCCTGTAATTTCGTATCCTTTTTCATGAAGTGCCAAGGCTAGATTGTGCATGGCACTTCCCCCAATGGCTATAAAATGAATTCGCATGGTAAGATGTTACAATTTTGAAGGTAAAGATACCATCTTTCTTTTGCAATAGCGATAGCGGCAAGTAGCTTTTGCTGGCAAAACTACAGCCAATAGCGCGGCCCCGTCAGGGGATTGCCCTAATTATTACAAGGAAAGAATTTGTTCTTTTTCTTTTTTGGCTTCGGAAAAATCTGGCCGGTCCCGAAGTGCTTTATTGATCCATTGCAGGGCACGGTCTTTATTCCCTAAATTCTTGTAGATCTGCGCCAAGCGGAAATACGCCCAATCCTTTGGCACCCCATCGCGAACGGTATGATTGGAAATATAGGCTTGCAAGCAACGAATCCCCAATTGCGCTTCGAGATTGTATTGTGCGGCAATCTTCCCGATCTGATAATTGAGTCGGTTGCGCTGATGCATTTCCAACGACTTTTGATTGGTCTTGATGGCATCACCGGGGCGGTTGTTGTTTTCGTAAAGATTACTCAACTTTTCGTAGGTGTGCGGTGATCCGCCCACATCTACTGCTTTTTTGTAATAGGTTTCGGCATCGTTGGGGCGATCGCTATACTCGGCGATATAACCCAACGAGAGGTAGCCGTCGACCGGAGAAATTTTAAGTAGTTCTTTGGCGTTCTGTAGGGCTTTCTTTTCGCTTCCTCCGAAAATACCCGGTACTTGCAAGTAGAACTCTACCAAGGCCCAGCGAGCTTCGATATGACCGGGATCGAGTTGTGCCGCCTTTTCAAAATGGAATTTTATGTCGTCGACGATAGTGATCGCTGCCAATTTATTGTCTAGGGCTTTCATCCCGAGAACCCCACCCACTTTGAAATGATAATTGGCATTATTAGGATCTTCTGCTAAGAGTGGTTTGTAATAATCTAGCGCTTCGTTCCAATTTCTAGTATAGCCCTCAATATCTCCAAGATATTCACGCGAAGCCACATGATTGGGATGCTGCGCCAAGTAGTCTTGAAACAACGGTTTTGCTTGTTGAAATTTCTCTTGATGAAAAAGCCGCACCGCTTGATCGTAAGAGTGTTGGCTCCAAAGACTTAGCGGGAGTAAAAGGAGTAAGCAAAAATGTTTCATAGCGTGTGACATGGTCGCAAACATACTAACTTTTTCTGTGAGAATTTATTATGATTTTGGAGGATACTTTTTTAGGATCTTCTGAAGCGTATTCTCGTAGTAGCGCACTTTTTGCTCGGGGGTTGCCTTTTCCTTGTACTGTCCGTCGGCTTGTGCTTGCCATATCAAGGCATCACTAGAAACATCGATGAGATCGAAGGTAAGTCGTTGGTCTATATTTCGACCGCCGATGGGGATACCTCCACCTACACCCACACCAACGTTTCCGCCGCCGCTACCTACACCAAAACCAATAGTGTTTCGAGACGCTGAAATTTGTTCACTCGCATAAAAGTTGATGAGCACTTGCGGGGCATCTGATCGGCTCCAGCCGCGACTTTGTAGGAGGCTATCTGTAACACGCATAATGCGTTTCTCGTCTAGACCATTCAATCCCGACTCAATATTCGGGTAATAATTATAGGTAGTGTATTGGGAGAAGTTCGTTTCTTTATCGTAATCAACGGCCACGGTGGTGCCGCAGGAAACAAAGAGAATGGGTATTGTAAGTAGTATTAGAATAGATTTCATAGCTGTGTTTTCCTTTAAAAATAGCAAAAAACACACCAAACTTAATGCTCCGGCTGTTCATTTAACATCCCCCACAAGGTATCCTTCAATTCCATAAGTCCTTGTTGTGCTACGGAAGAAATAAACAGGTAGCTCACTTCTTGAAATTGCGGATCGAGCTCTGCTTTCATCTCTGCTTTTAGTTCGGCGTCCAGCATATCGCTTTTTGAAATGGCGACTAAGCGATCTTTGTCTAATAATTCCGGATTGTACCGCCGTAATTCGTCCAATAAGATCTCGTATTGTTTGTAGATATCCGGAGCGTCTGCCGGGATCAGGAACAGCAAGGTAGAGTTGCGTTCAATATGCCGTAAGAAATAATGCCCCAAACCGCGACCTTCGGCTGCGCCTTCAATAATTCCGGGAATATCGGCCATCACAAAGGTTTGGTAATCACGATACTCTACAATACCAAGGTTGGGCTTCAAGGTAGTAAATTCGTAATTGGCGATCTTTGGTTTGGCAGCAGTGATCACCGAAAGTAAGGTAGATTTTCCCGCATTTGGGAATCCAACCAGGCCTACATCGGCCAAGACCTTCATCTCTAGAGTGATATTCGCTTCCTCTCCCGGTAATCCTGGTTGTGCATACCGTGGCGTTTGATTGGTAGCAGATTTAAAGTGGTTGTTCCCCAGGCCTCCCTTTCCGCCTTTGGCGACAATAAATTCTTCGCCGTCTTCCATAAGTTCTTTGAGTACCACGTCTTTATCGGAATCCTTAATAACGGTTCCTAACGGCACTTCAATGTAAACGTCGTCGCCATCGGCTCCGGTACTGGTTTGCTTTCCTCCGGCCATCCCATGTTCGGCTCGGAAATGGCGTTTGAATTTTAAATGGTAGAGCGTCCACCGATTCTTGTTGGCTTTCACAATGATATGACCGCCGCGTCCACCATCACCGCCATCGGGGCCTCCTTTGGGAACGAATTTCTCACGACGCAAATGCGCACTTCCTTGTCCGCCTTTCCCTGAGGTGACATGAATTTTAACGTAGTCTACAAAATTTCCTTCCGTCATGATCTTTCGTGCGTTTGCTTAACCTTTTAAAGAGTTTCAATTACGGCACTTAAGCGCTCGGTAATTTCTTTGATGCTGCCTACTCCATCAACACCGTAGTATTTGTCTTGTTGTTGGTAATAGTTTTTGAGAATATCGGTTTTACGATAGTATTCGGCAATGCGTTCACGAATTACCTCTTCGTTTGCATCGTCGGGGCGGCCGCTTGATTTTCCGCGCTCTAACAAGCGTTGTACCAAGACCTCATCGTCTACTTCTAACGCGACCATGGCATTGACTTGCGAGTTCATCCGGTCCATCAATTCAGAAAGGGCTTCCGCTTGGGCCTCCGTTCTTGGAAAGCCATCAAAGATGATTCCTTTGGCGTCCGGATTTTTCTCTACTTCGGCTTTCAACATATCAATTGTTACCGTATCCGGCACCAAATGGCCTTTATCCATATAACTCTTTGCGAGCGCTCCAAGTTCTGTGTTGTTTTTGATATTATAACGAAACACATCTCCGGTAGAAATATGCACCCATTGGTATTTTTCTTTTAACACCTCGGCTTGTGTACCTTTTCCCGCACCGGGAGGGCCAAACAGTACAATGTTTGTCATTGTTTTCTTTTTTGTGAATAGTTGTTTCAAATAGTGCCACATAGCAACCGCGCAAAGATACAAATTCTTGCCGCGAAACATAGCGAAACGTATATTGATAGTCTTACATAGGGTTTGCATGTAATGTTATTTTCATTCTTCGGAAATTGTGCGCAACGCTGCCCCTGCTTTTCTTATCTTTGCGTTATGGCGAATTATTTTTCATCTTCCTTTACGCTGGGAATCCTTGGAGGCGGACAATTAGGAAAAATGTTGTTATACGAAACACGGAAATTCGACATTGCCACGCGCGTGCTCGACCCCAGTGCGGAAGCGCCGTGCCGAATTGCCTGCGATAATTTTGAACAGGGGGACCTCATGGATTTTGACACCGTGTATTCCTTCGGAAAAAAGGTAGACGTACTCACTTTTGAGATTGAAAGTGTGAATGTGGAGGCTTTAGAAAAACTAGAATTAGAAGGACATACGGTATATCCTTCCGCAGCAACGCTTCGCAACATTCAAGACAAAGGGATTCAGAAGCACTTCTATAAAAAGCATCATATCCCGACCGCTCCGTTTAAGGTGTATGAAGACAAGTACCAACTTCAGGAAGCTGTTGTTCGAAAAGAATTGCATTTTCCTTTTGTATGGAAAAGTTGCACCGGCGGGTATGATGGCAAAGGCGTAAGTATAATTCGCGATGCGGAAGACCTGATTCCCCTTTCGGAAGGCGCTTGCCTAGCGGAAAAAATGATCCCTTTTAAAAACGAATTGGCGGTGATCGTAGCGCGAAATGCTTCGGGAGAGATGCGCACCTATCCTGTGGTGGAAATGGAATTCCATCCGGAAGCCAATCAAGTAGAGTATGTTTTATGTCCGGCACGAATTGATGAAGCAGTCGCTGAAAAAGCAAGAAATGTCGCCCTATCGGTTTCTGAAGCCTTTGCACACGTAGGGTTGCTAGCCGTCGAAATGTTTCAAACACAAGAAGATGAGATATTGGTCAATGAAGTAGCTCCAAGACCTCACAATAGTGGGCATTACAGTATTGAAGCCAGTTATACCAATCAATTTGAACAACATCTGCGCGCCATATTAGACCTTCCGTTAGGAAACACTCAAAGTAAAGTAGCCGGAGTGATGGTGAATTTAGTAGGGGCCGAAGGTCATACAGGTGCCGTTGAATATGAGAACATTGAAAATATCATGGCCATGGAAGGTGTGACTCCGCATATCTACGGAAAAAAGCAAACGCGACCTTTTCGGAAAATGGGACATGTAACCATTGTCAATCCTGATATGGCGCACGCCCGAGAAACGGCAGAAGCTGTGAAAAAGAGTATCAACGTAATTAGTAAAGAAGATCATGAGTAAAGTTGGAATCATCATGGGAAGTACCAGCGACTTGCCGGTAATGCAAGAAGCCATCGACATATTGAAAGAATTTGGAATTGAAACCGAGGTAGATATTGTTTCGGCGCATCGTACACCTGATAAACTTTTTGATTACGGAAAAAATGCTCATGAGCGGGGTATTTCGGTGATCATCGCAGGAGCCGGAGGTGCTGCTCACCTCCCCGGAATGGTGGCCTCGCTATCACCATTACCCGTTATTGGCGTTCCTGTGAAATCACGAAACTCCATTGATGGCTGGGATTCTGTGTTGTCTATTCTACAAATGCCGGGCGGCGTTCCGGTGGCGACCGTTGCCTTAGACGGTGCCAAAAATGCCGGGATTTTGGCGGCTCAGATCTTAGGGAGTCAGGATAAAGTGATTCGTGATAGTATTTTAAAATATAAGGAAGGGTTAAAATCTAAGGTAGAAGCGGGTGCGAAAAGTCTTGGGATAAACAAAACATAATTTAATGAAACTAAAAATCACAACTACAATCTTCTTATTAAGTATTGGATGCA
Organism: Flavobacteriaceae bacterium UBA4166; assembly: GCA_002379985.1. GTDB lineage: Bacteria > Bacteroidota > Bacteroidia > Flavobacteriales > Flavobacteriaceae > DFVG01. The sequence continues at coordinate 30,845 of DFVG01000008.1, forward strand.
ACTTAATAGCGCAATGCGATCTTCCAAGCGCAACACAATTTACTGGCCCATATTATGTCTATCAAGTAGAACCGGGCTTACTTGGATATAATGCCTTCAATGCTTCGGAAGAACCTGAATTAATTACTATAGAGAATGGCGGAGCTGATCATATAAAAGAGTTTACCACTGTTTATTTACCTGATGCAGAGATTGGGCAGCCTGCCCGAACTTTTCAATTTGAATTTAAACCAGATTGTGGGGTCACCCTCACTGAAGAGTTTCTTACTGGTTTAATGTGCGTGAATAATTTAAAAATAGGACCAGCAGGGGGTGGAGATTATGATAGCAGTGATGATTCGGAATTTACCTTGGTTCTTACCGACAATACAACTGAAGATTGTGAAGAACCTCAGTACATCATCGAGATAAGATTCTCACGGGATAATCCTTTAGACGTGCCTAAACATCGAGATCTATCGTTCTCGTATCATGTTAATTCTGAAAGACAATTGGTCATTGAATCTACTGAAGATCGAATAGGGAAATTAGTCATTTACAATATATCCGGTCAAACTGTGGTTTTAGAATCCCCTGATTCGGATTGGTACCAAAAAGACCTATCTGCCTTGCCATCGGGAATTTATTTTGTTCGAGCGAGCACCCCTAATGGACTTCGACAAATCTTTAAAATAAGTATTTGAAAAGCATGTTAAACCCTTTGCTAAGCCTGTTTGATACAGCGCCGTTCTCACAGATCGAAAACAAACATTTTCTCCCGGCCATTAAAGAACTAATTTCACAAACCCATGCTGAAATTAATGCAATCGTTCGGAATGAGGAAGCACCTACATTTCAAAACACGGTGGAGGCCCTTGAGTATAGTGGTGCACAATTAAACAGAGTCACCGATATTTTCTTCAATCTGAATAGCGCTGAAACCAACGAAACCATTCAGAAGCTGGCGCAAGAAATTTCGCCATTACTTTCGGATTTCAAGAATGATCTACTCCTAAATCAAGCCTTGTTTGAACGCGTTAAAGCCGTGTATGACCACAAAGACCAAGGGTCGCTGAATACCGAGCAAACCATGTTGCTTGAAAAGCAATACAAGGGTTTTGCACGCAATGGCGCCAATCTTTCCGAAGCCAACAAAACCAAGCTTCGGAAGATCGATCAAGACCTCTCTAAATTAAGTTTGACCTTTGGGGAGCACGTTTTGGCCGATACGCAAGCCTACGCTTTACATCTCACCGATGAAGTACAGTTAGAAGGCCTGCCGGAAGGCGCAAAGGAAGCAGCAGCACAAACAGCGGAAGAAAAAGGGAAAGACGGATGGATCATCACTTTGGATTACCCAAGCTATATTCCGTTTATGAAGTACGCTAAGAATCGAGAGCTTCGGAAGGAGTTAGCGCTGGCTTTTGGCGCTCGGGGCTTTCAGAAAAACGACAATAACAATTGTGAAATCATTTTACAGATTGTTCAATTACGTCATCAACGTGCGGAATTGTTAGGATTTAATTCACATGCCGATTTTGTTCTTGCGGAACGCATGGCAAAAACCCCTGAGAAGGTTACCTCCTTTTTGGAAGAACTCTTGGAAAAAGCACATCCGGCAGCGCAGCAAGAATTTGATGAACTCGAAGCCTATGCGAAAGAAAAAGACGGAATTGATCGTTTGGAAAAATGGGACGGCGCCTATTATGCTGAGCAATTGAAACAAGAAAAGTTTGATCTTGATGATGAAAAGTTGAAGCCTTACTTCCAGTTGGAAAAAGTGATTGATGGCGTATTCACGGTAGCGCAGAAACTCTACGGTTTACATTTTTCAGAAACAAACGCGGTTGACATCTACCATCCCGACGTAAGAACCTACAGGGTTTCAGACGATCAAGGAAAAGAGGTAGCCTTATTTTATGCCGATTTCCACCCGCGACCCGGAAAGCGAAACGGAGCGTGGATGACTTCCTATAAACCGCAACAGCAAAAGGATGGCAAGAATGATCGGCCGCATATCTCTATTGTCTGTAATTTTACGAAACCAACCGCTAGCAAACCTTCATTGCTCACTTTTAACGAGGTGACTACACTATTCCATGAATTTGGACATGCCCTCCACGGAATGCTTGCTAACACGACGTATCCGCATCTTTCAGGGACGAACGTATACTGGGATTTTGTGGAATTACCCAGTCAGATTCTCGAAAATTGGTGCTACGAACGGGAAACGTTGGCGTTATTCGCTACACATTATGAAACTGGAGAAGTTATTCCGCAGAAATACGTCGAGAAAATAAAAGAATCTACTACATTTCACGAAGGGATGCAAACGCTTCGACAAATCAGCTTTGGGTTGTTAGATATGGCTTGGCACGGACAAGACCCTTCTGGCATTACCGATGTCAAATCGTTTGAAGAAGCAGCATTTTCCAGCACGCAACTATATCCTCCAACACCCGAAACTTGCATGAGCACTGCCTTCTCACATATTTTTCAAGGAGGGTATTCTGCAGGATATTATAGCTATAAATGGGCCGAAGTTCTCGACGCCGATGCCTTTGAATACTTTCAGCAAGAAGGAATTTTTAATAAAGAAGTTGCTACTAAATTTAAAGACCACGTGCTGTCACAGGGAGGCACCAAAGACCCAATGGACTTGTATGTAGCATTTCGAGGAAAATCCCCGAATCCGGAGGCCTTGCTGCGACGTGCCGGATTGCTTGAAAAAAATTAATTTTATTTCGGTACAAGTTTGTTATTTTTAGATCAAACTACGACAAAGTCGAGATGAGTTCCCATATGCTAGACCCTGAACAATGGGTCGATCGGTATTCAGATTATCTGTACAATTACACAATTGTTCGGGTAAACAATCATTTGGTCGCTCAGGATATTATTTCAGAAACGTTCTTAGCAGGGCTGAAATCGAAAGATAATTTTAAAGGGGAAGCTTCCGAACGGACATGGCTTACGGCAATCCTAAAGCGCAAGATCATCGATCATTATCGCAAGAAGAATTCGAAAAAAGGAAAAGCAGAGGTTCACATCAATTACCGCGACGAAGATTCTGAAGGGGATTGGTTGGAGGAACGCGTTGAAGATCCTTTCGACAAAACCGCTGAAGACACCTTGGAGAATGAAGAGTTGGGTGTGGCCATTTTTAATTGCTTGGAAACCTTAAAAGACAAACAAAAAGAAATTTTCAAGAAGAAAACCATTGAAGGGTTTGATACAGATGCTATTTGTAATGAATACAATATCACTCCGTCTAACCTTTGGGTTATTATTCACCGAGCCCGGAAGTCAATGGCAGAATGTTTAGAAAAAAGCTGGTTATAAAAGATGAAGATTTTTGTAAAATGTAGTGAAGCCAATCATACTTGCGATAAATCGCAATATAATGAAGCAACTTTTTGGGAGAAGGTAACACTCAATATACACTTACTGTATTGCCGTGCCTGCCGAAAATATACGGCACGAAATCGAAAGCTTACCAAATTGATGAAAAATCCTGAGATACGTACGCTTAACACTTCTGAAAAAAACCTTATGAAAGAACGCTTACGTCAAAATATGGGTAAGTAATAGAGAATCAATACAAACACCCCTAACCACACTATTGGAATACTTTCTACCCAAAACGCTGCGTAATATCGTGAAGGGTGTTTTGGGGTTAATAATAACGCTCCTACCGAAAGTCCGCAAACAAAAAGTAAACTGTACGCATGTTCATAATGGGTGGGCTCTTTAAAATATTCTAATAAGAAAACTACTCCTGTGATTGCGGTTCCGATGTATTTCGTGGCATCTATTCCTAATCGCTGCGGAAGTGTTCCTAGACGTGGGTCATCAAAGTGTAGGTCCCGAATCTCAAAAGGTAGCGTCCAGACCAGCACCAGTAAGAATCGCTGTGTGAATGAAAGGAGCACTGTAGATTCCATGAAGGAGGCTCCGGAAGCAACCGTAGGGACCGTCACCGTAACCCCTGCCCAAGCCATCGCCACTATAAAAATCTTGGTTCCGGAAAGCGTACGCAAACTTTTATGACGTGCAAAAGGAACGGCATACAATAATATAAGCACCGCAAAAATGAAGAAGGTGATCCATTCTGCTATCGTTAATTGAATGCCAATATACAAGAGCGCCCCAAAGCACAAGAAAGAAAATACCTGAATGGCCCGTAGCGAACGAGCAAGACTGCGATGATGCAAGCCGGCAACTCCGGCGTATTTCACAAAGTTGTACCCTGTGATGGTTCCGAAGAAAATAAACAACAAGGTCCAAAGAGAAGGTTCCCAGTTGAACTCTAAATAGGTAACCCAGGCCAGTGCCGTTACGGCTAGTGCTACATGAATACTACTTTGAATATAGAAGGAGAAGAGCCTTTTCAAAAGGGGACTTTTTACAAAAATAGCGAAAGTGTTAGTAACCTTTGTTTTTCGTTGAAAAGTTGTTATGGGTATGCGTGTTAAAAGCAGGTTATTTCAGGGTTAAATATGTAATTTTGCGCAACTGTAGAAACATAACATTATGAATACTGATTCTTTTGCTTTACGCCACATTGGCCCACGACGAAGTGACCTTTCAGAAATGCTGGAAACCATTGGAGTTTCGAGTATGGAACAATTGATTGCTGAGACCATTCCCGAGGAGATTAGATTGGACGACGAGTTGGATCTTGACCCTGCTATGAGTGAACAAGAATTCTTGGAGCATATCAATGAATTGGCCGCAAAGAACAAGAACAGTAAAAGTCTGATTGGTTTAGGGTATCACCGAGCACATATTCCACCCGTTATCCAACGAAACATTTTGGAAAACCCCGGATGGTATACCGCCTACACACCCTATCAAGCGGAGATCGCTCAAGGAAGATTGGAAGCACTGTTGAATTTCCAAACCATGATCACCGACCTCACCGGAATGGAGCTTGCCAACGCCTCTCTTTTGGATGAGGCCACTGCCGCTGCCGAAGCGATGTCACTCCTATTTGCGGTCCGAACCAGAGAACAAAAGAAGGAGGAGGTGGTGAAATTTTTTGTTTCCGAAGAGGTACTACCACAAACGAAATCGTTGCTTACCACACGAGCGCTTCCACAAGGTATAGAGCTGGTGTTCGGTTCTCATGAAAACTTCGACTTTACTACAGATTTCTTTGGAGCATTGCTTCAATATCCGGGAGTAAGTGGAAACGTCTATGACTATCGGGAATTCGTAAAAAAGGCAGAAGCTGCTGAGATCAAAGTTGCGGTGGCTGCAGATATTTTAAGTTTAGTGCTTCTGGAAGCTCCGGGAAATTTTGGTGTTGATGTTGTTGTAGGCACCACCCAACGTTTTGGGATCCCACTAGGCTATGGCGGACCACACGCTGCTTATTTTGCAACCAAAGAAGCGTACAAGCGTAATATCCCCGGTCGAATTATCGGTGTGACAAAAGACGCTGATGACAATCGTGCGCTGCGTATGGCGCTACAAACCAGAGAGCAACATATCAAGCGCGACAAGGCAACCTCCAACATCTGTACGGCCCAAGTATTATTGGCCGTCATGGCAGGCATGTATGCAGTATATCACGGTCCCAAGGGACTTACCCATATTGCGACTAAAGTGAATCGCTCTGCATTGACACTAGAGAAAGCAATCACCGCATTAGGATTTGAGCAACACAATAAGACCTATTTTGATACGCTTCGGTTCACGGCAGATGTGTCCTTGGTAAAACCATTGGCGAAAGCACATTTTTTCAATTTCTACTATCCGGACGAGCAAACGGTATGCATGTCGATTAATGAAACCGTTACCCTCAAGGACATTAATGACATCATTTCTATCTTCGCCGCTATTGCGGAAAAGGACGCGCCTCATATTGCAAAACGTTCCGAAGGAAATACCATTCCGGAAACCGTAAATCGAAAGACAAGCTTCCTTACGCAAGAAGTATTTAACAGCTATCACAGCGAAACCGAACTGATGCGGTACATGAAACGCTTGGAACGCAAGGATCTCGCATTGAATCACTCTATGATCTCCTTGGGGTCTTGTACCATGAAGCTCAACGCAGCAGCAGAGATGCTTCCGCTGAGTGATGATCGCTGGGGAAATGTACATCCTTTTGTACCGGTGAAGCAAGCGAAAGGATATCAGCTGATGCTGAAAAAATTGGAGGAACAGCTTACCAAGATCACCGGATTTGCCGGAACGTCGCTTCAGCCCAATTCGGGTGCACAAGGGGAATATGCGGGACTCATGGTTATTAGAGCCTACCACCAATCGCGAGGGGAAGAGCACCGAAACATTTGTTTGATTCCCTCTTCAGCACACGGAACAAACCCAGCAAGTGCGGTCATGGCCGGAATGAAAGTGGTCGTTACAAAAGCCACAGATGAAGGCAATATTGATGTGGACGATCTTCGCGAAAAAGCCATTGAACACAAAGACAATTTAGCCGCGCTGATGGTGACCTATCCTTCCACACACGGCGTATATGAATCGGCTATCAAAGAAATTACCGGAATCATTCACGAATTTGGCGGACAAGTCTATATGGATGGTGCCAATATGAATGCCCAAGTAGCCTTGACGCACCCCGGCGCTATTGGTGCCGATGTGTGCCACTTGAACCTGCACAAGACCTTTGCGATTCCGCATGGTGGTGGCGGTCCCGGAGTAGGGCCTATTTGCGTGGCCAAACAATTGGTTCCGTTCTTACCGGGGAATCCATTGGTAAAAACCGGAGGTGATGAGGCGATCACCGCTATCTCTGCAGCACCGTGGGGAAGCGCCTTAGCGTGTCTGATCTCTTATGGTTACATCTGCATGCTAGGAACGAATGGATTGAAAAAATCAACACAATACGCCATTCTTAATGCAAACTACATTAAAGAGCGACTAAAAGGGCATTTCGATACGTTGTATACCGGCGAAAAAGGAAGGGCTGCCCATGAGATGATCTTAGATTGTCGCCCGTTTAAGGAAGTGGGTATTGAAGTTACGGATATCGCGAAACGTCTTATGGATTACGGGTTTCATGCTCCAACCGTATCGTTTCCGGTGGCGGGAACTATGATGGTTGAGCCTACCGAAAGTGAGAGCAAGGCAGAGATTGATCGTTTTTGTGATGCGATGATCGCCATCCGGAAAGAGATTGATGAAGTTTCTAAAGACACGCCCAATAATGTTTTGAAGAATGCGCCGCATACGCAGGCGATGCTTACTTCAGACACTTGGGAATTTCCCTATTCTCGAAAAGAAGCTGCGTTTCCGCTAGCGTATTTACGAGAAAATAAATTTTGGCCTAGCGTTCGGCGTGTGGATGATGCCTATGGGGATCGTAATTTGATGTGCACCTGTGATCCTATTGAGGCGTATATGGAAGAACACGCCTAGATGGGTTTTACAAGTTTTATAACAAAAAGCCATGGGCTTTTACCTAACTTTGAGTAATCTTTATTTTATGAATGCTACAATCATAGGCTCAGGGTGTTATATTCCGAGCAAAGTCGCTCCCAACGAAGGGTTTTCTGAACATTCCTTTTACAATAATGACGGAACACCATTTCACCATGAAAATGACGTTATCATTGAAAAGTTTAAGGCTATTACGGGTATTTCCGAAAGGCGGTATATCAAAGATGATCTTACGACATCAGATATTGCCTATCTGGCAGCAAAACAAGCGGTGGAAGATGCTTCTATTGATGCCGAAACCTTAGATTATATTATTGTTGGTCATAACTATGGTGATGTAAAACACAATACCCCTCAAAGTGATACCGTACCGAGTATTGCTTCCCGTGTTAAACATTTACTGAAGATCAAAAACCCTGACTGCGTAGCTTTTGATGTTCTTTTTGGTTGTCCGGGTTGGCTGGAAGGGCTTATTCAGTCGAATGTATATATCAAAGCCGGACAAGCAAAGCGATGCCTCGTTATAGGTGCCGAAACGCTCTCACGTGTTATTGATCAACACGATCGTGATTCTATGATCTATAGTGATGGCGCCGGAGCGACCGTTGTGGAAGCGATAAATGATGATAATACGGGAGTTCTTGCACATAAGACGGCTACCTATACCTATGATGAAGCGCATTTCATCTATTTCGGGGAATCAAACAATCAGGAAATTAATGATGCCCGTCGCTACATAAAAATGTACGGACGAAAGATCTATGAATTTGCTATTTCACATGTGCCGGCTGCAATGAAAGCGTGTTTAGATGCGAGCGGAGTTTCCATTGATGACGTATCAAAAATTCTGATCCATCAAGCTAATGAAAAAATGGACGAAGCCATTGTCTCACGATTCTATCAATTGTACGACCGTGAAATGCCTGAGGGCATCATGCCGATGACCATTCAAAACTTAGGTAATTCGAGTGTGGCTACTATTCCAACGCTCTACGATCTGATTCAAAGGGGTTCTATTGAGGGACATTCCTTTAATAAGGGCGATATTATCATGTTCGCCAGTGTAGGTGCCGGAATGAACATCAATGCATTGGTCTATAAAGTGTAAGATGTACGAAAAGAATTACCCTAAAAAGCGTTATCAGCATACGCTTCGCTTCATGAAGCAACACGTTCAGAAAGACGCTAACATCTTAGATCTTGGTGTTTCGAACCCCTTTTCAGAAATACTCAAGAAAGAAGGGTATCAAGTAACCAATACAAAAGGAGAAGACTTAGACACGAACACCAGGGCAGTACAAGTAGGCACCTATGACGTTGTTACCGCTTTTGAAATTTTTGAGCATTTGGTTTCCCCTTTCAATGTTTTAAAGGACATTAACGCCAAAAAGTTAGTTGCTTCGGTGCCGTTGAAGTTATGGTTTGCTTCCGCGTATAGAAATCCGCATGACGAACGCGATCAGCATTATCACGAATTTGAGGATTGGCAATTTGATTGGTTGCTGGAAAAGTCGGGATGGAAGATCAAAGCGCATGAAAAGTTTACCAATCCGGTAAAAAAAATTGGTATTCGCCCTATTCTTCGAAGGTTTACTCCGAGATATTATCTGGTGTATGCGGAACGGAGGTAATGAACTACTTAACGATTAATTGAACAGTATTGTAATTGCCGTCTACTGTTATAAAGCTAACTAAGTAAGTTCCCGAGGATAGATTAGAAACGTCATATTCATTATTAATCTGAAAGTTAAATATCTTAACAAGATTACCGCTCATTGTATGAATCTTTACATCACCCGAAGTATTTGCTGAACTAAGACGGAAAGATCTATCTGTTGGATTCGGGTACACAACAATGTTTTTATTTCTTGAAAAGTTCTGTTCTGAAGATAGCGTTCTATCTAAATTCAGTAACCAAACAGCTCCTTTTTGAAGACCGAATTCACTATCTCCATATGCTCCAACCGCTAAGTGCAACGTACCATTCAAATAACCAACGGTAGACACAGAGTGCCCAAAATAGTCATCTTCACCTAAATCGTAATCGAATCCTTGAAGTCCTTCACCATATTTTTCAAAACTATCTACTGTACCATCGCTATTAAGGTTTAGAATATAAAAGTGGTTTCGCTGGCACCCTACGATCAAATCCGGTTTTCCGTCCTGATTAATATCATCAGTCAAATTTGTAGATCTTCCAAATCGAACATCTTCCAAAAGCTCTTCATTAAAATTTCCTTCAACTTCACTAATTTTCTGAGTAGAAAGTACTGTTCCGTCTGATGCCATAAATAAAATATATAACGCTCCCTTATTATTTCCACCGTCATCATCGCGATAGGCTCCTACGGCTAAGTCGATAACTCCATCCTCATTAAGATCACCCAAATTGGTTATGGTTGCACCGAAATAATCTTGAAACTCTAATGATAGATTCAAATTTCCTTCTAATTCGCTAATTTTTTGATGCTCTTTTACTGTAAAATCTTCATTCAAGAATAAGATCCAGACTGCTCCCCGTTGGTCACCACCGTCACCATCTCTTCTAGCCCCCACTGCTATATCAATAGTTCCATCACCATTCAAATCTCCGATATTCTCAATATCACTTCCAAAAACGTCCCAAACATCTAAATCTCCCGTAAAGTTTCCATGAATCTCATTAATTTTTTGATAAGATGCGACGGTTCCATTGGATTCTAGAGAAATAATGTAAATTCCTCCGTATCGATGCCCGGCTTCATTATCATACTCAGCACTTACTGCAATCTCTACAAGACCATCATCATTCAGATCTCCAAGATATGCGATGGAACGTCCAAAATAATCCCAATCCAACAAATCTGCAGTAAAATTACCTTCTGTATCACTTATTTTTTGAACATCCTTAATAGTGGTGTCTTCATTTAAAAAAGCAATATAGATGGCTCCTTTATTAAAACCACCGTCATCATCTTGATTAGCTCCTATGGCAATATCAGCAACTCCATCTCCATCTAAATCCCCTATCCCTTCGACAGAATGCCCAAACCAATCTTCATTTTCTAATTCAGATTCAAAGTCGCTACTCCCACCATTAATGTTTGTAAAAGAAGTAATTTCATATTCTTGTGCATAGTTAAATAACGTAAATAGAATTAGTATTACTGGAAGAGCCTTTTTCATGCAGAAAGTATTAATATTACGCCAATATACAAGATTATTTCGTAATGAAACTATTTATAATAATCCCGGCTTTCAACGAAGAAAAATTCCTTGCTAAAACATTGGAGTCGTTATTAAAACAGACCTTACTTCCAACTCAAATTATAATTGTTGATGACAACTCAACAGATGAAACACTTAAAATTGCAAAGACTTTTACTGAAGCATATGAATTAATTTCTTACACAGTTACTAATTCAACCCAAGATCATCAACCAGGATCAAAAGTTATAAACGCTTTCCAAAAGGGACTAACTAAAATTAATAGTAATTTTGATATCCTTTGTAAGTTCGACGCAGACCTTATATTTCCAGATCATTATCTCGAAGACATCGTAAAATTATTTGTTAAAAATCCACACTGTGGCATAGCAGGAGGGTTTTGTTCAATCCAAAAAAATGGAACATGGCAAACTGAGAATTTAACCAATAAAGACCATATTCGCGGTGCCTTAAAAGCCTACCGAAAGGAATGCTTTGAAGATATAGGCGGACTCAAACACAGCATGGGTTGGGATACAGTTGATGAACTCCTCGCGAGATATCATGGCTGGGAAGTGATTACCGATACTTCCCTTGTCGTAAAACATCTAAAACCCACCGGAAACGCCTATCATGCTTCTGCCAAATACAAACAAGGCGAAGCCTTCAAAACAATGCGATATGGCTTTTGGTTGACATTGATCGCTTCCGCTAAGCTGGCTTATAAAAAACGTAGTCTCTCTTTTTTTTGGAATACCCTTCAAGGATTCTGGAAAGCGCCAGAGGAATATATAGTTTCCGAAGAGGAAGGGAATTATATCCGGCAGTATCGTTGGCGCAATATTCGGAAGAAATTAGGGTTGTAGAAATAACGAAGCATTAACGTTCGTAACTCCACGGATTACTTACTTTTATTTTTTCAAACTTTTGCCCGTATGCAACGCACTACTTTACTCCTAATATTACTCGCATTCCTCACCACTTCGCTACCTGCACAAGAAACGGTGCCTGTTAAAAAACCCAAGAACATCATCCTACTTATTGGCGATGGAATGGGGCTTAGCGAGATTTCAGCCGCACAGTTTTTTAACGAGGGACCATCACATTTTGACAGGTTTCCTATCATCGGACTCATAAAAACCTCTGCCGCCGATAATTTGATCACTGATTCGGCTGCCGGAGCCACAGCATTCTCATGCGGAATTAAGACCTACAACGGCGCCATCGCAATGAATGTTCAGAAAAAACCGGTGAAAACTATTTTAGAACAAGTTTCGGAAATAGGGTATGCAACCGGATTGATTGCCACTTCTTCGATCACACATGCGACTCCTGCGAGCTTTTTTGCGCACGTAGAGAAACGACGACAGACCGAAGATATCGCGCAATTTCTACCGGAATCTGATGTGGATTTTATCGCTGGTGGCGGCTTACAGTATTTTAATAAAAGAAGTGATCAACTCAACCTCATTCCGAAACTTCAACAACACGGCTTCGCCGTAGACACGACTCGTTTAGGAAACGTCAGCGAAGCACAAAAACAAGTATATTTACTAGCGGACGATGGGATGCCACGAATGTCTGAAGGACGTGGTTCTTTTTTATCGAAAGCGACCGAATTAGCATTGAAAAGCTTGTCAAAGAACGAGGAAGGTTTCTTTTTAATGGTGGAAGGGTCGCAGATCGACTGGGGCGGTCACGCCAATGAAGCCGGGTATCTTATCAGTGAGTTGATCGATTTTGATAAAGCGATTGGCACCGCGTTGGATTTTGCTGAAAAAAACGGCGAAACATTGGTAATTGTGACTGCTGATCATGAAACAGGCGGTTTCACGCTTTCCTCAGATAAGCGAAATTACAACAAGATTCTGCCCTCATTTTCTACGGATGGTCACTCTGCCACCATGGTTCCGGTATTTGCAAAGGGACCGGGAGCCAACATTTTCTCGGGCATTTACGAAAACACGCAAATTTATCATAAAATGAGTGCTTTAGTTCTCGGAAAGTAACTCCCTGCGCTCGGTTAATTTTGTTACTTTAGCAGTAGATACCCGCTATGAAATATTTGTCTGACATTGGTTCTTATTTTTTAATGCTGAAAAAAACATTCAGCAGACCCACTAAAACTTCAGTGATTCGAGAACTTATTTTCAAGGAAATCGATGAACTTATTATTAATTCCTTGGGAATTGTTGCCTTTATCTCTTTTTTCGTGGGAGGCGTTGTGGCCATACAAACGGCCTTGAACATCAACAATCCCTTGATCCCAAAATACCTCGTTGGATATGCCACGCGTCAGTCGGTGGTCTTAGAATTTGCCCCTACTTTTATTTCCATTATCATGGCCGGTAAAATGGGGGCTTTCATTACGTCCAGCATTGGTTCCATGCGCGTTACGGAACAAATTGATGCCTTGGAGGTTATGGGTATCAACCCATTAAATTACTTGGTGTTTCCAAAGATCGTAGCCTTATTGTTCTATCCTTTCGTCATTGTTATCTCTATGTTCTTAGGAATTGTAGGAGGATGGGTCGCTGCCGTGTATGGAAATTTCACCTCTTCCGAAGCATTTATCACCGGGCTTCAAGAAGATTTTATACCCTTTCATGTACTCTATGCTTTCATAAAAACAACACTCTTTGCATTTATATTGGCCACGGTACCTTCTTGGCAAGGCTTTTATATGAAGGGAGGAGCTTTAGAGGTTGGGAAAGCGAGTACCAACTCCTTTGTTTGGACCAGTGTATTGATCATTCTCACCAATTATATTGTAACCTCTTTATTACTTAGCTAATGATACGTGTGGAAGAAATTCATAAAAGTTTTGGTTCCGATCACATTCTGAAAGGAATCTCTACGGAATTTGAGAAAGGGAAAACCAACTTGATCATAGGACAAAGCGGTAGCGGAAAGACCGTATTTTTAAAATGCTTGCTAGGCTTATTTGAACCGGAAGCGGGACGTATCATTTATGAAGATAAGGCCATTCAAGACATGGATGCCGACGCCAAGAGCGATCTTCGTGAAGAGATGGGCATGGTATTTCAGGGAGGGGCGCTCTTTGATTCCATGAATATTGAAGAGAATGTAATGTTTCCACTTCGCATGTTCAGCAAACAAAAGAAAGCCGATATGTTGGAGCGAGTGAACGAAGTATTGGCACGCGTCAACCTAGAAAATGTCAATAAAAAATTTCCGTCAGAAATTTCAGGAGGAATGCAGAAACGTGTTGCGATTGCTCGTGCTATCGTCAACAAACCAAAGTATTTGTTCTGTGACGAACCCAATTCGGGCTTAGACCCTAAAACCGCCATTCTGATCGACAATTTGATTCAACAGATTACACATGAATTCAATATCACTACGGTCATTAATACCCACGATATGAACTCGGTGATGGAGATTGGTGAGAAGATCGTATTCCTTCAGAAAGGGAACCTAGCTTGGCAAGGAGATAGTAACGAGATCTTTAAAACCGACAATAAAGATGTGACAGATTTTGTCTACTCTTCAGATCTTTTTAAAAAGATTCGAGATATTCAGAACCAAGAAATACGGGGCTAATTGCCTTCGATCGCCAAGGTATCTAATTTCATTTTATACTGAAGCCAAGCAGCCAATTTCTCGGCATTTTGTTCTCTCTCTCTACGATTCAATCCATTTTTCCAAGCTACGGTAAAGACCGATAGCGTATCAATTTTCTCGAAATTATCAGTGATCTTTTCCGAAAGACTCAACGACTCCAGTTCGGGATAGATGATCTTTGCTTCCTTGGTCACGTCGGTAAACTTCACTTGTTCTCTTAAGGTAAGACGCGCCACCTCATCTTCTAAAAATTGAATACGTTCGTTCTTATCACGCAAGGTATTTTCATTCTTTACATAGAGCTCTTCCAAAATATCCGCTTTCAAATCTCCTGAAATTTGCGCCGCCAGTTCCCCGCTTCGATCTGCGCCTTGATAAATTCGAAGGTTGCAGCCTTCAAGGTTTTCGGTCGCTTCTAATTCCTGCATCCACTGATTGATCTTAGGTTGCGGTACGGGCTGCCCGATCAAATAGACATCAATATTCTTTGATTTATAATCTTGGGTGAACTTCACTACTTCCGCCCCTTCATATCGAATGATATTTTTTACGAAATCTTTGGTGCGTTGCTCAAAGACTTGCTGGTCTAACAAATTAATAAACAACCAAACACTGGGAACCATCACGATAACGGCAATAAGCGACGCCACTTGTGCGATTCTCTTACGGCGCTTTGAGTTGGCATACCGAACCAACGGAAAACGTAATAATTTTGCTACCAAAAACGTAGACAAGGCGATAAATACCGCATTGATGGAAAATAAATAGAGGGCACCTCCGGCAAATTCTAAATTTCCGATGGCCAATCCGTATCCCACGGTACACAACGGCGGCATCAGTGCGGTGGCGATGGCAACCCCAAAGATGACACTCGCAATCGTTCCGCTTTTTGTTTTCGCCACAATGAGTGCGAGTCCGCCAAAAATAGCCACCAACACATCCAAGATCGTTGGATAGGTTCTCGCAACAAGTTCTGGTGTCTCTTCTCGAATGGGCGATACAGTGAAATACAGAAAAGCGGTGAGCACACTAAGAACAACCATCACTCCCAAATTGATAAGAGAACGTCGTAATGTTTCCACATCGTTGATGGCTACGGAAAGTCCCACCCCTACAATCGGACCCATAAGGGGTGAAATTAACATGGCACCGATCACGACCGCCGTGCTACTCACGTTGAGACCAATAGACGCCACAAAGATCGAGAAGATCAAGATCCAGGCGTTGTGACCTTTAAAGGGGATATCTTTTTTTACGGCCGCTACGGTCGCGTCTCTATCGGTATCGCTTCGGATATCGAGAAGTTCTGAAAAGAATTTTTTCAGACTTTCCCAAGCCGTTAATTTGGCAGCTTCAAAGGCTGCTTGTTTTTGTCGATCTTGTGATCCTGAAGGATTTGTATTATTATTTTGCTCCTGCTCCATCTTCTAAATATATTGATCGCCGTATTGCTGGCGTACGTCTGCTACTAATTTTTTGATGTCTTGTTCTTTGGTTTTGGGGTAGATCATCAAAACCCCTTCTTTGTCAACTACGATATAATCCTTTAAGCCATCAAGAACCACCAATTTATTTTGTTCGGTATAGATCATATTTCCTTCGGCATCTGCAGCATGTAGGGTTGCCCGTACCGTTGCGTTTTCATGGCTGTTCACTGAAAGTTTATCATGTAATGCGCCCCAAGTACCCAGATCGTTCCAGTCGAAACCAGCTTCTTTCACAAATACATTGTCGGCTTTTTCCATGATGGCATAATCAATCGAGATGTTTTCTGCCTTTTCATAATTATTTCTTACAAAATCGTTTTCTTCGGAAGTGTTATAGACAGGTTTTCCTTCCGAAAATAATGCATGCATCACAGGCATATGGGTTTCAAATGCTTTTGTAATGGATTCAACACTCCAAATAAAGATTCCGGCATTCCAATAAAAATTTCTTGCTGCAACAAATTTTTTGGCGGTTTCGTAATCCGGTTTTTCACGGAATTGTTCCACTTTTTTAATAGCATTAGCAGCTTCCGAAGCACTTTCAATATACCCGTATCCCGTATTTGGAAACGCGGGAGGAATGCCCAAGGTAAGTAGATGGTCCTCATTCGAGCAACGCTCAAAGCATGTAGCTACATCGGTTTGAAAAGCCGTCTCATCTTCGATCCAATGGTCGCTGGGAGCTACTAACATCATAGCCTCAGGGTTCTCTTTTTGTATTTTCATGGCTGCCATCAGGATACAGGGAGCGGTATTGCGCATCGCCGGTTCAAGAATGACTTGTGATTGATTGATTTCGGGCAATTGCTCAAGGGTTAATTCCAGATAGCGCTCATTGGTAAGGATGCGAATGTTTTGCGGAGGCACCAATTTAGTAAGGCGGCTACATGTCTTTTGCAGCAAACTTTGTCCGGTTCCCAACATATCGTGAAACTGTTTTGGGAATTGTGACGTGCTTACCGGCCAAAATCGAGATCCGATTCCGCCTGCCATGATCACTGCATAATAATTCGTATTCATCATATTATTTCAAAAATTCTACTTCCGCATTGGGATTGAACAAATACAATCTACCGGTCGCAACTTCTAAACATTCATATCGCTTTACACGTTTCTTTCCACGCTTAAAAATCTTGCCATTGTACAGTCGGAATTCACCTCCCAACGGGATTTCAAATATATAGTTTTTATCGTTCGGTGGGTCAAATTGTTTCAATGCCAACGATAAAGGGGTATCGGTGTCACTGCTTGCCTTCGGGTTCTTGAAATGGCGCGCTAACAAGGGTAATAATTGCTGCGGAAAGACTTCCGGCCTGAGAAACGGTAACATCAACCGTTGGAAGGTCTGCTTCCATTCTTTTCCATGGGGTTTGATGGTATTTCCGTAAGTACCAAAAGCTACCAAGTGAGCGATCTCATGTACCGTTGTAATGAGAAAGCGATATGGATTTAGATTGGCGTTGACCGTGATCTGATGGCTTCCATCTTCACGTTTGCGATAATCGCCATGCCTAGTAACCCGTTCATTCACAATTTTTAAGTGTACATGATGTGTTTGAACGAGTTGAAAAATAGGTGAAACAGCAGCAGACGGTACATATTTAGCTAAAACATCTTCCATACTAGGGAGTGGAATTGGAAACTTGCAATACCTTCCCGTTGTAGTACGCATTGCCGGTCAGGGCGAAATCGGCGATATAAACTGCCATTTGTTTCGCAGTTAATGGAGCTTTGTACCCCGGAAAGGCTTCTTCCAGCATTTCAGTTTGAACAGCCCCTAGTGCCAGAGCATTGAAGGAAGGCCCCATATCTTTATATTCTTCGGCTAGCAATTCGGTCAAGGTGATCACAGCACCCTTGCTACTACTGTATGCGCTCAAGCCTGGAAATTTCACACTTCCTTGAATACCGCCCATGCTACTTATGTTGACCACATGTCCGTTTTTGGTCATAAACGGAATAACCTCTTTTGTAATCGCTACAAGGCCAAATACATTTACCTCATACACTTCCTTGAACTCTTCCAGCTTCATCTTAGCGAAGGGTTTATTTTCAAGGTTTCCAGAGTTATTGATAAGCACATCCACCTTCCCGTCCCAGTTTTCAGAAACAAACTTAGAAACTTTTTTGATGTCTGTGGAACTTGTAATATCACAGGAGAAACACGTACAGTTGGAAATGTCTAGTCCGGAAACGGGAACTTCATTTCTTGAAAGGGCTAGAATATTATGGCCGGCATCGGTAAGAATAGGCACCATTTCGTAGCCAATTCCTCTACTCGTTCCGGTAATAATGATGTTTTTCTTCATGATCTTAAAGATACACAAATCCCGCTAGGTTCCTGAGAACAAAGCGGGATTCTGTAGGGTTTTGAAGAGGCTCTTATGCAAACATCGTCACCGGATTCTCAATGTATTGACGAACGGTCTGCAAGAATTTTGCTCCCGTGGCTCCATCTACGGTTCGGTGATCACATGCCAAGGTAACCGTCATGGTATTCCCTACCGCAATAGCGCCATTCTTCACCACCGGTTTTTGCACAATCGCTCCTACCGAAAGAATAGCCGAATTTGGCGCATTGATGATAGAGGTGAATTCTTTGATTCCGAACATACCTAGGTTAGAAACGGTA
The DNA here is from genome assembly GCA_002379985.1 of Flavobacteriaceae bacterium UBA4166. GTDB lineage: Bacteria > Bacteroidota > Bacteroidia > Flavobacteriales > Flavobacteriaceae > DFVG01. The sequence goes on from DFVG01000008.1 coordinate 49,124, forward strand.
AATGTACTTCCCTGCATCTCTTCGGGCGTTAATTTTTTATTCCGCGCTTTACCTGCCAACTCTTTTACTTGTGCTCCAATTTGGGTGAAGCTCATCTGATCAGCAAATTTTAGCACCGGAACCACCAATCCTTCATCTACAGCAACGGCTACACCCATGTGTATGTGTTTCGCGATCTTGGTAGTTTTCTCGGTCCATTGGGAATTTACCTGCGGGTGTTTTCTAAGCGCCATTGCACACGCCTTCAACACCATATCGTTAAATGATATTTTCACCTCCGGATCGCTATTAATGGCTGTTCGTGCAGCAATAGCATGATCCATATCCAATTCAATCGTCAAATAATAATGTGGCGCTGTAAATTTTGATTCGCCTAAACGCTTCGCAATGGTTTTGCGCATTTGCGAATTCGTAACTTCTTCGAAGCTTTCTTCCCCAACAGGTGTGTAAGCACCTGCTCCTGCAGGCTGGTAGTTCTCTATATCGCGCTTAACGATTCTACCGTTATCACCACTTCCCTGCACCAACTTCAAAGAAATATTGCGTTCTTCTGCCAGCTTTTTTGCTAATGGAGAGGCAAAAATACGCCCTTCATTGGTAGTAGGTGTTGCTGTTTTTTGAGCGGATTGTGACTCCTGTTTTGGCGCTTCTTCTTTCTTTTCAGGCTTAGCATCAGACTTCTTTTCTTCGGAAGTTTTTGATTTTTTTGAGGCTTCTTTCTTAGCAGCCGCCTTTTTACTCGTATCAATGCTGGAAACATCGGTTCCTTCCGGTCCCAAAATGGCAAGTAGCGCATCGACCTTCGCAGTTTCTCCTTCCTGAATTCCGATCTTAAGCAAAGTGCCACTATAGAAAGATTCAAATTCCATCGTGGCCTTGTCGGTTTCAATTTCCGCTAGAATATCGCCTTCCTCAACGCTATCCCCTTCTTTCTTCAGCCAAGTGGCTACGGTTCCTTCTTCCATGGTGTCGCTCAATCGCGGCATGGTAATAATCTCGACACCTTCTGGAATTTCTCCATCATCACTTGTTTCTTTTTTATCTTCTTCGGAAGTATCTTGAGAAGTATCGTCATCTTCACCCTCATTCTCATCATCTTCTGTTTCTTTCTTCGCTTCTTTCTCTGCGTCCTCTTTCCCTTCAGAGTCGCTTGAAGATCCTCCTTTCAATAATTCTGAAATATCTTCCCCTTCGTCGCCTATAATTGCCAATAATTTATCTACTTCAGCGGTTTCACCTTCTTCAATACCGATGTGAAGTAGCGTTCCTTCGTAAAAAGATTCGAACTCCATCGTGGCCTTATCGGTTTCAATCTCTGCTAGGATATCACCTTCTTCCACCTTGTCACCCACCTTTTTCAACCAGGTAGCAACGGTTCCTTCTTCCATGGTATCGCTCAAACGCGGCATGTTAATTATTTCGGCCATAGTTATAGTTTATGTGGTAAAAAGGGATAATCTTCTTGCTCGTAGACAGCGTCGTACATCACGTTTGTTTCCGGATACGGTGATTCTTCTGCAAATTTTTCGCATTCGCTCACAAGATCCTTTACACGTTTATCAATTTTCTTAATATCATCTTCGGTCGCCCATTTCTTCTCGTAAATATGATGCAACACGTATGAGATCGGGTCTTCTTCCTGCTTTTTCTTTACTTCATCCTTGGTTCGGTAATGCTGGGCATCACTCATGGAATGTCCGCGATAACGATAGGTACGCAACTCCAAGAAAGTGGGCCCATCACCGCGACGTGCACGTTCAATCGCCTCGTTCATTTCTTTTGCAACCACTTCTGGCTTCATCCCGTCTACGGGTTTGCAGGGCATTTCGTAGCCCAATCCAAGCTTGTAAATATCTGTGTGGTTTGCCGTTCTGGCAACAGAAGTTCCCATGGCATAACCATTATTTTCAACACAAAATACTACCGGAAGTTTCCACAGCATCGCCAAATTAAAGGTTTCATGCAGCGATCCTTGTCGAACCGCTCCATCTCCCATATAGGTCAAGGTCACGGCTCCGGTTTCATTGTATTTATCGCCAAATGCCATTCCTGCACCCAGTGGTATTTGCCCTCCTACAATTCCGTGTCCCCCGTGAAAGCGATGTTCTTTTGAAAATATGTGCATGGAGCCACCCAAGCCTTGAGAAGTTCCCGTGGCTTTTCCATACAATTCTGCCATCACTTTTTTAGGGTCTACCCCCATTCCAATTGGCTGTACGTGGTTTCTGTAGGCAGTGATCATACGATCCTTCTCTAAGTCCATTGCATGTAGCGATCCGGCCAGCACGGCTTCTTGTCCGTTATACAAGTGTAGAAATCCGCGGACTTTCTGCTGAATATAAACCTGTGCTAACTTATCTTCAAACTTGCGCCAAAACAGCATATCTTCATACCATTGCAAGTAGGTAGCTTTCGTAATTTTTTTCATCAATTGAATTCTAGGGTTTGTATTGAATACCAGCTACGCGAAAAAGCGCGCGCATAACAAAAATACTATATTCTGAAGTTCTACAAAACAAGTTATTCGCAAAAACAACCGAAAACGATTTCGAGTTGTCTCGTATGTGAAAGTGGATTACAGGAATGAGTTATCGAAGACCAAGGGCAGCAGATCTTGTACCGAAGCCGCTTTAGCAACCTTTCCCGAAGCTCCCATAAAATAGATAGCTATAGGACTTTTCTGAGTTACTTCATACTCTACCAAAGACTGTCTACAGGCACCACAGGGCGGTACCGGAGTTACAATCTCTTTACTTTCTGAATGCACCGTGAGTGCTAATGCTCTGATAGGAATGCCGGGGTATTGTGCACCGGCATAAAATACAGCCACACGTTCGGCACAAAGGCCGGACGGAAAGGCAGCATTCTCTTGATTGTTTCCAGTAACTATTTCTCCGTTGTCTAACAAGATGGCAGCACCCACATTAAAACGCGAGTAAGGCGCATAGGCTTTGTCTCTAGCCTGTTGCGCCTTACGCATTAAATCTTGTATGGGACCTGTAAGTTCTGAAGTGTTTTCAAACACCTCCAGTGTGGTCGTAATGTGGTGTTTTTTCACTAGTATTCGTCGTACTCGTCTCCGAAGTTGAAGGTGAGCCCAAATCGAAGTGTGCCTTCTAACGGACTAATAACTCGGGAGGTAGAGAATAAGTAGGAAATATCAATCGCAATAGCGGTGTACTTAAATCCAGCTCCCAGACCAAAGAACTTTCTAGATCCTTTCTCGTCGCTTTCATTGAAATACCCGGTACGAAGTGCGAACACATCTTGATAGGTATACTCTGCACCCAATGCCCAAGTAACTTCCTTTATTTCTTCACTGAATCCGTCTGGAGCATCGCCAAATGATGAGAAGACTCCGCTAAAAAAGCTTTCGTTGTAATAATCGTCCTCACGATTGATCACACCGTCTCCGTTCGAATCGCTTGGTGTAGGCACCAATAATTTATTGGCTTCACCGGTAATTCCAATTTTATTGTATTCATCTAAGATAAAGTCGAACCCAGCTCCAATACCAAGATTGGTAGGTAAGTTATTTTCTTGGCCAGAATCATCGTACTTGATCTTCGGACCTAAATTCGAAATATTAAATCCAAGTCTCCAACGCCCATCGAAGTCGTTATAGGCAATTTCTTCACTCTGATAATATCCGGCAATATCCACACCGAATGACGAAGCTGCCGAAGCATCTTCAGAAGACACTTGCAACTTTAGATCGGAACGTAAATAACGTCCCGCTACTGCCATCGAGAAGCGATCACTCAAACGCAATGCGTAAGATAAGTCTAAGGTAAATTCATTCGGACTTAATATCAAGGCATTTACCTGTTGCGAGGTTTCCCGTGCTTCGATCTCCCCCAAGCTAAAATAACGCAAACTCGCCGCGATAGCACTTCGCTCGTTCAAGCGGTTATAATACACTAGGTTTCCTAGAAAAATATCATTTACGAGATTACTCAAGTAAGGAGTATAGGTTAACCCTACTCCTTGCTTCGAGATAGCGAAAGCATATTTCGCCGGATTCCAACGCTGTGAAAATGCATCAGAAGAAGTAGCAACACCTACGTCACCCATAGCTGCCGAACGGGGATCTGCAGAAATTAACAGAAACGGAACTCCCGTTGTAATAGCACGATCTCTAATGGTTGGATCTTCTTGCGCAAAAGTTTTAAACGTAAAGAAAATGAGGGTTATGAGAAGGAAAAATTTCTTCATGAGGTTCAATTTTTGACAAATATAATTTTAATTTTTAAAGGATAACGAGTTTTTCAAATTTTTCAACTCGCTGATTGGTTAACGTAGATTTTACCGTAATCTTGTATACATACACACCTTTTCCGATGCGATCACCAAAATCGTCGCGACCATCCCATACAATATCGCGTGATAAAAATCCATCGGTATTGATCAATTGATTTTTGGTCCACACTACTTTTCCGGTCACTGTAAAAACCTGCACTTGAACCTCTAGAGGCTCAAAAGGGCGATTGTGATTGAACCAAAACTCTGTATAATTTACAAACGGATTAGGATAATTAAGTACTCTTGTAATCTTGAGCTCATCATCACCCGCCACCACAAATTGAATCTCTTGTGTAGAAGAATTGTTGTAAACATCCCACGCTTTGAGCGTAAGCGTATGCAGCCCTTCTTCCAAGTCTCTCAATTGATAAGAGGCGGTACCTCGTGTAAAATCATCGACGTCTGATTGATAATATTCATTCAACACAAAAGGGTTCACTTCGTCACCATCAAGTATCGCAATCATATCATGCCCAATACCACTGGCTGTGTTAATTCCGTTTTCATCTTCTAACTTAGCAATGAGAATGGGAGAATCGTTTGTAATTCCTCCAGATGTGAAACTCTCATCGTTCATAAATAATCGTACCGTGGGCCCAACATTATCTTCTGGTGCATCTTCATTAAGTCCACCAACATTGATATCAAGATTGAATCCGGTTTGATCTTCTTCAAAATTATCTTTCACGGAGTATAAACTAACCCTGCCTTTCCCTACAGGGATCTGGATATCGCGCGGTACTACAAATTCAAATTCAAATGCTCCGTTGGTAACGGTGGCTTGGCCATTAAACAAGCCTTCTCCAAGGGTTTTGAAATTCAAGATCAATAATTCGTTGGTGTTAGGATCACGAACTCCATCGTTTCCTAAGGTTTGTCGATCCACATACTTATCAAACACTTTAGCTTCGAGAACTCCGTTATAATCAGAAAGCACATTTCCTGCCGGATCGGTGACCACACCCCCCAATCGCACTTTACTCAGTGCTTGTAGCGTATCAGTAGACGCCTCGAGAGGCACACCATTAATGGTTGTTAATTCTATTTTATTCTTCGGAAAGGCCAATTTCATCGCCGGATCACCCACACAAAAGGCAACACGTCTTTGTTCCGCACTAATATTTGATTTTGCCAAACGCAAGGCTTCCGCAGGAGTTGGATAATCTGGTGTTTCAAAGCCGAAGAGGTAGGGTGCCAATTGTTGATTAAAATCAACCCCAACAGAAACATTGATAGACCTGGTTGTTGTAATTAAGGTAATGGCTCCTCCATCCGGATTCCAATAGGTCAGTTCCCCGGCCGTAATACGAAGTGGATTATCAAATTTTGAAAACTCACAGGTGACTGTTACGATGCAAGGGTAGCGATTGGTATTTTGAAGTTCTTGCGCCACTGTTTTCGTGAAAATAAATTCTTTAGCTAGTCCATCCTCCCCTCCATGCCCTAGATAGGTCATTACTAAAGAGCCTACATCGATCGCGTTTTCAATAGCTTCTATTACTGCTGGATATCTATTTCCCCCTGCGGAAGTCTCCTGTTGGAAGGCATCTGAGTGAATTTTTCTAACGTTCACAAAAGGTTTTTCAGCTTCAATTTGATCTCCTAGCGCATCAAGGGTTACTTCAATATCTTCGTATTCATACACCTCATCCACATCATCTGAGATCAGCACAAAGTTATTCCGCCAATTGCCATAAGAAGCATTTGAAGCGTAAGCAATGATCTTATCCACCATCTGATTCGCAAGCGAAACATTATCTGCCAGAATCCGCCCAACGGCTATATCTAAACGATCGTTAGATAACATCGTGCCTTCGCCGGGATCGACCATTCCGAAGAAATCATCACTCATATACGATTGAACAGAGCTGGTACCAACTAATTCGTGGTAGGTGGCTACCATATTATTATTACCCGAGAGCCGGTTTTTATAATCTATGGAAGTATCGCCAAAAAGACCTATGTACTTGATACGATTAGCAGCATTAGACGCATTATCATAAATGTACTTCACAAAGTTCCGAATAGCAGAAATATCTTGTTTTCCACTACTAAATTCTTGATAGATCTTATCTGTGGTCACCACTTTTACTCGCAGTCCGCTCTCATTCCGATGATGGTCAGCCAGTCGCAATGCGGGTTGAATAAAAATAGGCGGAGCAATGATAAGATAATCAACATCTTGAAAACCACCACTCCCAGCGTTGAACACACTTCCTTTTAGATTTTGATTGGGTACACGAGGATTGGGAATCTCGATGGGTGAAAAATAATCGTTGGGGTTGACCGCCACATACTCTCTTAATTCTCCCAAATTGACCTTGAAGGTTAAACTCCCACTCCCATCGTGTTCTTTTGAAACGATGGAGGCCGGTTGAGTGACATCCCAAACTTCTGAAAATTGTGAGGCGTTGGAAATTTGATATTCGCCCACTCCAGAACTTGTTGCGGCATCGTTATATCGGAAGGGTAATTGCCCATCGATACCTGTTAGTGCTCGCATGGTTTCAATACGGATATAATCTAAGTAAGCAATTGAAGAGGGGTTTCCTGCATTATTATAGATAAAATCAACTGTAATTTCTTCTGTGCCAAGCGGAAATTCGGCCGTGGTTTCTCGCAACGAGAGTAAGGTAGACTGATTGGTGGCATTAAAATTCAACGGATCTAAGCTGGTGCCATTCACCGAAACCGCCATCGAGGTGAGCGATTCGGAAGTGGCTGCCGCCTTTACGATGATATTGGTGGGAACACTGCTAACGATATTAGGTATATTAAATGTAAACGATTGCTCACTTTCAATATCAAATCGATTTCCATACCATTTTCTACCAACCAACGACGGACTAAATTCATCTTCTTCAAAAAACTGCACCTCATTAAACGTAGTGATCGCAATTCCGGTTCCAGAAGGTTCGGTCATAGGACGCACACGTTTCCCGGCGCCACCATCAGCGGTTATATAGTAGTAGGTTTCATCACTGTAGGGATTGATATGCGAGTCGTTTTCAGCAACGTAACCTTGAGATCCTTCCCCATAGAACAAGACAAAATCGCCAGAATCAAAAGAATTATCGGCTTCTCCTACCACTTTGATAGCAACTTCGGGTAGGTCTAGTTGATCATTAAGATCTATCGCAAGCGGCAACGGTTTCCCACCATGTCCGTAGATCTTGATATTTCGCGGATTGATGTTACCTACATTCATTCCCAAGCCTTCTAAAAAGGACCGATCAAGTTGATAAACTCCTGTTTGGTCGATTCTAAATTTGAACCAATTTCCACTTGCCAACACGGAATTGCTCAAGGGCATTTTTTTACCAGCATTTCGCGCACCTCCATAACCAACACTAAAGCTGAAGGAGATGACTTTCTGTAAGCTTCCGTTGCGGCGAACCACAGGGGAGAGTTCTAGTTGCGTGTGCAACACACCACGTGCACTTGCGGTGCTAATATTTGCTTCTAATGCTGTGGGAACCAATGTTTCGTTTACAGCTGCTCTTTCTGAAGCATTTAAACTTCCATACTGAACATTGGTAATTTGTAGGGAGCTTGGGTTCACCCATGCATTATCCTGCCAATGATAATAGAAAATGAGTTGATCGAAAGTTATACTTAAGTCTTGCGATGACTTGTTCTGGGATGACGAGACATCCGTAATCGTATTCATATCGGTTTTAGCACCGGAGGTATTTCCTAAATTAAATTGACTCCAGTCGAGCACCACCGTACCTTGTTGGGCAATAACCGGTAAAAGAGACAAAAAGAAAACAGCAAGAAGTAAGGTTTTTCTCATCATAAATAGTAACGCCTCAAATATACACTTAGTATCTTGTATCGGACAACTTTTTCAGGCCATCCACTCGCGTTCACTTTTCAGCGATATACTAAACAAAAAAATGAAGCGTTATCGAACAGTGTCGGTCGCTAAGACCAATCCTTACAGCGTATTAATTTAACAAAATAATATTGCGCTTTTGACGTTAATTAGTATATTGCGAACCCAATTTTGCACAACTTAAACTATGAATTTTAGAAAAACTCTAGCGTTGCAGCTTGCTTTAGCCGTCGTGGCTACCACTTTTTTTGTGAGCTGTAGCAAATCACGTGATTATAAAAATAGTTCTCGTGCTACCGGTTGGAAAATGAACTCCAAAGACGGTGGTTTTCAGTACAATCCAAAAGCAAAGGAGCAAGAAACCGGTCCCGGTCTCGTCTTTATTGAAGGTGGTACCTTTACGATGGGTAGAGTGCAGGACGACCCTATGCATGATTGGAACAACAGCCCCAACCAGCAACACGTTCAGTCCTTCTACATGGATGAAACGGAAGTTACCAACCTTATGTATTTAGAATATTTGGATTGGTTAAAAGGGGTCTTCCCTCCAACAGAAGATAATTACCGAAGAATTTACGAAGGCGCTCTTCCAGACACCTTGGTGTGGAGAAACCGACTTGGTTTTAATGAGGTAATGACCAATAACTACTTACGCCACCCGGCCTATGCAGATTATCCGGTGGTTGGAGTAAGTTGGATTCAAGCAGTTGAATTTAGTAACTGGAGAACCGACCGTGTCAACGAATTGATTTTGGAAGAAGAAGGTTTCACTTCCAGAAATGCTCGTTACGAAGTAGAGCCAGGAGAAACCTTCAGTACAGAAACCTATCTGAACAGCCCAACGAAAACCTACGGTGGAAATGACTCCATTACGAGAGGTGGAAAAAGATCAGAGTCGCTAGCTCGAAGAAATGAAGACAGTACCAACTTATATGTACAACGTAAAGATGGTTTACTGCTTCCGTCCTACCGCCTTCCTACAGAGGCAGAATGGGAATACGCAGCACTCGGACTCGTAAGTTTAAGAAATTACAATGTGTATCGCGGAAGAAAGAAATATCCATGGGATGGTCAATATACCCGTTCCGGAAAACGCCGAAGCCGCGGCGATCAATTAGCGAACTTTAAACAAGGTGATGGTGACTACGGTGGAATTGCCGGATGGAGCGATGACGGAGCTGATATCACTGCGGAAGTGAAATCATACGAGCCTAATGAATTTGGACTCTATGATATGGCCGGAAACGTGGCCGAATGGGTTGCCGATGTTTACCGCCCAATTGTTGATGATGAGTTTAACGACTTCAACTATTATCGTGGAAATGTGTATACTAAAAATGCTATTGGCGAAGACGGACAGGTAAAAGTAGTGACGGCAGATTCTATTGTATATGACACCCTGAGCAACGGTAAAATTGTTGCAAGAAATCTTCCAGGAGAAATTCTACAAGTACCGGTTGACGAAACAGAAACCTACTTAAGAACTAATTTCTCTACCAGTGATAACCGTGATTATCGCGACGGAGACAAGCGTTCTACACGTTACTATCAATCGTTTAGCAGTGATTTCTACGATGCCGGAGATAGCGAAGTAGATAATAGCAAGCGCATGTACAACTCTCCAAAACACGAGGTATATGCCGATAGCACCGGAAAATTAGAGCGTCAATACGATGAATCTACGAAACGTACCACACTCATCAACAATGAGGTGCGTGTGTATAAAGGTGGTTCATGGAGAGATCGCGACTACTGGTTAGACCCTGCACAACGCCGCTATTTCCCGCAGGATATGGCAACCGACTATATCGGATTTAGATGTGCGATGTCTCGTGTAGGCTCAAAATCACAAAAAGGAAAACGACCAAGACACTAGAATAGGTCGAACATTATAAAATAAACCCTCCATGCTTTCATGCGAGGGTTTTTTAGTACCTTCCCGTTTCTTAATTTGTTACCATTGACACCTGAAACCCTATACCCTTATTTTGCTGAATGTAACGGCGTAAGCACCGACACCCGTAATATCCTTCCAAACAGTCTGTTCTTCGCATTGAAAGGCGATCGATTCAACGGAAATACGTTTGCAAAACAAGCGCTTGATAACGGAGCTCGCTACGCTGTAATTGATGAAAAGGAATTTGAAATTCCGGGGAAGACATTGCTATGTAACGATGTCTTGAGCACACTACAGGAACTTGCCTCGTTTCATAGAAAAAAACTTCAGCTACCAATCATCGGACTCACAGGAAGCAATGGTAAAACGACTACCAAAGAACTGGTAAATGCTGTATTGTCGAAGCGCTATAAAACTATTGCCACAAAAGGTAATTTGAATAATCACATTGGTGTACCCCTTACATTGCTTCGAATGACAGAAGCGACAGAGATCGGAATTGTAGAAATGGGGGCAAACCACCTGGGAGAGATCAAGTTTTTGAGCGAACTTGCCATGCCGGACTTCGGATATATTACCAATTTTGGGAAAGCCCATATTGAAGGCTTCGGAAGCTTGGAAGGCGTGGTTCAAGGGAAAACCGAATTGTACAGATATCTTCGAGATACTGACAACACCGTTTTCATCAATATCCAAGACGAGAAACAATGCAACCATTCTGAAGGAATAGACCGTATTACTTTCGGGCCGAAAAACGCAGACATTTCAGTATCTATGATTACTGATGATCCTACGGTAACGGTTCTGTATGATGGCAAAACAATTAAGAGCCATCTCATTGGAAACTATCACTTCGGAAATATTGCTGCAGCCATCGCCATAGGAGCGCATTTTAATGTTTCTTCAGCAGCCATAAAAAAAGCCATCGAAGGGTACGTTCCCCAAATGAACCGTAGTGAACAACGAGAGCATCACGGCCATCATCTGATCTTAGACGCCTACAATGCAAACCCTACGAGTATGGAAGCAGCTTTGAAACACTTTTCCAAACTAAAGGCTTCCCATAAGATTGCCATTTTGGGTGATATGTTTGAATTGGGCCCTTCCGCCGCCGCCGAGCATCAACATATTACCGATCTGGTGAGTGAACAATCTATTGATCAGGTGTATTTGGTGGGAGCGAATTTTGCAGCCACTCAACATCAGAGAACCCATATTCGTTCCTTTAATGATTTTGAGGCTTTTTCTGAATTTCTTCGGAACGAGAAGATACCCAAAAGTCACATTCTCATCAAAGGAAGTAGAGGTATGGCGTTGGAGCGAGCGCTCCCTTATCTGTAGAAATTTGCCATTCTCTTAACAATATTTGTTTAACATATAGTTATTTTTGTTAGACAAATGAAGCCTTCAGAACGTCCTTCAAAGATTTGCCCGGTTTGTAAACGACCTTTTCAATGGCGAAAAAAGTGGGAACGCGATTGGGAATCGGTTATTTATTGCAGTAACGCATGTCGAAAGAAAAAGAACACAGTACAGCCTTAGTTTGGTTTCGGAACGATCTCCGTACGACAGATCAACATTCTTTGTATCAAGCAGTCAACAATCATAGCCGAGTCATTGGAGTCTATTGTTTTGATCCTCGACAGTTTCAAAAAGACCGCTTCGGATTTCCTAAAACCGGTGCCTTTAGAGCAGCCTTTTTGCGCGAAACCGTGCAACAGCTTCAACAGGCTTTGAAACAACTCAACATCCCTTTATTTATTTCTAATGAAGCACCCGAAGAAGCTATCCCTTCCCTCGTTTCAGAATATAATATTACGTCCATATATGCCCAAAAAGAATGGACGCAGGAAGAGCAAGCTGTAATGCATTCCCTTCAAAAGAGTACAGAAAACCATTCAGTAACCTTTAACACCGTCTACGACCAATTTCTGTATCATCCAGAGGATCTCTCTTTTTCCATACATTCAGTTCCTAAAGTCTTTACTGATTTCAGAAAAAAAATTGAGAAAAAAATAGGCATTCGAAATACCGTGAGTGTAAATTTTATGCCTTCTGAAAATTACTTTGACACCCACACTTCCCTACCCTCTTGGCAACAACTAGATTTGGAGCCTCCTGAGCCACATCCTGATTCGGCCTTCCCATTCTCGGGTGGAGAGCAAGCAGCCCAAAATCGACTCGAACACTATTTGTTTGAGACACACTTATTGAGTACCTACAAGCAAACGCGAAACGGACTCATAGGTACGGCATACAGCTCTAAATTTTCTCCTTGGTTGGCTAACGGAAGTCTTTCTCCTCGCACTATCTTCGAAGCGGTACAACGTTATGAAAAAGAAGTCGAGAAAAACCAAGATACCTATTGGTTGATCTTTGAATTGATCTGGCGTGATTTCTTTAAATATATTTCGTTAAAGCACGGAAACGAAATTTTTAAGCGTAAGGGTATTCTAAATAAAGATTACGAATGGGACACCGACTGGGAACTTATAAACCGTTGGATCGCCGGTGAAACGGAATCAGATTTTGTTAATGCTAACATGATCGAGTTTCAAAAAACAGGCTGGATGAGCAATCGGGGTCGGCAAAATGTCGCCTCTTATTTCGCTAAAGAACTACATCAAGATTGGCGGATTGGCGCGGCCTATTTTGAGTCGCAATTACTCGATTATGACGTTCACAGCAACTACGGAAACTGGATGTACGTAGCCGGAGTGGGAAACGACCCGAGAAATCGAAAATTTGATGTAGAAAAGCAAGCTGAACGATACGACGAAGATGGGGCCTTTCGGGATTTATGGTTTTCAGAAAAAGCACCACTATGAAAACACTACGACTTATTTTAGGCGATCAATTGAATTATAAGCACTCTTGGTTTAAGGACACTGAGGAGGACGTTCTGTATTATATGGCAGAAATGCGACAGGAAACGGACTATGTGGCGCATCACATCCAAAAGGTAGTAGGATTTTTTGCCGCCATGCGGAATTTTTCGGAATGGCTCTCGGAACGTGGACACGAAGTTATTTATCATACCTTAGATACTGATGAAAATCAGCAAGCGCTTCCGAAGAACCTGAAGGCCTTGATCGCCTCGACTGACATTGAAAAATTTGAATACTTGCTTCCGGATGAATACCGATTGGACCTTCAGTTACAAGAATTCTGTGACACTCTAGAGATTCCTACTGAAGCATTTGACACCGAACATTTTCTGACGACAAGAGAAGAGTTATCCGCTTTCTTTTCCGACAAGAAAACCTACACCATGGAATATTTCTACCGCTATATGCGGAAGAAACAAGATATTTTAATGGTTAATGACAAAGACCCCGTAGGAGGCAAATGGAATTACGATAAAAGCAATCGAAAAAAGTGGAAAGGTACTCCTGAAATTCCGCATGATAAAGGCTTTCGTAAAGACGTAACTAAACTCCTTGCTTTGATCGAATCTCACGAGATCAAAACCATAGGAACCATTGATCCGGAACAATTTCGTTGGCCTACTTCCCGAAGCGATAGCTTGCAAGTGCTTCGTTATTTTACAAAAGAACTCTTACCGCATTTTGGTGATTATCAAGATGCAATGGACCCTGACGAACCCTTTTTATTTCACAGTAAATTATCATTTGCACTTAATACTAAAATGATCAGTCCGAAAGAAGTCATCAATGCTGTTATTGACGCTTGGGAGGAAGATAAAGAGCGTATCGATATCTCTCAGGTGGAAGGGTACATTCGGCAAATCCTTGGTTGGCGGGAGTTCATGCGCGGCATGTATTGGTTAGAGATGCCCGGTTTCAGACGTTCTAATAAACTAGACAATCAAAACAACCTTCCTGAATTCTATTGGACGGGTAACACGAAAATGAACTGTCTCCATCACGCCATCAAGCAAAGCTTGGATCATGCATATGCGCATCACATTCAACGTTTAATGATCACCGGAAATTTTGCCTTGCTCATGCAAGTTCATCCCAACGAAGTTGACGATTGGTATTTAGGGATCTATATAGACGCGATTGAATGGGTGGAAATTACCAATACCCGAGGGATGAGTCAGTTTGCCGATGGCGGAAAGATCGCTACAAAGCCCTACGTTTCCAGCGGAAGCTACATCAATAAAATGAGCAATTATTGTGGTGACTGCCAATATAAAGTATCTAAGAAGACCGGGGACGATGCTTGTCCGTTTAACAGCTTATATTGGAACTTTCTCGATGAAAAACGAGATCATTTTAAGGATAATCAACGTATGGGGATGATGATGAACCTTTTGGAAAAGATGAATAAGGAAACGCTATCAGCACATAAAAAGCGTGCGCAACACATTATAAAAAACCCTGATGAATACTAAAGAGTTTACAGAAAGAGAACGAGATAGAATTATTGAAATGGCTTGGGAAGACCGCACTCCTTTTGAGGCGATCACTTTTCAATTTGACCTCACCGAAGAAGAGGTCATCACATTTATGCGGCGGAATATGAAAGCGTCCAGTTTTAGAATGTGGCGAAAACGAGTGCAAGGTCGTTCGACCAAACATGCCAAATTACGTACCTTTGATAACGGAGAAGGTAGGTTTAAGTGTTCGCGCCAACGCGCGATTACACATAATAAGATTTCCAAACGATCATGAGTAAAGAGAAAAAACCCGATCAAGTAGTCTATGACGAACAGCAACAACGTTATGATGCTGCCCTCAAGGCGTATGGAACGAATCTAGGTGCGCCGGCAATTACCACCCACGACACAACACATTGGAAAAATAGAAACATTGAGAAGGTAAATAAGGAATTGTCAACGCGCTATCAAGAACTGAAAAAACAGTTTGACACCCTCCGTTCAGAATATGAGTACAATAACTTGATTTATAACGCGCGCTTCCAGTTCGAACCGAATGTAGGCGCTACCTATTATTTGTATCGAGACAAAAAAGAGCAAACCTTTCTTTCACCCATCGCTCCCGATGAATGTAATTTTGACTATGTAGGAACGTTTCAGTTAACAGCTGACAAGCTTTGGAAAAAATTACCGGACCCTCAGTAAGCAACAGCATTGCTTTCAACAATCATTTCATTAGATTTCCTTATACGTTAGGGAATTTATAATTTCGGTTAAAGGGCGTTAAAACGCTTTATTTCAGACTGCTATTGCTGTATCTTTATACTGAAAAATTACCAAATATACAGCATATGAATTACTTAGAAGAACAAGAAAAACTACATAAGCCTACGGTTAAGGAGTTGAATATTTTACTAGCAGATTATCACTTATACTACCAAAAACTTCGAAACTTTCACTGGAACATCCTTGGAGAAAACTTTTTCGATCTACATCTCAAGTTCGAAGAGTTATATATGGACGCTCGTGAAAAGATTGATGAAATTGCTGAGCGTATTTTGACACTGAATTTCCACCCGATGAGCAAATACAGTGATTATTTAGAAATTTCGAATATTGACGAAGAAAAGTCTTTGATCGATGATAAAAAGATGGTGGCTTGTTTGATTGAAGACCACGGGAAACTCTTAGAGCAAATGAAGAAGGTAGTAAAAGAGGCCGATGAAACCGGTGATGAAGGTACCATCGATCTTATTGGTGCTTACATTCGCTATTTGGAAAAAGCCAGTTGGATGTTGAATGCTTGGTCAAAACGCGGAAAGGAACGCCTCAACAGCAGTATCTTAAAAGAATAATTTGAAAGAAAGCACAAAAAACGAAAACCCACATTTAATGTGGGTTTTTTTCTATTCAGAAAGAAAGATCCATCTCGAAAAACCGTAGTTTCTTAATGCAACTTTTTGAGCGGTTTCTTTTTGATCATTCCCCCTTTTGCATCTTTTACAGAGGCCATAATGATGAACGCCTGCTCATCTACTTTATCCACTTCAGTTTGAAGTCGGCTCATCTCTAAACGCGTAATCACCGTATACACCACCATCGTATCTCTTAGGCCAACACCTTCCTTCTGAAATCCATTCTGAGCTTTATACAAGGTACATCCTCTGCCCAGTTTTTCAATAATCACCTTTCTGATCTCCTCGTGTTTTTCAGAAATAATGGTCACCCCCATAAATTCTTCAATCCCATCGATCACAAAGTCGACGGTTTTAGAGGCTGCAAAATAGGTTAGGATCGCATACAATGCCGTTTCCGTAGAAAAAATATAGGCAGCCGTAAGAAAAATTGCAATGTTGAAGATCAAGATCACGTTTCCTACGGTTAGGTTTGATTTCCTACTGATGTAAATAGCCAGTACTTCTGTACCGTCGATGATGGCGCCACCCCGTATGGCGAGCCCAATACCCAACCCCAAGAACAGACCGCCGAAAGCTGCGATAAGAATAGGCGCATCGGTAATGGATTCCAGATGAATAAAATGTAAAGAAATAGCCAACAACGAAATTCCGATAATACTTTTAACAGCAAATCGCCTGCTTACCGCCACGTAAGCCAATGCAATGAATGGTAAGTTGATTCCGAAGATCAAAATAGGTAAAGGAACGCCCAACAACTCAGTGATGATCAAAGATATTCCTGTCACCCCACCGTCGATAAAAGAGTTAGGCAATAAAAAACCGTGTAGCCCAAAAGTAGCTGCCACTACGCCTAAAATGATATAGAAAAAATCGCGAAGCTCATGAGAGATTTCAATTTCAACGCGCTTGGCTTTCTCTTCAACGAGGGCTTCGGTCAACTTTGTTTGGTTGTTGCGCTGGTGTCGTCTCTTAACGACCCCTTTAATAAAGTTCTTAATAAGGTGATTCACTGCATTTCGATTAAGGTATAAAAGATAGTATGAAGTTGTTACCTGAGCAATGAAAACCAAAAAAATAGCAAAGAAATAGGTGTCAATAACTAAAAATCCCGAGAACAAACTTCCCGGGATGCTGCTTGATGTGGGTCATACTGGATTCGAACCAGTGACTTCTACCCTGTCAAGGTAACACTCTGAACCAACTGAGTTAATGACCCTACTAAGATTCAAAAATAAAAAAACCGCTGCTATTTATCTAGGAGCGGTGCATATATTTAACGGAAATACGGAATAGATTTTTTTCGTATGAATCAATTACAATTGCTTTCTAATATTCCCTTTACAATGGCTTGTGTCACCAATTCAATCTCTTGACTAGTAAGTTCTTTCTCTTGCTGTTTTATGCCTAACAAAGCAGCGTCCGGTTCCTGTTCTGGAGAACAGCTACCGAAAACCAACACCATAAAGAGCAGTAATAATAACCCATTTTTCATAATAACATTATTTATTCCCATTATCGGGAGTTAGACAAAACAGGGAGCTAACGTTTAAAGATAATAAATTCTTAGTTGCCTGAATATTTGAGATATAGAAACTATTAAAAAAATTGCGCACGGAGAGTGATCTACTGTAATACTCGAATTCCCAGCTACAAATAAAATCCAATCGGTTTAGGGTTCTTTTCCTTCGGAAAACATCCCGAAGCGAAACCACTAGTGCAACTACAAATCCTTGTTTGCTGTGCAAACTCTTTTAGGGAGAAGCGAGCTGATACTAGGGCCACAAGAGGTTACATGCAAGAATACCTTTCTGAAGGGATTCTTTTCCTTCGTAAAACATCCCGAAGCGAAACCACTGGTGCGACTACAAATCCTTGATTGCTGTATAAACGCTTTTAGCGTGGAGCGATTTGAAAACAGGGTTCTAGGAATAAACATCCAAGAATATTTTTCATAAGGGATTCTTTTCCTGCGGAAAAGATCCCGAAGCGAAACCACTAGTGCAACTACAAATCCTTGTTTGCTGTGCAAACTCTTTTTTTATTCCATTTGCTTTCAAAAACAAGTTTTTGAAGCTATGAAATAAAAAAATCCCGATGCTCATTGCATCGGGATTTGTTATTTAAGTGGGCGCGAAGGGATTCGAACCCCTGACCCCTTGGGTGTAAACCAAGTGCTCTGAACCAACTGAGCTACGCGCCC